>DATJJN010000084.1:0-173947 GCA_035492135.1 Paraburkholderia sp. | reverse complement strand
GGTGCCGCGCGATCTCGACGAAGTGTCGAAGGGCTTTCATCTGACCGGCTGGCAGCGGTTCTGGAAGCTCGAAGTGCCGTTCTCGATGCCCGGACTCATCTGGAACATGATGATGTCGATGTCGGGCGGATGGTTTTTCGTGGTCGCATCCGAAGCGATCACGGTCGGCAATCACACGATCACGCTGCCGGGGATCGGAGCATATCTCGCGCAGGCGATTGCGGAAAAAAACCTGCACGCGATCGGCTGGGTGATCGTGACGATGATCGTCGTGATTCTCGCGTACGACCAGTTGCTGTTTCGCCCGCTGGTTGCGTGGGCCGACAAGTTCCGCATGGAGTTCACGAGTTCGGGCAACGCGCCGGAATCGTGGCTGCTCGACCTGATTCGCCGCACGCGGCTCATTCACCGGCTGCTGGTGCCGGCCGGCTGGCTGCTAGCGAAAACGGCGCGGGTGCCGCTGCGCATTCGTCTGCCGAAGGCGCTGCCCGCGTCGGGCGAGCGGCACGGCAAGGCCTCGCGCGTCGGCGACATCGCCTGGGCCGTGTTCGTGCTCGCGCTGACCGTGTTCGTCGTATGGCGCGTGGTCGCGTACGTCAGCACCGGCGTGTCGATGGACGACGTGTGGCACGTGCTGGGCCTCGGCCTGATCACGCTGCTGCGCGTGGTCGTGCTGATCGCGATCGCGTCGCTGATCTGGGTGCCGCTCGGCGTGATGATCGGGCTGCGTCCGGCGCTCGCCGAGAAGATGCAGCCGCTCGCGCAGTTTCTCGCGGCGTTCCCGGCGAACCTGCTGTTCCCGGTGTTCGTGATCGTGATCGTGCGCTTTCATCTGAACCCGGACATCTGGCTGTCGCCGCTGATCGTGCTCGGCACGCAGTGGTACATCCTGTTCAACGTGATCGCCGGCACGAGCGCGTATCCGAACGACTATCGCGAAGCGGCGACGAACTTCCGCATTCGCGGCTGGCAGTGGTGGCGTCAGGTGATGCTGCCCGGCATCTTCCCTTACTACATCACCGGCGCGATCACCGCGTCGGGCGGCGCGTGGAACGCGAGCATCGTCGCGGAATTCGTGCAGTGGGGCGACACGAAAGTCGTCGCGCACGGACTCGGCTCGTTTATCGCGCAGATGACCGCCGCCGGCGACTACCCGAAGATCATCCTCGGCATCGCGGTGATGTCGCTGTTCGTCACGCTGTTCAACCGCCTGCTGTGGCGGCCGATGTACACGTACGCCGAGTCCCGGCTGCGGCTCGATTGAGGTAATCCGCCATGCGCAATCCTGTCAACGTCTCTGCCGACCTGCTGCCGCGTCGGCCCCATCTCGGCGACGAAGTGCTGTCGGTCCGGAACGTGACCCGCGGGTTCGACGACTATCAGGACGGTCGGCTCGTGCTCGACGGCGTGAACCTGTCGCTGCGCGAAGGCGAAATCGTCGGGCTGCTCGGCCGCTCGGGCTCCGGCAAGTCGACGCTGCTGCGGATCATCTCCGGGCTGATCGAGCCGTCCGGCGGCGACGTCGACTGGCTCGGCAAGCCGCTGACGGGCCCCGCCCGAGGCGTCGCGATGGTGTTCCAGACGTTCGCGCTGTTCCCGTGGCTGACGGTGCTGCAAAACGTCGAATCGGGCCTCGAAGCGCAGGGCGTCGGCGCGCGCGAGCGGCGCGAGCGCGCGCTCGCGGCGATCGACCTGATCGGTCTCGACGGCTTCGAAAACGCGTATCCGCGCGAGTTGTCGGGCGGCATGCGGCAGCGCGTGGGCTTTGCGCGCGCGCTCGTCGTCGATCCGAAGCTGCTGCTGATGGACGAGCCGTTCTCCGCGCTCGACGTGCTGACCGCCGAAACGCTGCGCACCGACCTGCTCGACCTGTGGACGCAAGGCCGCATGCCGATCAAGTCGATGCTGATCGTCACGCACAACATCGAGGAAGCGGTGTTCATGTGCGATCGCATTCTCGTGCTGTCGTCGAATCCGGGCCGCGTGGTCGCCGAGATCAAGGTGCCGTTCCGGCATCCGCGCAATCGTCTGGACCCGGCGTTCCGCCGTCTCGTCGACGAGATCTACGCGAAGATGACGACGCGCGACGTCGAGGACGCGACGAAGAAGCGTCTCGAAGTGGGCAGCCGCCTGCCGGACGTGTCGACGAACCTGATGGCCGGCCTGATCGAAACCGTCGCGGCCGCGCCGTACCACGGCCGCGCGGACATGCCGGAGATCGCGCGCTCGCTGCATCTGGAAGTGGACGACCTGTTCCCGATCGCGGAGATGCTGCAACTGCTCGGCTTCGCGGACGTGCGCGAAGGCGACGTGCTGCTCACGCCGCCCGCGCGCGTGTTCGCGGAACTCGACACGCAGGCGCGCAAGACGATGTTCGCCGATCATCTGCTGCGGCACGTGCCGCTCGCCGCGCGAATCAGGAAGGTGTTGAACGAGCGGCCCGGCCATCGCGCGCCGCGCGTGCGCTTCGAGCAGGAGCTGGAAGACGTGCTGTCGGACGTGGTGGCCGAGCAGACGCTCGACACCGTGATCGACTGGGGGCGCTACGGCGAGATCTTTTCGTACAACGACCAGACCGAGATCTTCAGTCTCGCGGACGTCGAGGCGTAAGCCCACACCGCACGCCGCTTTTGCGCTCGCTTTATTGCGGCAACGGCGCGGCGCCGTCGGGCGACGGGTTCGCCCATCCGGCCAGCTCGCGCGCGAGCAGCGACAGATCGAGCGGCTTCGGCAGCACGCGCAATCCGTCCAGTTCCGCGCCGACTTCGGAACTGCTGCCGTAGCCGGACATCAGCAGCACCCGCAGATCCGGCCGCTCGCGCCGCAGCGCGCGGGCGAGTTCGCTGCCGGACATGCCCGGCAGCGTCAGGTCCGTCAGCAGCACGTCGTACGGCTGGCGCGCCAGCAGTTCGAGCGCTTCCTCGGCGCTCGCCGCCGCGCGGCAGCGCAGCCCGAGCAGGCCGAGCAGCTCGCGCAGCGCGTCGCGCGAGGCGGCGTCGTCTTCGACCAGCAGGATGTTCGAATGCAACGGCGCGTCTTCGTGGCGGATCGCGTCGGTTTCGACGGGGTGCGCCGGCGCGTCCGCCTGCTTCGCGTGCGCCGCAAGCGCAGCCCGATGCGAGTCGATCACGTTGCGCACTTTCAGCGCGAGTTCGTCGCGGCGGTAAGGCTTGCTGAGCAGCGTGACGCTCGCATCGAGCTTGCCGTGATGAAAGATCTCGTTGCGCGTGTGCCCGGACGTGAACAGCACCGGCACCGGCGGCTCGCGTGCCGCCGCGCGTTTCGCCAGCTCGCCGCTCTTCACGTTGCCAGGCATGATCACGTCGGTGAACAGCAGGTCGATCGGCATGTCGCTGTGGATGAATTCCAGCGCGGCGTCGCCGTTCGGCGCGGTCAGCACCGTGTAGCCGAGTTGCGCGAGCATGTCGACGACGGTGAGCCGCACGTCCGCATCGTCCTCGACCACGAGGACCGTTTCGTTGCCGCCCGTCGAGGTCGTCGTGTGGCACGTCGCCGGCTCACTCGACTCCGCATCCTCGCAGCGCGGGAAATAGAGCTTCACGGTCGTTCCTTCGCCGACCGTGCTCTCGATCTGCGTATGGCCGCCGCTCTGCTTCATGAAACCGAACACCATGCTCAAGCCGAGGCCGGTGCCGTGTCCGTCGGGCTTCGTCGTGAAGAACGGCTCGAACGCGTGTTCGAGCACCTCGCGCGGCATCCCGGCACCGGTATCCGACACCGAGAACACCACGTAGTCGCCCGGCGACAACTCGACGCCGTCGCCGCAGTGCATCGCGTCGAGCACCGCGTTGTGCGCGCCGATGCGCAGCGTGCCTTCGCCGTGCATCGCGTCGCGTCCGTTGATCGCGAGATTCAGCAGCGCGTTTTCGAGCTGGTTGCGGTCCGCGAGCACGTTCCACAGATCGGGCGCGAGGTTCATGTCGATGCCGATCGTTTCGCCGAGCGCGCGATGCAGCATCTCGGCCATCCCGTCGAGCAGCCGGCGCGGATTGACGACCGCGGGCGACAACGGCTGGCGTCGCGCGAACGCGAGCAGATGGGCGGCGAGCTTCGCGCCGCGCGTGACCGCGTTCGCGGCGGCTAAGAGGCGGCGCTGCGCGGCGGGATGATCGGCGAGTTCGGACGCGAGCATCTGCAGATTGCCGTCGATGATCTGCAGCACGTTGTTGAAGTCGTGCGCGACGCCGCCGGTGAGTCCGCCGATCGCCTCCATCTTCTGCGCCTGACGCAACTGGTCCTCGACGGCCGCGCGCGCGGCGAGCGCGTTTGCGACGCGTTGTTCGAGCGTCTCCGTCAACTGGCGCAGCGCCTGCTCGGCGACCTTGCGCTCGTGGATGTCGATCAGCACGCCGGGGAAACGGTAGGGCTCGCCCTGCGCGTCGAATTCGCAGCGGCCGTTGGCCTGCGCCCACAGATAGGAACCGTCCGGTCGGCGAATCCGGTATTCGGTGCGATACGGCTCGCCGGTCGTCAGCGCATCGCGCGTCACGGCTTCGAGGTGCGTGCGGTCGTCCGGATGAATCTGCTCGGTGATCCGCTCGCGCTCGATGCCCGCGAGCGCCGTCGCGGGCGGCACGGAGAAGGTCCGTGCGAAACGTTCGTCGCCGCTCACGCGGTCGCTGCGGATGTCCCACACCCACGTGCCGAGCACGGCGCCCGTGTTCAACGCGAGCTGCAGGCGTTCGTTGGTTTCGTGCAGCGCGGCTTCCGCGCGCTGCCGCCAGCGTTCGGTCAGCACCCGCTCGGTGGTCTCGACGACGATCGCGAGCACGCCCGCGGGCCGGCCGTCGTCGCCGGCGACCGGGCTGTAGTACAGATCGAGCCACACCTCTTCGGGGTTGCCGTTACGCAGCAGCACGAGTTCCTTGTCGCGATACGACAGCGTGCCGCCCGCGAGGCAGGTGTTCATCACGTGACGGTTGAAGTCCGCGACTTCCGGCCAGCCGAGCTCGACCGGACAGCCGAGCAGATACGGATGACGCCCGCCCGCGAACACCGAGTAAGCGTCGTTGTAGACCATGTAGCCTTCCTCGCCCCACAGCAGGACGAGCGGGACCGGCGACGCGAGCATGGTCTGCACGGTGTTCGTCAGGCTGGCCGGCCACTGCCCGACCGGTCCGAGCCCCGTGGAGCTCCAGTCGAACGAGCGGATGCGCTCGGCCATCTCGCCGTTCCAGCCGGAGCAGTCGTGATGGTCTGCGAGGAAGGACATGGCTTCGCTCCGGGCTGACGTCGTGGTCGAACATTGTAGGTGACAACATGCCGCGCCGCCGGGCACGCCATCGGAGCGGGGGAGCAAGGCGCGTGCCCCGGCCAGCAGAACGACGGCGCGGCAAAGGTGAGCCGGAACGGGAACGCTCGGCGCATGCCCGAGCGCGATTTCGGCTGCGCGCGTAGGTCATTGATTGGACGGAAAAGTCCGCCGCGCCTTCGCTCGCGGCAAGCCGGCCGCAGCGGCTTCAGGTGAGGGTTTTCGGGAGCGGTGGCGGTGAGTCGCGGTGTCGGCCCGCACGCACCGGCCGAAGCCGGTGCATACGCCGCCGCGGTCGTTATGACAACGACGGCTTGCTGCCGGGCGACGTGCCGCGGGCGTCGGTCGTCGACCCGGACGGCGATTCGTCGTGGCTCGGCGCGGGGGCCGGTTTCGATGCGCGCTTCGACGCGGGCGCGGCTGGCGCGGACGCGGAAGCGGTGGAAGCGGCCGAAGCCGCGCCGTCGCTCCCCGGCACGCCGATCACGAAATTGCGCTGCGGATTCGCGAGTTCGATGCCGCGCTCCGCGAAGCGATCGAGCACGCGCCGGTTGAACTCGCGCTGCACCGACCAGCGCGTCGAGTCCGTGCACTGGATCTGCCCGACGAGCGTCACGTTCGCGCCGTCCACCTGGTCGACGCCCCAATACGCGAAGTCGCTCAGGATGCCCTTGCTGAACGCGTCGTCGCGGCGCAGTTCGTCGCCGATGTCCTTCAGCGTATCGACCGCGCGCTTCACATCCGGGCCGTGCGCGATGATCACCTTCACCGCCGCGTTGCCGATCCCGCGATTCGTGTTGTTGACCGTCGTGACGGAGCTGAACGGCACCGTGTACAGCGAGCCGTCGCCGCCGCGCAGACGCACCGTGCGAATCGACAGGAACTCGACGGTGCCCGACACGCCCGCGACGGTCACCCAGTCGCCGACCTGCATCGCGTTCTCGGTCAACAGGAAGATGCCGGTGATGAAGTCCTGCACGAGCTTTTGCGAGCCGAAGCCGAGCGCGACGCCGAAAATGCTCGCGCCCGCGACGAGCGGCCCGGTGTTCACGCCGAGCTGGCTCAGCGCGGTGAGCCCGACGACCACGATGATCGCGACCAGCAGCGACGTGCGCAGCATCGGCAGCAGCGTGCGCAGCCGGGCGGCGCGCACGTAGTCGCCGGCGTCGGTCCAGTTCTGCAGACGCCGTTCCGCGCCGACGTTCACGGCCTCCCAGATCACGATCGCGACGACGATCGCAATCGCGATCGTGGTCAGCGCCGAGCTGAGCAGCCGGCCGACCTGCGCGCTGATGAAGAACCGCCCGATCGCAATGCCCCACACGTGCAGCAGGATGTCGAGCGTGACGATCCAGATCGCGATCGTCACGATGCGGCGCAGGATCGGGTAGTAGCGGTACGCGCGGCGCTGGCCGATGGTCATGTTCTCGCGGCTGCCGAGCGGATCGAACACGCGGCCGAGCGCGCCGAGCGCGACGATCGCGACGACCCGCGCGGCGAGCAGCACGGCGACCGACAGGCCGCCCTTGCGCATCAGCGCCGGATAGCCGCCCTGCACGTCGAGCGCCCACACGAACCACAGCGCCATCACGATGAAGACGGCGACGCCGGCCCACACGTCGGCGAACCAGTGCGCGAGATATTCGAACGAGCGGCTGCGGAACTTCGTCTGGCGGATCGTGAGCGCGACCGGCTTGCGGCACGCGAGTATCGCGATCGACAGCATCACGTGTGCGACGAGCGCGACCGCCTTCACGAGCGCGAGATGCGCGTCCTCGGTCATGCCGAGTTCGACCGCGGCATTCAGCGCGCCGCCGATGCCGCCGACGATCACGAGCCACGTCGCCCAGCGCTGCGCGAAACGCGCGGAAGCGTCGGTCAGCGGCACGAGCCGCAGCGATGGCGCATCGGGTGCGAACAGCAGCGAGCACACGACGAGCACGACGCGGCAGATCACGTACGTATCGATCAGATCGCCGGTTGCCGCGGCGGGGGCGTCGTCGTCGGGGCCGTTCATCAGCGACAGGATCCCGCCCGCGCACAGACCGAACGCGATGACCGGCACCAGCGTGAGCAGCGCGGCGAGCAGCGCGGCGGGCAGGCGTTGCAGCAGCGTCCAGTGACGCGCGCCGAGCAGGCGGTGACGTTCGCGCCGCGCGCGCGATTCGGCGCTCTCGCGGTCCGGCTCGGCGGCGGGCGGGGCGATCGCATCGGCGGCGGCCTTCGCATCGTCGCCCGACGCGGCGGTCTGCGTTGCGGATGCGGCAGCTGCCTCGGCCTGCGCGGTCGCGTATTGGTCGGTGGGCGGCGCGTCCGCGCGGTCGCTTGCTTCGTGTGCGCGCGCGACGGCCTGCGCGCGACGCTCCGCGTCCCGCGCTTCGTCCCGCGCGTGGCGTTCGGCGGCTTTGCGCCGGTCATCGGCGGAACGCGCGGCCATCGACGCAATGCCGCGCATCGGCTTTTGCACGAGCCGGCGAATCAGCCACTCGACGATCAGCGCCGGCGCGAGCGTCGAGAGCAGCACGCGCAGCAGGTCGGTCAGCAGCGCGTGGCCCTCCGGCGTGTGCAGTTTGCTCGTCCACCATGCGCGCGCGGAACTTAAGTCGGACAGCGCGAGCTGCGAGTGCAGCAGATGCTGGCCGATCATCCGCGCGCTGCGCGCCGCGTGCGACGACAGTTGCAGCACGAGGCCATTCGAGCGCAACGCCTCGACGAGCGGCGCCGACGCGCTGGCCGGCGCCGATGCGCCCGCGGCCGGACTCGCGGCTTCGGGCGCGGACGCGGGCGTCGCGAGCGCGCCGGCCGCTGCGATCGCGCGCAGCGTGTCCTCGATCTTCGCGCGTTGCGTAGGGTTGTCGAGCATCTGCAACGCGGCGTGCGCCTGGGCGGGGGTCAGTACGACCGGCGCGGCGGGATTGGCGGGCGCGGGGTTCGCCGCTGGCGGCGCGGCGGCAGCCGGCGTTGCGTTGAGCGCGCACGCGAGCAGGCTGAGGATCAGCGCAAATAGCCACGGAAAAACGGGCCACTGAAAAATGGATCGGGAAGAGTCGGAAGCGGAAGTCCTTGGCATGAATGGATCGTGTTGTGCGCCGATGGCGGAGTTGCCGGAATCGCCGGCCGGCGTGCGGCCGCGGCGAACATTCGATGCGCCGTCGCAATTTTTGTGCCTCGAATGCGGGAGGACAGCGCGGCGTGCGTGGGAACGACAAGTATGCCGTGTAAAGCTTTCGATGGCGTTATCGGTGAGCTTCTACGGGAAGCGACCCGATAAACGTTTGCGTCATGATGCCTGGTGACCGAGCGCGTCGAAGGCGTCAGTCAGTTCGTCGCGATTCGTCGGCCGCACGACGCGTGCGACTTCGACGCCGTCGCGCAGGAACACGAGCGTCGGCCACAGCTTCACGCGAAACGAACGGCCGAGCGGACGGCCCGGACCATCCTCGACCTTGATGTGACGAACGCCCGCGTGCGGCGCGAACGCATCGGCGATCAAGGGCTGCGCGCCACGGCAGTAACCGCACCGGTCGGTGCCGAACTCCAGCACGGCGGCGCCGCTGAGCGAATCGACTTCGGTGCGCGTCGGCGCGGTCGTGGCATAGGGGGCGGTGGCACTCATTGCGATTCCTTTCGGGGAGATGCCTTCTACGATACCGCATCGTTTCGAAGCATTCAGTACGTGCCTCGATCGATGCGTCAAACGACAGGTGAGCTTTTTCAGGACCGACGACGGCGGGCACACGGCGAGCGGGCTCGCCATGCGACGCGGCCGGCGGACGTTTTCGTCACACGACAAAAAACCCTTTAAAACAAGGGCTAAACGCTGCGCGGCGCGTGGCATCGAGAGCGGATCGTCACCGCATTCGAACGAAGCGCGCGGCCGCTCCGTCGTCAAGGTGAGCCTTTTCAGGAGCGACCGATGCCGGGCGCCGGCGACGCGTGTTGTCCGCGTGGCGCAGTGTGTCCGCCGTGCACGGTTTCAGCTTTAACCCTTGTTTTAAAGGGCTTTTTGAGCGGAACGGCCGGTGATCGATATGACGCGAATGCAATCGACGGACGCGCGTACCGCGGCAAAGGTGAGCTTTTGCGGGGGCGAGAAGGCGGGCTGAATGGACGGCTGCGCGCGATCGGTATATAACTTCACGGCAGGATTCGTTCGCATTCGCCCAACACGGAGAAACCGTTCATCATGACAAGCGATGATTCGCAAAAGCCGGAAACGAAGCCGCAGGATCGTCCGGACCTGGAGAATCTCAACGCGGCGCTCACGCACGTCGATCAGGGCGTGCAGTCGGGCAGCATCGCGGCGGGGGCAGCAAAGGGGATTGTGTTCAGTCTGATCGAAACGCTGGGTGCGCTGGTCGGCGATCCCGACCTGCCCGAGCATGCACGCTCCGGATACGAAGGGTTGCTCGAAGCGGCGCGCGAGTTGCGCGCGAAACTCGAGCGTTGAGCGCCGGCGCAACGTTTGCGCTGATCGCCGCGCGAGCACGCGTAGCGTCACGCGTCGCTCAACGCGGCCTTCAGTGCCACGGGCGCCGCGCCGATGTCGAGTTGCGGCGTACCGTGCCAGTCTGCGCAACGCTGCAGCGCGCGTCGCAGGTCGCTCGCCAGACGGCCGCTGACGCGCACGCCCGCCTCCAGATGCAGCGACTTCACCTCGAAAACCCGTTGCGCCCGATGCGCCTTTGCATCGACGCGTCCCACGAGCCGGCCCCGGCTCAGAATCGGCAGCACGAAGTAACCGTACTTGCGCTTCGCGGCAGGCAGGTAGCATTCGATCGCGTAGTCGAAATCGAATAGCGCGTTCGCCCGCTTGCGATCCCACACGACCGGATCGAACGGAGAGAGCAACGTCGTGACCGTCGACGCGAGCGTGCCGTTTGCCGCGTCGTCGATCAGCGCGGCGACGTCGCGATGCACGAACGCGTCGTGCTTCCAGCCTTCGACGCGCATCGGCTGCAACTCGCCCGTGTCCGCGAGCGCGTGCAGCGCGTCGGCATACGATCGACGCGGCAGCCGGTAATAGTCGGCGGCCCAATCCGCGCGGACGATGCCGAGCGCCCGACACGTGCGGCGCAGCAGTTCATGCTCCGCGTCGGCGCGCGGCGGCAGATCGCGCGCATCGTCCCAGTGCGGCAGCACGCGCTGCGTGACGTCGTACACGCGCTGAAACTGCCTTCGCTCGGCGACCATCAGTTCGCCGGTCGTGAACAGCACTTCGAGATGCCGCTTCTCGGGTTTCCAGTCCCACCAGCCATTGCCCTTTTCGCCGGACGCGCGCGCGAAATCGGCGGACCGTACCGGCCCGTTCTCACGGATGCGCGCGAGCAGCGCGTCGATCTCGCGGCCATGCTGCGCGTGCCACTTCGCCGCGTATTTCCAGCCCATGCCGACAGGGTCGAGCATCCGGTGACGCAGCAGCCGGTAGTCGTCGATCGGCACGAAACACGCTTCGTGCGACCAGTATTCGAACAGACGCCGCTCGGCCAGATGCTCGTCGAGCCACTGCGGGTCGTATGCGCCGATCCGGCTGAACAGCACGAAGTAAGGACTGCGCGCGACGACGTGAATCGTGTCGATCTGCAACTGTCCCATGCGCCGGATCGCGTCGAGCACGTCGTTCTTCGTCGCCTTGCGGCGCGGCGGCGCGAGGAGTCCTTGCGCAGCGAGATGCAGCGTGCGCGCAGCCGCGACCGGCAGGACGACCGGTGCAGACGAATGCGACGGCGGCGAGCCGGAAGCGGGCGCCGCGCAAACGTCACGCATGCGCGGCGGCCGCGCGCGTGGTCGTCGCGGCAAGCAGCTGATGAATCTGCGCGACCACCGCCGCGCCTTCGCCGACCGCCGCCGCGACGCGCTTCGTCGAGCCCGAGCGCGCGTCGCCGATCGCGTACACGCCCTCGACCGACGTCGCGAGATCGCACGACGACCCTTCGGGGCCGTTGCCGGTCATGACGAAGCCGTTCGCATCGAGCGCGACGCCGCAATTGCGCAGCCAGCCGGTGTTCGGATCGGCGCCGGTGAAGAGAAACAGATTGCGCGTGTCGAAGCGCGCGGTGCCGTCCTCGCATGGCGTCTTCAGATGGACCGACGCGAGGCCCGTTTCGTCCTCGTCGAGCGCGCCGATTTCGGTGTGCGGATGCACGGTCACGTTCGGCAGCGACGCGATGCGGTCGATCAGGTAGCGCGACATCGTCGATTCGAAGCCGCCCTTGCGGATCAGCACGTCGATATGGCGCGCGTGCGACGACAGGTAGACGATCGCCTGCCCGGCCGAATTGCCGCCGCCGACCAGCACGACGTTCTCGCGCTTGCACAGCTTCGCTTCGACCGGCGACGCCCAGTAATAGACGCCGCGCCCTTCGAGCCGGTCGAGGCCGCCGATCGCGGGCCGCCGGTAGACGGCGCCGCTCGCGATCACGACGGTCCGCGCGGACACCTCGCCGCTGCACGTTTCGAGCCGACGCGGAGTCGCATCGCAGCGCAGCGTGCTGACTTTCACCGGTATCGCGATGTGCGCGCCGAACTTCTGCGCCTGCACGAACGCGCGGCCCGCGAGCGCCTGACCGGAGATGCCGGTCGGAAACCCGAGATAGTTTTCGATCCGCGAACTCGCGCCGGCCTGGCCGCCGGGCGCGCGAGCGTCGAGCACGATCACCGACAATCCTTCGGATGCCGCATAAACGGCGGTCGCGAGCCCGGCCGGACCCGCGCCGACGACCGCCACGTCGTACACGCGCTCGCCGTCCAGTTCGGGCAGCAGGCCGAGGCACGTCGCCATCTCAGGCGTTGCCGGGTGATACAGCACCGAGCCGTCCGGGCAGATCACGAGCGGCAGATCCTCGGTGCGCGCGGCGAAGCGGTCGATCACGCAGCGCATGCTCGGGTCGCGCTCGTCGAGCACCGAATACGGATGACTGTTGCGCGACAGGAAGCCTTGCAGCGTGATCAGCGCAGGATCGTCGTGCAGGCCGACGAGAATCGGGCCGCCCGCACCCTTTTCGATCAGCGACACGCGGCGCAGGATCAGCGCGCGCACGATGCGCTCGCCGAGTTCGGCCTCCGCGATGATCGCCGCGCGCAACTGCTCGGGGCGGATCAACAGCGCGTCGACCGGTTCGAGCGCGAGGCCGTCGACGAGCGCCGGGCCGCCGGAAAGCTGCCCGACTTCCGCGAGGAACACGCCGCGTCCGTGCGCGCCGATCAGCTGTTCGCGCCCGAGGCCGTCGCGCTGCGAAATCTTCACCATGCCGGACAGCAGCACGAACATGCCGGGGCCGGTTTCGCCGGTGCGAAAGAGCAGGTCGCCTTCGTTCCAGTGACCGATCGCGCCGAAGCGGGAAAGCCGCTCGATCTCCTCGACGCTCAGCACCGGGAACATCTGGTGGCGGCGCGACGCGATCGTCGAATACGGCGCATCGGCGGGCGGCGGCTGCGTGTCCGCGTGATGGGTGTCGACGTCGACGATCGTGTCCATCTGACGGCTCTCCTTCGTTGCGGTTTTCTGCGGTTGTCTGCTGTCGTCTGCGGTCATGTTCTGCAGCCGACGGCGCGCCGCGCGCCGGGAAGCGCTACGCGCGGTGCGCGGGCCACGCGGTTTTGCGCGTAGCTTCTTCCACCGCGACGTCGGCGGCCGCCTGCGCGATCAGCGGTTCCAGCGTGCGGCCCGCGTCGCGCCACGCGTCGAGACCGCCGAGCAGCGGCACGACGTCGACGAAGCCCAGTTCGGTCAGTTGCTTCGCCATCCACGCGGCGGACACTTCGTTCGGACACGAGCAGTAGATCACGAGCTTTTGGTCGGGCGCGTATTTCGACGCGATGTTGTCGAGCTGCCGTTCGTCCGCGAAAATCGCGCCCGGAATGATGAACGGATCGAGCTTGCGCTTTTCGTGCGAGCGAATGTCGAACACGATCGGCGGCGTTTCGTTCTGCATCGCGCCGTACAGGTCGTCGACCGTGATGCGCGCATTGGCGAGCTTGCGAATCAACTGACGGCGACGCTGCCAGCGCCACGCCGCATAGAGCAGCAGCAGCCCGACGACGACGAGCGCCGCCGCGCGACCGAGGCGGCCTGCGCCGGCGAGCAGCATGTCGATCTGCGGCGCGAACAGCACGCCGATGATGAGCCCGGTGCCCGCCCACAGCGCGCCGCCGATGGCGTCGAACGTGATGAACTGGCGATACGGCGTGCGCATCGCGCCGGCCATCGGCACCGACACGATCGACAGCCCGGGGATGAACTTCGCGACCGCGAGCACGCGCACACCCCAGCGTCCGAAGAAGCGTTCCGTTTTCTTCACGCAGGTATCGCGCGACAGCGACAGCCTGCACAGCGTCTTCAGCGTATTGCCGCCGTAGAGTCGGCCGGCGACGTACCAGGCGCTGTCGCCGATCAGCGTCGCGAGGATCGACAGCACGAGCACCGATCCGACCTGCTGGCCGATCGATCCCGGATGCATGGCCGCCATTGCGCCGAACAGCACGAGCACCGGCATTGCCGGCACGGGCAATCCGAGCGAACTGGCCAGCACGTTGGCGAATACCAGCGCGGGCCCGTATTGCACGAGCAGCTCATGTAGCATGGGCTTAGTTACTGTAGTCGATGGAAAAGAGTGCGAAGCCGCCCAACGATTATGGACGCTATCGCCGCGCGTGCAAGGGATTCGTTGGCCCGTTGACAGCGTCTCCATGCGACGCATATCGATCGATTCATCGCTCGCCGCGCGCCGGCGATACGGCGGCACAACACTGATGCGCAAAACGAAACGCGCCGCCTCGATTCGGCGGCGCATTCGGAAAACGGGGCGCGTAGGCGGATGCGTGGTGGGTGCGTCAGGCGCCCCGAAAGAATCCGATCAGCGACTGTGCGATTCCCCCGGCAGCTCGGCGCCTTGTGCGCGAATGCAGGCGATCAGCTCGGCCGGCGTGATTTCGTAACGCACTTCGCGGTGGATGCCCGGTTTGCGCTCGTCGATCTCGATCAGCAGGATGCTTTTGCCGTCCGCCGTCGATTCGAGCCGCAGCGTTCGCAGTTCGCGTCCCGTTGCGTCGTCATGCTCGGTGAGCAGGGTCATGTTCCCAGAAGACCCGGTCGTGCGCATTTGATGTTGTCCTCGTGCGTGAAATGATCGGCTCATTGTACGGGGTCGCTCGCGCGTCGTCTGTCGAACAATGCGCGACGACGCACGCTGACGGCACTTTCTGGCATTGACTGGCGGTCGGCGAACCAGTGTAGCGCGAGTCCTGATTATTGTCGGCCGTTTCGCGCGCTCGCCGGGGCGTCGCGAGAAGACGTTCGTTCGTTTCTTTTTCGCTTTACCCACTTACACAAAAACGGCCCGCTGAGCGTCGCCCGGCAGGCCGATCAAACACACTGCTGTTACTTCGGGTCGGCGACCCTGCATGGCGAGGCGCTGACGGACTCATGATCTGCGACGCTGTCGGTGGGTGTCGAGATGGGAGTTCTGCCGATTCTTCATATGTTCATATCAATCGGCGAGAGCGCGCAGTTCAGGCGTTGTAGCGAGAGGAGGACCCTGACTCATCCCACTGCCGGCCGTTTATCACTCTCGCGGTTCCGCCGCACGATGCGAAGCCTCCCCGGCGGCTCGAAATACGTGCCGAACCTGACGAGCCCGGCCTTCTTGAGATGACAGGTCATCTCAAAGCTGACGAGGACGCCCGGGTCGTCGTTCTCGAGGATGTCGATGTCGACCGCCCGGATCCGTGGTTCGTAGACGAGCAGCGTTTTCTCCATCTGTCCGCGCAGCAGATGCGCCGACGCCGGAAGCGCCTTGTAGATGTTCGTCAGATCGGGCAGGCCATAGTCCGGCAGATGCTTGAGAGAACCGGCACGCGTATTCAGAATGCGGCGCACGTTGTCCATCACGCTCAGGACTTCGAGTGTGTTGTCGCCGTAAGCGCTCAGCGGCACACCGCCGATGTGGCCGCGCAGCATGTCGTAGAGAGAAGGACCTGGCATCGCGATTACCCGGCTGCGGTGTCTGCCGCTGCGGGCGAGCCGTCGACGAAGTCGATCGACAGATCGCCGCTGTCCGATCGGCTAAGCCTGATGGCGGCCGGCAGCGCTGTGTCGCCGGCGGACGCCATGCGTGTGAGCAATTCGCGCGAGAGCGCGGGCAAGACGCGCTGGTTCAGGTATGCGTCCACGTTCCGCGCGCCGGACTCTCGTGCGAGACACACTTCGGCCAGGGCTTCGACAAGCGCGTCGTCGCATGACAATTCGACGTCGTGCTGAGCACGCAGCCTGCCGGCAACCTTGTCGAGCTTCATGCGCACGATCGACTTCAGCGCGTCGACGTCGAGCGGCCGGTACACGAGCGTCTGGAACCGCGCGAGAAGGGCAGGCTGGAAATGCGCGACGAGCCGCGGACGGATGGCTTCGAGCAGGACGGCCTGCGCCATGCCGGGCTCGGCTGCGACGAGTTCATGAATGTCCTCGCTGCCGAGGTTCGACGTCATCAGAATCACGCAGTTGCTGAAGTCGATTTCGCGGCCCTCGCCATCGCGCATCGAGCCGCGGTCGAACACCTGGTAGAAAATGTCCAGCACGTCGCGGTGCGCCTTCTCGATCTCGTCGAGCAGGATCACGCTGTACGGACGTTGCCGCACGGCTTCGGTCAGGATGCCGCCGCGACCGTATCCGACGTAGCCCGGCGGCGAACCCTTGAGCTGCGAGACCGTGTGCGACTCCTGGTACTCCGACATGTTGATCGTCGTGAGCGCGGCCTGGCCGCCGAACAGCAGGTCGGCGAGCGCGAGCCCCGTCTCTGTTTTGCCGACGCCGGAAGGCCCGGCGAGCAGAAATACGCCAAGCGGTGCCTGCTCGTTCTTCAGTCCCGCCTTCGCGGTGCGCAGGCTTTCGGCGAGCGCGCCAATGGCGTCGTCCTGCGCAACCACGCGGGTGGCGAGCAGTTGTTCCAGTGAGAGCAGGCGGCCGAGTTCGTCGTCCAGCAGATCGCCGACCGGCACGCCGGTCCACTCGGCGACGACCAGGGCGACCGAACGTGCGTCGACGTCGGCGAATACTAGCGGCGTTTTCCCTTGTGCCATCGCGAGTGCATGGCTCGCGGCCTGCAGCGCGTCGGTGGAGGGCGTTGTGGCCGTATCGACAGCGCTGGTGTCCGCCGTGTCACGCGTTTCGCGCTGACCGATCAACTGGTTGACCAACTCCAGTTCCGACGCATACCGGGCTTCGCTGGCGTCGCGTTCCTGCCGCGCTTCGACAAGGGCCTTCCGCAGCGACTCAACTCGCGCTGTGCCGTCGTCGATCCCGGCGTTGCGGTCGGCCTCGAACGTCGAAAGTTCGAGTTCGAGCGCGGCCACCGCCGCGCGTGCGCGCTGGACCCCGGCGGGCGGCGACTCGAGTCCGATGCGCACGCGCGCGGCGGCCGTGTCGATCAGATCGACCGCCTTGTCCGGCAACTGGCGCGCGGGGATATAGCGCCGCGACAGCTTGACTGCGGCGACGATCGCCTCGTCGCGAATATGGACGCGGTGGTAGCGGGCGTACCGGTCGGCAAGCCCGCGCAGCATCAGGCAGGCGGCGGCGTCGTCCGGCTCGTCGACGCGAATGACCTGGAACCGGCGCTCCAGCGCCGCGTCGCGTTCGAAGTACTCCTTGTACTCGGACCAGGTGGTGGCCGCGATCGTCCGCAGTTCGCCGCGCGCCAAAGCGGGTTTGAGCAGGTTCGCGGCATCCGAGCCGCCGGCTGCGTTGCCCGCGCCGATCAGCGTGTGAGCCTCGTCGATGAAGAGCAGCACCGGCACGTCGGACGCCTGCACTTCGTCGATGACATTTTTCAGGCGCTGCTCGAACTCGCCTTTCACGCCCGCACCGGCTTGCAGCAGGCCGAGATCGAGCGTGAGGATGCGCACGTCGCGGATCACCTCCGGCACGGTGCCTTCTGCCACGCGAAGCGCCAGTCCTTCGACGAGCGCGGTCTTGCCGACACCTGGCTCGCCGACGAGAATCGGATTGTTTTTGCGCCGCCGTGCAAGCACGTCGATGACCTGCTGGATCTCGCGGTCACGGCCGAACACCGGATCGATGTCGCCGCGTTGTGCTTTTGCGGTCAGGTCGATCGCAAAGCGTGCGAGGGCTTCGCCGCCTGCGCTGCCGGATGCGTGCGCATGCGCAGCACCCGCAGTTCCCGATGAACCGCTGGCTTCAGCGGTGGTCGTGCCCTGACCGGGAGGCTCGCCCGAAACCGATGGTCGCGCTTCGGCGGAGGAAAGATCGAGCGCCGAGACGAGCCGCTGCACCTGGGCGGCGCTGAGTGTGAGCAGAGGCCAGGCTTCGCGTGCCCGCAACAGGTGAGGCGCGTCGGCGAGGGCCTGCAAGAGATGTGCGGAGCGGATGACCGGTTCGTCGCCGGTCGAAGCAAACAGCCACGCGCCCTGCAGCAGTTCGCCGAGCGCGGGCGAAAGGGCGGGCTTGCTGCGCAGATCCCTCGGTACCCGGTCGATGGTGTTGAGCAGCGCATCCCAGATCGTGTCGATGTCGATTTCGTAGCGGCGCAGCACGAGTGCGATGTCGCTGTCACCGTGTTCGAGCAGTTTCAGCAGCCAGTGTTCGATCGTGATCTCGCCCGCAAGACGTGCCTGGCACAGACTCGCCGCCGCTTCGAGCGCGCTCGCGCAGAGTGGATTGAGCCTGCGCAGCAGGGGCGAAACATCGCGGGGCGATCCTGGCTGGTGGCCGCTCGACATCATCATGGTGTGGGCTGTCCGCTCAGGCGGGAAACGGGACTCCCACCGGAAAGATTGAAGAGAGAACGCCAGTCCGGTCACGCGGACTGGCGAAAAAAGAGCTGGCCGTTCGATGCAGTGACGGTGTCGGGCCAGCCAGCTCCTGATCTACGCTGGACCGATGGCGCTTACGAGCGCTCGTTCCACGTGTCCTTGTGGATGATGTTGCCGTCCTTGTACGACCAGGTGATCGTCTCGTAGCGCAGCTCGACCTCTTCGAGGTGGTTATGCTTTTCGAAGTCCGGAATTTTGATGTCGAGCATCCTTGTGGGCGGTCCACCCTCAACCAGATCGCCCCGTCGCGGATCAGCACCCGGCGCACGGCGGGCAAGCTTTCTCGACTGCCTTCTGCGGAATCGAAGATCTGCGCGAGCGCGTCTCCCGTTACCAGCATCAGCGGCATGCGCACTCGCACGCCCAGCGGAAGTTCTGCGGTGATCGCGTCGAGTTCCGTCATCGTGGAGGCGTTGGCGGGGCGCGTCAGCCTGCGTCGCCGGGTGACAAACGCCACGGCGCCGAGCCACGCAAGAACGATGATCGTGCCCGCGATCCACGCGAGCGGCTGCCCGACGGGCGGCACCGTCGCAAGCACGATCAACAGGGAGCGCAGCGGCGAAGCTCAGCACGGTGCGCAGCGGATATCCCAGCCAGCCGGACATGTGAGGCTCCATCCGACTTAGGACTTCGCGTGCTGCAGGCCGGAAACCAGCATGGCCAGTGTGCCGTTCCAGACCGCATAGACGACACCGGCTACGACGCAGCCGAGCACGAAAATGCCCCACGGCGACAGTCGCCGGAACCAGTCGCCAATCCGTGCGCGTGAGTGGTCCACCGTGAACGCCGGCGGCGTGCCGCGACCGAGCCGCGTCAGCATCGCTTCGAGCGCGGTCACGATTTTCTGGCGCCCGTCTGCATCGACGACATGACGCCCGTTGAAACCGAGTCCCAGGATGGCGGCATAAGCTTCGAGCAACGACGCATTGGGCGCCGGCTCGCGCATCCTCGCGTCCAGCCGTTCGAACACGTGCGAACCCGCGTCGTGGCGACTAGACGACGCCCATCGCGCCGGGTGCGCAGACGCAACGCCTGCAGCAACAGAACCTCGACGCTCAGAATACGGCCGGCGTGCTCGGCAACTTGCCGGCCGGCGAGCACGCGCCCGCCGTGCCCGATCTCGCGCATCTGCCTGACGAAACACGCTGCTTCGTCGTCGAGCGACTCGAACTGACCGACAATCCGTTCGCGTGGGCGCCGGCCTTCGTGCAGCCGGTCATCGGTCGGTGCATCGGCGGCGCAGGACTGAAGCTCGTTCAGGACGCGCTGACGAACGAACTGATCGCTCGCGTGAACATCGCATAGCCGAACGGCACGCTGTACGCGACGGCCGCCGACCCTGTGCCCCTCGCGGGATTGCCGAAGTCCGCATTCGTCGAGCCGGAAATCTGCACCTGGTCGTAAATATGAAGCGACGAGTGGAATATGACGGAGCCGTTTAACTGATATCGGCCCGTCGTTTTTTGCCCGGCGTTGTCGGCATCCACCGACACGTGCCAGGGCTTGCCGTCGTCGGGATGAAAAACGATCTGCGACTCGCCGGCCCGATCACGTCTGACCTTGTGCATACCAGGTATCGAAATCCCTGCTCGACACGACTGCTCCGTGTGAAAACGAACGCGCGGCACAGTTCCATGCAAAGGCCCGCAGCAACCAGTACCACGTGGCCGGCGCCGGCAAGTTCGGTATTCCGCACAATTCTTCGTGGCGTGTCTGGACAAGCCGCGAGCACGGGCTAACTTGGACGACGTGAACACTGCGTGGGTCGGATCATTCGCAATACCTGAGTCGAGGGTTTATTTAGCGACTGTAGCCAGAAAGTTCATCATTTTTTCACATGGAGTTGGTTGTGCCGAAAGACTTATCACTCAACGCAGCGCTTTCGCGACAACCGGTGGATATCGATGCGTCAGCGCCAGAACGGCCGCCAACGCCGCAATCCAATGTGGCAGCGGACAGGTTTCAGCAAGCAAGGAGCCAAGTGTTCAATTTGACTCCGTTGCAGATGAAAGCGTTTCAAAACGGCCTTTCGTTCAGTGAGCGACGAGCGTTGCTCAGCGGCGAGCCGGGGGGACAGTCTCCTGAGTCACTGATGGAGAAGATATCGGCAGCCCAAAGTGCACCCGTCAAGTTGACCCGCACGGTCGACAGGCGATCAACCCTTCGGCAATTCAATGCCGCTGCAGCATATCTTTCCGCGAGTTCTGCAAAAAACATTGTTCAGGCGCGGGTTTCGGGGCTATTGAATAAAGCTGCTTCTGGAAATAGCGGCGCCGGCCTTCGGTCAGTGGGGAAAGGTCAACTGGAAAAGCTGTTGGCGGGGGCCAAAGCGAGGGAAGCCGAAGGAAACGCTATCGATCTTGCTCAGCTCCTTCGGAGCGCTGGATTCTCAACCCGAATATCGAACTTGAATATCGCCGAAAGCCCACTTCTCAAGCAAGTTAGCGTGGACGGCCTTGAGTTCGTCAATTGTCACTTCGATTGGATTCAATTTACCGGTGCGACCCTGTCTGGCACAAGTTTCTCGGGATGCCGCTTGAACAATGCATCGTTTACAAACGCCAGGCTTGAGAACTGCCGGTTCGAGGATTGCGTAATGCGCGAGACGATGATGACGCGCGCATCGCTGCGTGGCGTGACGTTCCAGCGATCTGACATCGTTAGCGGGAGTTTCGAGGACGCGCGGGTTGAGGATACACATTTCGACAGGGTTGCCATGCCGGGCACTCATTTTCTCGATGCTCGCGTATCCCGGTCTTCGATCAGCAACAGCAATCTTACGAATACAGCATTTCTCGGCATCCTGTCCGACTTCGAGGTCGACGAAAGGTCTTCCGCGACCGCGGTGATGACGAAACCGATGGCTGCCATTCTAATTAATCCAGAGGTACGCGGTCTTACGATACCTAAGGTCTTTATGAAATTGGACCAGGCGGCGCATAACGTGCCGCTGCGTATCACGATGCAGCCTCAATTCGCCACGCCCACCGAGATCAATCGCGAGGTCGAAGCGGCGCTCGAGAGGGTTGGCGAAGATACGGGCGACTCGCTTCCGATCGGGCAGAGGCTGCTGCGTCACATCGATGATGTTCCTGAACAGAACGCACAGCTTTCCCTCATCGTCGCCAAGGCGCGAAAGCTTGGCGCGCATGTGAACGCGATTGTCCTTCCGGGGGGCGAAGATGTGCCACCCGCCTTGTATGGCGCTGAGCAGGACGTGAAGACCAACTGGGGCGGAGACTACAGGCGCTCGATCCTGGAGTTGTCATTGATCCGCGAATCAATGACAAAAGGTATTCCGATGTTGGCGATTTGCCGCGGATTCCAGATGGCGAACGTGTATTTCGGCGCACAAATGCAACAGCATGTGAAGGGTCACAAAGGCCTCCAGCACTTGAAGTTGACGGACGAAAGAATCAACGGGCTGTATGGCGATGCAATGAGGACATCGATTCTTAGTACGGTTGCGCATCACCAGGCGATTCCCGTTGCCACGCAGGCGCCCAAGCAATTTGTCACACCCTCTGTTATCTACAAGGATCTGGTCAAGGCTACGGAAGCTGCCCACGGAGGTGCGGCACCTGCCGTTATGTTGCAGTTCCATCCGGAGTTCTACCGAGCCACGACAGCCTCCTCGCTTTTGACGGAGCTGGTCGATTTGGGCCAGAACGTCTTGATGTCGTCTACCAATGACGCGTTTTGGAGGATTCTCTCCGACGCATCAGCCGCGCATAAAGCCAAAAAGGAAGTACTCGAGAATATGAAGGAGCGAGTAGAGCGTGCGGAATAAGCGCAAGTGTTTTATTAACTGTGTGATTCACGGATAAGCACGGCATACGAGCGTGCTTTGCGTCGCATGCGTGCATGCATACCAATACGCTGCTACGCGAGGTCAGTCGCGCCATAAACGCAACGCCGGTATCGGCTGCTGACCTTGTGCGCGAATATGTCCTGACAGTGGTGTGCCGGGAACAGGACGAAATCCCCATCCGCACGCTGCTGTCAAACTCGACGTCCTCACAGCCGCTGTCGTTCCAGAGCCTGGTGAGCCAGGATATCGAGGGCGATCCGTCGCGCGTCGACGTCACCGCAACGGTACGCATGCATCCGAAGGACCAACCGAAGCTTGAGCGGATGGCTCGCCGCATCAGCATGGAGAAAGGTGTATCCAGCATCAGATGGTCTTGCAAGGGACGCGGAAATTGCGTCTGAGTGACGGCGCACGGGTGAGTCGGTGACAGGGGTGCTCGGGGTATTCCCGCTGAGCCTCGCAAACAGCATCGGCAACGCAATCAACCGTTCAACCGGGCAGGCCCCCTGCCCATCCCGCACCTCCTCCGCACAACCCGTTTCCCATCAACGACATGCGTCGATTGTCCAGGCGTTACCCACAGCCCTCTCAACACTTTCTGTGGACAAACGCCTGGCGATCACCCGCATCACCGCCACGAACCAGGCGCCGCGCGATAACCCAGCCGCGTCAACGCGTTACCGGATATCTCCAGCCGTTACTCACAGCCTTCTCCACGAAACCTGGGGATAACTGCGGGCCATCGGCGAAAACCCGGCGAAGCGGCCAATCCACGCGGGCCATGCCAGAAGCTGCGTGTCGGCGAGCGATGGCTTTCATGAAAATTTCAAGACCCGCACAAGAGAAGGACGAGGCCCATGCGCGTCTGTAACTTCTTGAAACACTTGACTGTTGCATCGACGTTCCGGCCCGATTGAAACAAACAGAAACATATGTAATGATACTGATTCTCATTTATAGACTTCGTCAACCCAGCCAGCCCGGCGTTGTTCCAGCGATCTGAGAGCAGCGGCCCAGCCAGTCATGGCGTCCGTACGTTGTGCCCGCATCGAGCGGGGCACCGGCCGGACCCACTTCCGACCGGACTACCGCATGCTCAACAAGACGCCGCTCACAAGCGCGCTCGCGCTGGCTTTTGCCGCTCCTTTCGTCACACCCGTCGCCGCGCAGACGGTGACGTCATCGCCCGCGCCTTCACCCGAAGCCGCGACGACGACGCCCGCAACTGCCAACGGCATCACCGGCACCGCCGCCAGCACCGCCACGACCGCCCAGACCGCCCAGACCGCCCAGACCGCCCAGACCCCGAACGCCACGCTGCCGACGATCTCCGTCTCCGGCCAGGCGGCCCCGCCGCAAGACTTCCAGGCAGAGCGCTCGACGATCGGCGCGAAGACCCCCACCGCGCTGCGCGACATTCCGCAGTCGGTCACGGTGATCAACCGCTCGCTGATGCAGTCGCAAGGCGTGACGTCGTTCCAGGACGCGTTGCGCAACGCGCCCGGCATCACGATCGGCGGCGCGGAGGGCGGGCAGATCGGCAACAACATCAACCTGCGCGGCTTCACGGCGCAAAACGACATCTATCTCGACGGCTTTCGCGACCGCAACCAGTACTACCGCGACACGTTCGATCTCGAAGCGATCGAGGTGCTGTACGGTCCGTCGTCGATGTTGTTCGGCCGCGGCTCGACCGGCGGCGTGATCAATCAGGTGTCGAAGCAGGCGGGGCTGAAGCCGCTGACCGAAGTGTCCGGCACGCTCGGCACCGACGACCGTTACCGGACGACGATCGACGTGGACCGTCCGCTCGGCGACCACGCGGCATTCCGGTTCAACGCGTTCGCGCAGTCGATGGGCACCGGCCGCGACGTGATGCGCAACAAGGACTACGGGATCGCGCCGACGGTGCGTTTCGGCATCGGCACGCCGACCGAGGTCACGCTGTCCGCGCTGATCCAGCACAACCGCGACATGCCGGACTACGGGATCCCGGCGTTGAACGGCCGTCCGGCGCCGGTGGCGCGCAACACGTTCTACGGCCTCACCGACGATCGCACGATCCAGGACGTGCAGACGCTGTCCGCGCGCGTCGAGCACAAGTTCTCCGACGCGTTCTCGATCAGCAACCAGACGCAGTTTTCGCACTCGCGCACCGACGCGCGCGAAACGGCGGCGAACGCGGTGCTGACCGGACCGCTTTCGACGAGCCCCGCGCTCACGAACGGCAACTACACGACGCTGCCGCTGTCGGATCTGTACGTGCGTCTTGCGAGCCACGACCGCGTGATCGACAACAATTCGCTGTACAACGACACGATGGTCAGATACCGGTTCGATGTCGGTCCCGTGAGAAACGACGTGATCGCCGGCATCGAACTGGGCCACGAGACGTACACGAATCAGGCGTCGACGCGCAACAACCTGCCGATCGTGTCGCTGGTCGATCCGGCGTACATGTCGACGCCGTCGAACGTCACGACGTCGCCGGGCAATCGCGCGGAGTCGGGCGCGAACGAGTTCGCCGCGTACGTGAACGACACGCTGTCGCTCGGCAAGCACTGGAAGCTGATCGGCGGCGTGCGCTGGGGCCGCTTCGACGCGCACATCGCGAACACGATCAGCGCGCCGGCGTATGCGAGCCAGACGAATTACTTCACGAGCGTGCGGGCCGGCGCGATCTATCAGCCGACCGACTGGCAGTCGTACTACGTGTCGTATGGCACGTCGTTCGACCCGTCGCTCGAAACGCTGACCGTCACGAACTACACGCAGAACCTCAAGCCGCAAAGTACGAAGTCCTACGAAGTGGGCGGCAAGTGGGATCTGTTCGGCGGCAACGTGTCGGTCACTTCCGCGCTGTTCCAGCAGGAAATGGACAACGCGCGCACGCAGGTATCGACGACCGAATATGCGCTCGAAGGCGACATTCGCGTGCGCGGATTCCAGACCGGCGTGTCCGGCCACATCACGGACAAGTGGCAGGTATTCGGCGCGTACACGTACATGGACGGCACGATCCTGAAGGCGCTCGACGGCACCCAGGGCAACACGCCGGCGAACACGCCGCGCAACACGCTGACGTTCTGGACCACTTACGCGCTCACGCCGCACTGGGAGATCGGCGGCGGGCCGACTTACATGTCGTCGCGCTATGCAGCGCCGAACAACCTCGTGAGGGTGCCGGGCTACACGCGCTGGGACGCGACGGCCGCGTATCACGAGAAGCATTGGGACGTGCGCCTGAACCTGCTGAACCTGACCAACAAGTACTACTTCGACTCGGTGATCGCGTCGGACGGCGGACGTTCGGTGCCGGGCATCGGCCGCACGTTGCTCGCGACGTTCACGTACCGGCTGTGAGCGTCGCCGTCCGGCGGCGGGCTCGCGCAACAAGGAAACGACGATGCTTCTACAGATTCCGCAGGTGTTGACGCGAGAGCAGGTAAGCGCGCTGCGCGCGCGGCTCGACCATGCGGGCGACGCATGGGTGGACGGCCGCGCGACGGCCGGCTATCAGGGCGCGCCGGTCAAGCACAACCAGCAGATCGCCGAACACGCGCCGATCGCGCGCGAACTCGGCGACACGGTGCTCGCCGCGCTCGAACGCCATCCGCTCTTCATCAGCGCCGCGCTGCCGAACCAGGTGTATCCGCCGCTCTTTAACCGCTACTCGGGCGGGATGACGTTCGGCGCGCACGTCGACGGCGCGGTGCGCGTGCTGCCCAACGGCGCGAAGCTGCGCACGGACGTGTCGGCGACGCTGTTTTTGTCGGACCCGGCCGACTACGACGGCGGCGAACTCGTGATCGAGGACACCTACGGCGTGCAGCAGGTGAAGCTGCCGGCCGGCGACATGATCGTCTATCCGGCGACGAGCCTGCATCGGGTGACGCCGGTTACGCGCGGTGTGCGCGTCGGCTGCTTCTTCTGGGTGCAGAGCCTCGTGCGCAGCGACACGCACCGCGCGCTGCTGTTCGACATGGACACCGCGATCCAGCGGCTGAACGCGAGCGGCGCCGACGAAGCGGCGCGTCGCAGCCTCGTCGGCTGTTATCACAATCTTTTGCGTATCTGGAGTGAAACATGAGTAGTCCGGAGACCGTCGAATCGGTCCGCGCGACGCCGGCAGCGTGCGTAAAACGTTCGCGCCGTGCAACCTTCATCAAGTGGCTGCGCAACGTGCATGGCTGGATCGGTCTGTGGGGCGCGGCGCTAGGGTTGCTGTTCGGCGTGACCGGCTTCGTGCTGAATCATCGCGGCGAACCGTTGCGCGTGTCGCCCGGCGCGCCGCACGTCGACACGATGCAGTTGAAGATGCCCAGCCCGGCGCCGCAATCGCCGCGCGAATTCGCGAAGTGGCTGCGCGCTCAGGATGGATTGCGTCTGCCCCAGCGCATGGGACGCGTGCAGAAAGAGCCCGAGCGGCCCGTCGCATGGGGCGACCACGAGACCGTGCAGCCGGAGCACTGGCAACTGATGTTCGCGTCGCCGAACGAAAACGTAAGCGTCGAGTATTGGGTCGGCAACGACTACGCGACGATGAAGCGCACGAACAACTCGCTGCTCGCGACGCTGACGAACCTGCATAAGGGCGTCGGCATGAGCATCGGCTGGGTGCTGTTCATCGATACGTTCGCCGGCGCGCTGATTCTGCTGTCGCTGACCGGCGTGCTGCTGTGGACCGAACTCAACCGGCGCAAGACCGTGGGCGCGGTGCTGCTGATTGCGTCGATTGTCGTGGCGGTGTCCGTCGGACTCGCGTGATTGCGCGGCATCGATGCGGCGGAACGAAAAAGAACGAGCGAAGGCTCGTTTTTTTTCGCCCCCATGCCGCGCATCGGAGTTCAGCGCGCAAACGTTTAGCGTGATGCAATTGCGAACGCGCAATCGAAAATTTTCGTGCGATCTTCAAAAAAGCCTTTAAAACAAGGGGTAAAACGCGTTCTGGAAATGACCGCGATACCCGCGTTCATTCATCTACCGGTCATATTCCTCAGACCATAATCGGCGCTCGAATAATCAGCCGTTGTGCCGAAACGCGCGCCAAAAGCAGATTGCCGAGCGCGCGCCCGGCAAACCGGTACGGGGAATTTCCACATGACCATCCGTCATCGCATCACGTTATTGGTCGTTCTGATGTTCGTCGCCCTGATGGCCATCGGCGGCTATGCGGTCTACCAGACGCGCCGCAGCGCATCCGAAGTGCGCTCCGTGACGCAGGGCGTCGTGCCGAGCGCACTGGCGTCCGCCGACCTCGTCTCCCAGTTGAAGGACGTTCAGCTCGCGACGATGACGCTCGTCTACGCACCGGACGCGAACATGGTGGGCGAGGCGCAGGACGTGCTGAAGGCGAAGCAGAAGACGCTCTCCGACGCGCTCGACCTGCAAGGACAAGCCGCCGCGAGCCATGCGCAGGTCGGCCTCGTCGCGCAGGCGCGCGAGAGTCTCGCGAACTATTTCTCGGCGATCGCCGACACCGCGAAGATGAAGGCCGAGGGCAAGAACGAGCTCGCCGAGGCGTATCTGTTCGCGAACGTCGCGCAGTACCGCGACGAACTCGAGGGCATCGTCACGACGCTGCGCGTCGAGAAGAACCGCCAGAAAGACGACGCGATTCGCGCGCTGAACGACAACCTCTCGACGACGACGACCGCGCTCGCCGGCGTCACCGGCGGCGCCGTGCTGCTGCTGACCGTGATCGGCTTGCTGCTGTATCGTCAGATCACCCGCCCGCTGTCGCGGATGCAGTCGATGATGAGCGAGATCGCATCGAGCCAGGACTTCACGCGCCGCGTGCCGGTGGGCCGGATGGACGAAATCGGCCGTTCGATCGTCGCGTTCAACGGCATGATCGAAAAGATCCAGCACAGCTCCGCCCAACTGAAGCGCAAGACCGCGGACATTCAGGCGATGCTGCAGAACATGCAGCAGGGCATCCTGACGATCGTCGACGGCGCGCAGATTCACGCGGAGTATTCGGCGTATCTCGAAGCGATCTTCGAAACGCAGGACATCGCCGGTCAGCCGGTGATGGACCTCGTGTTCTCGCACACGGACCTCGATGCGAACGCGCTGTCGCAGGTGGAGGCGGCGATCGCCGCGTGCCTCGGCGAGGAGAGCATCAACTTCGCGTTCAACCAGCATCTGCTCGTGAACGAGATCACGCGCACGATGCCGGACGGGCGCTGCAAGATTCTCGACCTCAGCTGGTCGGCGATCACCGACGAGACCGACACCGTCGTGCGCCTGATGCTGTGCGTGCGCGACGTGACCGAACTGCGCGAGCTGGCCGCCGAAGCGGGCGAGCAGAAGCGTCAGCTGGAAATCATCGGCGAGATTCTCGCGGTCAGCGAGGACAAGTTCCATCACTTCGTCGAAAGCTCGACGGGCTTCATTCAGAAAAACGAGCGGATCATCAGCCAGCATGCGAGCCCGGATCACGACGCGCTGGCCGAGCTGTTCCGCAACATGCACACGATCAAGGGCAATGCGCGTACGTATCGCTTCCAGCATCTGACCGGCGTCGCGCATGAGGCCGAGCAGCGTTACGACGCGCTGCGCCGTGGCGAGCACGAGGGCGGCTGGGACCCGCAGGCGCTGATCGACGATCTGATGCGCGTGAAGGAAGCGCTCACGCACTATGCGATGATCAACGAGGTGAGCCTCGGCCGTCGCGCAAGCGGTCAGCGCACCGGCGACACGAGCCGCTACGTGCCGGTCGAGCGCGAGTCGCTCGAAGAAAGCCTGCGCCTGCTCGACCACGTGAGCACGGGCGATCTGAAATCGCTGCAGGCGATGCGCGACGCGGTGCGTAGCACGCTGCGTCTTGCCGGGACCGAGCGCGTGGACGACATGCTCGCCGGCGTGCTCGACTCGCTGCCGTCGCTCGCGAAGGAACTCGGCAAGGCCGAGCCCATCGTGCGCATCGACGATCACGGCTACCGTCTGCGCAGCGAAGCGGGCACGACGCTGACGAACGTCTTCATGCACCTGCTGCGCAACGCGATCGATCACGGCATCGAGACGCCCGACGAGCGCGCCGCGCAACAGAAGCCCGCGGCGGGCACGATCCTGATCGACGTGAACGTCGCGGCCGGCGACGGCGCGCTGCAGGTCACGCTCGGCGACGACGGCCGCGGCCTCGCGCTCGAGCGCATCCGCGGCATTGCGCAGGAGCGCGGCTGGATCGAAGCGGATGCCGACGTCGACGACGACACGATTGCCGGCTTCATCTTCCGGCCGGGCTTCTCGACGGCCGGCGCGGTGACGGACGTTTCGGGCCGCGGCGTCGGCATGGACGCGGTCCGCAGCTTCCTTGCGCGGGAAGGCGCGCGCATCGCGCTGCATTTCACCGACAGCAAACGCGGCGCGCCGTACCGCCGCTTCGAAACGATCGTGACGCTGCCCGGACGCTGGGCGGTCGGCACGACGGGCATCGCATCCGCGACGAACGCGGGCGCGCTCGCGGCGCAGTAATCGACGCAGCAACCGGAGAGTTTCAGTGGCAGCACAGTATGGGATGGTGGCCGCGGCGGCCGTGGCAGGGGTGGCGTTCATCGCGTTCGTCGCGGCCGTGTGGTACGCGCGTTCGCAGCGGCGCATCGCAACGCGCGTACAAACGCAGATCGAACAGCAGCGCGAAGCGCTCGCGCTGGCCGAAGCGCGGCACGACGACGAGCAGCGCGCGTCGAGCGGCGAGCGCGACGCGCTGGCGGCGGAAGTGGCGCGTCTGACCGACGAACTGGAGCAGCAGCATGCGCGCTTCGCCGTGGTGCGCAGCGAACTCGAATGCGCGCTCGTGCGCGGCGGCGACGCGTTGCAGCGCGCGTCGCGCATCGCCGAGGAGGCCGCGCGGCTCAAGCGCTTCGCGGATACGTTCGAGCGCTGGCACGAGCAGATGACGTCGCTGATGGCGCAAAACCAGGACATGCACCAAAAGAATCAGGAGCTGGCGTCGATCGTCAGCCACGTGCTGATCGTGTCGCTGAACGCATCGATCGAAGCGGCGCGCGCGGGGGCGGCCGGTCGCGGCTTTTCGATCGTCGCGGGCGAAGTGCGCGCGCTGGCGGCGCGCTCGCAGGAGTTGTCGAGGAGTTATCGCGACAGCCTGAATCGCAACGACTTCGTCACCGCCGCGACGTTCCAGGACATTCAGGCTGGCGGCAAGATGATGGCCGCATCGCTCGCGGGCGTCGAATCGCTGGCAAGCCAGCTTCACGATGCGTTCGAGCGGGCCGCTGCATGATCAGCGAGCGCACGAAGGACAGTCTCGGCCGCATCTTCATGGGGGCCGCGCGCTCGCGGCTGCCGGCGCGGCCAGACGATGCGTGCGAGATCGTCGAACGGCGGGACGGCGCGAGCCCGAAGCAGGCGCGCGTGGTCGTCGTGACGATCTCGTCGATGCAGTTCCGCCTGCTGCTGCTGCTGCATTTCGACGACGACGATGCGATGCGCGACTACTACGTCAGCGATGCGTCGCGTCCGTTGACGGACGTTTTCACGGAAGCCGCGAACCTGTGCTGCGGCGCGATGAACCAGCAACTGGTCGGACATTTTCCCGACCTCGGCATGTCGACGCCGTATACGTTGGGCGGCCAGTGCATGGCGTATCTCGCCGAACTGAAGCCGGATCACGTCGCGCGCTATGACGTGTCGATCAACGGCGCGGTGCAGATCGGCGCGACGCTGTGCGTGTGCACGCGCGCGCCGCTCGATTTCGTCGCGCAGGAGAGCGCCGCGGAAGACACCGGTGGCGAGCTGGAACTGTTTTGATCGAAGCGAACGCATGGCGTTCGCGAAGTACGGAAGGCCCAGGAATGAGAATGACGAGCCCGGTAGTTGGCGAGGTTGGCGAGGTTAGCGAGGTCGGTCTGGTCAGCAAGATGCTGGTGCTCGGCGCTCGTGACGAGCAGTTGCCGTTGCTCGCGCGCGTGTGCGACGAGCACAACGTGATCGGCGTCGTGGTGCGCCACGAAGATCTTCCGTCCGCGCTCGCCGAGCACACCGATCTCGGCGCCGTGCTGCTCGCGGGCGACTACGACGGGTCGCCCGCCGCGAATGACGCGATCGGCGCGAAGCTCCACGCGCTGCGGCCCGAACTGCCGGTGATCCTGCAACTGACGGACCGCCGGCAGCACGCGGCGTTGCCGCGCGTGTTGGCGACGTGCGTGACCGACACGCCGGAGAGCCTCGGCTCCGCGCTCGACGAGCACGTATTCGGCGTGACGTTGCCGGATGCGCTCGTCGCCGGGATCGTCGAGATCACGACGGCGCGTCTTCGCAGCCTGTTCCCGACGCTCGAAATCGACGTCGCGCCGCCGTCGGTCGTGCGCGACCGGATCATCTTCGGCGACGCGTTCAGCCTGATTCCGCTGGAAGGCGCGTGGTGCCGCGGCTACATGCTGATGCAGGCCGAAGAAGAGCCGGTCATCGCGGCGCTCGACAGCATGACGGAAGGCGATGGCCGTACCGCCGACTTCCGCGAACTGAACAGCGTGCTCGGCGAACTGACGAACCTCGTGTGGGGCGCGTTCAAGAACCGCTTTCTGAACGGGCCCGCCGTGCCCGCACAGCCGCTCGTGCAGGTGCCGCTGCTGATCAATCATCGGCATCGCTACATCTCGTTCGGCTCCGACAATCCGCAGCTGTGCTTTCGATATCGGCTCGCGGGGCCGGGTGTGGAGCGCGACGTCGTGATCGACCAGCGCTTCGTGTTCAGCCTCAACTGGTCGCCCGAGGATTTCGACGACAGCGGCGAGCCGGGCGATTCGACGGTGTGCGGCGAGATCGATTTCTTCTAAAGGACGCGTCGGTTTACGGCGCAAAAAAAGGACGAACGCAAATGACGAAAATTCTGGTGGTGGACGATTCGAGCACCGTGCGCGACGAAGTGGCCGGCTTTCTGCGCCGCAACGGACTGCTGGTGGACACGGCCGTGGACGGCAAGGACGGACTCGCGAAGCTGCGCGCGAATCCGGGCGTGAAGCTCGTCGTCAGCGACGTGAACATGCCGAACATGGATGGCCTGACGATGGTCGAAAAGATCCGCGGCGAACTCGGCAATGCCGCAGTCAACGTGATCATGCTGACGACCGAAAGCAGCCCCGCAATGAAGGAGCGCGGCAAGGCGGCCGGCGTGAAGGGCTGGATCGTGAAGCCGTTCAAGGGCGATGCGGTGCTGGAAACGTTCCGCCGGCTCGCAGGCTGATTCGCGCGCGGCCGGCTTCGTGCTGCTGTTGTTGCTCATCGGGCTTGGCCTGCATGAACTGATCGCGCACTGGCCGTTTTTCACACGCGCGATCCAGTGGATCGGCGGCGTCTTTCTGCTGGTTGTCGCGTACCGCCTCGCGATGGACGACGGACGCCTCGGCGATGCCGACCAAAGCGGCCACGCTCTGATCCGGGTCGTGTAGTGCCGCGTGGCCGCGCGGCGCCGGACGTATCACCACGGCGTCATGCGCTGCACGACGCGATCGCGGAACACGAAGTGATGCATCAGCGCACCGCTGACATGCAGACAGATCAGCGCGAACAACACCCACGCGAGCGTGCCGTGCACGTCGCCCATTTCGTGTCCGAACGACGAACCGGTCGCGGACAATGCGGGCAGCGGGAGCGCGGAGAACAGCGTGACGTTCCATCCGCGCGAAGACGCGTTGATCCACCCGAGCAGCGGGACGACGATCAGGAGCGCGTACAGCGCGAACTGCGTGAGCGTTGACAGGATGCGCAGCGGCCGCGCGATGTCGAGATCGGGCGGGCGGTGCGTGATGCGCCAGAGGACGCGGCACAGCATCGCGGCGAGCAGCGACGTGCCGACCAGGAGATGCCCGGCGATCAGCCCGACGGGGCGAGTGTCGCGATGCATCTCCGGCATGGTCCAGCCGAGAACGAACTGGGCCGCGACGAGCCCGACGATCAACCAGTGAAGGAACCGCGAGACACCATCGTAGCGCACTGTATTCGACATGTTGACCTCTCACGCAGGGTAAGGCGAAGAAGGGCCCAATTTTACGCGGCAAAAGATTACGGGAGTCTTAAGCTGCCAGGCCGGCTTTCTCTTCGCCCATTCCGTGCCGCGAAGTCGGTCGTCATACGCCGGCCGCGGCGACGAACAGGCCGTAGTTGTCGGCGTTGTTCGCGGCGGCGGCGCCGTACATCACGGCTAGACGACGATCGTTGCCGGCGCCATATGCCGTATCCGCGGTGTTGCCGATGTTACTGAAGTGGCTCAGTTCGTGGATGATGGTCGACTCGATGGTATTCGGTCCCTCCGGACGCTGGAAAAGGAGCGGCGCCACCGCGATCGAATACGGCGAATCGCGATTCACATGGGCCATTTCATGAGGCTGCGCTCCCGGGTTCGAATACAGCGTGTACAGGTCGTTCGCGAGCGAGTGCTGGATGTTGCGCAAGACCTGCTTCAAGTGGTTCACGTTGTCGGGTGACTTCCGAGTTCGGATCGATGCCGGCGGCGAGCAGGCCGCCGCTGAAATACCCGGCTGGTTTGGTGAACGGGCGCGCGCTCAGGAAGTTGACGTTTCTCTGCGCTTCGCTGCCGGTTTCCACGTTGTCGATCCGGTCCTTCACGCGATCGGCGTACGCGTCGACATAGTCTTTCCGCTGCTGCAGCGGCATGTCCGGGTCGGGCGGCGATGCGACGTTCGCCGCGAAAATCGTGGCCGTTTGCGAGGTTCCCGGGTCGGGCGCCGGCGCGCTCTGACCGGACGACGACGCGTTGCCGTCCCGCTTTACCCGCACAGGCGTGGTGGCGGGCGATGGCGCGGCGGAAGACGTATGACGCGTTTGCGCGCCTTGAGACTGAGTTTGCGCACCGGCCTTTTGCGCCGCGACGGGAGCCGCTTCGGCAGGCGGCTTGTCGCGGGCGGGTTCGGGGTCGGGGCGGTGCGGGGGATGGTGAGGGATGCTATTGGTTTGCATGATTTCGATCTCCGTGCTGGATCGAAACCAGTCTGAATCCGCGCGCCTCCCCGCTGGCGGTACGCGGACATGGCGTTGTTCAGCGCGCTGCGACCTCGGCTTTTCGTGCGGTCAACAGCACCGGAATCGACTTCGACGTCGGCGTCCCCGCCCCATCCGCGATCGACGACAGCGGCACGAGCGGATTCGTCTCCGGATAGTAAGCACCGAGGCACCCGCGCGGAATGTCGTATTCGACGAGCAGAAAATCTTCCACGCGCCGCTCGACGCCGTCGTCCCACACGCTCGTGATATCCACGCGTTCGCCCGCCGACAAACCCAGCATCGCGAGATCGTCGCGATTCGCGAACAGCACGCGCCGCTGGCCGAACACGCCGCGATAGCGGTCGTCGAGCCCATAGATCGTCGTGTTGTACTGATCGTGCGAACGCGTCGTCATCAGCGTGAGAAGACGCTCGCCGTACAGCGCTCGCGCGCGATGAATCGGCGTATCGAGCGCGACGGGATGCACGACGAACTGCGCCTTGCCGCTCGCCGTCTTCCATACGCGATCGCGCGACGCCACGCCGAGGTGGAAGCCGCCCGGCTTTTTCAGGCGTTCGTTGTAGTGCTCGAAGCCGTCGATCACCTGCTCGATGCCGTCGCGGATCAACGCGTAATCGGCGGCCTGCGCGAGCCAGTCCACCTTGTGGCTGCCGAGCGTCGCGTGCGCCATCCGCGCGACGATCGCCACTTCGGACAGCAGATTGGCCGACGCCGGCCGGTTCATCCCGTACGAGATGTGAACCATGCTCATCGAGTCCTCGACGGATACGCCCTGGGGCACGCCGTTCTGCAGGTCGATCTCGGTGCGGCCGAGCGTCGGCAGGATCAGCGCGTCGCGGCCGTGCACGAGGTGGCTGCGGTTCAGCTTCGTCGTCACGTGCACGGTCAGATCGCACGAACGCATCGCTTCCCACGTGCGCGGCGTGTCCGGCGTCGCGATCGAAAAGTTGCCGCCGAGGCCGATGAACACCTTCACGCGGCCATCGAGCATCGCGTGAATCGTCTCGACGACGTCATAGCCGTGCTTGCGCGGCGGCTCGAAATCGTAGGCCTTGCCGAGGCGATCGAGAAACGCGGCCGTCGGCTTTTCCTCGATGCCGACCGTGCGGTCGCCCTGCACGTTCGAGTGCCCGCGCACCGGGCACAGGCCCGCGCCGCGCCGGCCGATGTTCCCGCGCATCATCATCAGGTTCGACAGCAGCTGGATCGTCGCCACCGAATTCTTGTGCTGCGTGAGGCCCATCCCCCACGTGGAAATGACCGCGCGGCCCTTCACGTAGATGTCCGCGAGCTTCAGGATCTCGTCGACCGGCACGCCCGATTCGGCGACGATCGCGTCCCAGCGCTCGGCGCGCAGGTCGGCCGCGAACGCGTCGAAGCCGACCGTGTGCTCCGCGATGAACGCGACGTCGAGCACGCGCTCGTTGCCGGCGGCGAGCGCGGCGTCGTCGAGTTCGATCACGCGTTTCGCGACGCCCTTGATCAGCGCGAAGTCGCCGCCGACCTTCGGGCGGATGAACACCGAGCTGATCTTCGTGCCGTTCGGCGACAGCATGTCGAGCGCGTGCTGCGGGCTCGCGAAGCGTTCGAGCCCGCGTTCCTTCAGCGGATTGATCGACACGATCGTCGCGCCGCGCTTCGCGCATTCGCGCAGTTCGCCGAGCATCCGCGGGTGGTTCGTCGCGGGGTTCTGGCCGAAGATGAGGAGCGTGTCCGCGTGCTCGAAGTCGTCGAGCGTGACGGTGCCCTTGCCGATGCCGACCGTGCCCGGCAGGCCGCGGCTCGTCGCTTCGTGGCACATGTTCGAGCAGTCCGGAAAGTTGTTCGTGCCATACATCCGCACGAACAGCTGGTACAGGAACGCGGCCTCGTTGCTCGCGCGGCCGGACGTGTAGAACGCGGCGCGGTTCGGATTGTCGAGCGCGTTCAGGTGGCGGGCGATCAGCGCGAACGCGGCGTCCCATTCGATCGGCACGTAGCGGTCGCGCGCGGCGTCGTAGACGAGCGGGTCGGTCAGACGCCCGTGCTGCTCCAGTTCGTAGTCCAACTGCGCCATCAGCTCGGTGACGGTGTGCGCGTCGAAAAACGCGGGCGTCACGCGCTTGGTGGTTGCCTCCGCCGCGACGGCCTTCACGCCGTTCTCGCAGAACTCGAACGTCGACGCATGCTCGCGGTCCGGCCACGCGCAGCCCGGACAGTCGAAGCCGTCCGGCTGGTTCTGCGCGAGCAGCGTGCGGTAGTTGCCGCCCGCGACCTTTTCCTTGATCAGGTTGATCGCGACGTACTTGAGCGCGCCCCAGCCGCCGGCAGGGTTGGTGTAGGGGGCGATGCGGGCTTCGGATTTCTTCATGGTGCGGGCTGAAAAGCAGCAGGTGCGGCAGACGATCCCAAGGCTAACTGTTCCCCCGCGCGCCGGAGAACACAGAAATTTGGAAAGGGAAGGGATACAGTTGCGTCGAATTGTCCTAGACTGCCGGAACTGTCTTCCCACGCCTCCGGCCGCCGACCCCGTGAACCGCTACGAAACCCTCGCCGACGAAATCGAAGCCGCCGTGCAACGCGGCGTGTTCGGCGCGGGCGAGCGGGTGCTGTCGGTGCGCCGCGCGAGCCGGCAGTACGGCGTCAGCATCAAGACGGTGCTGCATGCGTACGGGCTGCTCGAAAGCCGTGGCGTGATCGAGTCGCGGCCGCAGTCCGGCTACTTCGTGCGCGCGCAGCTGGACGGGCAGACGAATCGCGGCGACGGGTCGCCGTCTGCGGGCCGCGCGCGTCGCGGCGCGGCGCCGAAGCCGGCGGCGTCCACGATGGCGCCCAAGCCCGCGCCCAAGCCCGCGCAGGTCGACGTGAGCCGGCTCGTGCTCTCGACGCTGCGCAGCATCGGCGCGCACGATGCGGTGCCGCTCGGCTCGCCGTATCCGGACCCGGCGCTGTTTCCGTGGCGGCGGATCAACCAGTACGCGAACGCCATTGCGCGCCGCCACGCGAGCTGGAACCTGATCGACGATCTGCCGCCCGGCAACCCCGAACTGATTCGCCAGATCGCGCGCCGCTACGCGGAAAACGGCGCGAGCGTCGATCCCGACGAGATCGTGATGACCGTCGGCGCGACCGAGGCGATCAACCTGAGCCTGCAGGCGGTCGCGAAGCCGGGCGACACGGTCGCGGTCGAATCGCCGACGTACTACGCGATGCTGCACGCGATCGAGCGCCTCGGGATGCGCGCGATCGAGGTGCCGACGCATCCGTCGCTCGGCATCGACGTCGAGGCGCTCGCGGCGATCGTCGCGCGCCAGAAGATCGCTGCGTGCATGGTGATGCCGAATTTCCAGAATCCGCTCGGCTTCCAGATGCCGGACGAGCGCAAGGCGCAACTCGTCGAACTGCTCGGCGCGCGCGAGATTCCGCTGATCGAGAACGACGTGTATCAGGAGCTGTATTTCGGCGACGCGCGCCCGTCGACGCTCAAGCGCTTCGACACGCGCGGCCTCGTGCTGCATTGCGCGTCGTTTTCGAAGAGCCTGTCCGCGTCGTACCGGCTCGGCTGGGCGATGCCGGGACGCTTTCGCGCGCAGGTCGAGAAGCTGAAGTTCCTGAACACGCTGACGACGCCTTCGGTGCCGCAGATCGCGATCGCCGACTATCTGCGTCACGACGGCTACGACCGTCACCTGCGGCGTCTGCGCCGCTTTTACCGGCAGCAGGCCCGGCTGATGAGCGCGATGGTGTTGCGCTTCTTTCCGGCGGGCACCAACGTGTCCGAGCCGCGCGGCGGCTATGTGCTGTGGGTGGAGCTGCCGGCGCGCGTCGACTCGATGCGGCTCTACGAGGCGGCGCTCGCTCGCGGCGTGACGATCGGGCCGGGCTACATGTTCTCGATGCGCAACGACTTTCATCACTTCATCCGCCTGAACTACAGCTATCCGTGGACCGCGCAGACCGAAGCCGCGCTGAAGCTGCTCGGCGAGCTGGTGGCCTCGATGGCGTAGCGCATGAGCGGACAACCACGACAACGACGACGACAACCCGTCAGGAGACGACACCGATGAACGAAGACGAAGTCGATCCGGTAGTAGTGGCCGTGCTCGCGCAGCTATGGCGCGCACAGCGGGAAACGCCGGGCGGCGCATGGTCGCTCGCGAAGCTGTCGAAGCAGGCGGGCGTGCCGATGAGCGCGCTGCGCCGGCACCTGACCGCGCTGGTGGACGGCGGCCTCGTCGTGACGACGCTGTGCGAAAACGGCACCGGCACCGCGAGCCTGAGCGAAGAAGGCCGCATGCTGTGCGCGGAGGTATTCGGCGAGGACGGCGACTGACATGGACCACATCGATACGCTGCGTATTTTCCGGTCCGTCGTGGAGGCGCGCAGCTTCACGCGCGCGGCCGACATGCACGGCGTCACGACGTCGGTCGTGTCGCGCGCGATTGCGCGGCTCGAAAAGCGGCTCGGCAACCGGCTCTTTCATCGCACGACGCGCGCGGTGTCGCTGACCGAAACCGCCGAGCAGTTCTACGACGGCTGCTGCCGCGTGCTCGACGATCTCGACGCGCTGGAGGCCGGCGCATCGGGCCAGGGCCGCGAGGCGGGCGGCGTGCTGCGGCTCGCCGCGCACACGACGGCGACCGTGAACCGTCTCGTGCCGCTGATTTCGAGCTTCAAGCGCGCGCATCCGAAGGTGGGCCTCGACGTGACGCTGACCGAGCGCCCGGTCGATCTTGTCGCCGACGGCTACGACCTCGGCATCGTGCTGCCGTTCATGCTGAACAACGACACGACGGTCACGCGGCTGCTCGAACGCATCCCGCTCGCGCTGCTGACGACGCCCGCGTACCTCGAATCGTGCCCGGCGCTCACGCATCCCGAGCAACTGAGCGCGCACACGTTCGTGACGATGCCGGCGTCGCTGCGCAAGCCGTCGCTGACGTTCCGCGTGGGCGGCGAGGAGGTGACGGTATCGCTGCCGCACGAGATCGTGTCGAACAATCCGGTGTTCAACATGGAGATGGTGCTGCAGGGCTTCGGCCTGGGCCTCCTGCCGACCGCGCTCGCGGTGGACCACATCGCATCGGGGCGCCTCGTGCCGGTGCTCGACGAGTTCGAGATCCTCAACGACGCGATCGAAATCCGCCTCGCGTACACGACGCGCACGCTGTTGCCGGCGAAGGTCCGCGCGTTCATCGACCACGCGAGCGCGTTCTACGACAAGGTGATGCAGCCGCTGCCGACGGCAGCCGGCTGAGCGCCCGGCGGATTGTTGCCGCGGCGTCCACAATGTGATGCCGCGCGCAACGGTTGTGCGCGACGCGCGAGGTCCGGATAATCTGTGCGTATGCACAGGCCGTCGCGTTTTGTGCGACGATGGCGGCCTCTGCCGTTCGTCTGCGCTGGCGAACGAATGCAAACCTCAACGGCCGCGACGCGTCGCTTCTTTCGCGTCGCGGATTTTTTGTCCCGCTTTCAGTGCATATGCACAGGAAAAGGCCATGTCGAGTCCTTCCACGCCGGTCGCAGGCCGGCAGCCGTCCACGCAAACGTCCGGCGCCGCCCGCCGCATCCCGTGGATGGCGCTCGCGCTCGGCGCGGTCGTGCTGGTGCTGGCGTGCGCGGCGAGCTACTGGTACTTCGTGCTGCGCTTCGTGCAGAGCACCGACGATGCGTACGTCGGCGGCAACGTCACCGTGATGGCGCCGCGCGTGAGCGGCTTCGTCACCGACATCCTCGTGCGCGACAACCAGTTCGTGCGGGCGAACCAGGTGCTGGTCCGGCTCGATTCGCGCGATTACGACGCGAAGCTCGCGCAGGCCGACGCCGAATTGCAGGGCGCGCGCGCGGCCGTTGCCGAACTGCAGGCGAAGGCGTCGCTGCAGACCGCGGTCATCGACCAGCAGCAGGCGCAGCAGCGCGCGTCCGACGCGGAACTGACGCGCAGCGCGCAGGACCGTCAGCGCTATCGCGAGCTGGTGAAGGACGACGCGGTGTCCGGTCAGCTGGTCGAGCGTGCGGATGCGGACTACGCGAAGGCGCGCGCGTCGGTGCAGCAAAGCGGCGCCGCGGTGCTCGCCGCGCAGCGCGAGCAGCAGGTGCTGGCCGCGCAGATCGCGGATGCACAGGCGCGGGTCGCGACCGCCGACGCGAACCGGCGGCTTGCGGCGCTGAACGTCGAATACACGACGATCCGCGCGCCGGTCGACGGCTACGTCGGCAACCGCACCGCGCGCGTCGGGATGCTGGCGAACGTCGGCGTGTCGCTGTTGACGGTCGTGCCGGCGTCGGACCTGTGGGTCGATGCGAACTTCAAGGAGGACCAGTTGCGGCGGATGCGGGCGGGCGATCGCGCGGTCGTCGAACTGGATGCGTCGAGCGAGCCGCTGTCGGGCCGCGTCGAGAGCGTCGCGCCGGCGACCGGCGCGACGTTCAGCGTGCTGCCGCCCGAAAACGCGACCGGCAACTTCACGAAGATCGTGCAGCGCGTGCCGGTGCGGATCCGGCTCGACGTGCCGCGCGAGCGGGCGGGTGTGCTGCGGCCGGGGTTGTCCGCGACGGTGACCGTGCATCTCGACGAAGGCGGGCACGGCGGCGGGGAAGGCAAGCGCGCGCCGGCATCCGTGGCCGGGCGCTGAGTGCATCGGAGCCAACGATGAGCGATCTGCAAACCGCCGACGCCGATGCAACGGTAGAAGCCGCGCCGCAGCGCATCGAACCGCAGCCGCCTTCTCCGGCGAGCGAGCCGCCCCATCTGCAACCGCTCGGCCGCCGCGTGCTCGCGTTCTCGTTGATGTGCGTCGGCTTCTTCATGGCGACGCTCGACATCCAGATCGTCGCGTCGTCGCTGCGCGAGATCGGCGGCGGCTTGTCCGCGAGCCAGGACGAACTGTCATGGGTGCAGACCGCGTATCTGATCGCGGAAATCATGGTGATTCCGATGTCCGGCTGGCTGTCGAAGGTGTTCTCGACGCGCTGGCTGTTCGCGGGCTCGGCGCTCGGCTTCACGATCACGAGCATGCTGTGCGGCCTCGCGTGGGACATCGACTCGATGATCGCGTTTCGCGCGTTGCAGGGCGCGCTCGGCGCCGCGATGATCCCGACCGTGTTCACGACCGCGTTCATGCTGTTCCCCGGCCGCCAGCGCGTGATCGCATCGACGACGATCGGCGCGCTCGCGTCGCTCGCGCCGACCATCGGCCCGGTGATCGGCGGCTGGATCACCGAGCAGTGGTCGTGGCACTGGCTGTTCTATCTGAACGTCGTGCCCGGCATCGTCGTCACGGTGCTCGTGCCGAAATACGTGCACGTCGATGAACCCGACCTCGCGCTCATCAAACGCGGCGACTACGTCGGCATCCTGTTGATGTGCGGCTTTCTCGGCTGCCTCGAATACCTGCTCGAAGAAGGGCCGCGCCGCAACTGGTTCGGCGACGGCGCGATTCTCGTCTGCGCGTGGATCTCCGGCATCTGCGGTTTCCTGTTCGTCGTGCACGCGCTCGTCGCGAAAGACCCGATCGTCGACGTCCGCGCGCTCGCGGTGCGCAACTTCGGGATCGGCAGTCTGCTGTCGTTCGTGACCGGCATCGGCATTTTCGTGTCGGTGTTTCTGACGCCGCTCTTTCTCGCCGAAGTGCGCGGGTTCAGTGCGTTGCAGATCGGCCTCGCGCTGCTGTCGGTCGGCGTGTTCCAGCTGCTCGCGCTGTCCGCCTATGCGACTCTCACGCGCTTCGTCGACATGCGCTTGCTGCTGCTGTTCGGCCTCGTTTGTTTCGGGCTCGGCTGCTATCTGTACGTGCCGCTCACGCACGACTGGGGCTGGCAGCAACTGCTGCTGCCGCAGGCGCTGCGCGGCATCGGCCAGCAATTCGCGGTGCCGCCGATCGTCACGATGGCGCTCGGCTCGCTGCCGCCGTCGCGCCTGAAGTCGGCGAGCGGGCTCTTCAACCTGATGCGCAATCTCGGCGGCGCGATCGGCATCGCGGTCAGCGCGACGATGCTGAACGACCGGCTGAATTTTCATTATCTGCGGTTGAACGAGAGCGTCACAGAAGGCGCGCCGCAGGTCGAGTCGCTGCTCGGCGCGCAGACGCGCTACTGGCATTCCGTCGCCGGCAACGCGCTCGACGCCGCGCACACGAGCCTCGCGCAACTGCATGCGCTGCTGATGCGCGAGGCGCTCGTGATGACGTTCTCCGATACGTTCTTCGTGCTGTCGCTGTGTTTTGTCGTCGCAATCGTGAGCGTCGCGTTTTCAAGGCCGATTGCGTTCGCCGCCGCGCCGCCGGCCGACGCTCATTGAGGGATTCCGTTCATGGTTCGATCGTCGAATATCACTCGCGCCGCTGCGCTTGCCGCGCTGATGGCGACGCTGTTGGCCGCGTGCGCGGTGCAGCCCGCGACGCATGCCGCGCTCGCCGACACGGTCGCGTCGACCGCGCCGGCTGCCTGGCGCATCGACGCGCCGCAGGATGCGGTTGACGCGTCGACGTGGTGGTCGCAGTTCGGCGACGCGACGCTGAACGCACTCGTGGCCGACGTGCTGACCGGCAACCTCGACATCCAGCAGGCGGCCGAGCGCGTGAAAGCGGCCGCTGCGGTGACGAAGCAGCGTCGCGCGGCGCTGCTGCCGCAACTGGACTTCACCGCGCAGGCCACAAACCAGCGGCAGAACACGCCGCCGCCGCTCGGCTACGTGCGCGAGGCGGGCGCCGGTCTGGCTCTGAGCTGGGCGCCGGACGTGTTCGGCGGCGAGCGCCTCGACCTGCTCGCGGCGCAGGCGAAGCTCGTCGGCGAGCAGCATGCGCTCGATGCGGTGCGTCTCGCGCTGGCGGCGAATGTCGCGTCGGCGTATGTCGATCTGCGCTGGGCGCAGGCGGAACTGAAGATCCTTCAGGATAACGACGAAATCCGCGAGCGCGCGCTGCAACTGACGCGCGAGCGCCTGAAATACGGGCTCTCGACGCAACTGGACGTCGCGCGCGCGCAGACGCAGCGCGACGAACTGCAGGCGCGGATGCCGCGCGCGCAGGCGACGATCGATCACCAGCTGAACCTGATCGCGATCTACACGGGGCGCACGCCCGAGTCGGTCGCGTCGCTCGCGCTCGCGCGCCCCGCGCGGATTCCGGCCGCGCCGCTCACCGTGCCGCAGATGCTGCCGTCGCAGGCACTGCTGCGTCGGCCGGACGTGCTGGCCGCGTACGCGAGCGTGCAGCAGCGCGCGGCCGAAGTCGGCGTCGCGCGGGCCGAGCGCTATCCGAAGTTCTCGCTGAACCTGACGAACGGCGTGCTCGCGTCGTCGTACCTCGGCATGCCGACGCTGACCGACAACCTGTTCGGCGCGGCATTGAGCGCGACGAGCCCGATCTTCAACGCGGGCCGCATCACCGCGCAGATCGACGAAAGCGAGAGCCATATGCGCGAGTCGCAACTGAATCTGCGCGCGACGCTGTTGCAGGCGCTGCGCGAAGTGGAGGACAGCCGCAGCGACCTCGTCGGCACGCGCGAGGAGAGCGCGCATCTGAGCAGCGCGGTTGCGGCGTCCGGGCAGGCGCTGACGCTCGCGAACCGGCTCTACAAGGGCGGCGCGGCGGATTTCCTCGACGTGCTGACCGCGCAGCAGTCGTATCTCGCGGATGCGGAATTGCTGAACCAGGCGCAGCGCGAGCAGGCGCTCGCGGCGGTCGCGCTGTACCGGTCGCTCGGCGGCGGGTGGAGCGAACAGGGCGACGTGATCGCGGACGGGGCGGGCAAGGCGCCGGGCGCGTGATCGCGCGATGTGGCGCGCGGCAGTGCGTCAGCACGTCAGCATGCCAGCACGTCAGCACGTCAGCACGTCAGCACGTCAGCACGTCAGCACGTCAGCACGTCAGCACGTCAGCACGTCAGCACGCGACCACGCCACCCCGCCACCCCGCCACCACGCCAACGCGTCCCCCCCTCACGGATTCGCCCTTGCCGCCACTCGCCACTGCGCGGGTGTCATCCCGACTTGCCGCTTGAACACGCGCTGGAACGCGGCGTCCGACTGATAGCCGACCGCCTCGCCGATCTCCGCGACCGGCGCGTTGCCCTGCGCGAGCAGCCGGCCGGCCGTCGTCATCCGGATGTCGGTGAGCACGTCGGCCGCCGAGCGGCCGAACGCATCGTCGAAGTGACGCGCGAACGTCGCGCGCGACAGGTGGCACAGCGCCGCCAGGTCCGGCAGCGTCCACGGCTTGCCGGGCGCGTCGAACATCGCGTCGATCGCCGGCTGCAGCCGCGGACGCTGCGCGAGCGCGAGCAGCCCGCGCGGCGGCGCGGCGGATTCGCTCGCGAAGCGCAGCGTCAGCGCGAACAGCGCACCCGACAAATGCTGGATCAGCGATTCGCTGCCTGGCGCCGCGTCGCGCGCCTCGTCGCGCATCAGTTCGATCAGCCGCACGAGACGGTCGGACGGCGCGCCGCCGTCGCCGTGGTGGTCGCCGTCGCGGCGACTGCGCACGATCAGTTGCGCGGGCAGGTTCTCGCGCAGCAGCCGCTGCGGCACGGCGGGCAGCAGAAAGCGCCCGCACAGCAGATCGGCGCGCGCGCCGCCGCCGCCGTTCGTCGCGACCGTGATGCCGTTCGCGAGATGCGCGTCGGCCGGCGCGGGCGGCTCGCCGCTGCCGTCGTGCAATGCATGAGCCGCGCCGGACGGAAACAGCACGATGTCGCCAGCTTCCATCGGCGTCGCGCCGCCGCGCGCGTCCTGCACGAACGCGCGGCCGCTCAGCAGCACGTGCCACGCGATTTCGCGCGCGTCGGCGCCGGGCTCGTCGATGCGCCACGGCGCGCCGAAACGGCACTGCACGTCGACGCGGCCCGACACGGGCATCAGCGACAGGAGGCGGCTGAGGAGATCCATCGTATGAGACGTTCGAGCATGAAATCGCGCCATTCTGGCATTAAAAGCGTACGGGCGCCGGCCTACACTGCAGTCATGCCATCGACGATGGCTTCCGGTATCACCCCCACGCAAGGAGTCGATCATGTCCCGTCTTTCCTCGATCAAGCCCGAAGCCGCGACCGGCGAGGCCGCCGAACTGTTCGCGAAGATCCGCAAGGCCGTCGGCAAGGTGCCGAACGCGTACGCGACGATCGGCACGCACAGCCCCGCCGCGCTCGGCTCGATGCTCGCGACGGATGCCGCCGTCGCATCCGGCGCGCTGTCGAAGACCGACATCGAGACGATCAAGCTCGCGGTCAGCGAAGTGGCCGGCTGTGACTACTGCGTGGCCGCGCACACGCTGGTCGGCAAGATCGCGGGACTGTCGCCGGACACGATGAAGCAGGTGCGCGCCGGCGAGTCGACCGGCGACGCGAAGCGCGACGCGCTCGTGCGTTTCGTGCGCGCGCTCGTCGGCACGCGCGGCACGGTGCCGGAGCGGGAGGTCGACGCGGTCCGCGAGGCAGGCTACAGCGAACGGCAACTGATCGAGATCGCGCTGACGATCTCGTCGATCACGTTCACGAATCTCGTGAACCGGATGAACGACACGACGATCGATTTTCCGGCCGTGAAGTGAGCGACGTTCGCTAACGTGGGCGCGGCGTCTGTGCATATGCATAGGCGTATGATGATGCGGTCAAACGAAAGAGGAGCGAAGGCGATGACGAAGCGGATCACCCGTGAGGAATGCAACTGCTTTGCATTGAGGCAGGCGTCGCGCTTCGTCACGCAGCTTTACGAGCGTCATCTGGCGCCGGTCGGCCTGACGGCCGCGCAGTTCACGATCCTGTCGCGGCTCGCGCGCACGCCGGGCACGACGGCGGCCGAACTCGCGGACGACCTCGTGATGGACCGCACGACCGTCGTGCGCGCGCTGAAGCCGTTGCAGCGCGACGGGCTCGTCGCGACGGCGTCGGCGCCGCGCGACGCGCGCGTGCTGACGTTCCGGCTGTCGCCGGCCGGCGCGCGCCGTTTCGAGAAAGCACACGCGCTGTGGCTCGATGCGCAGGCCGAATTCGAGCAGCTTCTGAAACGCGACCGCGCGAAGGCGCTTCGTACGGAGTTGTTCGTGCTGACGAACCTGCCTGCATGAGCGGCGTGGGTCACGCCGCGCGATGTCACCAGGCCGAACGGCTAACGAAGCGACGCACTTGACGTAGCCCGGCGACGAATCCCGAAGGAACCCGGACAATCAGCGGTCATCGCCTGTGGGTCGCATTTGCGGCGACGCAGGCGCACACCGTGCGTGTTCGCCGTTGTCGACGGCGCGCGCATGCCGCTGAATGCGAACCGGCGCTTGTGCCGATCGAACGGGATTCATGATGATGACGACCCTTGCCGCGCCGCGGAACGGCGACGACTCGCCACTCCATAACCATGCGCGTCACCTGAGCGTTTTTCGGGTCACGTACGACGGACCAGCACTTGCTGCGTCCGAGATGGATGCACGCGAACTCGCCCCCGCGCTTCTCGCCATTGCGGATCTGCTGGAAGCGAGCACGCGAACGCTGTCCGGCGGCACCGCGAAGCCGCAGATCAACGTGCGCGGTTCGTTCCAGACCGGCAGCTTCCACATCGATTTCGCGCTCGCTACAAATCTGCTCGCGCAACTGAAGGGCATCTTCAGTTCGAATGCCGCGAGCGCAACCGCAAACGGGCTCGCGATTCTCGGGGCGCTCGGATTTGTCGCGAAGCAGGGCGCAAGCGGGCTCGTCCAGTTGATCCAGTGGATGCGCGGGCGAGCGATCAAGCGCGTGGAGATCGACGGCGACCGGGCGCTCGTGATCCTTGAAGAGAACGACGACACCCTCGAAATCGAGCTGGCCGTGCTGCGCCTGTGGCGCTCGATTGCGGTGCGCGAGGCGCTGGACCGCGTGCTCGCGCCGCTGGATCGCCCCGGCGTCGACCTGTTCGCGGCCGGTGAAGACGACGGCGAGCCCGTCGCGCGCATCACCGGCGACCAGCGTGCATGGTTCCGTGCGCCTGCTGCCGCAGACGAATTGCTGCTCGACGACACGCGGCGAATGGCATTCTCGATCGTCTCGCTCGCGTTCAAGGAAGACAACAAATGGCGCCTTTACGACGGCGCGGCGACCATACACGCCACCATTGCCGATGCGGCGTTCCTGTCCCGCGTCGACCAGAACCTGGTCAGCTTTTCGAAGGGCGACGTGCTGATCTGCGACGTCCGCGTGCAGCAGTGGCAGGCGTCCACCGGCGCGCGTACCGAGTACACGGTCGTCGAAGTCCTCGAACACCGGCCCGCCGCGCGGCAGATCGCGCTGCCGGGCGTGTGACGCGCACGTCGGTTCGATTCGCTTTTGCGCCCGCCGCGACAATGGCATCATGAAACCCACTGGATTCTGACGCACACACCATCGCCGGGGCCCATGAAACGACGCCGACCCACCCTCCCGAAAGTTGCGCTCGACCCCGCCCATCCGCCGTGGCGCGACCTCGCGATGACATCGTTGCCGGTCGCGCTGTTCTGCGCGGCGGTCGTCGCGCTCGTCGTGTGGCTCGTGAATCCGGCGCCGCCGCATACGATCACGATCAGCGCGGGCCCCGTCGACAGTTCGTTCATGCAAATCGCAAACGACTACCGCAAGGTGCTCGCGCGCAATGGCATCACGCTGAACGTGCTGGAATCCGAAGGCTCCGTGCAGAACCTTCAGCGGCTGCTCGATCCGAAGCAGCACGTCGATCTCGCGCTCGTGCAGGGCGGCGTCGCGGGCGGCAAGGACACGTCGTCGCTGATGTCGCTCGGCAGCGTGTTCTATCTGCCGATCGTCGTGTTCTATCGCGGCTCGGGTCTCACGCAACTGTCGCAGCTCGAAGGCAAGCGGATCGCGATCGGCCGCGAAGGCAGCGGCACGCGCATGCTCGCGCTGAATCTGCTCGCCGCGAACGGCATCGAGCCGGGCGGGGCCACTGCGCTGCTCGCGCAGGACGGCCTCGCCGCCGCGACGGCGCTCGTGTCCGATCAAGTGGACGCGGCGTTCCTGAGCGGCGACTCCGCCACGCGCGCGCTGATGCTGCGGCTGTTGACGATACCCGGCATCTCGGTGATGAATTTCGACGAAGCGAGCGCTTACACGCGGCTCTTTCCGTACCTCGACGCAATCGACCTGCCGCCCGGCGTGCTCGATCTGCGTCACCGGATTCCGCCGGAGACCGTGCATCTGGTCGGCCCGACCGTCGAGATCGTTGCGCGCGACACGCTGCATCCGGCGATTTCCGATCTGCTGATCGAGGCCGCGTTCGAGGTCAACGGCATGCCGGGGCTGTTGCAGCAGGGCGGCGAGTTTCCGAACCTGACCGCGCACGACTATCGGATCAGCGAAGACGCCTCGCGCTACTACCGCTCGGGCAAGAGCTTCCTGTACCGCACGCTGCCGTTTTGGCTCGCGAGCGTCACCGACCGTCTGCTCGTGTTGCTGCTGCCGCTCGCGGTGTTGCTGATTCCGGCGCTGCGCGCGATTCCCGCGCTGTACACGTGGCGCGTGCGCTCGCGCATCTATCGCTACTACGGCGCGCTGATCGCGATCGAACGCGAAGCGCTCCAGCACACGAGCGAAAAGGAACGTCACGCGCTCGTCGCGAGACTCGACGAGATCGAGCGCTCGCTGAACACGATCCGCATGCCGCTCGCGCATGCGGACGCGTTCTATGTGCTGCGCGAACACATCGGCTTCGTGCGCCGGCAGCTCGCGGCGCGCGAGACGGTCGATTCGTAACGTCGTCGAGAAGCCGCGCGCCGCGCCGTTGCTGTGCCGTTAGCTAACGTGCGCCGCGCGGGTGTGCGGCGACGGTGTTCTTTTCATCGTATGCCGCCGGTTTTTTTCGTGAGACGGCTGCGCGCCGGCACGCAGGTTGGGAACGACACTTGCTATCTGTTGTACGCCCAACTTTCGAGTGGAGAAAAACGATGCAAAGACGCAAATTCGTCATGACGGCCGCGACCGCCGTCGCCGCGGCGACCCTCACGCTAACCGGCTGTACGATGACGCCGAACTCGCCCGACACGCAGCACACGAATACGGACAAGCGCCGTTCGATCGACGCGAGCGTCGACGCGACGCTGTCCCGTCTGTATTCGACGGTCCCCGGCTCGCATGAACTCGTCGGGAAAGCGCGCGGCGTGCTGGTGTTCCCGTCCGTGCTGCAGGCCGGCTTCGTCGTCGGCGGGCAGTATGGCGAGGGTGCGCTGCGCGTCGGCGGGCAGTCGGTCGGCTATTACAGCACCGTGTCCGGGTCGTTCGGGTTCCAGGCGGGCGCGCAGTCGAAGGCGGTCATCTTCCTGTTCATGACGCAGGATTCGCTCGACCATTTCCGCGCGTCGGAAGGCTGGTCGGCGGGCGCGGACGCGTCGGTCGCGGTCGTGAAGGTCGGCGCGAACGGTCAGATCGACACGAACACCGCGACCGCGCCGGTTCAGGTGATCGTGCTGACGAACGCGGGCCTGATGGGCGACGTGTCGATCCAGGGTACGAAGGTCACGCGTCTGCACATCTGACGCACGGGCGGCGCGGATTTGCGCCGCCTGCGCGGCTGACGGGCCGCGTACGTGCGAAGGCTATGCCTCGCGCGTGCGCGGCCCTTTTGTGTGCGGCGGCCTGTGGCGTGCCTGTATGCGCCGCCGCGTGCCGTGCCGCGCCGATCAGCGCGCAGTTCACCGCGCCGCGCGCCGCTTGCCGGTTAGCCGCGCGCCGCCCCCGCGAGCCGCCGCGCCGCGCGCATTACCGCGCCTGTCCGGTCCGCCCCGACGAGGCCCGCTCGACGCCGGCCGTCGCGCGATACAGCCACCATCCGGCGATCATCGCGGGCAGGAAGTAAAGCGTTTCGAGGTTCGGTGCGGCGAGCTGCGCGATGGCCGGACCGGGACAATAACCGGCGATGCCCCAGCCGATCCCGAACAGCAGCGCGCCGCCGATCAGCGGCGCGTCGATCACGCGATTCGTCGGCAGACTGAACGACGGCTCGAAAAGCGGCGCGGCACGCCGCAGCACGAAGCGAAACGCGATCGTCGCGACGACCACCGCGCCGCCGAGCACGAACATGAGGCTCGGGTCCCATTGCCCGGCGACGTCGAGAAAGCCGAGCACCTTCTGCGGCCGGGTCATGCCGGACAGCGCGAGGCCGAAGCCGAACACGAGCCCTGCAGCGAGGCTGGCGAAATAGCGTGCGGTCTTCATCATTGCACCCCCAGCACGTGACGCACGACCCACGTCGCGGCGATGCCGGCGACGAGAAACGTCAGCGTCGCGGCGAGCGAGCGCGGCGACAGCCGCGCGAGCCCGCACACGCCGTGGCCGCTCGTGCAGCCGCGCGCGAGCGCGGTGCCGTAGCCGACCGCGAGCCCGGCGACGATGAGCAACAGCGGCGGAAAGCCGGGTCGTGCGTGCGGGACGACCGACACTACGCCGCTGGCTTCGGCAAACCCGTAGTAAAGCCACGCGCCGCCGATCAGCCCGACGACGAACAGGGCGCGCCAGGCGAAGTCGCCTGCGTTTTTCGCCGAGTAACCGGACAACAGGCCGCGCGCGATGCCGCTGATGCCGGCGATGCGTCCGGTCGTCAACAGCAGCAGCGTGGCCGACAGGCCGATCAGGATGCCGCCGGCGAGCGCGGACCAAGGGGTGAAGGATTCCATCTTTGAGGTTCCGTAGGCCGCGAAAGCGGCGGAGTGGGAAAGGTCAGCATGCGGCGGTCCGATGCCGCCGCCTCGCGAACTGCCGGTCGTCGTGGCGACGAGGGCGGCGATTCGCCGGCTGAATATTACAGATAGCTTGTGATAACGCGAAGGGGCGCGCGGCGCTAACTCACGTCGGCGTACCGGACGACAGGCGCGGAAACGATCCCGGGCCGGGTTCGACCCCGATTCGACTTTCGCGACAGCGCGGCGAACCGTGCCGTGAACCGCGCCGCGAGCCGGCCGCTAGTGATCGGCGGCAAGCGCGGCGAGCCTTGCCTCGCCGGCGTCTTTCGCGGCGGCGCGCGTCGACCACACGTCTTCCGATACCAGCGAGCGTTTCACCTCGCGGGCCCCGAAATCGACGAGCGTGATGACCCACACGAAACCGCCGGTTTGCTCGGCCGTCTGCACGAACGCTTTGACGGTGCCGTTGCTGCTTTTGCTCATGGCTTGTCTCCTCGGTGTCGGTCGGGCAGGAATCGCAAACGCGGGGCGGCCGGCGGAGCGTCGTTTCGCGGCCGCCGCGCAGGTGCGATGCCCGCAATGGGCGATTTTCATTTTAGGCAACGGCGCGCCCGCTCGCGGGGAAACAATCGCAGGCGGCGAACAACGAACGCCGCGCGTCAGCACTCGATATCCACCGCCGCCGACACCTGGCGCAGCTCGTCCGCGATGATCGCGATCAGCGCCTCCGCGGCCGCGCTCAACGGACGGCGCGGATGGCTCACGCGCACGATGTGCCGCACGATCCGCGGCGCGAGGATCGGATACGCGCGCAGCGTGCCGCGGCGCACCGCGCGCTCGACGACGATGCGCGGCAGGATCGTCGCGAAGCGCGTCTTCTCGACGAGCGCGACGATCGTCGACAGCACGTCGATCTCGAAGCGCGGCGCGAGCATCACGTCCTCGTGCTGCGCGGCGGTGTCGAGCACGCCGCGCAGACCGTGGCGCTTCGTCGGCAGCACGAGTTCGAGTTCCGGCAATTTCGCGAGCTCGATCGCGTGCGGCAGGTCGGGGCCGTGCTCGGCGCTCGTCGCGAGCACCATCTCCTCGTCGAGCAGCGGCTGCGAGTCGAGGGACAGCCGCGTGCGCGGCTTGTTGATCAGCGCGGCGTCGAGCTGGCCGCCGGTCACCCAGTCGATGAACGTCGCGCTGTAGCCGTCCGCGACCGTCACCTCGACGTGCGGATAAAGCGCATGAAAGCGCGACAGCGAGTCGGCGAGCACGCTCTCCGTCACCGACGCGATGAGCCCGATGCTCACGTGCCCCGTCACCACGTCGTCGCGCTGCACGAGCTGCTGCCGCGCGTGCGCGAGGTCGCGCATGATCGGCAGGAAGAGCCGGTACATCAGCCGGCCCGCCGCCGTCGGCGACATCCCGTGCGCGCCGCGCTCGAACAGCTGCTGGTTCAGTTCTTCCTCGAGCTTCGCGATCTGCATGCTGAGCGCCGGCTGCACGATGTTGAGCCGCTTCGCGGCGCGCGTGACCGAGCCGTCCTCGAACAGCGCGATGAAGTACTGGATTTGCCTGAAGTCCATATTCGATTCGTGTGGAAAGGTATCAGCCCGGCTAATGGACGCAGAACGGCCCATCAGCCAAGCCGTGCTCGGCCCCGTTTGCGGCCGCGCCCGCCCGCGTCGCGGATAGCCTGATCTATAGGGCTTGCACATCACGCGTATTGATATCCCTCCCGCCTCGGCGAGTCATCAGGGCTAATACCGATATCACACGCGATGATCGTCAGCATCAGTAAACAGTATTAGAACTTATATCCCGATGTGGCTACGCTTCGATCCATTGCCTGGCCGGCGCAGTTATGCCGGACAACGAAGCATCGACGGAGACCCGCATGAACACACGCGACGCCGCACTCGCCGGCGCATCCCCCGAACCCCACTCCGGCCACGCCGGACACACGCTGCGCGACTGGCTCGCGCATCTGGCCGCCACCGGCCGTCTCGCGACGATCGACCGTCCGGTCAAGCTCGAACACGAACTCGCCGCCATCGCGAAACGCCTCGACGGCGACCGCGCCGCGTTCTTCACGCAGCCGGGCGGCCATTCGATGCCGGTGGTCAGCGGTTTCATGTCGAGGCGCGCGTGGATTGCGGAGGCGATGGGCGTCGACGAAGCGGGCCTGCTCGCCCGCTTTCGCGACGCGGCCGACGCGCCGCTGCCGTCGCGGCTCGTCGCGCGCGACGACGCGCCGTGCCAGCAGGTCGTCCACACGACGGACATCGACGTGCGCGCGCTGCTGCCGATCCCGACGCACAGCGAGCACGACAACGGCCCGTACATCACGGCCGGCCTCGTGATCGCGCGCAATCCGCGCACCGGCGTGCAGAACGTGTCGATCAACCGGATCCAGGTGCACGGCCGCGACCGGATGGCGATCCTGCTGCTGCCGCGTCATCTGCATGCGTTCCAGAAGGCGGCCGAGGCGGCCGGCGACGCGCTCGACGTGGCCATCGCGATCGGCGTCGATCCGCTGACGATGCTCGCGTCGCAGGCGATCACGCCGATCGATCACGACGAACTCGAAATCGCCGGCGCGCTGCACGGCGCGCCGCTGCCCGTCGTGCGCTGCGTGACGAACGGCGTGCAGGTGCCGGCGTCGGCGGAAATCATCGTCGAAGGGCGCATTCTGCCGAACGTGCGCGAACTCGAAGGTCCGTTCGGCGAGTTCCCGAAGTACTACAGCGCGCGCGAAGCGCGCGAGGTGATCGAAGTGACCGCCGTCACGCATCGGCGCGACCCGATCTTCCACACGATCGTGCCGGCCGAGATGGAGCATCTGCTGCTCGGCGCGATTCCACGCGAGGCGACGCTGCTCGCGCATCTGCAGCGCAGCCATCCGGGCGTGAAGGACGTGCATCTGTCGGTCGGCGGCGTGTGCCGCTATCACCTGTGGGTGCAGTTCGACAAGAAGCGCGAAGGCGAGGCGAAGAACGTGATCCTGAGCGCGTTCGGCGCGCACTACGACCTGAAGCAGGTGATCGTCGTCGATACGGACGTCGACGTGCACGATCCGGCCGAAGTCGAATGGGCCGTGTCGACGCGCTTCCAGGCCGATCGCGATCTGGTCGTCGTGCCGGGCGCGCTGGGCTCGGTGCTCGATCCGTCGACGACCGTTGGCCAGCCCGAGGACGCGCCGGTTCATCTGCAGGGCGTCAGCGCGAAGATGGGGCTCGACGCGACGCGGCCGGTCGTCTATCCGGCGCACGTGTTCACGCGCGTGCGGATTCCGGGCGAGCAGGACGTCGACGTCGAGGCGCTCGTGTCGACCGGCAACGCCGCGTTCGACGCGTACGTGGGTGGCCGCCATGGCTGAACGCGGCCGCAAGCCCCGCATCGTCGTCGGGCTGTCGGGCGCGAGCGGCGCGACCATCGGCGTGCGCCTGCTCGCCGCGCTGCGCCGCATCGGCCGGCACGAGACGCATCTGATCGTGTCGCCGTCCGGCATGGTGACGGCCGCGCAGGAACTCGGCCTCGCGCGCGGCGACCTGGAGGCGATGGCGGACGTCGTGCATAACGTGCGGGACATCGGCGCATCGGTGGCGAGCGGCTCGTTCGTGACCGAAGGGATGGTGATCGCGCCGTGCTCGATGAAGACGCTCGCATCCGTCGCGAACGGCTTCGCGGACAACCTGATCGCGCGCGCCGCCGACGTCGCGCTGAAGGAGCGTCGCCGCGTCGTGCTGGTCGCGCGCGAGACGCCGCTGAACCTCGCGCATCTGCGCAACATGACGCTCGCGACCGAGATGGGCGCGATCGTGATGCCGCCGGTGCCCGCGTTCTACGCGCATCCGCAGACGATCGACGACGTCGTCGATCACACGGTCGGGCGCATTCTCGATCTGTTCGGGATCGAGCACGACGAGATCGCGAAGCGCTGGAGCGGCCTCGCGGATGCGTTCGCATCGAGCGATGCGCAAGCCGAAGGAGGCGCACGATGAACCAGCGTGACACCGCGTTTGCGCGCGTGGAAGCCGACGCCGCCACCGGGACCGTCACCGCCGCGCCGCGCCCGACGCGCCATGTCGGCCGCCCGATGGAGCGTCTCGAAGACCCGGCGATCCTGACGGGACGCGGCCGCTACGGCGACGATCTCGGCGTGAAGCCCGGCACGCTGCACGCGGCGGTGCTGCGCTCGCCGCACGCGCACGCGGAACTGGTGTCGATCGACGCGACCGATGCGCTGAAGCTGCGCGGCGTGCGCGCGGTGCTGACGCGCGACGATGTGCGCGCGTGGTCGAAGCCGTTCGTCGTCGGCGTGAAGTCGCCCATGGAACTGTGGGCGCTCGCGATGGAGCGCGTGCGCTACGTCGGCGAGCCGGTGGCGGTCGTGATGGCCGAGTCGCGCGCGCTCGCCGAGGACGCGCTCGATCTGATGAAGGTCGAGTACCGGCCGCTCGATCCGGTCACGTCGATCGCGTATGCGGCCTGCGGCGACGCGCCGGTGCTGCACGAGCGCGTCGGCATGAACGTGATCAGCGACAGGCAGTTCCGCTACGGCGACCCGGAAGCCGCGTTCGCGAGCGCACCGCATCGCGTGAAGCTCGACGCGTATCACCCGCGCAATTCGTGCGCGCCGATCGAATGCGGCGTCGTGATCGCCGAGTATCTGGCGGGCGACGAGGGCTACGAAGTCACGTCGAATTTCATGGGGCCGTTCTCGCTGCATGCGGTGATGGCGATGGCGCTGAACGTGCCCGCGAACCGGCTGCGCCACAAGGCGCCGCGCGATTCGGGCGGCAGCTTCGGCGTGAAGCAGGCGGTGTTTCCGTACGTCGTGCTGATGAGTCTTGCGTCGCGCAAGGCGGGCGCGCCGGTGAAGTGGGTCGAGGACCGCCTCGAACACCTGAGCGGCGCGACGTCCGCGACTGCGCGCCTGTCGACGATCGAGGCCGCCGTGGAAAGCGACGGCCGCATCACCGCGCTGTCGTACGACCAGCTCGAAGACTGCGGCGCGTATCTGCGCGCGCCCGAGCCCGCGACGTTCTATCGGATGCACGGCTGCCTGACCGGCGCGTATGCGATTCCGAATCTCGCGGTGCGCAACCGCGTCGTGCTGACGAACAAGACGCCGACCGGCCTCGTGCGCGGCTTCGGCGGCCCGCAGGTGTATTTCGCGCTGGAGCGTCTGATCCAGCGGATCGCGATCGAACTGAAGCTCGACGTGCTCGACGTGTACCGCCGCAACTTCGTGCCGGCCGATGCGTTTCCGTATCGGGCGGCCGCCGGTGCGCTGCTCGATTCGGGCAACTATCAGGAGGCGATGCGCCGCGCGCTCGCGGACGGCGGCTACGACGAACTCGTCGCGCGCCGCGACGCGGCCCGCCGCGAAGGACGGCTGTACGGCATCGGCTTCGCGGCGATCGTCGAGCCGTCGGTGTCGAACATGGGCTACATCACGACCGCGATGCCCGCCGACGCGCGCAAGAAGGCCGGTCCGAAAAGCGGCGCGATCGCGAGCGCGACGGTCGCCGTGGATCTGCTCGGCGGCGTGGTCGTGACGATCGCGTCGACGCCGGCCGGACAGGGGCACATGACCGTCTGCGCGCAGGTCGTCGCCGACGTGCTCGGCCTCGATCCGAAGGACATCGCGGTGAACGTCGAATTCGACACGCACAAGGACGCGTGGTCGGTCGCGGCGGGCAACTATTCGAGCCGCTTCGCCGGCGCGGTGGCGGGCACCGTGCATCTCGCGGCGGTGCGCGTGCGCGACAAGGTCGCGCGCATCGTCGCGAAGCAGCTGGGCTGCGAGCCGGCCGACATCCGCTTCGAAGGCGGCCGCATTTATCGCGACGGCGCGGAAGATCGCGCGATGCCGTTCGGCCGCGTCGCGAGCAATGCGCCGCACTGGGCGCCCGCGCTGCTGCCCGAGGGAGAGGAGCCGGGCCTGCGCGAGACGGTGTTCTGGACGCCGCCGCACATGGACGCGCCCGACGAGCAGGACCGCATCAACACGTCGGCGGCGTACGGGTTCGCGTTCGACCTGTGCGGCGTCGAAGTGGACCGCGCGACGGGCCGCGTGCGGATCGACCGCTACGTGACCGCGCACGACGCGGGCACGCTGCTGAACCCCGCGCTCGCGGACGGCCAGATTCGCGGCGCGTTTGCTCAAGGGCTCGGCGCGGCGCTGTTCGAGGAGTTCCGCTACGGCGCGGACGGCAGCTTCCAGTGCGGCACGCTCGCCGACTATCTGATGCCGACTACCTGCGAAGTGCCGGACCCGGTGATCGTGCATCTGGAGACGCCGTCGCCGTTCACGCCGCTCGGCGCGAAGGGGCTCGGCGAAGGCAACAACATGAGCACGCCGCCTTGCATCGCGAACGCGGTCGCGGACGCGCTCGGCGTCGCCGACATCCGCCTGCCGCTGACGCCGTCGAAAGTGATCGCGCTGATCGGCGTCGACGATCCGGAGCCATCGCGGCCGGAATGGCGCGATGGGGCGGCGGGGGCGGTGGAAGATCGTTCGTCATCCCAACCGTCAGCAACATCGGCACCCTCCGCAACGTCGGCCGCAGAACGCGGCCGCGCGCTGACCGCGCGCGGCGCGGTCGATCTGCCCGCGCCGCCCGACGCGATCTTCGCGGTGCTGCTCGATCCGCACGCGCTCGCGAAGGTGATCCCCGGCTGCCACGCGCTCGAAGCGACCGGGCCGAACCAGTACCGCGCGGACGTGACCGTCGGCGTCGGTCTGATCAAGGCGCGATTCGAGGCGCGCATCGGCCTGTCCGACATCGACGCGCCGCATCGGCTGCGGCTCGCGGGCGCGGGGCTGTCGCCGCTCGGCAGCGCGCGCGGCAACGGTCTCGTCGAACTGACGCCGACCGCGAGCGGCACGCGTCTTTCATACGACTACGACGCGCAGGTGTCCGGCAAGGTCGCGGCGGTCGGCGGACGAATGCTCGAAGGCGCGGCGAAAGTCGTGCTGCGGCAGCTGTTCGAATCGCTCGGCCGTCAGGCGGCCGGCGCGCCGGCCGACGCGCGCAAAGCCGGCGAGGGGCGCGGCTCGTGGCTCGCGCGCGTCGTCCGCTTCTTTACCCGTTTCAGGAGCCGAGGATGAAGCCGGCACCGTTCGATTATCTGCGCGCGCAAACGACCGCCGACGCGCTCGACGCACTCGCGCAGCACGGCGAAGACGCGCGCGTGCTGGCGGGCGGCCAGTCGCTGATGGCCGTGCTGAACATGCGGCTCGCGCAGCCGGGCCTGCTCGTCGACATCTCGCGCACCGACGAGCTGAGCACGATCCGCGTCGACCGCGACGGCGGCGGTTATCTCGCGATCGGCGCGGCCGCGACGCAGGGCGGCGTCGAGTGGCGCGCGACGTTGCGCGACGAGGTGCCGTTGCTCGCGCTCGCGTTCCCGCACATCTCGCACTTTCAGATCCGCAATCGCGGCACGGTCTGCGGATCGGTCGCGCATGCGGACCCGAGCGCGGAGCTGCCGCTCGTGCTGACCGCGCTCGGCGGCGAGGTGACGCTGCGCTCGAAACAGAGAACGCGCGTGCTGAAGGCGCAGGACTTCTTTCAGGGCATGTTGACGACCGCGCGCGAGCCGGACGAACTCGTCGAATCCGTGCGTTTTCCGCTGAAAAAAAAGGGTGAGCGGTTCGGTTTCGCGGAATGCTCGGCGCGGCACGGCGACTTCGCGATGGTCGCGTGCGCGGCGGTCGTGACCGACGACGCGATCACGATCGCCGTCGGCGGCGTCGCGGACCGGCCCGTGGCCGAGTTCTGGCCGCGTCTCGCGGGCGACGACCTGCGCGGCGCATTGAACGACCTGAGCTGGAAGCTGGGCGCGCAGGACGACGCGTACATCAGCGCGAAATATCGGCGGCATCTGGTCCGGGAACTCGGATGGCGCGTGATCGAGGAGGCAATGTGAGCGGCACCCCCAACCCCATCTTGCGACACGGTCAGCAGCAGCGGGTCACGCTGACGCTGAACGGCCGCGAACGCAGCGGCCATTGCGAGCCGCGCGAACTGCTGTCCGATTTCCTGCGGCACGAACTCGGCGCGACCGGCACGCACGTCGGCTGCGAGCACGGCGTGTGCGGCGCGTGCACCGTGCAGATCGACGGCGTCGCCGCGCGTGCGTGTCTCACGCTCGCCGTGCAGGCCGACGGCCGCCGCGTCGATACCGTCGAAGGGCTCGCCGACGGCGACACGCTGTCGGACCTGCAGCAGGCGTTCCAGCGTCACCACGCGCTGCAGTGCGGCTTCTGCACGGCCGGCATCCTGATGTCGTGCGCGGACTGGCTGCGCCGCGTGCCCGATCCGACCGAGGACCAGGTGCGCGACATGTTGTCGGGCCATCTGTGCCGCTGCACCGGCTACGCGCCGATCGTCGCGGCGGTGCTCGACGTGGCCGCGCGTCGCCGCCGGTCGGCCGCTCGCGAGGAGACCGCCCATGCTTGACCTCGGCCGCACCTTCTCGCAAAGCGTCGAGCGCAGCCCGCATGCGCTGGCGCTCGTCGACGGCGACGTGAAGCTCACGTATGCCGCGTGGCAGCCGATCATCCGCGACGTCGCCGACGGTCTGCGCGAACTCGGGCTCGCGCGCGGCGACCGGCTGCTCGTCGTGCTGCAGAACCGCTGGGAAATGGCGACGCTGCACTGGGCCTGCCAGTTCGCCGGCATCGTGATCGTGCCGCTGAACTGGCGCGCGAAGCCCGAGGAACTGGACTACTGCGTGACCGACGCGGGGGTGAAGGCGATCGTCTACGAGCCGGTGTCCGCGGATGCGGTCGTGCTGAGCGCCGCCGCGCAGACGGTGCCGCGCATCGGCCTCGACGACGCGCCGGGCCGCACCGCGACGTTCGATTCGCTGCGCGACGCGCTCGCGCGCAACGACGTGCGCGGCGATGCGACCGCACACGCGAGCGCCGACGACTACTCGCTGATCCTGTACACGTCCGGCACGACCGGCAAGGCGAAGGGCGTGCCGCGCCGTCACCGCCACGAGCGCGCGGCCGCGCTCGCGCACGTCGCGCAGAACCTGTACCGGCACGGCGAGCGCACGCTCGGCGTGATGCCGCTCTATCACACGATGGGCGTGCGCTCGCTGATCGCGATGGCGCTCGTCGACGGCCTCTTCGTCTGCGTGCCGCGCTGGAGCCCGCGTGCCGCGTGCGAAGCGATCGCCGAGTACCGGCTCACGTGCCTGTATCTCGTGCCGACGCTCTATCACGACCTGCTCGCGGAAGCCGCGTTCGCGAGCACCGACACGTCGTCGATCACGAAGCTCGGCTTCGCAGGCGCGCCGATGAGCGACGGGCTGTTGAAGCGCCTGTCGGCCGCGTTCGAACCGGAGCTGTTCGTCAATCACTACGGCTCGTCCGAGGTGTACACGTTCAGCATCGACCAGGACGCGACGAAGAAACCAGGCAGCGCGGGGCGCGCGGGCATCAACACGCGGCTGCGCGTCGTGAAGCTCGGCGCGATCTCGCCCGAAGACCTCGCCGCCGTCCACGAGGAAGGCCAGATCGTCGCCGACCTGCTCGGCGACGAAGCGTTCGAAGGCTACTGGAACCGCCCGGACGCGAACGCGAAGTCGCTGCGCGACGGCTGGTACTTCACCGGCGACACCGGCTACTTCGACGAGGACGGCGACCTGTTCGTGTCGGGCCGCGTCGACGACATGATCATCAGCGGCGGCGAGAACATCTCGCCGGTCGACATCGAGTCGGTGCTGTCGCTGCACCCGGCGGTCGACGAAGTCGCCGTCGCGGGCGTAAAGGACGAACGCTGGGGCCAGCGCGTGGTCGCGTTCGTGAAGCGCCGCGACTATGTGGATGCCGACACGCTCGACGGCTGGTGCCGTGCGTCGGACCTCGTCAACTTCAAGCGACCGCGCGACTACGTGTTCGTCGACGACATTCCGAAGTCGCCGGTCGGCAAGATCCTGCGGCGCAAGCTGTCGGCCGGCGAGTATCGGCTCGACGAGCGCGGCGCCGTCGTCACCCAGTCAGAAACCACGAAGGAGTAACGCTCATGACCGACCTGACCCACCGCGGCCAGACGCTGCTGGAAAAACTCGACGGCTTTTCGATCGAGATCGACGCGGCCCGCGAGCGCGCGGACATCGTGCTCGACCGTCCGCCGTTCAACGTGATTTCGATGCACGCGCGCGACCAGTTGCGCGCGGCGTTCGAAGCGCTCGACGAAGACGACCGCGTGCGCGTGATCGTGCTGCGCGCGAAGGGCGAGCACTTTTCGAGCGGCGGCGACATCAAGGGCTTTCTCGAAGCATCGCCGGAACACGTGTCGAAGCTCGCATGGAACGTCGCCGCGCCAGCGCGCTGTTCGAAGCCGGTGATCGTTGCGAATCGCGGCTTCTGCTTCGGCGTCGGGTTCGAGCTGTCGCTCGCATGCGATTTCCGGATCGCGACGGACACGACGTTCTACGCGCTGCCCGAACAGAAGCTCGGCCAGATTCCGGGCTCGGGTGGCTCCGCGCGTCTGCAGAAGATGGTCGGCATCGGCCGCACGAAGGACATCGTGATGCGCTCGCGCCGCATTCCGGGCAAGCAGGCGTACGACTGGGGCATCGCGGTCGAATGCGTCGCGGACGCGGACCTGGAGAAGGCGACCGACGCGCTCGTCGACGAGCTGCGCACGTTCTCGCCGCTCGCGCAGCGCACCGCGAAGAAGCTGCTGAACGACACCGAGGACGCGCCGCTTTCCATCGCGATCGAACTCGAAGGCCACTGCTATAGCCGGCTGCGTTCGTCGGACGACTTCCGCGAGGGCGTCGAGGCGTTCCATCAGAAACGCAAGCCGGTGTTCCGCGGCCGATAAGAACGACAACGGAGGAGACACGCGCCATGGAGCGCTTCGATTACGTGATCGTCGGCGGCGGGTCTGCGGGCTGCGTGCTCGCGAACCGGCTGTCGGCGGTGCCGTCGGTGCGCGTCGCGCTGATCGAGGCGGGCGCGGACACGCCGCCCGGCGCGGTGCCCGCCGAGATTCTCGACAGCTATCCGCTGCCGGTGTTCTGCGGCGACACGTACATCTGGCCGAACCTCACCGCGCGCGCGACGAAGACCGCCGCGCCGCGCGTGTACGAACAGGGCCGCGTGATGGGCGGCGGCTCCAGCGTGAACGTGCAGTCCGCGAATCGCGGCCTGCCGCGCGACTACGACGACTGGGCCGCGAACGGCGCGAGCGGCTGGGCGTGGCGCGACGTGCTGCCGTACTTCCGGCGGCTCGAGCGCGACGTGGACTTTCCGCGCGGCGAGTTGCACGGCAGCGACGGCCCGGTGCCGATCCGCCGGATCATGCCGGACGACTGGCCGCCGTTCTGCCGCGCGTTCGCCGACGGCTTGCGCGCAAACGGTTTCGCGCCGCTTCAGGATCAGAACGCGGAGTTCGGCGACGGCTATTTTCCGGGTGCGTTTTCGAATCTCGATGAGCGGCGCGTGTCGACCGCGCTCGCGTATCTCGACGCCGCCACGCGCCGTCGTCCCAACTTGTCGATCTTCGCGAAGCTGCGCGTCGAGTCGATCCGGATGGACGGCGTCGGCGCGCGCGGCGTCGTCGCGGTTGCGCAGAACGGCGAGCGCGTGACGTTCGACGCGGGCGAAGTCGTGCTGAGCGCCGGCGCGCTGCAGTCGCCCGCGCTGCTGCTGCGCGCGGGCATCGGGCCGCGGGGCGAACTGGCCGCGCTCGGCATCGACTGCCGGCTGCATCTGCCGGGCGTCGGCCGCCATCTGCAGGACCATCCGTCGCTCACGTTCTGCCATTACCTCGAAGCGCGCTACCGGATGCCGCTCGCGCGCCGCCGCGCCAGCATGACGGCCGCGCGCTTCACGTCCGGCGTCGCCGGCTGCGATGTTTCGGATCTCTATCTGTCGAGCGCGACGCGCGCCGCGTGGCATGCGCTCGGCAACCGGCTCGGCCTGTTTTTCCTGTGGTGCAACCGGCCTTACTCGCGCGGCCGCGTGCAACTCGCGTCGCCGGACCCGGCGATGCCGCCGCGCGTCGACCTGAATCTGCTCGACGACGAACGCGACGTCGAGCGGCTGATGACCGGCGTGCGCGTGCTCGCGAACGTGGTCGCCGCGTCGGGGCTCGGGCGCGATCCGCGCGACTTTTTTCCGGCTGTGTTTTCGCCGCGCGTGAAGGCGCTGAGCCGCATGAGCCGCCGCAATGCGTGGCTGACGTCCGCGCTCGGCGTGCTGCTCGATGCGCCCGCGCCGCTGCGCCGCGCGCTGATCGAACGCTTTGTCACGCGCGGCCAGCGGATGAGCGGCTTGCTCGCCGCCGACGACGCGCTGGCCGCGTTCGTCCGCGCGAACGTGTTCGGCGTGTGGCACGCGAGCGGCACGTGCCGCATGGGCGATCCGCGCGAACGGGACACGGTCGCGGACCCGCTCGGACGCGTGATCGGCACGCGGGGACTGCGCGTCGTCGATGCATCGCTGATGCCGCGGCTGCCGTCGGCGAACACGAACATCCCGACCATCATGATCGCGGAGAAGATCGCGGACGCCATGGTGAACGCGCACGCCCACGGACGCGTGGACAGTGTGAAGGAAGACGAAGTATCGGACGCGGCACAGTAAATGCCGCAAGAGGCGAATACAGAGCACGCATTGCAGCGTGCCTACCCTGCCGCGCCGCATAAAAAGACGGCCCGGCGCCACCAAAGGAAGGAGATAAGGATGTCGGTAGCAGCGCAAGAAGGGGCCGCGGTGGCGGCAATCGACCAGCGGCGGGTGATCGGGGCAGTCGCCGCCTCGTGTCTCGGCTGGGCTCTCGATCTGTTCGACCTGTTCGTGCTGTTGTACGTCGCGCCGATCGTCGGACGGCTGTTCTTTCCGTCCGAGCACGCGATGCTGTCGCTCGCGGCGGTCTACGCCGCGTTCGCCGTCACCGTGCTGATGCGCCCGCTCGGCTCCGCACTCTTCGGCTCGTATGCGGACCGGCACGGACGCAAGGGCGCGATGATCATCGCGGTCGTCGGCGTCGGGTTGTCGACGGCGGGCTTCGGCGCGCTGCCGACGGTCGCGCAGGTCGGCGTGATCGCGCCGATCGCGTTTCTCGCGCTGCGGCTCGTGCAGGGCGTGTTCGTCGGCGGCGTGGTCGCGTCGACGCATACGATCGGCACCGAGTCGGTCGCGCCGAAGTATCGCGGCGCGGTGTCGGGGCTGATCGGCGGCGGCGGCGCGGGACTCGGCGCGCTGCTTGCGTCGCTCACGTACCTGACGATGTCGACGCTGTTCCCCGGCGCGCAGTTCGAAGTGTGGGGCTGGCGCTGCATGTTCTTCACCGGGATCATCAGTTCGGTGCTCGGCCTCTTCGTGTTCAACAGCCTCGAAGAGTCGCCGCTGTGGAAGAAGCTCGCGGCCGAGAAGGCCGAAAAAGCCGCGCAAGCGGTGCAGCAGGGCGCGCAGCGCGTCGTGCGCTCGCCGCTCGCGACGCTGTTCTCGCGCGAGTACCGGTCGATCCTGTTCGTGAACCTGCTGCTGACGATCGGCGGCGGCAGCGGCTACTACCTGACGTCGGGCTACCTGCCGACGTTCCTGAAGGTCGTGATCCATGCGCCGAACGGCGCGGCCGCCGCGATCCTGCTGCTGTCGAGCATCGCGGTCGTGATCGCGTCGGTGGCGGCCGGGCACATGAGCACGTTCATCGGCCGCGAGCGGGCGTTCATCGTGCTCGGGCTGATTCGCCTCGTGATGCTGCCCGCGCTGTTCCTGCTGCTGCCGACCGCGCACAGCATCACGATGGTCGGCGTGTACGCGGTCGTGCTGAGCGCGCTCGGCAGCGCGGGCTACGCGCCGATCCTGATCTTCCTGAACGAACGCTTCCCGACCGCGATCCGCGCGACCGGCACCGGGCTGTCCTGGAACATCGGCTTTGCGATCGGCGGGATGATGCCGACGTTCGTGTCGCTCGTCGCGACCGACGCCGCGCAACTGCCGATGACGCTCGCGGCATTCGTCGGCGCGATCAGCGTGATCTTTCTCGTGGGCGCGTTCGTCGTGCCGGAGACGCTCGGTCGGCTCGACGACAAGGCCGCGCGTCGCGCGAAGTGAAGTGAGGAGATGAAGTAAGCGCGCTGCCGGTTCAGCCGGCGCTGACGCCCGTCGTCACGCGCCGGATCTCGTCCGCGATGATGCCGATCAGCGCCTGCGCGGCGGCCCCGATCGGCCGCTTCGGGTGCGTGACCTGAATGATGTGCCGCAGGATCGTCGGCGACGCGATGCGGTGCGCGCGCAGCACGCGTTCGTCCACGCGGCGCTGCACGACCACGCGCGGCAGGATCGTCGCGACGTTGTTCTGCTCGACGAACTGCACGATCGTGCTCAGCAGATCGATTTCGAAGGTCGGCGCGAGCACGATGCCGGCGGCGAGCAGCGCGCCGTCGAGCGCGCCGCGCAGGCCGTTGCGGCGCGTCGGCAACACCAGTTCGATGTCCGGAGGATTCGTCAGATCGATGGCCTCGGGCAGCGCCGGTCCGAGCGCGGCGTTCGTCACGTAGACCATCTCCTCGACGAGCAGCGGTTCCACGTCGAGCGTCAGCCGCCCGCGCGGCCGGTTGATGATCGCCGCGTCGAGCCGGCCCGCTTCGACCGCGTCGATCAGCTGCGTGCTGAAGCCGTCCGCGATCGACACCTCCACTTGCGGGAACAGCGCGCTGAATTTCGCGAGCGATTCCGCTCCCACACTTTGCGTTTCCGACGCGACCATGCCGAGCGCGACGCGGCCCGTCAAGATCACGTCGGGCCGGCTCAACTGCTCGCGCGCGTGGTCGATGTCGCGCATGATCGGCGTGTAGAGGCGGTACATCTGGCGCGCGGCGTCGGTCGGCGTCATTCCGTGCGGGCCGCGTTCGAACAGCGTTTGCCGAAGCTCCGCTTCGAGCTTCGCGATCTGCATGCTGAGCGCCGGCTGCACGATGTTGAGCCGCTTCGCGGCGCGCGTGACCGAGCCGTCTTCGAAGAGCGCGATGAAGTACTGGATCTGCCTGAATTCCATGCTGTATGAGCAGGCTGCCGCTGGAACCGGAAAGCGCAAGTGTACCTGCGCGTAAGCGCGGCGAAACGGCGGTCGACCCCGTTGTGGGGGATTCGTGGCGTTCTGCGCGAAGCCCGCATCAAAGCGGGCTCCGCGTTCGCGAGGTTGACGGATGACCGCCCCGTGGCGGTCGATACGTTAGCCGAGGCAGGTCGCCTGAGTGCGCGCGCAAGGCGGCAACCGGATGCGGGCTGGACCTCGGGTCGGGCCTGTGGTGGTCAGTGGAGCACGCCGCCATCGGCGCCGAGCCAGTTGTCGACCGACGTCACCCCGGGCACCGTTGCTGCGACGCGTTCGGCCAACGCCCGTTGCGGCAGTTCGGGAACGAAGCCGACGAGCACGACCTCGCCCCCATGCGCGATGACGTTCACATGCGACAGCGTCACCCCGCTATGCGCGAGCGCGACGCGCACTTGATGGGCCACGTCGCCGCCAGAGGTTTGCGCGTGGGCCGACGGCACGATCAGGCAGGAAACGGCGAGAGCCAATGCAGAGATAGAAACAGAAGCGGACTTCATTGTTACCTCCTTGCAGATGAGCAGGCGCGCGGAAGATGCCCGCGTGCCGGTCTTCCAATGGAATCCCGAGACGGCTTCCATCGAAATCGGTGCAATGTGGAACACGCTGTTCTTCGCCCGCTGTTTCGGGGCGGTGGTGTTCCTGTAGCGCAGGCCGGTCGTGGCGCTGGCCGTTTTGCCTCCACGAAGGGAGGGCTCGCGAGACGCGATGCACCGCGAGGGTGGTGCGGGGCGTTCAGCGGAGGGAGGGGGCCCGATGCATGACGCGAAAGAATGCAGTCGGCGTGACGAGAAGCGCGGCGAGGCGCGGTCGCCGCCGTGGCGTCCCCATAAGCCTGCATCGTACAGCGCTTCGCGTTGGCGCGCTGGTGGGTGGTAAGCCGCGTCGACACGGTCGGTCGAATCGTCGACAATCGCAGCTCGATGTTGGATAACCACTGATCTGGCAGGCTGTGTCTCCATGACGAACAGACACGCGCACCGATGCGCCGGGCCGCCAGCCCCGAAGACATCGCTCAGGCCGTCTCGATGCTCGTCGCGTCGGATTACTTGACCGGCGAAATCCTGCTGTCCGATGGCGGGCTGAACCTGACGTGATGACTGAGCGACGCGCGCTGTCGGCGCGACGCGGCGTGTCGCTCGCTCAGCGTGACCCGTGCGTCTGCGCTTCACGTGCCTTGTGAACCACATGTGCTTCACGTGGTTCACGTGCCTCGCGCGCTTCCCGCTCCCTCCCGCTCCCCGGCACCTGCACGCGTCGCGCGAGCCACGCGGCCGTCAGCAGCAGCGCCACAGAGATCCCCGCGCACACGTGCAACCCGGCCACGACCTGATTCGCCAGACCATTGCCCGCGAGCGCGCCGAACGCCGCGACGCCGACCGCGCCGCCCGCCTGTCGCGCGGTGTTCAGCGCGGCCGATGCCGTGCCGGCTCGCGCGGGCTCGACCGATCCGAGCACGGCTGTGGTCATCGCGGGCACCGCGAGGCCCATCCCCGCCGGAATCAGCAGGAACGCCGGCAGGATCGCGGCGAGCGGCGTGCTCGCGTCGACCGCCACCATCAGCGCGTAGCCGAGCGCCGCCACGAGCGCGCCGACGATCATCGGCCTGCGCGTCCCGTAGCGCGCGACGGCCCAGCCGCTCGCGACATTCGACAGCAGAAAGCCGCCCGTCAGCGGCAGGAACGCGAGTCCGGCCGCGAGCGGCGTCTGTCCGCGAGCGTGCTGCAGATACAGCGTCAGCACGAACACCGTGCCGTAGTACGTCAGATTCACGCAGATGCCGAACAGCACCGCCGCGCTGAACGTGCGGTTGCGCAGCAGCGCGAGCGGCAGCATCGGCTCGGCGATGCGCGCTTCGAGCGCGACGAACGCCCACGCGGCGACACACGCGAGCACGAATCCGCCGATGATCGCGACGTGCGTGAAGCCGAGCGGCCGCGCCTCGATCACCGCGCCCGTGAATGCAGTGAGCGCGACGATCGCGAGCAGCTGGCCGCGCAGATCGAGGCTGCGGACCGGCGCGGGGCCGTCGGCGGGTCGGCGCGATTCGGGCACCCACGCGAGCGTGGCCGCGAGGCCGGCCGCGCATAGCGGCAGGTTCACGAAAAAAATGCTGCGCCAGCCGAACGCGGCGATCAGCAACCCGCCGGCGACCGGGCCCGCCGCGATCGAGACGGCGCCCGCGGCCGTCCAGAAGCCCACGGCGCGCGCCCGCAGCGCGCGATCGTGTCCGCACGCGTGATTGAGCAGCGCGAGCGAGTTCGGCAGCATCGCGGCGGCGCCGATGCCTTGCACCGCGCGCGCGGCGATCAGCGCGCCGGGCGAGCCCGCGAGCCCGCACGCGAGCGACGCGAGCGCGAACACGACGAGGCCTGCGGCATACAGCCGGCGCGCGCCGTAGCGGTCGCCGAGCACGCCGCCCGACAGCATCAGCACGGCGAACGAAAGCGTGTACGCATCGACGATCCATTGAAGCCGCGGCACGTCGGTATGCAGTGCCACGGACAGTCGCGCGAGCGCGATATTCACGATCGTCACGTCGAGCTGCGTGACGACGAAGCCGACACTGACCGTCGCGACGATGCGGATCAGCGCGGGCGTGAACGGGGCGGGGCTGGGGGTAGGGTGTGGAGTGTCCATATATCGATGCTAGGCTGCGCGCGCGCGTCGACGTTTCAGGCTCGCGTGAAGCATCGAAAGCGATGCGGGAGGATCGCGTCTCGACGATGGCGCGCGAAAGGCGGCGTGCTAATCTGCGTCGGCCGTTTTCTTTTGGGGTGAAGGTTAGCAACGGATCGATCGGGGGCATCTTCGCGTGCAATACAGCAAGGCGTTTTTCGCGCTGCAACTCCGCTTCGCGACGCTCGCCGCCGAACTGACCGGCGTGCCGATCGAGCGCGCGTTGCTCGACTACACGAATCTCTATGTCCGCTTCGGGCTCGGTCGCGCGTTCGATCCTGCGCATCCGGCGTGGCGCCGTTACGTGGACGGCGTGCATCGCGAGACCGATCTCGCGCAATGGACGCATCGCTTCTATCTCGCGCACGCGGACGCCTTTCAGGCGCCGCAAAGGGTCGCGACGTTCGGCTGCTTTTCGTATGAGATGCAGGATGCGGGCCGCGTGCGGCTGCATTTCGAGAACGTCGATTCGCCTGCCGTTTCGCCGCTGTCCATCGAGCGTCTGCCGCACCGTCTCGCCGAACTCCGGTCGCTGTTCGCGCACGTCGGACGTCATCAGCGACAGGCGGCGCGCGTCGTCGGCACCTCGTGGCTGCACAACCTGCTCGCGTATCAGCGATGCTTTCCGCGCGAGTACGCCGCGAGTGCCACCGTCACGGAATCGAAGTTCCGCACGCTGCCGCTGTGGGGGCAGTTCGTCGATCGCAACGGCGAACTCCGCGCCGATATCACCGACGACTTCCTTCGCCGCCTGACGCACGCCGCGCACGCCGCGCGCGCCGCGCACGCCGCGCACGCGCAAGACCTCGCTCGCTGCTTCCCGTTTCAGGCGCTCGCGGTCGACGCGCCGATCGGGGTGTTCTACCGCTTCTACGACGTGGACGAGCACCTCATTGGTGTGAGCAATCCCGCTTCCTGAGCCGCGAGAAACCCGTTTCGCGGGAATGGGGTTTGCTGACCAACGCCGGCTCGCGGCTCGCCCGCCAGGACGTCAGCGCTGGGTCCACATCGGAGACGTGTGATGAAAGACGACAAGAACGTGCAGCCCCACCATGACCGCCGTCGTTTTCTCGCAGGCGTGGCGGCGGTGGCCGGCAGCGTGGCGCTGTCGGGCTGTGGAGGCGGCGGTGACGGCGGCGGCGATAGCGGCGATGGTCCCGCGCCGTCGATCGTCGACGTTCCGTCGCCCAACGGCGCCGATCGCTATAGTCTGCCGCGCCCGGCATTGCCCGACCCGGCGACGAGCGGCATCGACCACATCGTCGTCGTGACGATGGAAAATCGCTCGTTCGACCACTTCCTGAGCTGGGTGCCGGGGGCCGAGGGGAGGCCCGCGAACCAGCAGTTCAAGGACGCGTTCGGCGCGACGCAGACGCCGTTCGCGCTGTCGGCCAATCCCGCGTACGGCTACCAGGCATGCGCGTATCAGGACCCGAATCACAGCTACCAGGGCGGCCGCACGCAGATGGCCGCCGGCGCGATGAACGGCTGGCTGCTGACGCCCGGCACGAGCCTGGTCCAAGGGGATCTGCTGCCGATCGGCTATTACACGTCGGCGGACCTGCAGTTTTTCGCCGACGTCGCGACGAACTACACGATCGGCGATTTCTACTTCACCGGGATACTGACGAGCACGTTTCCGAACCGGCTGTATCTGCACAGCGGCGCGACGGACCGGCTCGACGACAGCCTCGACGACTCGTCGCTCGCCACGATCTGGGACCGGCTCAGCGCGGCGAACGTCGGGGCCACTTACTACTATCACGACGTGCCGTTCACGGCGCTGTTCGGCGACCGGTATCTGGGCATCTCGCGTCCGTTCGCCGAATTTCTCGCGGATGCCGCAGCGGGCGCGCTGCCCCCGTTCAGCATGGTCGATCCGGCGTTCGCCGGCGAAGGCGAGGGCACGTCGTCGGACGACCATCCGCACGCCGACATTCGCAACGGCGAAGCGTTTCTCGCGCAGGTGTACAGCGCGTTGTCCACGAGCCCGAACTGGGGCAGCACGCTGATGATCGTCGTGTACGACGAATGGGGCGGATTTCTCGAACACGTGGTGCCGCCCGTCAGACCGATCAGCAAGAACGAACAGGCGCTCGGCAACGACGGACGGCTCGGATTTCGCGTGCCGCTCGCGCTGCTCGGGCCGCGCGTTCGCGCGGGCACGGTGACGCGCTATCCGTTCGATCCGAGCTCGATTCACGCGCTGCTGCAGTGGCGTTTCGGACTCGCGCCGCTCGGCGTGCGCGGCAGCGATACGGCGACGGTCAACCTCGCCTGTGCGCTCGATTTCGCCGGCGCGCCGCGCGCCGACGTGCCGGCGTTCAACGTGGCTCAAGGCACGTTCGGCGGGGCGTGCGTGGGTTCGATCTTGCCGTCGGGGCCGTCGACGTCGTCGATCGATCAGTCGCGAGCCGTGGCGACCCCGACGGAAGACCGCTTCGCAGACCTGAAGGCCAAGGCCGCGGCGCTGGGGTTCAGGACCGGGGGGTAGTGGGCAGGGGCGGTACGGTTAGCGCGGCACGTTTAGCGTGGACCGCACAGGCGTGGAGGGCACAAGCGCGGAGAAACAGGCGTGGACGGCACAACCGCGGAAGGCACAACCGCGGAAGGCACAACCGCGGCATGGCACAACCGCGGCATGGCACAACCGCAAGCCCCTCACCCCCGCGCCGCGAGCAGCCGCAACCCGGCTGACGCGAACGCCACCGCGAGCAGCGCGTTCATCGCCCGCTGAAACCGGCGATAAAGCCGGCGCGCGACGTCCGTCGAGAACAGCAGCGCATAGCCGACGAAGACGACCGACCCGATCGCCGCGCAACACGGAATCACGCCGTACGGCACGACGCCCGCGCGGCTCGACGACAGCGAAACGATCGACATCCACACGAAGATCGCCTTCGGATTCGTCAGATGCATGAGCACGCCGTTCAGATACAGCCGCGCGCCGGCCGACTCCGGCGTGGCCTCGCGGGCGCGCATGGGCGGCGGCGACCACGCGGCGCGCGCCGATTTGAGCGCGAGCCACAGCAGATACAGCCCGCCGGCGATCTTGATCGCGACCAGCAATTGCGCGCACGCAATCAATGCCGCCGACAGACCGAGCGCCGCGACCGTCGCCCAGCACATCGACCCGGACACGACGCCGAGCGCGAACACCGACGCCGCCCGCCGTCCGCGATTGGCCGCCACGGACATGATCGCGAGATTGCTGGGACCGGGGCTCGCGGTGCCGATGAAATACGCGGTATATGCGAGCATCGCGTTCGCGGAGAACAACGTGGACGCCGTCATGGTGCGATTCGCAGCAGGGTGGAGGAAACCGCATTGTCGGCGACGCGCGGCGCGTGAACAGAGACAGTTTTTCTCGCGGCCGGTAGGCCAGTCTGCGGACAGTCGTCGTGACGCGCCGCGCGGCCCCAAAGCAAAAAGGGCAACGCATGACGCGTTGCCCTTTGTCGAAACCGGTGCGGTGCGGGCGGAATCAGCAGCCCGTCTGCTTCACGCGTTCGACCGCGAGACCGAACGCCGGCCGCAGCTTCGTGCCGATCACGTTGCCGCAGAATGCCGCGACGAGCCACAGCCAGCCGTGCAGGCTGCCCGACACGATGCCGCTGAAATACGCGCCGATGTTGCAGCCGTACGCGAGTCGCGCGCCGTAGCCGAGCATCAGGCCGCCGACGACCGCGGCAATGAACGAGCGCAGCGGCAGGCGCCACACCGGCGCGTAGCGGCCGGCGAGCGCCGCGGCGATCATCGCGCCGACCACGATGCCGATGTCCATCACCGACTTCGCGTCGTGGCTGATCGGCGCGGCGAGCGCGGCCGCGTTCGGGCCGGCGCTCCAGAACGTCCAGTTCGCGACGTCGATGCCGACTGCCGCGAACGCCTTCGCGCCCCACAGCGCGAACGCCGACGTGACGCCCCACGGATGGCCCGACAGCGCGAGCGTGATGAAGTTGAGGATCGCGAGCGCGACCGCGCCCGCGAAGAGCGGCCACGGGCCATGCAGCCACGGCGACGCGTTCGGCGCGCGCTCGACGTCGTTCACGAGGCGACCGTGACGGCGCTTCTCGATCACGACGGTCAGCGCGGCGATCGCTGCGAACGCGGCGAGGTTCAGCACGATCGCCGGACCGACGCCGAGCACCTGCACGAGCGACGTCGGCTTGAGCGACGGCAGCGACTTCCAGAACGGCATGTGCGCGGTGCCGATCGCCGAGCCGACGATGAACGCGACGAGCGTGACGATCATCCGCGTGCTGCCGCCGCCGACCGTGTACAGCGTGCCCGACGCGCAGCCGCCGCCCAGTTGCATGCCGATGCCGAACATGAATGCGCCGACGATGACCGACGTGCCGGCCGGCGACACTTCGCCGACGACCGGATGGCCGAACAGCGTGCCCGCCGACAGCGCCGGGAAGAACAGCAGCACGCCGATCGCGAGCATCACCATCTGCGCGCGCAGGCCGGCTCCGCGGCCGTCCGCGATGAACACGCGCCACGCGGACGTGAAGCCGAACGCCGCGTGATAGAGCGTGATGCCCATCGCAGCGCCGACGACGTACAGCACCGCCTGCAGGCCGCTGACGGTCTGCGCGAGGTAGATCGCGCCGAGCACGACGAGCGCGAGCGCGACGGCGAGCGGCTTCGGATTGATATTGACGAGGCGGCGAGAGGTGCCGCCGAGGGACGAGGACAGATCGGACATGGCGAGGAGCGGACCTTTTCGCGCGCGGAATGCCGCGAAAAATCGTATTAACAAAGCGGCCGAGTATACCGAAATGTTTCAACGCGGCAGGGACGTCCATTAGCCAGGAATGGAGTTGCGCGAGCGCCAGAAGGCGGATGGCGATTTCCCGCAATGCTCCGTTGGACGGGGCTCGCCGGAAATCGACCCCATTGCGGGCTCAACGCTTTATAACAGCTGGATATAACCATATTTCAAAAATGCATTGAGTTCTCTATTTTGGATGGGAACACTTCGACGGGTCCGCACGGGTGCGAGGAGACATGATGGGCAAGATCAGGACGTTCGGGGCATTGGCGCTGGCGTGGCTGTCGATGGGGCTCGCGCACGCGGAGGAATTGACCGGCACGCTGAAGAAAGTGCACGACAGCGGCGTGATCGTGCTCGGCACGCGCGAGTCGTCGATCCCGTTCTCGTACTACGACGCGAACGAGAACGTCGTCGGCTATTCGCAGGAGATCGCGCTGAAGATCGTCGACGCGGTAAAGGCGAAACTCGCGATGTCGGACCTGCGCGTGAAGACGATCCCGATCACGTCGCAGAACCGCATTCCGCTCGTGCAGAACGGCACGATCGACATCGAATGCGGATCGACGACGAACACATTCGAGCGCGAGAATCAGGCCGCGTTCTCGGACAGCATCTTCCTGTACGGCATCCGCTTCATTACGCGCAAGGATTCGGGCGTGAAGGACTTCGCCGATCTCGCGGGCAAGACCGTCGCGACGACCGCGGGCACGTCCGACGAGCGCATGCTGCGCAAGATGAACGAAGACAAACACATGAACATGACGATCATCAGCGCGAAGGATCACGCCGAGTCGTTCATGAACGTGACGACGGGCCGCGCGGTCGCGTTCGTGATGGACGAGCCGCTGCTGTACGGCGAGCGCGCGAAGTCGAAGGACGCGAACGACTACATCGTGACGGGCACGCCGCCGGTGTCCGAGAACTACGCGTGCATGTTCCGTCGCGACGATGCGCCGTTCAAGGCGCTCGTGGACGACACCGTGTCGAAGATGCAGACGTCCGGCGAGATGGAAAAGCTGTACGCCAAGTGGTTTACGCAGCCGATTCCGCCAAACGGGATGAACCTGCAATATCCGTTGTCCGTGCAGATGAAGGAATTGTTTGCGCATCCTGACGACAAGGCACTCGACTGACCGGAACGGCGGCGGCGAGCCGCGTCGCCGCCGTTCTCCCGCGCGTCTGCACGCTCACTGCAGCGTCTGCCCGTCGCCCTTCACCACGACGCTCGTGCGGCCATCCACGCCGACCGGCACTTCACCGCGCACCGTCGCGCGCCGCACGACGCGACGCGCATCGCCGTAATCGTTGATCGCATAGTGCTGCGTCGCGCGGTTGTCCCAGATCGCGACGTCGCCTTCCCGCCAGTGCCAGCGCACGGTGTTCTCAAGCCGCGTCACGTGCTCGTGGAAAATCTGCAGCAGATGCGCGGAATCCTGCGCAGACAATCCCTTCAACCGCTGCACGAAGTGGCCGAGCACGAGCGCGCGCTCGCCGGTTTCCGGATGCACGCGCACGACCGGATGCTCGGTCTCGTAGACCTTCGACGTGAACACTTCGCGATAGCGCTTGAGTTGCGCGTCGTCCGCGCCGGCGTGCGTCGACGCGTAGTCGTACGCGTTCGTGTGCAGCGCCCATAGCGTGTCGGCGAGCTGGCGCAGCGATTCGGGCAGGTGCTGGTAAGCGGCGGCAGTGTTCGCCCACACGGTATCGCCGCCGACGGGCGGAATCACGACCGCGCGCAGCACCGACACTTTCGGATACGCGTCGACGAATGTCACGTCCGTGTGCCACGAATTCGCGCGCGCGCCGTGCAGCGAATCGAGTTCGAGAAGGCTGCCGCCATCGACGGCGGGCACGGTCGGATGCGCGACGGTATCGCCGAAGCGGCGTGCGAACGCTTCCTGCGCGGCATCGTCGAGATGGTGCTGGCCACGGAAAAACAGCACCTTGTGGCGCAGCAGCGCCGCATGGATCGCATCGAACGTCGCAGCGTCGAGATCGGCGGCGAGCCGCACGCCATCGATGCGCGCGCCGATGCGGCCCGCGACCGGATGCAAGTCGAGCTCGTGCGCGGCGATCGAATGGGAACCGATGGGCGAAGCGTCGGAACGGGCAACCTGAACGTCGGACATCGTGGGTCTCCTCGTGCAGTGGGGGAATACCCATTCAAGCAGGATCGCGCCGCGAGAAGAACCGATGAATCGTGCGAAGCTATGCGCGCCGCCGGGGGCTATCGATAGCAGCATTCGTGCTTTGGGCGCACGACGTCGCAAGGCATGCCGCGCAAAAACGACAATGACGCAGACCGCGAAAAACGGACTGCGTCATTGCCGAATTGCGCTGCACTATTCGTTGGTAGGCTCGATTGGACTCGAACCAACGACCCCCACCATGTCAAGGTGGTGCTCTAACCAGCTGAGCTACGAGCCTACAGAAGGCGCGAATTATAGAGGGACTCCAGCGCTCGTGCAAGCATCCGCCGACGCTTTTTTCAACGTCACGCGCCGCCGCCGCTGCGTGCGAGCGTGCGCAGATTCTGCTGCGGGTCGGCGAGCATGTCGCGCGCGACGCGGGCGCGTTTCGCGATCAACTCCTTCGCGCTGCGCATGTCGCGGCCCTGATTCACGGTGATCGCGGCGACGAGCGCGCCTTCGCGATCGACGCCGAACAGCACGCACGGCGGAGCGTCGAGCTTGCCGCGCACGATCCATTCGGGCGCGGCCATGTCGCCGGCGAACTGCACGTTGAGCCCGCACTGATCGGTCCAGAACCACGGCACCTCGCTCGCTTCCGTCGCCACGCCGAGCATCGAGCGGGCGGCGGCGATGGCCTGGTCCTTCGCGTTCTCCCATGTCTCGCGTCGCAGATGGCGGCCGCTCGCGTCGTCCCACTGGCTCGCGACGTCGCCGGCTGCATGGATGTGCGGATCCGACGTGCGGCACTGCGCGTCGATCGCGATGCCGTTGTCGACGCGAAGGCCCGCGCGTTGCGCGAGCGCGGTGTCCGGCTCGACGCCGATTCCGTAGATCACCGCGTCGCCGGCAATGCGCGTGCCGTCCTGCAACGTCAGCACGATTTCGCCGTTGTCGCGTTCCGCGCGTTCGAGCGCCACGCCCAGGTGCAACTCGACCCCGCGTGCGCGATGCACGTCGCACAGGTGGCGGTTCAGCACCGCCGGCGAGCAGCGCATCATCGCGAGCGGCGCCTGCTCGATCACGCTCACGCGTGCGCCGAGATCCGTCGCGCTCGACGCGAGTTCGAGGCCGATCACGCCCGCGCCCACGAGCAGCACGCGGCGGCCCGGCTGCAGCACGGGCCGCAGCCGGCGCGCGTCGTCGAGCGTGCGCAGCGTGTAGACGTCGTCGCCGAGCGCGTCGAGCATCGGCAGGCGGCGCGCGCGCGCGCCGGTCGCGAGCAACAGCTTGTCGTACGCGAGCGTATCGCCGTTGCCGAGCGTGACGGTGCGGGCGTTCGCGTCGATCGCATCGACCGCGGCGCCGAGCATCAGTTCGATTCGCTGCTCTTGATAGAAATCGTCGGCGTGGATCGCGCGGCCCGCGGCGTCCGGCTTCAGCAACACGTCCTTCGACAACGGCGGCCGCTCGTACGGCGCGTGCGGTTCGTCGCCGATCAGCACGATGCGCCCTTCGTAGCGCTGCTGGCGCAGTTCGGCGGCCGCGATCGCGCCGGCCTGACCCGCGCCGACGATCACGATGGTGGAAAGTGTCATCGCCGTCGCTCCGTTACAGATGCAGGCCGCCGGCCACATGACGGATGCCGCGAATGCCGAGACCTGCGTCCGCGTTGATCATCACGCCGGACAGCGTGCGGTTGTTCGCGCGTGACGCGAGCAGCACGAACGGGCCGGTGAAATCGGCGGGCGACGGGAAGAACTGCAGCGGCAGAATGCCGGCGATCGCTTCGGGCGTGCGCGAATCCATGATGCGCAGATCCTGCTGGCCGAGCGATGCGGGTCCCCGCAGATCGCTCGCCATCCCGCACGGACCGACGCCGTTCACGCGCACCTTCGGCGCGAGTTCATACGCGAGCTGGCGGATGATGCCGACGGCCGCGTGCTTGCTCGCGGTGTACAGCGGGCCGCCGCCGCCCGGATAGAACGCGGAATTCGACAGCGTGAAGATCATGCTGCCCTCGGTGGCGATCAGCGCGCGTGCGGCGGCCTTTGCGCCGAGCAGGTAGCCCTTCACGTTGATCGAAAAGAGTTCGGCGAAGCCGTTGTCGAGCTGTTCCGGCGACAGGTCGACGAGGCTCGACCCGTGGTCCCAGATCGCCGCGTTGCCGATGAACGTGTCGAGCTTGCCGAACGTCTCGACGGCGGTCGCGACCGCGCGCTCGTTGTCCGCATACGACGTCACGTCGCCCTGCACCGCGGCGACGCGTGTGCCGAAGCGCTCGCGCAATGCCGCGACTTTGTCGGCAGACCGTTCGAGCACGCAGACAGACGCGCCTTCGTCGAGAAACCGTTCGGCGAGCGCGAGGCCGAGGCCCGGGCCGCCGCCGGTGATCAGCGCGACTTCGCCGTCGAGCCAGCGCGACGACACCGTCATGACGCCTCCGGCAAGTCGACGTAGACGGCGCCGTCGATCAGCGCAACCGGAAAGGTCCTCAACGGATCGGTGGCCGGCTGGCACAGCGCGGTGCCGGTCTTCAGGCAAAAACGTGCTGCGTGCAGCGGACATTCGACGGTCGCATCGTCGTCGATGTAGCCTTCGGACATCGAAGCGTTACCGTGGCTGCAACGGTCGTTCAGCGCGAACAGCTCGCCGCCGACCTTGAACACGGCGATTGCTTCGGTGGGGCCGTCGATCTTGATCGCTTCGCCATCGGACAGCGCGTCGTCCTGGCACACAAACAGTCGGGTCATGATCAGAACAGCACACTCAGGTTGTGGGAGGTCAGCGTCGCCTGATCCAGCGTGATTTCGCGGCGGCACACCTGCCAGCCGTGCGGACTCGCGACGCGGCGCACCCGGTCCAGACGGCGGCCGACGTAGAACGTTTCGTCGCGCTCCTTCTGCCCGCGGTACAGCAGGTAGTTCACGCGCACGTCGTATTCGTCGGGCGTGCCGGTCGGCCGAACGCGCACGTTCGTCACCAGATGGCGCGTACGCGACGGCGGCTCCTCCGCCCACGCCATGCCGGTTTCGAGCCGCGCAATACGACGTTCGAGCTGAAAATGCGTGTCGTTGAAGATCCACGTGGTCGGCGGCTCGTTGCCGCGACGACGGTCGCGCGTCTGCGCGTTTACCGTCGTGCGCATCGTGTAGCGGATGTCGTCGGACATCAGCGCGAGCCAGTCGCGAAACTGCTTGTCGTCGAGCAGTTCGGCTTCGCGATACAGGAATTGCTCGATCGCGTGATGCAGTTCCAGCGGGACGTTCGTTTCGGCGTTGATCAGTTCGGCGACGTCGCTCATTTCAGCACCTCCGCTTCGTATTGCTTCGTTCGTTCGAGCACTTCATCCCAGCTATCGGAGATCAGCAGATCAGCCCACCGGCGATACAGCGCGCGTGCGGCCGTCTCCGAGAAGATGTAGTTCGTGATGCCAGGAATACCGTCGTCGCGCACGCGCTCCTGCCCGAGCCCCATTTCGAGCGCGAGGCGCGTCTTCTTTGCGCGGCTGCCGCGCAGCACCTTCTGCATTTCGACCCAGTTCTCCGAATCGTCCTGCTCGAGGAAGCCCGCGGGGCCGAATGCACGCGTGGCGCTGCGCTCGAACGCGGCCTTCACTTCGGGCGATGCGTTCTTGTCCGCGATGCAGAATGCCCACACCTCGACCTGGTTCGGTCCGCGCGGATGCCACACGCGCAGCGTCGCGGTGCCGTTCAGCCACGACAACGTCGGGAACATCGTGTTGTGGCCCGCGAGCCGCAGCGCGCGGGTCCGGCCGAGGCGCGCCTCGGCTTCCGGATAGGTGTCGCGGTAGTATTGCGAGACTTCGCCGTCGACCCACACGTTCGCGTCCGGCTGCTCGGTGAAGAAGAAGCCGCTGCCGTGGCCGGCAGCACCGTACTGGATCGCGTCCTTCGCGGTTTCCCACACGGGGCGCGGAGTCTGGCCGGCGCCGAGCGCCTTGTCGGTATCGCCTTCCTTCACGCCGAGCACCTGCACCGCGGATACGTGCGAGAACAGCGCGTGATACTGGTCGCTCGCGAACTGCTCGGCCGGGAATTTCCAGTTGCAGTCGATCACCCACTTGTGCACGCCGCCGACGATCTCGGTGCCGCCTTCGCGACGGTCGAGCACGCCGTCGAGGTACCAGGCGATGTCGCCCATGTAAGCTTCGAGGTCGGGCGCGCCGGCGTCCCAGTTGCCGAACACGAGGCCTTTGTAGACGGCGACGCGCGTGACTTCCTGCAAACCGAGCTTGTCCTTGCACAGGCCCTGCGGATACGCGCGCTCTTCGAGCGGCACGTCGACGAGCGCGCCGTCGACGCCATACGACCAGCCGTGATACGGGCACGTGAACGCGCGAGCATTGCCGCTATCGGCGAAACTCACGCGCATCGAGCGATGGCGGCACTGGTTCAGGAACGCCTTGATCGAGCAGTCCTTCTGCCGGACCACGACGATCGGGTCTTCGCCCATATACGTGTTGAAGAAATCGCCGGCCTTTGGTATCTGGCTCTCGTGGGCGAGAAACAGCCAGCAGCGGCCGAAGATGCGCTCGAGTTCGAGTTCGTAGATCGCGGGGTCGGTAAAGATCGACGACGTGACGCGGCCTTCGCGCGCGTCCACCAGCGCATCGATGTCGATGGGGTCGGACATTCGTGTCTCCTTCATGGGTTTTTTGATTCCCGCATGGGGAACGGACCGGATCATCGTTGCGCACGAGCGCGAAGTGAAATATTTTGTTTGTTTGCTTTCAGACGTGCGGCCTATAACAGCCGCGACCCGATACCGATACGCCGAATGGAACTTCGCCATCTTCGCTACTTCATCGCCGTCGCCGACAAGCTGAGCTTCACGCGCGCGGCAGAGCGCCTGCACACGGCGCAGCCGTCGCTGAGCCAGCAGATCCGCAATCTCGAAGACGAGGTCGGCGTGCCGCTATTCGAGCGCACGCGCCGCAAGGTCGAGCTGACCGAAGCGGGAACGGTGTTTCTCGCGGAAGCGCGTCTTGTCGTGGCGCAAGCCGATCGCGCGGTCGCGCGCGCGCGTCAGGTCGGTCAGAGGGGGCGCGCGACGGTGACGATCGGCTTCGTGCCGGCCGCCGAGATCGCGATTTTCCCGGCGATCCTGCCGCGTCTGCGTCTGCGCTTTCCGGACGTGAATGTCGAGTTGCGCAGCCTGCCGACCGCCGAGCAGGAGCCGGCGCTGCTGCGCGGCGAGATCGACGTTGCGTTCATGCGCAGCCCCGTGCAGTCGCCGGAGCTGCGTAGCGAGGTGGTGCTGGTCGAGCCGTTCGTCGTCGTACTGCCGGCGTCGCATCCGCTCGCGAAGCTCGAACGGATTGCGCCGGCGATGCTCGACGGCGAGCCGTTCATCAGCACGCATCCGCTCTTTTCCGGGCGCGTGCACAACGTCGTCGGCGCGTATTTCGACGCGCACAAGTTGCATCCCAACGTTGCGCAGGTGGCGACGAACATCCTGCTGAACCTGAACCTCGTCGGCATGGGACTCGGCTTCGCGCTGCTGCCCGAGTACGTGTCGTCGCTGACGAGCCACGCGATCTGCACGCGGCCGCTCGAAGGCGAGCCGCCGCGCGTGGAGTTGCTGATGGTGTCGCGCGAAGTGTCCCGTGACACGCCGCATTCGGCCGAGCTGGCGGGGCTGCTCGAACTCGTCCGCGAGCACGCTGTGCGGGGGTGAAACGCGGCGCCTCTCGGCTCGCTCAGGTGTCGGACGCCTCGCTCGCGACGCTGCGCGCCTGCGTCTGGATTTGCAGCGCGTCCGCGATCTCGTCCGCCGCGCGCTGCAACTCCGGCAGAAAGCGCCGCACGGCTTCGGGGGGACTGATCGCCTGTTCCAGGTAGATCACGTTCAGGCTCGCGAGCACCCGCCCGCCCGACGAGATCGCCACCGCCAGCGCGCCGATCTTGCGCTGATCCGACCAGTCGCCGTGGTTCGAGCCGAAGCCGTCGGCGCGCGTCTGGCGGATCAGGTTGCGCACGAACGTGTCGTCGAGCGCGAGCTTCTGTTGCTGCTCGCCGCCCGCGCCGGCGCGCAGCAAATCGAGAATGTCGTTGCGCTCGGGCTCGGGGCACGTCGAGAAATACACGCGGCCGGCCGCGGTCAACAGCATCGGCAGCCGCCGTCCGACCATTGAACGGTTGAACGACAGCGGGCTGAAGCGGTGCGTCGTCTCGCGGATCAGCATCGCGTCGCCGTCCGGCGTCGTCAGGTCCGACGGCCACACGAGACGCTGCAGCAGCTGCGCCATCACCGGTGGCGCGGCGGTCGCCACCAGTTCGTCGTCGGTGAAGCCTTCGGACAGCGCGCGCACGTCGAGCGCGAGCCGGAAGCTGTCGTCCGACGCGCTGCGGCGCACGTAGTTCTCGTCCACCAGCGTCTCCAGCAGACGCCGCACCGTGGTGCGGTGCAGACCGGTCGCCTCGCTCAGTTGCTGGCTCGTCGCGCGGCCGTTTTCCATCGCGTTCAGCGCCCGCAGCACCTGGAGCCCGCGGGCCAGTCCACGGACGTTCGCATACTTGTTCATTGCGCTGAAAACTCTTTTAAAAACAATATTGTGCACTGTGTGCACATTTTAGTGAAATTGTTGAACGGGCAACGGCCGGAGCCTAGACTCGCTCCAAAATCAGAGTCAAGGAGACGCATTGTGGCTAATCGCCACACGACCCCGCCTCAGTACCTGCCCGGACACCGCCGGCGCGGATAACAGCAGGCGACAAGCGGCGTGCACCCGCGCCGGACTCATCCCGAAGAACACAGACGGCACCGACGCCACGCGTCCTCTCGCGCGGCGCGGCAGCAGCGTTGGCGCGCCGCGCGCCGCGCCGAAGGAGACACATGAACGCCACCCCCGTCCACGCGGCCGACACCGGTCGCGACAGCACGCTCACTACCGACGTCGCGATCATCGGCGCTGGCCCGGTCGGCCTCATGATCGCGAACATCCTCGGCCTGCGTGGCGTACGCGTGACGCTCGTCGAGCGGCTCGCGGAGATCATCGACTATCCGCGCGCGATCGGCCTCGACGACGAAGCGCTGCGCGTATTTCAGTCCGTCGGCCTCGCCGACGAGCTGCTGCCGCACACGACGCCCGACCACTGGATGCGCTTTGTCACGAAGGACGGCCACTGCTTCGCGTCGATCGAGCCGCGCACCGACGAATTCGGCTGGTCGCGCCGCAACGCGTTCCTTCAGCCGATCGCGGACCGCGTGCTGTACGACGGCCTGACGCGCTTCCCGCACGTGCAGGTGCTGTTCGGCCATTCGGTCGAGTCGTTCACGCAGGACCCGGACGGCGTGAGCATCGAAGCGCGCGACGCGAACGGCGCGGTCGTGTCGATCCGCGCGTCGCACATGGTCGGCGCGGACGGCGGCAACAGCTTCGTGCGCCGCGTGCTGAACGTGCCGTTCGAAGGCCGCACGAAGCCCAATCAGTGGATCGTCGTCGACGTGCGCAACGATCCGGTCGGCTCGCCGCATATCTACATGCATTGCGACCACGAGCGCCCGTACGTGTCGGCCGCGCTGCCGCACGGCATTCGCCGCTTCGAGTTCATGGTGATGCCGGGCGAAACGGAAGAGGAACTGTCGAAGCCGGAGAACATGGCCGCGCTGATCCGCAAGATTGTCGCCGATCCGGACAAGGTCGACTACATCCGCAAGCGCGTGTACACGCACAATGCGCGGCTCGCGTCGACGTTCCGCGTCGATCGCATCCTGCTCGCGGGCGACGCCGCGCACATCATGCCGGTGTGGCAGGGCCAGGGCTACAACAGCGGGATCCGCGATGCGAACAACCTCGGCTGGAAGCTTGCGATGGTCGTGAAGGGCACGGCGAGCTCGCGCCTGCTCGACACCTACACGATGGAGCGCCGCGCGCACGCGCGCTCGATGATCCACCTGTCCGAAGTCGCGGGCGACATCTTCGCGCCGAACACGCCGTTCGGCCGGCGCTTTCGCGATCTGTTCGTGCGCTCGTTCAATCTGTTCCCGTCCGTGAAGCGCTATTTCGTCGAGATGCGCTTCAAGCCGATGCCGCGCTACGAATCGGGCGTCGTGCTGCTGCCGGAGCAAAAGCATGCTGGCGGCTGGCTCGCGCGCGTGCTCGAACGCTCGGGCAACTCGGCGCCGGGCCGCCTGCTCGGGCTGATGAGCGAGAAACGCGATTCGTTCCTCGGTCAGCTCGCGTACGGCAAGAACAAGCTCGCGGACTCGCCGGTCGGGCGTCTCTTCATCCAGCCGCGCGTGCGCACCGCCGATGGCCAGGTGATGCGGCTCGACGATGCAATCGGCAATCACTTCGTCGTGCTCGGCTGGGGCACCGATCCGACGTTCGGCCTCACGAACGACGCGCGCGCGCTCGCGGAGCGCATCGGCATTCGCTTCGTGATCGGCAAGCCCGACGTGCAACTGCGCTACACCGAGGACGTGCCGGAAGGCGTCGACGCGATCGGCGACGTGACGGGCCGCATCAAGGACTGGTTCAGTCGCATTCCGCAATCGGTCGCGCTGCTGCGCCCTGACCGCTTCGTCGCCGGCGTGTGCGCGCCGCAGCAGGTGTCCGGCGCGATCGTCGAACTCGCGGGCAAGCTGGGCACGACCGACGCCGCCCGCACGGAGGCCCCCGCTTTCACGCCGTCGCCGCGCCCCGCGCAAGGCGAGGCCGCAGTCGCTCAAACCGCAGGAGCATGAGGATGCCGATTCACCTCGAATGTCTTTCCCACACGCCGTTGCACGGCTATTTCGATCCGGCGCCGGACGTCGTCGCCGAAGTCGAAGCCGCGATGGCCGCCGCCCGCGAGCGCGTGCGCGCCTTCGATCCCGAGCTGATCGTCGTGTTCGCGCCGGACCACTACAACGGCTTCTTTTACGACCTGATGCCGCCGTTCTGCATCGGCGCGCGGGCGAACGCGATCGGCGATTTCAAGAGCCTCGCGGGCGCGCTGCCGGTGCCGGAAGCGCTCGCGCTGGCACTGTCCGAGAGCGTGCTCGCCGCGGATATCGACGTTGCGCTGTCGTACCGGATGCAGGTCGATCACGGCTGCGCGCAGGCGCTCGAAGCGCTGACGGGCGGCCTCGATCGCTACCCGGTGATCCCCGTGTTCATCAACTCCGTCGCGCCGCCGATGGCGACGCTGCGTCGTGCGCGGCTGCTCGGCGACGCGATCGGCCGCTTCCTGTCGCGCACCGACAAGCGCGTGCTCGTCGTGGGCTCGGGCGGCATCTCGCACGAGCCGCCGGTGCCGGAACTGGCGAACGCGAACGACGAGGTCGCTGAACGGCTGATCGCCGGGCGCGACCCGACGCCGGAGTCGCGCGCCGCGCGGCAGGCGCGCACGGTGGCTGCCGCGAAGACGTTCACGGCCGGCGACAGCCACCTGCATCCGCTGAATCCCGAATGGGACCGCGCATTCCTCGCGCATCTCGAATCGGGCGAACTGCAGGCCGTCGACGGCATGACCAACGACGCGATCACGCGCGACGGCGGCAAGTCGGCACACGAGATCCGCACGTGGGTCGGCGCGTTCGGCGCGCTCGCCGCGTATGGGAAATATCAAGCATCGCTCGATTACTACCGCGCGATTCCCGAGTGGATCGCCGGTTTCGCTACGATGCACGCCTCGCCTGTCACGGCGTGACACCAACGGTCGAAACAAGGAGACTCCGATGCCGGACCAGAATCTCGTGAAGACGCTCGCCGCGCGGCTGCGCGACGCCGAGGCTTCGCGCAACACCATCGCGCCCGTGCGCGGCGAAATCGCGCTCGACGACATCGCGACCGCGTACGCGGTGCAGCAAGCGAACGTCGATGCGCGCGTCGCCGCCGGCGAGCGCATTGTCGGCCGCAAGATCGGCCTCACGTCGCTCGCGGTGCAAAAGCAGCTCGGCGTCGATCAGCCGGACTTCGGCGCGCTGTTCGCGAACATGGCCTATGGCGACAGCGAGCCGATGCCGCTCGCGACGCTCATCCAGCCGAAGGTCGAAGCGGAAATCGCGCTCGTGCTGGAGCGCGACCTCACGCATGAAAAGCACACGTTCGTCGACATCCTGCGCGCCAGTGCGTATGCACTCGCCGCGATCGAAGTGGTCGACAGCCGCATCCAGAACTGGGACATCCGCTTCGTCGACACCGTGTCGGACAACGCGTCGAACGCGCTCTTCGTGCTCGGCAGCCGGCCGGTGCCGCTGTCGCAGATCGACCTGACCGCGTGCGCGATGACCTTGTCGCGCGACGGCGAAGTGCTGTCGCGCGGCAGCGGCGCCGCGTGTCTCGGCAATCCGCTGAACGCGGCCGTGTGGCTCGCGGATCGCATGGCGCAGCTCGGCACGCCGCTGCGGGCGGGCGACGTCGTGCTGACCGGCGCGCTCGGCCCGATGGTGGCCGTCAAGGACGCGGGGACGTACACCGCGCAGATCGAAGGGCTCGGCAGCGTGCGCGCGACGTTCGTCGCCGGTTCAACGAATTAACGAAGGAATACACAACATGGCTTCCGGAAAACTGAAGGTGGCGATCGTCGGCTCGGGCAACATCGGCACCGACCTGATGATCAAGATCATGCGTAACAGCAAGCACCTCGAAATGGGCGCGATGGTCGGTATCGATCCGGATTCGGACGGTCTCGCCCGCGCCGCGCGCCTCGGGGTTGCGACCACGCACGAGGGTGTCGAAGGGTTGACGCGTCTGCCGGTGTTCGACGACATCGACTTCGTGTTCGACGCGACGTCGGCCGGCGCGCACGTGAAGAACGACGCGTTCCTGCGCGGCAAGAAGCCCGGCATCCGGATGATCGACCTGACGCCGGCCGCGATCGTCCCGTACTGCGTGCCGGTCGTGAACCTCGACGCGCATCTCGACGCGCCGAACGTGAACATGGTGACCTGCGGCGGCCAGGCGACGATCCCGATGGTCGCGGCCGTCTCGCGCATCGCGAAGGTGCACTACGCGGAAATCGTCGCGTCGATCAGCAGCAAGTCGGCGGGCCCGGGCACGCGCGCGAACATCGACGAGTTCACCGAAACGACGTCGAAGGCAATCGAAGCGGTCGGCGGCGCCGCGAAGGGCAAGGCGATCATCGTGCTGAATCCGGCCGAGCCGCCGCTCATCATGCGCGACACCGTCTATACGCTGTCCGACATGGCGGACGTCGCGAAGATCGAAGCATCGATCGAACAGATGGTGCGCGCGGTGAACGCATACGTGCCGGGCTATCGGCTCAAGCAGAAGGTGCAGTTCGACGAAATTCCGACGAGCGCGCCGCTCAATCTGCCGGGCCTCGGCCGCTATAGCGGGCTGAAGACGTCGGTGTTCCTCGAAGTGGAGGGCGCGGCGCACTATCTGCCGGCCTACGCCGGCAACCTCGACATCATGACTTCCGCCGCACTCGCGACCGCCGAGCGCATGGCGCAATCGCTGCTTCAGGGAGCGCACGCATGAGCCACACCAGCAAGAAACTGTACATCTCCGACGTGACGCTGCGCGACGGCAGCCACGCGATTCGCCATCAATACTCGATCAAGAACGTGCAGGACATCGCACGCGCGCTGGACAAGGCCAAGGTCGATTCGATCGAAGTCGCGCACGGCGACGGTCTGCAGGGTTCGAGCTTCAACTACGGGTTCGGCGCGCATAGCGACCTCGAATGGATCAGCGCGGTCGCCGAGGTCGTCACGCACGCGAAGGTCGCGACGCTGCTGCTGCCGGGCATCGGCACGATTCACGACCTGAAGGCCGCGTACGACGCCGGCGCGCGCGTCGTACGCGTCGCGACGCACTGCACGGAAGCGGACGTGTCGAAGCAGCACATCGAGTACGCGCGCGAACTCGGCATGGACACGGTCGGCTTCCTGATGATGAGCCACATGACGACGCCGCAGAACCTGGCCGTCGAAGCGAAGAAGATGGAAAGCTACGGCGCGACCTGCATCTACGTGGTCGATTCCGGCGGCGCGCTGAACATGAACGACGTGCGCGATCGCTTCCGCGCGTTCAAGGACGTGCTCGATCCCGAGACCACGACCGGGATGCACGCGCACCACAACCTGTCGCTCGGCGTGGCGAATTCGATCGTCGCGGTCGAGGAGGGATGCGACCGCATCGATGCGTCGCTCGCCGGCATGGGCGCGGGTGCGGGCAACGCGCCGCTCGAAGTGTTCATCGCGGCGGCCGAGCGCATGGGATGGAACCACGGCACCGATCTGTACACGCTGATGGATGCGGCCGACGACCTCGTGCGTCCGCTGCAGGACCGTCCGGTGCGCGTGGACCGCGAAACGCTCGCGCTCGGTTACGCGGGCGTGTATTCGAGCTTCCTGCGTCACTCGGAAGTCGCCGCGAACAAGCACGGGCTGAAGACCGTCGACATCCTCGTCGAACTCGGCAGGCGCCGGATGGTCGGCGGCCAGGAAGACATGATCGTCGACGTGGCGCTCGACCTGAAGAAGCGTCAGGAACAAGCGCAGTAACGACCTGCGCCCACGCGCGGCACCGGATTTTGGCAGAGCGGGCGCGGACTCGCTCCATAAAGGGTTTCAAGGAAAGAGGAAAGTCATCATGACTGCGACTGCACAGGCGATCACGGAAGCGTCGACGAGCCGGTTCGCGACGGTGAAGGAAGGCGACGCCGGACTGAAGATCCACTACAACGACGCGGGCGCCGGCGCTGAAACCGTCGTGATGCTGCACGGCTCGGGACCGGGCGCGAGCGGCTGGGCGAACTTCAACCGCAATATCGAGCCGCTCGTCGCGGCCGGTTACCGCGTGATCCTGATGGACTGCCCGGGCTGGAGCAAGAGCGACCCGATTGTCTGCACCGGCTCGCGCTCGGATCTGAATGGGCGCGTGCTGAAAGGTCTCGTCGATGCGCTGGATCTGCCGCGCGTGCATATTCTCGGCAACTCGATGGGCGGTCACAGCGCGGTTGCGTTCGCGCTCGCGAATCCGGAGCGCGTCGGCAAGCTCGTGCTGATGGGCGGCGGCACCGGCGGTCCGAGCCTGTACACGCCGCAGCCGACCGAAGGCATCAAGCTGCTGCAGGGTCTGTATCGCGATCCGACGATCGAGAACCTGAAGCGGATGATGAACGTGTTCGTGTACGACGCGAGTTCGATCACCGAAGAACTGATGAAGACGCGTCTCGACAACATCCTCGCGCGCCGCGATCACCTCGAAAACTTTGTGAAGAGCCTCGCCGCGAATCCGAAGCAGTTCCCGGACTTCGGGCCGCGTCTTTCGGAGATCAAGGCGGAGACGCTCGTGATCTGGGGCCGCGACGACCGTTTCGTGCCGATGGACACGGGTCTGCGTCTGATTGCAAACATGCCGAACGCGCATCTGCATGTTTTCAACCGCTGCGGTCATTGGGCGCAATGGGAACACGCGGACGCATTCAACCGGATGGTGCTCGATTTCCTGCAGCATTGAACGGCGTGACAAAGGGCGGCGGCGAGCCGCCTTTTTTGTCGATAAACGCCATTTATGCGATTCGAATTTAATTCTGATCGATAAGCGATGAGTTTAAATGCCGGACCAATAATGGCATTCGTGCTGATGAATGTTTTCGGTGGTTAGCAAATGCTGTGGTTGGCTAATCGCAATGTGTGTTTTTATTCCAACAATTCCGGACATTTTTCATACCCGGCGCCCCGCGCGGGGCTACACTCGCTTCCATATGCGCTGAATTAAAAATTGGGTTCGAAGCTTTATTCGTAATTCATTCCCCAATTTCATTCGCCAACAAATAAAAGCGACAGTGCGTTTTTAAGTACGCAAATCCAATACGGCATTGGCGGGAACCCAAAACGACGAGAGAAATCCACGGCGCCGCGGCGAAATTAGCGGCGGATATCGGGACGTAGTTCTCTGGACTGTCTGGGAGTCGGAAAGCATGAGAAAGCATCTTCTTGCCGCAAGCTTGATGGGTCTCTTTGCAGCGACTGCGGCTCACGCACAGAGCAGCGTCACGTTGTATGGCACGCTGGACGCCGGCATCGTCTACGTGAACAACGTGCAAGGCAGCCACGCGTGGGTGCTGGGCACGAGCGCCCTTTCGCCCACCAGCTTCGGATTGCGCGGCGTCGAGGATCTGGGCGGCGGGTTGAAAGCGATCTTCAATCTGGAGAGCGGCTTCAACCTGAACAACGGCACGCTCGCGAACAACAACACGCTGTTCGGCCGCAAGGCGTATGTCGGGTTGACGAGCGACCAGTTCGGCGGGCTCACGCTCGGTCGCCAGTTCGACTCGGTGGTGGACTACCTCGGACCGATGTCGTCGGCGGGGCAAAATTACGATGTGCTGCTCGCGGGCCACCCGTACAACAACGACAACGTCGCCGGCATGTTCTCGCTGCGCAATACGATCAAGTACACGAGCGCGAATTATTCAGGCTTCCAATTTGGCGGACTGTACGGCTTCAGTAATTCGCCGGAGTTCGCAAACAACCGTTCGTGGAGCCTCGGCGCGTCGTACACCAATGGGCCGTTGAACGTCGGCGCCGCGTATCTGCAGATCAATAACAATCCGAGTGCGTTCAACGCGTCGGGCACGCTGGATCCGAACACGGCAAACATCATCGGGGAGACGCAGCGCACGTACGGTATCGGCGCCAACTATGCGTTCGGACCGGCGAAGGTGGGCCTGTTGTTCACGCGCTCGCAGTACTTCGACCTCGCGGGGATCGCGGCCGGCGGCGTGGCGCCGTCGATCACGAGCGGGCAGGGCCTGAACATCAACAACTACGAAATCAACGCGACCTACGGCCTGACGCCCGCGTTCGCGCTGCTCGGGTCGTACACGTTCTCCGACGGCAAGACGAGCGGCGGCCTCGCGGGCACCGGCAACCAGTATCCGAAGTGGCATACGGTGCTGCTCGCCTGCGACTATTCGTTCAGCCGTCGCACCGATGTGTATATCGCCGCCGTCTACCAGCACGCGAGCGGTTCGCTCGGCGTGAACCCGGACGGCACGGCGGCGCCGAACGTCGCGGCGATCAACACGCTGCCGCCATCGTCCACGCAGAACCAGGTGGCGGCGACCATCGGCCTTCGTCACCGCTTCTGAGTGACCGATGGTGTGGCCGATCGTGTGACCGGTTGCGTGCCGGGCGCTGTCGTCCGGCGAGAGGCGACGCGCGCTTCGTGTATTCACGGGCGCGCGTTTTTTTATTGCAATGGGCCGCGCGGTCTGCTACTGATCTGGTTGCGACGATGCCGGTCACGAAGAGTAAGACAACACGGGCGAGACGTCGTCGCATACCCGTCACTTGAGACGGCGAGGATGACGCGATGCGGCGACGGATCGAATCAGCGTGTGCCGGCCCGCGACTGGCCGGTGGCGCGACCGCTTCGGGACGCGCGGTGCGCGCGCTGTGCGTGACGTTGTGCGCCGCATCGATCGCGCAGGGGGCGTTCGCGCAGGGAAAGCCGTCGTCGCACGACGACGCGCGCAAGAACTGGTATGGCGACCCGTTTTTCGCGCTGTCGGCGGCGGCCGGCCCGGCTTGCCCGACACCGCTCGGTCCGCGCATGTCGCGCGAGGAAGCCGACAGCGATGCGCACTATCGCGTCGAGCGCGGCACGAGTTGCTGGCTCGCGCATCGCTGTTCGAAACCGAACTCGTACATGTACGACGCCGATATCGCGAAGGCGATCCGCAAGCAACTGCACGACGCGCCGATGCTGGCAGGCACGAGCCTGTGGGTCACGGTGCAACGGCGCTTCGTCTATGTGGACGGCTGCGTGCCGGCCAGCTTCGACCGGCTCGCGCTGCAACGACGCATGGAGCAGATTCTGGACGTCGATCGGGTGTTCGTGCGCGTGACATCGGACCCGCACGCGCTGCTGCCTTACCCGACGCCGGCCGCGCCCCGTTGAGAACCCCCTGGTGCCCCGCGCCGCAGCGGCGCGCGGCATGGCACAATCGCGTGTCGCAAAAACAGAAAATGCCCACCGGGGTAGTCCATGACTCGCATTCGCTCGTTGTTGATTCGCTTTCGCCGTCCGTCGCTGGCGGCCGGAGCCTGTCTGCTCGCCGCGTCGCTGGCCGCGTGCAGCAGCGGCCCGCCGCTGTTCCTCGGAGACGGCCGCCCGACCCAGCAGGTCCAATGCACGTCGGCCGGAGATCGCGATTCGTGCACGCAGCAGGCGCGTGCGCAGTGCGGCGGCACCTTCGATGTCGTGAACGAGTCCGACAGCGGCGGCATGCATACGCTGGTTTTCGCTTGCCGCGCGCATTGACCGCGCGTTGACCTTTGCCCGCCGCGAGCCGCCACCGTGGCGGCAATACAACGCGGCCTTCCGTTCACATTGGTGTCGCCGGCAGTGTGCCAGGCTGTCGGCGGATTGTCTGGCGGCATTCGCCGCCGCTTTAAGCCGCGCCGTCCGGCCTTTTCCGAGTCCTTTCATCGGCGCTTCCGGATAGCCGGCAAACATATGATGGAACCTATACTGGGTATTTGCTCTATCATATTTCCGTCGGCTTTTAACGCGCGATAAATTGACTGCCGGTTGTTCGATTTGCGCGGAATCCACGCGGTTTTCGCCGAACGCACAATACTCCGGCACCTCGTCGAAAAAGCAACGGCCGGATTGAAATCATTTGGCGCTCCGAGCCGTGATATAACCGCGGGGCCAATTACACCGACGAAGTCGCTTTGCGTGCGTAAGCCCACCGACCGGGAGCGATACGCCGCTTAACGTATGGCGCAATGACGCGCACGTTCCAATTTTGCTGTTAATGCGAGGTTTTCCATTCGACGCGGGCGGGAAAAGCCGGGAAAAATTTCCAGTTGCTGAATAAGTCAGTTAAACGCTGAATTCAAATTGTCTGAATAATGCCGTTATGGCGGGGGCATGATGAATCACCATCAGGTCGAAAAAGATATACAGCATCTTGAACATGTGATCACACGGCTTTCCGTTTCGGACCGGATTCCCCTTTCGTATTGGCGCAATCGCGTCGATGCGGTACTCACTGCGGAACTGGTCCCGTCGCAAACGCAACGCGTGAAACGGATCCGCGAAGCATTGAGCGCATTGGAGGCGCGCGCTCGCTCCGAAGGCTGAATACTGCGGCAACGGGAGTTGTTCGCACACACATTGACGACACAATTCGGCACGTCCGGCGCGGTCGGGGTCACAATACGATATTCGACCCGACAGGAGATTCTCGTCTATGCCGAGCTACAAGCAATTGACCGCCCAACTGGAAAAGCTGCACAAGGAAGTCGCGGCGGCTCGCGAGAAGGAAATCGCCGAGGCGATCCTCGAAATCAAGGCGAAGATTGCCGAGTACGACATCACCGCGGAAGAGTTGGGCTTTTCGAGCCAGCGAGCAAGCAGCGCGCGCAAGCGCCCGCTGCCGCCGCGCTACCGCAACCCGAAGACCGGCGAGACCTGGAGCGGCCGGGGCCGCGCGCCGGGGTGGCTCGCGGGCAAGAATCGGGACCGGTTTCTGATTCAGGACTGAGCCGTTGCGCGGACGATCGGGGGCACCGTCACATTCGGTCGTTGCGCGGTCGATCGTCCCGTCCAGTTGCGTTTCACCTTGGGCACCGTTTCGGGCCGCCGTCCAGCCGGTGCGTATGCACAGTCTGCGCGGCGTGGCCCTTCAGGCGATCGCCGGTGCTTGCCAGCGCTTGTCGGCGGCACTTTGCATCGCCACGTGGATTGCCGTGTATCATTCGTCCCCGGCGACACGCGCGCGACCGACCTGAAACGTCCGTCCGTTCGCAAATCCTCGCCGATGCGGCCCGTGGCTCCGTCGCCCGTCCACGCGTAGTGGAGCGACACCCGCCGCGCCTGCCGCCCGCCGCTCGCCGCCACGCGCGACGCGGCCCGAATCCCATTGATGCCAAGCCCGATGTCAGTTTCCGAACTCCAACGCCGCCGCACGTTTGCGGTCATCTCCCACCCGGACGCGGGCAAGACCACGCTCACCGAAAAACTGCTGCTGTTCTCGGGCGCGATTCAGATCGCGGGCACCGTGAAGGGCAAGAAGAGCGGCCGCTTTGCGACGTCCGACTGGATGGAGATCGAAAAGCAGCGCGGCATCTCGGTCGCCAGCTCGGTGATGCAGTTCGAGTACGGCGACGCGGTGATCAACCTGCTCGACACGCCGGGCCACGAGGACTTCTCGGAGGACACGTATCGCGTGTTGACCGCCGTCGACGCGGCCGTGATGGTGATCGACGGCGCGAACGGGGTCGAAGCGCAGACGCTGAAGCTGCTCGAAGTCTGCCGCAGCCGCAAGACGCCGATCCTCACGTTCATCAACAAGCTCGACCGCGAAGTGCGCGAGCCGCTCGATCTGCTCGACGAGATCGAACAGCACCTCGGCGTGTCCGCGGTGCCGTTCACCTGGCCGATCGGGATGGGCAAGGAATTCCAGGGCGTCTACGACATCCAGCGCGACCAGGTGCGCGTGTTCCGCGCCGGCGCGGACACGATGGGCGGCGCCGTCGAAACGCTGCAGTACATCACGGACGAAGAGGGCGAGCGCCGCTTCGGCTATCACTGGAAGCGCACGAAGGAAGAGGTCGAGCTGATCACCGGCGCGACGCCGACGTTCGACCGCGACGCATTCCTCGCCGGCGAGCAGTCGCCGGTGCTGTTCGGCTCGGCGATCAACAACTTCGGCGTGAAGGAAATTCTCGACGCGCTCGTCGATCTCGCGCCGCCGCCGTCCGCGCGGATGACGGTGCAGCGTCCTGTCGAGCCGAACGAGCCGAAGTTCACCGGCGTCGTGTTCAAGGTGCAGGCGAACATGGACCTCGCGCACCGCGACCGCGTCGCGTTCATCCGCGTGTGCTCGGGGCACTTCGAGCGCGGCATGCAACTGAAGGTGACGCGCAACAACAAAACGTTCCGCGCGAACAACGTCGTAAGCTTCCTGTCGCAGCGTCGCGAGACGGTGGCGGAGGCGTATCCCGGCGACATCATCGGGATCCCGAACCATGGCACGCTGAGCCTTGGCGACACGCTGACCGAAGGCGAGGACCTGCAGTTCGTCGGCCTGCCGTTCTTCGCGCCGGAAATCTTCCAGACGATCGAGGTCGTCGATCCGATGCGCGCGAAGCAGCTTGGCGAAGCGCTGAAACAGCTCGGCGAGGAAGGCGCGATCCAGGTGTTCCGGCCGATGGTCGGCGGCTCGACCATTCTCGGCGCGGTGGGGCAGCTGCAGTTCGAAGTGGTGTCGCACCGCCTGTCGGCCGAGTACAAGGTGGACGTGCGGATCATGCCCGCGCGCTACCGGATGTCGCGCTGGGTCACGTGCGACGACGCGGCCGAACTGCGCCGCTTCACCGACTCGTACGCCGCGCGGATGGCCTATGACGCATCGAATGCGCCGACCTATCTCGCGTCGCACGTGTCCGAGATCGAGGTCGCGCAGAAGGCGTGGCCGAAGATCGTGTTCAACGAGTTGCGCGAGCATTCGGGCGCGCCGTTCCGCAAGGCCCTGTAAGCGCGGCTCGCGGGCTCGCAGGCTCGCAGGCTCGCAAGAGCGGCTACTCCTGCGCGAGATTCCAGATCAGGTGCGCGTCGATCAGCACGCGCATTTGCGCCCGCACCGCTTCGCCTTGCGCGGCGAGCGCCGCGCGCGACGTCTCCAGGAACTGGCGTCGTGCCAGCAGCAGCGACTGGAGGTCCGCTTCGCCTAGCGCGTAGGCCTTCTGCATGAGTCGCGCATTGTCGGCGGCGAGTCTCGCCGTCTGCTGCGACAGGCGCCAGCGCGCGAGACTGCCTGTCGCGTCGGCCCACGTGCCGGTTGCCGCGAGCACGGCACTGCGTCGCATCTGTTCGAGCGACGCCTCTGCAGTGTCGGCTTCCTTTTGGGCCTGCAGCATCCGTTCCCGGCGATACGTGCCCGACAGCGGAATGCTCACGCTCACGCCGATGATCTTCTCGTTGCGCCGCGCCTCGCTCGCCGCGAAGATGCCGACCGTCGGATCCGGCACGCGGTCGGCGCGCGAGCGCTCGGCCGCGACACGCGATTTCTGCCACTCGCGTTGCGCCGTTCTCAACGCATCGGATTCGGCGATCGCGCGTTCGTGCCATTCGGCTTCCGTCCACAGCGGCGGCTGCGGTTCGGGGAGCGCCGACGCGGCGGCGACCGCATCGGGAAAGCGCGCGCGCAGCGCCGCTTCGGCCTTCGCGAGCGTGGTCGCGGCAAGGCTGGCCTCGCGCTCTACGTCGCCGAGATCGGCCTGCGCGATGTTCACGTCGAGGGTCGATGCGTCGCCCGCTTGCTTGCGTTTTCTTACCGCGTCGAGACTGTCTGCCGCGAACGCCACCTGTTCGGCGAGCAGCGCGCGCTGCCGCTCTGCGACGATCGCGTCGACCCACAGGTCGGCGAGCGCGCGCGCGGCTTCATGCCGGGCCTCGCCGATCCGCGCAAGTCCGATCGACGCCTCGATGTCACGCAGTTGCCGGTCGAGCCCCGCCTTGCCGTTGATGCGCAGGGTCCGCTCGATTTGCGCGGTCCATTCCGCGGAGTTGACGCCGGTATCGGCGTATCGGCGGCGCTGTGCGTCCACCCGCACGGTCCACTCGTTCGGCGACGCCGCGACGGCCGCGCCGCCGTGATCGGCGGCCTCCGCCTGGCGACGGGCGCGGATCACGGACGGGTCCGCTTCGATCCACGCGCTCGCCTTCTCGCTCGTCGGGAAATGCGACGGCGGCGCAACCTCCTGTGCGTGGCCGAGGCTCGCCACGCACACGCCGACCATCGCGGCGATCAGATGCCGTTTCAACGTCATTCGAATGCTCCGTGCTGGATCACCGGTGTGATCCAGAAACGCACGCCGCTGCGCGCGAGATCGCCATGCAGCCGCACGACCAGCGACGGCAGCCGATGTTTCGATACGAGCGCCTGCACGAGCGTTGCGCCGCTGCGCCCGCTGACCTGCTCGCTCGTGCTCAGTTCGTTGGGCGCGAGACCGTGGGCCCGCGCGCAGACGCTCGCGAACACACCGGTCTCGCCGATCGCGAGCAACGTGTCGACGACGTGTTCTTCCGCTGCCCGCGGGCAGAGGAGGTTCAGGCAGTAGTCACTCATGGACGGCCTCCGGCGTCGCGAGCCGCGGCTGACGCGGGCGCCCGAAACGCAGATAGAGCATGGGAAGAAGGATCAGCGTCAGCGCGGTCGCGGTGACGAGCCCGCCGATCACGACGATGGCAAGCGGCCGCTGGATCTCGGAACCGGGGCCGCTCGCGAACAACAGCGGAATGAGGCCGAACGCGGTGATCGACGCGGTCATCAACACGGGCCGCAGCCGGCGCTGCGCGCCGCGCAGCACGCATTCGACCGGGGAGAGCCCTTCGGCGGCGAGCTGGTTGAAGTAGCTGACGAGCACGACGCCGTTGAGCACCGCGATGCCGAGCAGCGCAATGAACCCGACGGACGCCGGCACCGACAGGTACTCGCCGGTGAGCCACAGGCCGGCTACGCCGCCGACGAGCGCGAACGGCACATTGCTCAACACGAGCAGCGCCTGGCGCACCGAGCCGAACGTCGAAAACAGGATCACGAAGATGATGCCGAGCGCGAGCGGCACGACGAGTGCAAGACGGGCTGCCGCGCGCTGCTGGTTCTCGAACTGGCCGCCCCAGCTGAGGCGATAGCCCGGCGGCAGCGGCACGGCGTCGTGCACCTTCCGCTTCGCTTCGTCGACGAAGCCGACCAGGTCGCGCCCGTCCACGTTCGCGATCACGACGCTGTAGCGGCTGCCGAGTTCGCGGTTGATCTGCACCGGGCCGGCGTCGCGCTGCAGCGTCGCGATCGATTGCAGCGGCACCGACTCGCCGCCCGGCGTCGCGATGCGCATCGCAGCGAAGTCGGCCGGCGACACGCGCATGCGCTCGGGCCCGCGCAGCACGACCGGAACGCGCCGCGCGCCGTCGATCGCGTTGCCGGCCCGCTGCCCTTCCACCTGCGCGCGCAGCGCGTCCTGCACGTCCTCGACGGACAGCCCGTGCTGGCCCGCGGCGAGCCGGTCCACGATCACGCGCAGATACTGCACGCCGTCGTTCTGCACCGTATAGACATCCCGGCTGCCGTCGACGGTTTTCATCGTCGCTTCGATCTTCGCGGCGAGCCGGTTCAGCGTGTCGAGGTCGGGGCCGAACACCTTGATCGCGAGGTCGCCGCGCACGCCGATGATCATTTCGGACACGCGCATGTCGATCGGCTGCGTGAAGCTGTAGCGCACGCCGGGCATCTGGTCGAGCACCGCGCGGATTCGCGCGATCAGCGCGTCCGTGTTCGCGAGCCGCCATTCGTCGCGCGGCTTCAGCACGAGGAACGTGTCGGTCTGGTTGAGCCCCATCGGATCGAGCCCGATCTCGTCGGAGCCGGCGCGCGCGACCATGCCGGCGATCTCCGGGATGGCCGTCAGCAGCGCGCGCTGGATCTTCAGGTCGAGCGCCGCCGATTCTTCGAGACTGATGGACGGCAGCTTCTCGATGCCGACGATCAGGTCGCCTTCGTCCATCGTCGGCAGGAACGTCTTGCCGATGCGCGGGTAGAGGGCGGCGGCGACCACGAGCAGCAGGATCGCCGCCGCATATACCCGCTTTTCGCGGCGCAGCGCGCCCGCGAGCAGCGGCCCGTAATAGCGCAGCGCGTGACGCACGAGCCACGGGTCGTCGTGCGACACGTGCTTGAGCAGATACGACGCGACGACCGGAATCACCGTGAGCGACAGCAGCAGCGACCCGACGAGCGCGAACACGATCGTCATCGCGACCGGCGCGAAATACTTGCCTTCGAGCCCCTGGAGCGTGAAGAGCGGCAGGAACACCGTCACGATGATCAGCACGCCCGCGGCGACCGGCGCGGCGACTTCCCGGACCGCCCGCAGGATGAGGTGCAGCCGCGGCAACTGGCCGGCCGCGCGCTCGCGCCCGAGGTGCTGCACGATGTTCTCGACGACCACCACCGCCGCGTCCACCAGCATGCCGAGCGCGATCGCAAGTCCGCCGAGGCTCATCAGGTTCGCGGACATGCCCGTGAGCCGCATCGCGATGAACGTCCACAGCGCGGCAAGCGGCAGCACCAGCGCGACCGTGACCGCCGCGCGCACGTTGCCGAGGAACGCGCCGAGCAGGATCAGCACGAGCACCGTCGCTTCGAGCAACGCCTTCGATACCGTGCCGACCGCCTTCTCGACAAGCTGCGCGCGGTTGTAGAACGGCTTGATCGTCACGCCGGCCGGCAGCGAGGCCTGCAGTTCCGCGAGCTTGCGGGTCACGCCGTCGACCACCTGCTGCGCATTGGCGCCCGCGAGGCCGAGCACGAGGCCTTCGACGGCCTCGCCGGCGCCGTCCTTCGTGACGACGCCATAGCGCGTGACGCTGCCGAGCCTGACGTCGGCGAGATCGCCGACGCGCACCGGCACGCCGTCCTTGCGGGTCACGACGATCGAGCGGATGTCGCCGGCGGACTTCAGGCTGCCCTCGGCCCGCACGAGCAACACTTCGCCGCCGTCGCCGAGGCGGCCCGCGCCGTCGTTGCGGTTGTTCTGCGCGATTGCGCTCAGCAGCGACGCGCTCGACAGACCGATCGCGGCAAGCCGCGCCGGGTCGGGCACGACTTCGTAGCTCTCGACCTTGCCGCCGAGCGCGTTGACGTCGGCGACGCCCGCGACGGTGCGCAGCGCCGGCCGGATGGTCCAGTCGAGCAGCGTGCGGCGCTGTTCGAGCGTCAGGTGAGGCGCTTCGACCGTGAACTGGTACATCTCGCCGAGCGGCGTCGTGATCGGCGCCATGCCGCCGGCGAGCCCGGGCGGCAGATCTGCCTGGATGCCCGCGAGCCGCTCCGACACCTGCTGTCTCGCCCAGTAGATGTCGGTGCCGTCGTCGAAGTCGATCGTGACGTCGACGATCCCGTACTTCGACGTCGAACGCAGCATCTTCTGATGCGGGATGCCGAGCATCTCGATTTCGATTGGCGCGGCGATGCGGTTCTCGACCTCCTCGGGCGTCATGCCGGGCGCCTTCATGATCACCTTGACCTGCGTGCCGGAGACGTCCGGAAACGCGTCGATCGGCAGGTTGCGAAACGCGTACCAGCCGAAGCCGGCCAGCAGCGCGGTGCCGAGCAACACGAACAGGCGCTGTGACAGCGCGAACTGCGCGAGGCGGGTCAGCATCAGTCGCTCCCGCCGAGGCCGAGCCACGCGGACTTCAGCGCGATGACCGCGCCGATCGCCACTTCCTGACCGGCGTTCAGCCTGCCGTCGACCCGCGCGGACGGGCCCGCGCTCGAGACGACGGTGACCGGCGTCGCGACGAATCCCTTTGGACTGCGCACGAACACGTAGGCCTGACGGCCGTAATGCGTGACGGCCTGAAGCGGCAGCGTCCAGCCGGCGGCGGCCGCGACCGGCACGCGCGCCTCGACGGCCTCGCCGGGACGCAGCCGCGCGGCGCCGCTCGTGACGCGCGCGCGCACGTTGACGGTCTGACTCTCGCCGACCAGCGTGCCGACGGACTGCACGGCGGCCGCCACCTCCCTGCCGACGACGGTGATCGCTGTACCGCTTGCCACGCGAGTGCCGGCCGGGACCTGGACTTCGAGCCACAGCTCGCGCAGGTCGGCGATGCGCAACAGAGGGTCGGCCGCCTGCACGCGCTGGCCCGGCTTCGCGTCGAGCGTCGACACGATGCCGTCGCGCGCCGCGCGCACGACCAGCGTGTCCGCGAGCCGTCCACCGGCTGCGGCGCCGCGGATCGCAGCCGCATCGGCGCCGGCCAGCCGCAGTTCGGCCTCGGCCTGGCGCACCGCCGCCGCGGCGGTCGCGTTGGCGACCTGGGTTTCCTGCACGCGCCGCTCGGGGATGATCCCTTCCGCGAACAACTGCTTCTCGCGGACGAGCGCCTGGCGCGACAGCTTCGCCTGCGCCGACGCCTCCATCAGCCTGAGCTGCAGGCCGCCGAACACGGGGCTCGCGAGCTTCAGCAGCGGCTGGCCGGCCTTCACGGCGTCGTAGGGTTTGACCAGAAGCCGGTCGACGACGCCGTCGAGCGGCGCGCTGACCATCACGTCGCCGTCCGGCGCGAGCACGACGCGCGCCGGGGCGGCGAGTTGCGGCACGGCGCCCGGTTGGTCCAGCTTGTGGACCGTGACGCCGAGCGAGCGCATCTGCGACGCCGATATCGCAAATTCCGCGGACGGCTGTGCGGCCCGACCGGGCACGGACAGCGCTGCGCACGTGAGCGCGCAGGCAACGAGGCGCAGACGACCGCGCGCGCCGGACATTGGAGACATGGAATACCTTGACGCCGCGCAAAAAGCGGCTTTGATTGATTCGGGGAAACCGGGCCGCGGTGTGGGGTCGGGGCGGCCCGGGTTCGGTCAGCGGCCGGCGTTGTCGGCTTCGATCTGGGATGCCTGCTCCGGATGCCGCAGCGCGTAGAGTTCCTTGTTGCGCTTGATCGTCGCCTCGCTCGGCGGGTATTCGGTGCGCTTGTGCGGCAACAGGCCGTCCCTGTACGCCTGTTCGAGTTCCTGCCGAACCTGCTCGCGGGTCTTGCCCGACGCGCCGGTCGGGTGCTGCGCGGCGGCGATGCCCGATAGCGCGACCATCGCCGCGCCGGTTGCAAGGACTGCTATTCGCCATGTGCTCTTCATGATTGACCTCCAGGTGAAATCGCGCATCGTGGCGTGACGACAGCGCGAGAGTCGCAGGTCGCTACGATGTCCGGCCAACCTGAAGCGAAGCTTGCGAACCCCGGGGAATCTTCTTCATGTTCAGTTCAGGTTCGGGTGCTAGCGTCGTGCGGAATTTCTGTCAGGAAAACCTTCATGCGTGTACTCCTTGTCGAGGACGATCCGTGGCTCGGAGAGGCCGTTCGCGACCAGATCGAGAAAGACGGGCATCCGACCGATTTCGTCGCGCGCCTCGACGATGCGCGTCGCCATGTCGCGGTCGCGTCCTACGACCTGATCCTGCTCGACCTGCTGCTGCCTGACGGACGCGGGCTCGATTTCCTGCGCGAACTACGCGAGCGCGGCTCGACCGTGTCCGTGATCATCCTGACCGCGCTCGACCAGGTGTCGAACCGGATCGCCGGGCTCAACGCGGGCGCGGACGACTATCTCGTCAAGCCGTTCGACCTGTGCGAGCTGTCGGCCCGCGTGAGCGCGGTCGCGCGCCGCTGCGCGGGCAATCCGAACCCGCTCGTGAAACTGGGCGACCTGCGCGTCGATACGGCGGCGCGCAGCGTGACGCGCGCGGACGCACGCATCGACCTGACCGCGAGCGAGTGGGCGATCCTCGAGGCGCTGATCCGGCGTCCGGGCATGATCGTGTCGAAACAGCGGCTCGAAGAGAGCCTTTATTCGTTCAACGATGAAATCGAGAGCAACACGATCGAGGTGCACGTGAGCCGCCTGCGCAAGAAGCTCGGCGCGGCGGCGATCGAGACCGTGCGCGGTCTCGGCTATCGGCTCAAGCGAGACTGACGATGCCGCGAAGCCTCCAGGGACGGCTGGCCGCGGCGCTCGTCGCGGGGCTCGCGGTGCTGTCGCTCGCCGCCGCGGCGGCCGCGTTTCACGTGATACGCCACGAAATCGGCCGGATTTCGGACAGCGCGCTGCAGGAGACCGCGCAGCGTCTGTTGCCGCTCGCGGTCAACGACCTCGCCAACCGCGACACGGCCGCGCACGGTCCCGGCGCTGCCGCTGCGGCGGTGCGGCCGCACAGCGAGCTGCTGACCTACATCGTCCGCGATGGAGCGGGCCACACGCTGATGCGATCGCACGATGCGGACGAAGCGGTGTTCCCGCCGCGCCTGACGGCCGGCTTCGCGACGACCGCGACGCATCGGGTCTACGCGGAAGCCGGTCTGAGCGGCGCGGTGGTGCTGCTGGTGGCCGAGCCGCTCGCCGCGCGCCGGCACGCGCAGATCAAGTCGGCGCTCGCGGTGGGCCGCTCGGTTGCGTTGTTCTTTCCGCTCGGCCTCGTCGGCATCTGGCTGATCGTGCGCACGGGGCTGCGGCCGATCCGGCGCTTCTGCAAGGGCATTGCGGCACGCGGCCAGAACGACCTGACGCCGCTCGACAAGCAGGCGTTGCCCACCGAGATCGCGCCCGTCGCGGATGCGGTCAACGCGCTGATGGCGCGTCTCGAACGCGCGCTGGCCGCCGAGCGCAGCATCACTGCGAACAGCGCGCACGAGTTGCGCACGCCGATCGCGGCGGCGCTCGCGCAGACGCAGCGTCTCGTCGCCGAGGCGCCGTCCGAGCCGTTGCGCGAGCGGGCGCTGCGCGTCGAAGACGCGTTGCATGCGCTGTCGCAAGTCAGCGAAAAGCTGATGCAGCTGGCCCGCGCGGAGGACGGGCGCGTGTTCGCCGACACGCCGCAGGACCTGCGGCCGATCCTCGCCGTCGTGGTCGAGGACTTCCGGCCTGTCGCGCGTGCCAACGCGCTCGAACTGGCGGTGCCGGAAGAGGCCGTGATGTCGCGGATCGACCCGGACGCCTTCGCGATCGTCGCCCGCAACCTGATCGGAAACGCACTGCAGCACGGCGTCGATGGCGGTCCCGTGAAGGTCGTGCTGTCGGCGAACGGGGTGTTCAGGGTGGCGAGCCGCGGGCCGATCGTGGCCGCCGACGTGCTTGCGCGCGTGACCGAGCCGTTCGAGCGAGGCGCGACGATGGCGAAGGGCAGCGGGCTTGGGCTCGCGATCGTCGAGGCGATCGTCAGGGCAACCGGCGCGACGCTGACGCTGCGCTCGCCGGCATCGTGCTGGCCGGACGGGTTCGAGGCGCGGATCGCCGGTTTGCCGCTCGCGTCGAACCCGCAGGCGGCCACGGGCAAAGCGGCGACGAGCAAAGCGGGCGCGTCCGGCAACAAGCAGTAGCCGAGGCCGGCGACGCACGTTGCGCTTTTGCGCTGACGCCGCGCAAAACGACGTTCGCTGCCGTTCATTGCGCGGCCGACGCAACCGCAGCGCGACGCCCGCAGCGCGACACCCGCAGCGCGACGCTCGCAGCACGACACCCGCGACACCCGCGACACCCGCAGCGCGGCGCCCGGCCACGCGACGCGAATTCCACGCGCCGCGCATTCGCTTCGCCTATCCTGATTCCTGACGTTCATTCGCGCGCCGCCCGCCGCGGCGCGCGCGCACGCGACCAGGCAGGAGACCTCGTGACAGTACGCAATCTCGATGCGGTGTTCGAACCGAAATCCGTCGCCGTGATCGGCGCGTCGAGGCGCCCCGACCGCATCGGCACCATGGTGTGGCAGCGGCTGCTCGAAGGCGATTTCAAGGGCCCGATGTGGGCCGTCAATCCGAAATACGCAGGCGACGACGCGGGCCTCGACGGTCGCCCGGTGTTCGCCGACGCGGGCGATCTGCCGTCGGCGCCGAGTGTCGCGGTGATCTGCACGCGGCCCGCCACGTGGCCAGCGCTCGTGCATCGGCTCGGCGGCATGGGGACGCGCGCGGCGATCCTCGTCGGCGAAGCGCGTTCCGATGAGGACCGCGCCGACCTGCGCCACGCGCTCGCGGCCGCGCGGCCCCATCTGCTGCGACTCATCGGCCCCGGCAGCCTGGGCGCGCTGACGCCCGCGCTCCACGCGCAGCTCGGCGCGCCCGCGTGCCTCGCGGGGCCCGGCGGGGTCGCGTGGGTGTCGCAGTCGAATGCGCTGACGAATGCGGTGCTCGGCTGGGCCGCCGCGCGCGGCCTCGGCTTTTCGCACGTGATCGCACTCGGCGACGAAGCCGACGTCGACGCGGGCGACGTGCTCGACTACCTGGCGAGCGACCCCGGCACGCGCGCGATCCTGCTCGAAGTCGACACGGTGCGCGCGGCGCGCAAGTTCATGTCGGCCGCCCGTGCGGCGGCGCGCAACAAGCCGGTGCTCGCCTTGCGCTCCGGCCGCGACGATCCCGGCGACGCGCTCTACACCGCGGCGTTCCGGCGCGCGGGACTCGTGCGCGTCGACACGCTCGACGACCTGCTCGACGAAATCGAAACGCTCGGCGTCGGCCGCGTGGCCGCGAGCGACACCGCGACGCTGATCACGAGCGATCGCGGCGTCGCCGCGCTCGCGCGCGATGCGTTCGTCGCGTCGGATTCGGGCGCGGCGGGCGGCACGCTCGCGCAATGGGACGACGTCGCGCAAGCCGCGGTGAAAGCGAAGCTGCCGCGCGCGGTGCCGGGCAATCCGCTCCTGCTCGGCGACGACGCGAAGCCGGAAGACTTCGGTCTCGCGCTCGACGCGCTCGCGACGCATCGCTCGACCGGCACCGCTTTCGTCGTGCATGCGTCGACGCGGCTCGCGCCGGCCGAGGCGGTCGCGCGCACGCTGATCGACCGGCAGCGCGTCGCGTATCGCGGGCTGCTCGCGTGTTTTTTCGGCGGCGCCGATGCGAAGACGCGCGATCTGCTGCATGCACACGGAATCCCGGTGCACACGACGCCGTGGCGTCTCGCGCGCGCGTTCCGGCGCCTCGTCGACTATCGGCTCGGTCGCGAACTGCTGATGCAGACGCCCGAAGGGATGCCGGCGAGCGGCGCGGACGCGATCGATGCCGCGCTCGCGCAGGTGAGCGCCGCGCTGATGGCCGATCAGACCGAACTGACCGGCGAGGCCGCCGCGCAACTGCTCGGCCGGTTCGGGCTGCAGACGCTGAACGAGCCGCGCGCCGATGCGACGACAGAAGGCGCCGCGCCGGCCACGTCGACGGATGGCGCGCCGATCGTCGACGTCAGCGTCGAGTTCCGCGACGACGACAACTTCGGCCCGGTGTTCTACTTCGTCGCGCCGTCGATGGACGGCGTGTCGCCGCCGTTGCGCGTGTACGGGCTGCCGCCGCTGAACCCGGTGCTCGGCGCCGACATCGTCAGGCAGTCGCCGTATGTGCGGCGGATATCGCCGGCCGCGACGCTCGGCGCGTTCATCGCGCTGTCGCAGGCCGTCTGCGAGGTGCGGCAGATCGTCGGGATGCAACTGACGCTGCGGGTGCTGCCGCTGCATACGGTCGTGGTCACGCCGCGCATCCGGCTCGCGCCCACGCGCAGCCGGTTCGCGATCATGCCGTATCCGCGCCGGCTCGAAGAGACGCTCGACTGGGCTGGCCAGCGCGTGACGATCCGGCCGATCCGTCCGGAGGACGAGGAGCAGCATCGCGCGTTCATCGACGCGATGACGCCCGAGGATCTGCGGCTGAGGTTTTTCTCGGCGGTGCGCAGCTTCGACCACTCGCAACTCGCGCGGATGACGCAGATCGACTACGACCGCGAGATGGCGCTCATCGCGACCGTCACCGACGAGAACGGCAAGCCGCGCACGCTAGGCGTCGTGCGCGCGGTCGCGGATCCGGACAACGAAACCGCCGAATTCGCGGTGACGGTGCTGTCCACGCTGAAGGGACGCGGACTCGGGCGTCTGCTGATGGAGCGGATCATCGCGTACGCGCGCTCGCGCGGCACGCACTGGCTGCTCGGCGAGGCGCTGCGCGAGAACACCGGGATGATCGCGCTCGCCCGCACGAGCGGCTTTTCGGTCACGCCGACCGAGGACCCCGGCGTCGTCGGGTTCAGGCTCGCGCTCGACTGAGCGCGACGTCAGAAGCGGAGGGCGGCGCCGTCAGCCGGCCAGCTTCGCGAGCGCATCGTCCACCTGGGCGCGCGCGAGCGACAGTTCTTCGAGCCACGCCTGCCCGTACTGCGCGCCCGTTTCCTTTTCGAGCCGCGCGATCGTCAGCGCGCAGCGGGCGGTGTCCTTCGGCGTGGCGATGAACGCCTTCACCGACTGGCCGCCCGTGAATGCGTCGAACAACGGCGCGCGGATTTCTTCGGGTAGCGCGCGCGTCCACTGGACGACCTTGCCGTTGAACGTCAGCGACGGCGGCAGCACGCGTTCCTTCTTCGTCGCCGGAATGAGGCCGAAATTGCGCGCGGCGTCGCCGATCTGCTCGGGCGTGAACAACTCGTCCGGCGTGATGCCGAATTGCGCGATCGCGTTTTCGATCGTCTGCATCGCGGCCGCGCGGTCGTCGCGCTTCTTCTGCGCGCGCGCGACGATGTCGCGCAATTCGTCGGCCTCGTCGGCCGTGATCGTGAAGCTCGCCTGCTTCTGCTGAAGCTCGGAAAAACGCTGGAATTCCTGGTCGGTCAGAAGTTTCGCCATGAAGTGTGTCGAACGCGGGCGCATCCGCCTGGAACGCGCCGGGATTGGAAAAGGGCCGCCATTCTAGCGGTTCGCGCGGCCGCGTTCCAGTTCCGGCGACGGCTCGTGCGCGCGCGCCGCTACGGCTTCGGATCGGCGTCGCCGTCGGCGTTGCTGTCCGCCTCCCGAAACACCGACAACTGCTCGACGGTTCGGCGCAAGAGCGCGGTCGCGTCGTCGAGCGACGGTGCGACGTATTCGTCGATCCGTCTGAGGAACGGGCACGTGAGCGCGGCGATCGCCTCGCCGGACGGGCCGAGCACCGGAAACGTCACGTCGGTCACGCCGAAGATCTGCTGGCTCTCCTTGCGCGAGAACCCGGCGTCGCGGATGCGCGCGCACGCGGCCGACAGCGCATCGAGATCGATCGCGGCTTCGCCCTTCACCTTGGTGTGCTCGGCGAGCAGGTGCGCGCGCTGCTCGGGCGTCTGGTACGCGAGGATCGTGCGGCCCGAACTCGTGTCGACGAGCCCGACGCGCGAGCCGAGCCGCACCGAGATGCCCCACGAGCCGGGGCCGTCCACCTGCGCGATCACGAGCAGGTTGCCGCGGTCGTACACGGCGAGATGGCACGACTGCTCGGCGTCGTTCGCGAAGTGCTGCATCAGCGGCAGCGCCTGCGCGATCAGCCGTCCCATCGGCGGATGCCGGTGCGCGAGCGCGAACAGCTTCAGGCTCAGCGTGTAGCGGTCGCCGGACGCCGAGCGCGTCACGTACTGACGCGCCACGAGCCGCTCCAGCATCCGGTAGATCTCGCTCGCGTTGCGCCCGAGCGCCTTCGTGATTTCCGCGCGCGTGAGCCCCCCTTGCTGCTCGGCGAGCAGTTCGAGGATGTCGAGCCCCTTGTCGAGCGCGGGCGCGCGGTAGCGGTCGCTGTCGGTCGTCTCTTCGTCCATGGGTCGTCGCTTCGCGGTGGCGTCATGCATGGCGGGGCGGTTCGTCGGCTCGTCAACGTGAGCGAGCAAGGCCCAGGGAAAGCCCGGATTCGTTAGCGCCACCCATTCCTTGACCTCGTCGAATCCGTATATGAATAATACGTTCATTGGTGAATGAGCGGAACACCATCGGAGACGCATCTTGGAAAGTCGCAGCCCCCGCACCGACGCGCGCCTGTTGCTGCTCGCCCCCGACGACAACTGTCTGATCGCGGCGGCGCGGCTCGCGGCGGGCGAGACGGTCGACATTGAAGGCGAGCGCGTGACGCTCGCGAAGACGATCGATCTCGGCCACAAGGTCGCGCGCCGCGCGCTCGCGAAAGACGACAAGGTGGTGCGCTACGGCGCGCCGATCGGCCATGTGACCGGGCCTGTCGCGCGCGGCGAGCATCTGCACACGCACAACCTCGAAAGCGACTACCTGCCGACCTATACGCACGACGCGGGCCACGCGTTCGTGCAGCACTGATCTCACCGACGAGGGCGCGCGCCGCCCGAGAGGAACGCCATGACCGACGCCCGCCCGCCAGGCCCCGTGACCCCGCCGCATGCTGCCGCGACGCAACCGCCGATGCTCGAAGGCTGGCTGCGCAGCGACGGCCGCAAGGGCATCCGCAACGTGGTGGCGGTCGCGTATCTGGTGGAGTGCGCGCATCACGTCGCGCGCGAGATCGTCGCGCAGTTTCGCGAGCCGTTCGACTTCGGCGGCGACGGCCATGCTTCGTCCCGCCACGAATCCGAAGCGCCGCCCGTGCATCTGATCGGCTTTCCCGGCTGTTATCCGAACACGTACGCCGAGAAGATGCTCGCGCAGCTCGCGACGCATCCGAACGTCGGCGCGGTGCTGTTCGTGTCGCTCGGCTGCGAGAGCATGAACAAGCACTATCTGGCGGACCTCGTGCGCGAAACGGGCCGCCCCGTCGAGATCCTGACGATCCAGGAGAAAGGCGGCACGCGCAGCACGATCCAGTACGGGATGGACTGGGTGCGCGGCGCGCGCGCGCAACTGGCCGCGCAACGGAAGGTGCCGATGCGGCTCGACGAACTCGTGATCGGCACGATCTGCGGCGGCTCGGACGGCACGAGCGGCATCACCGCGAATCCGGCGGTCGGGCGCGCGTTCGACCTGCTGATCGATGCGGGCGCAAGCTGCATCTTCGAGGAAACGGGCGAGCTGGTCGGCTGCGAATACCACATGAAAAGCCGCGCGGCGCGGCCCGAGCTCGGCGACGAGATCGTCGCGTGCGTCGAGAAGGCCGCGCGTTACTACTCGATTCTCGGACACGGGTCGTTCGCGGTCGGCAATGCGGACGGCGGGCTCACGACGCAGGAGGAAAAATCGCTCGGCGCGTATGCGAAGAGCGGTGCGTCGCCGATCGTCGGCATCGTCAAGCCGGGCGACGTGCCGCCGACGGGCGGTCTTTACCTGCTCGATGTCGTGCCCGACGGGGAGCCGCGCTTCGGTTTTCCGAACATCAGCGACAATGCCGAAATCGGCGAGCTGATCGCCTGCGGCTGCCACCTGATTTTGTTCACGACGGGCCGCGGTTCGGTCGTCGGCTCGGCGGTCTCGCCGGTCATCAAGGTTTGCGCCAATCCAGACACCTACCGCAAACTATCGGGCGACATGGACGTCGATGCGGGGCGCATCCTCGAGGGACGCGGCACGCTCGACGAGCTCGGGAGCGAGGTATTCGATTTGACCGTCGATGTCGCCAACGGCGCGCGGTCGAAGTCGGAGATGCTCGGCCACCAGGAATTCATTCTGACCTACAAGGCATTCGAGCCGGTTGGGCCGGCCTGTTTGCCGATCGTGCCCGCGGCGCACGCTGGCGGACTTCAAACGGAGCGTTTATGAATCCTACGGCAACATCCCCAGGGCATCCGCTCGAGGGCAGGCTCGCCGGCAAGGTCGCGGTCGTGACCGCGGCCGCGCAGGGCATTGGCCGCGCGTGCGCGGAGCGATTCGCGCGCGAGGGCGCGCGCGTCGTTGCGACCGACATCCGGCTCGATCTGTTCGGCGACGTGCCGTTCGAGGCGCGCCCGCTCGACGTGCGCGATACGGCTGCGATCGCGGCGCTCGCGAGCGAGCTCGGCGGCATCGATATCCTGCTCAATTGCGCCGGTTTCGTGCATGCGGGCAGCGTGCTCGAATGCGAAGAGCACGACTGGGATTTCTCGTTCGATCTGAACGTGAAGTCGATGTACCGGACGATCCGCGCGTTTTTACCGGGGATGCTCGAGCGCGGCGGCGGCTCGATCGTCAATATGGCGTCGGCGGCTTCGAGCGTCAAAGGCGTGCCGAACCGCTTCGTCTACGGCGCGTCGAAAGCCGCGGTGATCGGGCTCACGAAGTCGGTCGCCGCGGACTTCGTGACTCGCGGCGTGCGATGCAACGCGATCTGCCCGGGAACCGTGGCTTCGCCGTCGTTGACGGCGCGCATTGCCGAGCAGGCGGGCGCGCAAGGCAAGTCGGTCGCCGAAGTCGAGGCGGCATTCGTCGCGCGTCAGCCCATGGGCCGCATCGGCAAACCCGAAGAGATCGCCGCGCTCGCGGCCTATCTCGCATCGGACGAAGCGGGGTTCACGACAGGGCAGGTGCATCTCATCGACGGCGGCTGGTCCAATTGATCTTTCCCACTTTCTCTTATCGCAATCCACTGATATGAAACTGCTTCGTTATGGGCCGAAAGGTCAGGAAAAGCCGGGCCTCGTCGATGCCGAGGGCAACATTCGAGACTTGTCGACCCACGTCGACGACATCGCCGGCGATGCGCTTTCCGATGCGAGCCTCGCGCGGCTGCGGGCGATCGATCCGGCGACACTGCCGCTCGTGCGGGGCGAACCGCGGATCGGTGCCTGCGTCGGCCGGGTCGGGAAGATGGTATGTATCGGTTTGAACTATGCGGATCACGCGGCGGAATCGAACATGCCGATTCCGAGCGAACCTGTGGTCTTCAATAAATGGACGAGCGCGATCGTCGGCCCGAACGACGATATCGAGATCCCGCGTGGATCGAAAAAGACCGACTGGGAGGTGGAACTCGGTGTCGTCATCGGGCGGCCATGCAAGTATGTCGAGGAAGCGAATGCCCTCGATTACGTGGCCGGTTTCTGCGTCATCAACGATGTGTCCGAGCGCGAGTGGCAAATCGAGCGCGGCGGGCAGTGGGACAAGGGCAAGGGCTTCGACACGTTCGGCCCCCTGGGCCCGTGGCTGGTCACGCGCGACGAAATCGCCGATCCGCAGCAGCTTCATCTTTGGCTCGAAGTCGACGGGCACCGCTATCAGAACGGCAATACGCGCACGATGATCTTTACCGTCGCGAAGCTCGTCTCGTATCTTTCGCAGTGCATGAGCCTGCAGCCTGGCGATGTGATTTCGACCGGCACGCCGCCTGGCGTCGGTCTGGGCATCAAGCCGGAGCCCGTTTACTTGAAAGCGGGCCAGACGATCCGCCTCGGCATCGAGGGGCTCGGCGAGCAGCGGCAACGCACGGTCGCCGCGGAGTGATCCGGGCCCCGCAAGCGTTGATCCAAGTCAAGCAGGACGACGCTTGCCATCGACTATCCTGATGGCAAGGGCGCATGGCACGTTCGCGCCTTTTGTCGTAAGGTTGCCGGATGGATTCGCCGCGGCACGGTTGCCGCAAAGGGGGCGCTATGCATATCTCTTTTCCGATCGAGGCTCCCGAGTACTGCGGCCGCGACCTGGTGCTCGCGTTCCCGGCGCTCGTGGATGGCGAGCGCGTCCAATGCGCAATTACCGCGGAGGCGCTCGAAGACCACTTTGGCGCCCAGTCGCTCCGGGAAGAGGATGTCCTTGCGGCGTTCGAAAAGCATCGGCATGCCATCGAACGAGCCGCTCGCGAATTGTTGCAAGAACTCGGCAAGAAGCCGGTGCTGCTGCATAGCGGGTTTTTCCGTTTTCACGACGCTTGACTCGCACCGGGAGACAACGACGTGCGCGCGATGGTATTCGACGGCCGGTCCCCGCACTTGAGCGAGCGCGAGTTGCCAGATCCGACGCCCGGCCCCGGGCAATTGTTGATCCGCATTCGCGCATGCGGGGTGTGCCGCACCGACTTGCATGTGGTCGACGGTGAATTGGTCCATCCCAAGACGCCCGTCGTACCAGGGCACGAAATCGTCGGTGTCGTCGCGGGCCTGGGTGAGGGTGTCACCGAATTCCGGCTGGGCGAGCGCGTCGGGGTGCCCTGGCTCGGCCATACGTGCGGGCAATGCAGCTACTGCCGCGGCGGCCGCGAAAACCTGTGCGATCGGCCGGCGTTCACGGGCTACACGCTCGATGGCGGGTATGCCGAGTGGGTTGCCGCGGATAGCCGCTATTGTCTGCCCATACCGGCTCGTTACTCCGACGCGGAAGCGGCGCCGCTATTGTGCGCGGGCCTCATCGGATATCGCACGCTCGCGATGGCCGGCGACGCCCGGCGCATCGGCATCTACGGCTTCGGAGCGGCCGCCCACATCGTGGCGCAAGTGGCCAGCCATCAGCAGCGGATCGTCTATGCGTTCACGCGGCCCGGCGACGCGGCCGCGCAGCAGCTCGCTCGCCGACTCGGCGCACGTTGGGCCGGCGGCAGCGATGCCGCACCGCCCGAACCGCTCGACGCGGCACTTATTTTTGCACCGGTCGGGGCGCTCGTGCCCGCCGCACTGGCCGCCGTCGTCAAAGGCGGCATCGTGGTTTGCGGCGGCATCCACATGAGCGCGATTCCGTCCTTTCCGTACGACCTGCTCTGGGGCGAACGGCGCCTTGTATCGGTCGCAAATCTGACGCGCGAAGATGGACACGCGTTCATGCGGATCGCGGGCCAGGTGCCGCTGCGCATCGAGACGACGCTCTATCCGTTGCGCGAGGCCAATCGGGCGCTGTCCGACTTGCGCGAGGGCCGCCTCACCGGCGCCGCGGTGTTGACGACCGGCGATTGACGCAACTCCCGGGCGTATATCGGCGGGCTCAAACCGCTTCGAGCGCGGTCAGATCGACGATGCGGATTTTTTTGCCGTGGGTTTCGAGCAGCCCGTCGCGCTGGAATTTGGAGAACATACGGCTGACTGTCTCGAGCTTCATGCCGAGGTAATTGCCCATTTCCTCGCGCGTCATGCGCAAGTTGAATTCGGCGGCCGAGTAGCCGCGCGCCTTCATGCGGCTCGATAGATTGAGCAGGAACGTGGCGACGCGCTGCTCGGCGCTCATCGTGCCGAGCAGCAACATGAGCGACGATTCGCGCACGATTTCGCTGCTCATCGTGCGCAGCATTTGCCGCTGCAACTGCTTCGATTCCGTGCACATCGATTCGAGTAGCGAATAAGGCATGATGCATACGCTGCTGTCTTCGAGGGCTATCGCATCGCTACTGTGTCGTTCGGCGCAGACACCGTCGAGCCCGAGCACTTCGCCCGCAAGGTGAAAACCCGTGACCTGCTCTCGGCCATCGCGGTGCATGACGACGGTCTTGAACGAGCCGGCCCGCACGGCATAAATGCTCTCGAACGGATCGTGGGTACGGTACAGCGCTTCGCCGCGCTTGATGGTCCGCGTCGTGTTGACGATCGCATCGAAGCGCGCGATTTCCTGAGCGGTCAACCCATCCGGGACGCAGGCCGAGCGCAGCGAGCAGGACGCGCAGCCCTCCTTGGCAGACGACGGTAGCGTTCGACTGTGGGCACCCCCGGACGTCTCCTGCGGGGCCGGGGATGGGCCTTCTTGTCGGGGGAAATCCAGTTCGAGCAACATGGTGGCCTCCGCCAGTAACGCGCGCGCGGCAGCACGCACGTGATCTTTCATGGCAGTGAGTATGGCCAGCGCCACGCGAAAAAAATATCAGCGCGATACGAAACGGGGGTAGGTATCGACGGCGCTTTGTAAGCATTTTCCTACGGTCGCGCAGGAATTGGCTCATTCGTCAGGCATGGCGGCGCCCCCGATCGCTCGTTGATCGGCATCAAGCCGCGCAGGCCTCGCGGGTCGCACACTTATTGCATCAATGATCGATGCAGGGGGCCGGTGCCCCGGAGAACCATCATGTACACACGTATTCTGGCTGCCATAGACGGCAGCCGCGCATCGCGTCTTGCGCTCGACGAGGCCGTAAAGATTGCCAGCGCTTCGGGCGCGTCGATCGTCGCGGTCTGCGTCGTGGAGCACGCCCCGCAACTGGTGGACGTTGGTGCGGTCTATCAGGGCGGTGAGGGCGCGAGCCCCGAGGCGATCGAGGCGGCGACGGCGGCGCTCGAGGAAGCCGAAGAAGTCTTCAAGGCGGGAGGGGTCGAGGGTACGCCGCGTGTCGTCGACGCGTACGGCGAAAGCGTAGCCTCGGTCATCGCTCGCGTCGCCGCGGAATGTGGGGCGGAACTCATCGTCATTGGAACGCATGGTCGCCATGGCGTGCGCCGCGTGTTGCTGGGCAGCGTTGCCGAATCGTTGCTGCGCTCAGTGGATCTGCCGGTGTTGCTCGTGCGCCACGATGAAGTGGCCCGCGGCGCAACGGGCAAACTCTGACGGGAGTCCGCGGCTCGTCCGTGCCTCGGCGTGCCGGATCGATGCCGCCGTGTCGTCGGGCCGGCACTCAACTTTCACCGGCCGCCGTATCGCTGGCCGGGACGAGGAGAACCGGACAGCACGAAATGCGCAGGAAGCGCTCTGCTACGCTGCCGAGCATGAGCCGTTGGAACCCGCGCCGCCCGTGGGTACCCATGACGATCAGATCGGCCGGCCACTCCTCGGCGACACGCAAAATCGTATGCGCAATATCGTCGCGAAGCGGGTTGGTCTCGACCACGCGCGGCGTGCCGGTAACTTCGGCCGCTTTCATTTTCTCGATCGCTTCGTCGACCACGCGCGCTCCCTGCTCGAAAAGCGCATCGCGCACCAGGTTGGGATCGTAGCCAGGCGCCTCCGAGCCGATGACCGGCACGTCCACGACATAAAGTGCAAGCAATTCGGCGCCCGAACCGCTGGCGAACCGGAGCGCGGCCTCGAGCGCGCGCGTGGACGTGGCACTACCGTCGATAGGGGCGAGGATGTGTCGATACATTTGGGCCTTCCGCGAAGTCGATCCGTTTTCCGGACATCATCGGCGCACGCTCATCGTTGCAGCCTGATCTGAATCAAGTGCGCGCGATCTGGCCGTCGGGGGTGGCCGGACCGGGGAGCCACGCCGCCGCGCTGACGCCGAGCGCCAGAAACGGGCCAGCTCGGGGTGGATCGCTTCGCGCCAGCGGGCTCCGGTAAAAAGACCGTAGTGATCGCAATCGGCGATCGTCAGGCGCATTCTCGAGCGCTTTGGCACGGACGTCAGAACGGTATGGGCGGCATGCGTCTGGCCCGCGCCGGTGATCTCGTCGCAATCGCCCTCGACCGTACAAAGGGCGGTGCGAGCAAGCGCCGAGCCATCGATGCGGCGTCCGGCAATCTGCCAAATACCGTGCGCGAGCCGGTGCTCGCGAAAGAGGACCCGCAGGGTATCGAGGAAATAGTCCTCGGTCATGTCGAGCACGGCGGCGTACTCGTCGAGCGCGCGTCGGCTTTCCGCCGCTTTTGCCTTGTCTGCGCGCCACCGGTGCGCCCAGTACCGCGATTCGAGTGCGAGCTGGCGGTCCGGATGCACGGCCATCAGCGCCGCATGTTGAATATAGCCTGGATAGACCCGCCGGCCTGCGCCAGCGTAACCGGGCGGGACGATATCGATGAGGGTGTCTCGGAACCAGCCGATGCTGTGCGCGAGCGCGAAGCGGCCGACGGCCGTCGGATTGATGCGTGCATCGATGGGACCGCCCATCAGCGTGAGGCTGAGCGGAGCCGGCTCGCCGCACGCGGCGAGGAGAGCGGCCGCGGCAGCGGCGGGTGCGGTGGCCTGGCATACGGCCAGGACATGCAGTCCGGCGCCGCCGAGCATGCGCAAAAACCGTTCGATGGTCTGGACGTAGTCGTCGAGGCCGAACCTGCCGGCCGTTATCGGAACGTCTCGTGCGTTGGCCCAATCGGTCACATAGACGTCGGTGTCCTCCAGCAGCGTCTCGACCGTCTCGCGCATCATGACGGCGTGATGGCCGGCCAGCGGCGCGCAGACCAGAACGGGATACGGGGATGAGCGAAGGGCCATGCCTTCGCGGGCGAAGTGACGCAGTGCGCAAAACGGCGTTGCCGCGACGATGGTTTCTTTCACGCTCACCCGGCGTTCGCCGATCGTCACCGAATGAATATCGAAGCCTGGCGCTTGGGCGGCGGTCTGAATGAAGCGGCCGAACCAGTCGCTGCCCGGAACGCCGATATCGCCAGGCGCCACCGGTAATCCGAAAAGGCGCCCGGCATATTCGGTCCACGCGCCAACGGAGCGCGCCAGCGCGCGCTGCGCTTCCAGCCAGTCGTAGAGCATGACCGCCTCCCGCGGCACGCCGCGCTCGCCAGCGTGGGGCCCACGCAGCGCGACAGTGCCCGGCTATTGTGCCGACGCGGCATGCCGGCTGGCAAGCCCGTCTTTCCGCCAGAACCGGATTTGTCGCCGCCGGTTGCAGCTGTTGTACTATTGGACGTTTTTGTCCAACGTAACCGGTCACGCATGCTCGATTTCTTTCGCAACCACAAGCGCCTGATGATGTTCATGCTCGTCCTCGTCATCGTGCCGGGGCTGGGCTTCATCGGTATTCAGGGTTTCCGCGGGTTCTTCGACGAAAGCGCCAATGTGGCGAGCGTCAACGGCCACAAAATCACCCGTGCCGAATTCGACGACGCGATGCGTCGGCAGCTCGATCAGGCGCGGCAGGTGCTCGGCGCGCGCTTCGACGCGAAAATGTTCGATACGCCCGAGCGGCGCCGAGAATTGCTCGACAGCCTGATTCAGCAGCGCGTGCTGGCCGACGAGGCGCAGCGCGAGCACCTGAGCGCATCGGATGACGCGGTGCGTCGAGCGCTCTTGGCCGATCCGGTGATTGCGTCGCTGCGCAAACCCGATGGGTCGATCGACGTCGATCGCTATACCCAGTTGCTCGCGATGCAGGGCATGACACCCGATCAATACCAGGAGCGTGTCCGTTACGGCCTGGCGATGGACCAGATCCCCGATAGCATCCAGGCGAGCGCGTTCGTGCCCAAGAGCGTGGCCGAGCACCTGGCCCAGCTTGCCGAGCAACAGCGCTCGGTGCAGCCGCTGGTGCTGCATACCAGCGATTACGCCTCGAAGGTCAAGGTGGACGATGCGCAGCTCGCCGCGTACTACGATGCGCATCGCGCCGATTTCGCGACGCCGCCGACGGCATCCATCCAATACGTCGTGTTCTCCCCGGCTACGCTCGGCGCCGGGATCAACCCGACCGAAGCCGATGCGAAGAAGTACTACGACGACAACACGGCGCGTTTCACGACACCGCGTGAAGTGCGCGTGAGCCAGATTCTGATTCCGTCGCCGAGCGGTGCGAAGCCCGACGAGGACGCGGCCGCGAAGAAAACGGCGCAGGACGTACTGGCGCAGGTGAAGGCGCATCCCGATCAGTTTGCGCAGATCGCTCAGAAAGAATCGAAGGACCCGGGCTCCGCATCGAAGGGCGGTGACCTCGGCTGGTCGACCGGTGGCGTGATCACGGGCGACAAGGCATTCGACGCGGCCGCGCTCGGGTTGAAGAAAAAGGGCGATGTCAGCGATGTGGTGCGTTCGGCGTTCGGCTACCACGTGATCATGCTGACCGACGAAAAGCCGCCCGTCGTCAAGCCGTTCGCCAGCGTGAAGGACCAGATCGAGAAGGAACTGAAGTCGCAGCAGGCCGCCAAGGCTTTCAGCGACGGCTCGGACGCGTTCACGTCGACAGTCTACGAACAGGCGAAGAGCCTGCAGCCGGTTGCCGACAAGTTCAAGTTGACGCTGCAAACGGCCACGGTCACCAACAAGCCCAGCGCGTCGCTGCCGCCCGACAGCCCGCTCAACAATCCCAAGTTCCTGGCTGCTGTCTTCGCTAACGACGCCGTCAAGGACCATAACAACACGCAGGCGATCGACGTCGGCAATAACACGCTGATCTCGGCTCGCGTGACCGACTTCAAACCGGCTGCCACGCCGCCGCTGGCATCGATCAAGGATGCCGTGCGCGCCCGCTACGTGGCCGAGCAGGCTGCCGAGCTCGCCCGCAAGGACGGCGCCGCCAAGCTTGCGGACTTGCAAAAGTCGAAGTCGACCGCGGGCTTCGGCGCCGAGATGAAGCTCTCGCGCACGGATGCGCAAAGCGTCCCGCCGGCAGCGTTGAGCGCGATCTTCAAAGCCGATGCCAGCAAGCCACCCGTCTACACCGGCGTCGACCTTGGCGAGGCCGGTTACGCCATCTATCGTGTGAATGCCGTGCTGCCCGGTGCGCCGATCGACCCCGCCCGGCTTGCGGGAGCGCAACAGCAACTTTCGCAGATGAGCGGACAGACCGATATGCAGGCTTATATCGATGCGCTGCGCGCGCGCTCGAAGGTGAAGTTCTACGGAGCGGTGGACGGCAAGTCAGGCAGTACCGATTGAGCGATTGCCGGCAGGTCCGACTTAGCGGACTTGCCGGCGCTGAAGGAGCGGCGCGAGAACCGGCCAGACATTATCGAGCAGTACCGGCTGCGCCTGCTCGGTCGGGTGCATCTGATCGCTCTGGAACATGTCCGGCTTGTTTTCGATGCCCGCGAGCAGAAAAGGGACGAGCCGTACATCGAGTTCCTTGGCGAGCGAACCGTAGATTCGATGGAACTGCTCCGTATAGGCGGGGCCGTAATTGGCCGGCACATACATCCCGACGAGCACCACTTTCGCCTTGCTCTGCTGCGCGTCCTTGACGATCGTGCGCAGGTTGTCTTCCGTCGTCGAGAGCGGGACACCGCGCAACGCGTCGTTGGCGCCCAGCTCGACGATCACGATCGACGGCTTGAGGCGCGATATCAATTCGGGCAGGCGCGCGCGGCCGCCGCTCGTCGTGTCTCCGCTGATGCTTGCATTGGCGACGCTATAATCGATGCGCTCGTTCGCCAGGCGGCGCTTCAGCAGCGCGACCCATCCTGAATCTCTGGGCAGGCCGTACTCGGCCGAAAGACTGTCGCCGAGCACGACGATGACCGGCTTGGCCGGCGCGGCGGCATCCGCCGTTGCGCCGGCCGAAGTCGCGACCACGGCGAGCGCGATAGCCAGCAACGCTCGGTGCAGATTGCCGGCGAGCGCACCTACTTTCGAGCGACGCGCGTTCCTCATGCAGAAAAATACCGATCCCATCATCGAAGTACGCAATTTATCCAAGCGGGTCAAGAACGCAACGGGCGAGCTGACGATACTCGAGGACATCACACTCGAGGTCACGCCCGGCAGCAGCGTGGCAATCGTCGGTGCCTCCGGCTCGGGTAAGTCGACGCTGCTGGGCTTGCTCGCCGGATTGGACAACGCCACGTCGGGCTCGGTTCGATTGTTCGGCAAGGCGCTCGAAACGTTGTCGGAGGATGAACGGGCGAATCTCCGAAACGGCATGGTCGGATTCGTCTTTCAATCGTTTCAGCTGATGCCGCATCTGACCGCTCTCGAGAACGTGCGCTTGCCGCTCGAGTTGCAAGGCGGCGTCACCTCGCACGAGGCCACGGGCCGTGCCCGCGCGCTGCTCGATCAAGTCGGCCTCGGGGCGCGCACCGGGCACTATCCGAAGGTCCTGTCCGGCGGCGAGCAGCAGCGTGTCGCGCTCGCGCGTGCCTTCGTCACCCACCCGGCGATCCTGTTCGCAGACGAGCCGACAGGCAGTCTCGATGCCGCGACCGGGCACGCAGTCATCGATCTCATGTTCGAGATGAACGCGGCACACGGGGCCACGCTCGTGCTCGTCACGCACGATCTCGAACTTGCGCATCGTTGTGCGCGCATCGTCACGCTCGACGCGGGACGGGTGGCGCATCGGGTTGCGCATCGTTAGGGCGAGCGCCGCCAACAAGCCGGGCCCGCCCAGTGTAGCGTCAACGCTTGCTGGCTTCGCGCGCTCGCGCGATCAGCGCGGAAGTGGACGAATCGTGCTTCGATGGGTCGAACTGCGCTGCGACGAGGTCCGCCTCCACGACTTTGCCGAGTATCTTGCCGAGCTCCACACCACATTGATCGAACGGGTTGATGTTCCAGATCGTGGCTTGTACGAGCACCTTGTGCTCATAAAGTGCAATGAGCGCACCCAGCGAGTGGGGCGTCAAGGCGTCGACAAGCAGTGTCGTCGATGGCCGGTTGCCCGGGAAGACGAGGTGCGGCACGAGCTCCGGCTTGTCGGGGCCGGCGACCTTGCGTGCTTCCTCGACCGTCCGCCCGAGCATGAGCGCTTCGCTCTGCGCGAAGCAATTGGCGAGCAGCTTCGGATGATGGCTCGCGAGCGGATGCTCGGGCGTGAGCAACGCGATGAAGTCGATCGGCACGATGGTCGGGCCTTGATGCAGCATCTGAAAGAACGCGTGCTGCCCGTTCGTGCCCGGTTCGCCCCACGTGACGGCCGCAGTCGCGTAGTCGACGAATTGTCCGTCGAGCCGCGCGGACTTGCCGTTGCTCTCCATTTCGAGCTGCTGCAAATACGACGGCACGTAGTGCAGCGCCTCGGAATACGGTGCGACGAGATAGCTTTGCGAGCCGAAGAAATTGCGGTACCAGATGCCGACGAGTCCCATCAGGACGGGCAGGTTGCGCTCGAGCGGGGCTTGCCGGAAGTGGGTGTCCATGGCGTCGGCGCCGGCTAGCAGCGCGTCGAAATGCGCGGGCCCGACGGCGATCATGATCGAAAGACCGACAGCCGACCACAGCGAATAGCGCCCGCCCACCCAGTCCCACATTTCAAAGACGTTCTTTTCATCGATGCCGAACTTGACGACTTCGCCCGGATTGGCGGACACGCCGACGAAATGCTTGGCGAGCGCCTGCTCGGGGCAGCCTCGTTGCACGAACCAGTCGCGCAGCGAGCGGGCGTTCGTCATGGTCTCGAGCGTCGTGAAGGTCTTCGAAACGACGATTGCGAGCGTCTCCTCGGGATCGATGCGGGCAAGGACGCGAGCGAGGTCGGCACCGTCGACGTTGGAAACGAAGTAGCTGGCGATCTCGGGATGCGCGAGATGATCGAGCGCATGGACGACCATTTTCGGGCCGAGATCCGAACCGCCGATCCCGATATTGACGACATGACGGATGCGCTTGCCGGAGTAGCCGGTCCACGCGCCGCTCCTCACGCGTTCGGCAAACGCGGCCATCTTGGCGCGCTCGGCGCGGATTTGCTCGTGGTAGGGGGCATCGGCGCGCGTGGCTCGCAACGCGGTATGCAACGCCGCACGGCCCTCCGTGGGGTTGACGATAGCGCCCTCGAACATGGCGTCGCGACGCGCTTCGACGCCCGCTTCGCGCGCGAGCGCAACGAGCAGGCGCAGTGTGTCGTCGGTGATCCGGTTTTTCGAGAAGTCGGCGGCGAGGCCGCCTCCTGCGAAGGTGAAGCGCTCGGCGCGGGTGGGGCTGGTGTCGGCGGCGAACCAGTCGCGCAGCCGCGCTTCGCGAATCGTGTCGTAATGCGCTTGCAGCGCGGACCAGGAGGAAAGCGAGTTCGTCGTCATGGCTGTCGGTCGATCGTTGGGGGCTCGAACGAAGGCCGCGGCACAGCTGGCCGGGCCGGCTTTCGCTTGCTGCTGCGACCCGCTGTGCGCCGCCGGCCGCGATGGCGGTGGCGCCTCTCAAGAAATGCGGCGGGGTCGAACAGTATAGCGGCGTTGGAGGGTGGCTCGCATTACCTGCACGCGTCACTCGCGCGTCGGATAAATCAGCCGATTGATGGAAGCGCGCACCGTCGCGGCGAGCTCTCCCGCCGTCAAGCCGGCCGGCCCAATCCCGTGGGCCGTCAGCGTATCCGCGGCAAGACCATGGAGATAGACACCGGCAAGCGCGGCCTCGAAGGCCGGCAGGCGCTGAGCGAGCAAAGCGCCGATGATGCCGCCGAGAACGTCCCCCGTGCCTCCGGTGGCCAACGCCGCGCCGCCAGTCGGGTTGATCGCCACGCGCGCATCGGGAGCCGCAATGACGGTCCCTGCGCCTTTCAGGACGACGACTGCACCGAACCTGGAAGCGAGTGTTCGCGCGGCTGTGACGCGATCGCACTGCACCGTCGCCGCGTCACAGCCCATCAGGCGCGCCGCCTCGAGCGGATGCGGCGTCAGGACAGTCGCGGCACCCGCCGCGCCGCGCTCGACGAGCGCTTGCGCGAGAGGGGCCTGCTGCGCCAGCAAATTGAGCGCGTCCGCATCCAGCAGTTTGGGCATATCGAGCGCGATAGCGTCGGCAAGCACATCGGCCGCCCGTTCGCTTGTCCCCATGCCGCAGCCGATCGCCAGCGCGTCCATGCTCGCGAGGCGAAGCGCTTCCAGCGGATGCAGCATCAATTCGGGGTAGGGCGGATCGTAAGGCGGCGCGCCGCTGCCGAGAAAGGCGACATGCACTTTGCCCGCCCCGGCATGCAGCGCGGCCCGCGCCGCGAGAATCGGTGCGCCGCACATACCGGTGTCGCCCCCGACCACCGCAAGGCTGCCGAACGTCCCTTTGTGCGATGCGAATGTGCGCGCGGGAAAAACGTCGGTGAAGAGATCTGGCGCGTTCAACCGAGCGACAGGCGTCGACAGCTCGATGGCGTCAGCGTCGATGTCGAGCGGCGCAACCCATAAAGTGCCGCTCAAATCGCGGCCGTGGCCCATGTAGAGGCCCGGTTTCGCGCCGATGAACGTGATCGTGTGCGAAGCGCAAGCGGCGACGGCGCCGCCGACGATGGTGCCCGAGTCGCTGTCCAGCCCGCTCGGCACGTCGAGCGCGAGCACGCGGCCGCATCGGCGGGCGTGCGCGCCGATGCGGCCGGCCAGCTCGGCGAACATGCCCTCGAGCGGACGCGCGAGCCCGATCCCGAACAGACCGTCGACGATCCAACCGTAGCGCTCGAACGAGGCCGGCGGCACATGCGAGATCGGCACGCCGGCCGAGCGCGCCGTACCGAGCGCCCACCGCGCATCGTCGGGTTTGACCTCCACCGGCATGCACACTTCGACAGGCACGCCGGCCTGGTGCAGCCCCGTTGCGCACATGAGCGCGTCGCCGCCGTTGTTACCGGGACCTGCCGCGAGCCAGACGGGCCATCCGCCTGCCAAGGAACCGTCGTGTCCGGCTTGCTCGAGCAGGCATCGCGCCGCTGCCGCACCGGCGCGCGCCATCAGCGTGTTGGCCGGCAACCCTGCCGCCACACGATGCTCGATTTCGCGCACTTGGGCCACCGAATAAAGCGGCAGCGGCCGCTCGTGCGGGTGGACAAAACTGGAACGCGGCGGGGGCGAGGCGGCTTCTCTCATGGGTCTCGGATATCCGGGAGCGTCGCAGCGGCAACGGGCACGAGACCGATCGCTCGCCACCTGTGGCGTGCCTCGGCGGTGGCTGGCCGCACGCTTGCGGCCATGCGGTGGTTCGCTCAGCTCGCGAAACGATCGGCGCGCAACGCGGCAAGCGTATCGGGCGGAACACTGGGCTCGGTGCCGCTGATGATTTCAGCAAGCACTTTAGCAGACCCGCAGGCGAGCCCCCAACCGGCCGGCCCGTGCGCGAGATTGACGAAGAGCCGCGGATGCGACGCCCGGCCGACGACGGGCAACCCGTCCGGCGAAAGCAACTGGACGCCATCCCATGAGTGCGCGGCCGAAATCTTGGCGGCGCCCGGTATCCAGTCATGCGTGGCTTGCGCAAGCAGCGCCGTTGCGGCCGTGGCAAGCGGTTCCGGGGCCGGTTTCGCGATGTCGCGCTCCGGTTGCACGAGTGCCGCACCCGCCACACGCACCCTCTGATTCACGCGCGTCATCGTGATGCGCCTGATCGTATCGACGACCGCGACATGCGGCACACACTCCTCGTAGGCGATCGGTGCCGTCAATGCGAAAAAACGGGCCGGGTGTAGGGGAAGATTCGTTGTGGCTCGTTCGAGGAGGGGGAGGCTGCCGGCGCCCGCGGCAACGACGATCGCGTCGGCCGATACGACATCGACTTCCCGTGCGCCCACGCGTTCGCTCGGCGCAGGCGCAAGTTCCACCGCCGCGCGCTGCTCGTCGAGCCGTAAGGCTTCGACTGCGCGGCCGAACATGAACCGGACACCGGCTTGCTCCTCGAGCACTTGTTTGACGAGCTTCGTGAACAGCGGGCAGTTGCCTAGGCGCTCATGCTCGAAGAACACGCCGCCCGCAAACTCGGGATCGGTGGGTATCGAATGCTCGAGATCGGCACATTCGCGCGCCGTGAGCACCTGATGCTGGACTTCGAACTCGCGCAGCAAATCGAGCGCGCTTTGCGCAAGCTCCCACTCGCGCGGGTGCCGCACGACGTGAAGCATTCCGCTGCGCTGCTCGAATTCGAAATCGAAGCGCGTCTCGAGCGCCGCGAGCGTCTCGCGCGACAGATCGACGAGCGGCCCGAGGCGCCGATACTGATCCCGAAACGCATCCGGCTCCTGAAAGGCGGCGAGGCGCTGCATGAAGCGCCGCGTGCTGCCGTTGAAGCCCGGCTTGTAGACGAGACCGCTACGCGGTATCCGCGCATTGGGCACGAATGTGGGGCCGAACCATACATCGAGCGGCGTGGGCAGGAGCGCGCCGCCGTGCCCATAGGTGGCACCCTGCGCAACGGTTGCATGGCGCTCGATGACGCAGACGCGGTGTCCGGCCGAATGCAGCTGATATGCGGTGGCGACGCCGACGACCCCGCCGCCTATGACGATGACATCCATTGAATGATTGCTCTTCAGCCGTGCAAACCGCGGGGCGCGCTCGCATTGCGCCTTCGCGTCGAGGAAGCAAACCGCGGATGATAGCGCCAATCGTGCCTGCACGCCTCACCCGCGCGAGCGAAACCGGTCCCGGGCCCCCGCCGCGGCTCCGCCGTGGCGGCATCGCGGCTTGGATCGGAGCGGCTTATTGGGGGCCGACTTCCGGGTATAATCCTGGTCTTCCTTTCGCTTCATGTCGTCCGCACGCGTGGCCAGTGACGCGCGTGCCCGACCCATCGACGCCCACGTCCTTTCATGGCTCACTTCTCGTGCTTTCCCGGTGCTTCGGCGCTCTCCGACTTCCGTCAATCCCGTCTCATCGACACGCTCGGCCGCATCGACGCGAACATCGTCGATGTCCGCGGGCAATACCTGCACTTCGTCAGTTCGGCCGAGCCGCTCTCGCGCGAGGATAACGAGCGCATCGAGGCGCTCCTCCACTATGGCGCGCCGTTCGCTGCCGGCGAAGGGCGCGGCGCGGGCGAAACGTTTCTCGTGGTGCCCCGCTTCGGCACGATTTCGCCGTGGGCCAGCAAGGCGACCGACATCGCTCATCACTGCGGTCTCGATCACGTGCGGCGTATCGAGCGCGGAATCGAGTACACGGTGACGCTCAAAGCGGGCTTTCTGGGCGTGGGGGCCAAAAAAGGACTTTCGGACGAGGCGCGCGCCGCGGTCGCGGCGGCGCTGCACGACAGGATGACCGAAAGTATCGTGGGCTCGCGCGGGGATGCGCACCATCTGTTCGACGAATTGCCCGCCAAGCCGCTTGCGACGGTCGATGTCCTCGCCGCGGGCCGGGCCGCGCTCGAGCAGGCCAACAGCGAGCTGGGCCTCGCGCTGGCGGATGACGAGATCGACTATCTCGTCGATGCCTTCACGAAGCTCGCGCGCAATCCGAGCGACGTCGAGCTGATGATGTTCGCACAGGCGAACAGCGAGCACTGCCGGCACAAGATCTTCAACGCGCAATGGACGATCGACGGCGAGCCGCAAGACATGTCGCTTTTCGCGATGATCAAGAACACGGAAAAGCTGAATCCCCAAGGCACGATCGTCGCTTACTCGGACAATTCGGCGATCATGGCGGGCGGCCCGGCCGAGCGCTGGTTCCCACGGCAGGCCGCCGATGCCGGTGACGGCGCGGGCATGTTCGACGAGCGCTACGGCCGCCACGTCGAGCTCACGCACACGCTGATGAAGGTCGAAACGCATAATCACCCGACCGCCATCTCGCCGTTCGCGGGCGCCGCGACGGGCGCGGGCGGCGAAATTCGCGATGAAGGCGCGACGGGACGCGGCGCGCGGCCGAAGGCGGGGCTCACCGGCTTCTCGGTGTCGAACCTGGCACTGCCGGATGCGCTCGAGCCTTGGGAAAGCGCCCGTGACGCCGCCGTGCCGCTCGCCGAGCGCAATCCTGCGGACACATACGGCGCCTACGGCCGCCCCGATCGCATCGCATCGCCGTTGCAGATCATGATCGACGGTCCGCTCGGCGGCGCCGCGTTCAATAACGAATTCGGGCGGCCGAATCTTGGCGGCTATTTCCGCGTCTACGAGCAAAACGTCGGCGGCCAGGTACGGGGCTACCACAAGCCGATCATGATCGCGGGCGGCATCGGCAACATCTCGGATGCCCACACGCACAAGCACGACCTGCCGGCAGGATCGCTGCTGATTCAGATCGGCGGCCCCGGCATGCGCATCGGCATGGGCGGTGGCGCCGCGAGTTCGATGGCAACGGGCACGAACACGGCGGAACTCGATTTCGACTCGGTCCAACGCGGCAATCCGGAAATCGAGCGTCGCGCGCAGGAAGTCATCAACGCCTGCTGGCAGTTGGGCGCCGGCAACCCGATTCTCAGCATTCACGACGTTGGCGCGGGCGGTCTGTCCAACGCGTTCCCCGAGCTCGTCGATGGCGCGGGCAAAGGCGCGCGCTTCGAACTGCGCCGCGTGCCGCTCGAAGAGAGTGGACTGTCGCCGCGCGAAATCTGGTCGAACGAAGCGCAAGAACGCTACGTGCTGGCGATTGCGCCGGCCGATCTGCCGCGTTTCGAAGCCATCTGCGTCCGCGAGCGCTGCCCGCTCGCCGTCGTCGGTGTCGCGACCGAGGCGCGCCAGCTTCAACTGGTCGACACGCAAGGCGAGGGCCCGGCGCAGTATCCCGTCGATATGCCGATGGATGTGCTGCTGGGCAAGCCCCCGCGCATGCACCGCGATGTCGCGCGCGTGAGTGCTGCGCGGGTACCGGTCGACGTGACCGGTTTGTCGCTCGCCGAGATGGCGGTGGCGGTGCTCAAGCATCCGAGCGTGGCAAGCAAGTCCTTCCTGATTACGATCGGCGACCGTACCGTCGGCGGCACGAGCGTGCGCGACCAGATGGTCGGTCCATGGCAAGTACCGGTGGCCGACTGCGCGATCACAGCGGTCGACTACGCGGGTTTTCGCGGCGAAGCCATGACGATGGCGGAGCGCGCGCCGCTGGCCGTCATCGATGCACCCGCGTCAGGCCGGATGGCCGTCGGCGAGGCCATCACGAACATCGCCGCGGCGCCCATTGCTTCGCTCGACAAGCTCAAGCTGTCGGCCAACTGGATGGCCGCGTGCGGTAGCCCCGGCGAGGATGCGGCGCTGTTCGATACCGTCAAGGCGATCGGCATGGAACTGTGCCCGGCGCTCGGTATCAGCATTCCGGTCGGCAAGGATTCGCTGTCGATGAAAACGAAATGGGACGAGCGCGGTGTGGCAAAGGAAGTCACGGCGCCCGTTTCACTGATCGTTTCGGCATTTGCGCCTGTCGACGACGTTCGCCGGCATCTGACGCCGCAGTTGCGGCGTGCGGCCGAGGTCGGCGACAGCGTGCTGATCGCGATCGATCTCGGTCGCGGCAAGCATCGGCTCGGCGGCAGCATTCTTGCGCAGGTCACCCAGCAAGTGGGCGACAGCGCGCCGGACGTCGACGATCCCGAAGATCTCAAGCGCTTTTTCACGGCGATTCAAACGCTCAACGCCGACGGCCTGCTGCTGGCCTATCACGATCGCTCAGATGGCGGACTGTGGGCCACGGTTTGCGAAATGGCATTTGCCGGGCATGTGGGCGTCTCGTTGAACGTGGACATGCTCGCGCTCGATGCCGGTCATGAGTTCGATTACGGGGACGCCAAGGATTGGGCGAAGCAAACGAGCGGGCGTCGCGACGACCGCACGCTGCATGCACTGTTCAACGAGGAACTCGGCGCCGTCGTGCAAGTGCGTGCGAGCGAGCGCGACACCGTGCTCGCGCTGTTGCGCCAGCACGGGCTGGGTGCGTGCTCGCATGTCATCGGCAAGCCGAACGAGCGCGACATCGTCGAAATCTACCGCGACGCCAAGAAGATCTATGACGCACCGCGCACCGAGCTGCAGAGGGCGTGGACCGAGGTGAGCTGGCGCATCGCAAGGCTGCGCGACAATCCCGCCTGCGCCGACGCCGAGTACGAGACGTTGCTCGATGCGGCCGACCCGGGAATCGCGCCCCATGTGACGTTCGATCCGAGCGAGGACATTGCCGCGCCGTTCATCGGCACGGGCGCGCGCCCGCGCGTGGCGATTCTGCGGGAGCAGGGCGTGAACTCGCACCTCGAAACGGCCTACGCATTCGATCGCGCCGGTTTCGATGCCTATGACGTCCATATGAGCGATCTGCTCTCGGGCCGCACGACGCTTGCCGACTTCGCGGGCGCCGTGGCATGCGGCGGCTTTTCGTATGGCGATGTGCTGGGCGCCGGCGAAGGCTGGGCAAAGACGATCCGCTTCAATCCGCGGCTCGCGGACATGTTCGCCGCGTTTTTCGGCCGTCGCGAGACGTTCGCGCTCGGTATCTGCAACGGCTGCCAGATGCTCAGCAGCCTCGCTTCGATGATCCCCGGGGCCGAAGCGTGGCCAAAGTTCACGCGCAACAAGTCCGAGCAGTTCGAAGCGCGCTTTTCGCTCGTGCGCGTCGAGTCTTCGCCGTCGATTTTCTTTGCGGGCATGGAAGGATCGCGCCTTCCGGTTGCCGTCGCCCACGGCGAAGGCTTTGCAGACTTCTCTCAGCAAGGCGATGCGTCCCGCGTAAGCGTCGCGATGCGCTATATCGATCATCGCGGCGAGGCCACGGAGCGGTATCCGTTCAATCCCAACGGATCGCCGAACGGCATCACTTCGGTGACGACGCCCGATGGCCGCTTCACCGTGCTGATGCCGCACATGGAGCGCGTGCATCGCACGGTGCAGATGAGCTGGCACCCCGAGGGCTGGGGCGAGGCGAGTCCGTGGATGCGCGTGTTCCGTAACGCACGGCGCTGGCTCGGCTGAGCGCAAGGCGCCGCCTCCCCGCCTCGCCGCGGCACGCTGGCTCCAGAAACGACAAAGCCGCCCGATGATGAAGGGCGGCTTTGTCGCTTGAGGCGCGGCCTGCGATTACTGGATCTTGGCCTGGGCGCGCAGGTTCTGCTCGAACGCCTGCAGTTTTTCCTGCTGCATCTGCTGAACGATCTGCGGCTTGACCTGATCGAGCGGCGGCGGGGCGATGGCTCGCGTATCGTCGAGCCGGATGATGTGCCAGCCGAACTGAGTATGGACGGGCGCGTCCGTCATCTGGCCTTTCTTCAGGTGTTCCGCGGCCTGCGCGAATTCCGGCACATAGGCCTTCGGATTCGACCAATCGAGGTCCCCGCCGTTTTTCGCCGAACCGGGGTCTTTCGAATACTGCTTCGCCAGGTCTTCGAAACTTGCACCGCCCTTGATCTTGGCGATCAGGTCTTTTGCCTGCTGTTCGTTCTCGACGAGGATGTGATGCAAGTGCAGTTCGTTGCCGGCGGCTTGCTTGACGAGCTCGTCATAGCGCGCCTTGACCTCGGCATCGCTCGGCGCGTGCTTCTTGACGAAGTCCTCGATGAGCGCACGCAGGACGACCGTTTGCTGAGCGACTGCGATCTGGGCCTTGACGTCGGGGTGTGACGGGATCCCTTCGCGCACGGCTTCCTGCATCAGAATTTCGCGATTGATCAGTTCATCGCGCACAGCTTGTTGCAATTGCGGCGAATCCTGCTGCCCCTGCTTGACGAGCTGACCCACGAGCGCATCCGCGCGCGATTTCGGAATCGGCGTTCCGTTCACGACGGCAACATTTTGCGCAAAAGCCGGGGCGGCGGCGAACGCAGCCAGCAGCACCCAAAGACGGGGTTGGTTAAAGGTCATCGAGAGTTCCTAACGTTTCCTAACGGGAAGGGTTCGGTCAATCGTTGCGCCGCGAGTGCTCCGCACGGGTTCGACACGATGCGTGTTTATCGTTCGGAGCGTCGCATTCAGGACGTCGAAGACGGCGCATCGCCGAGCCGCGTGAATTCTTCGGGCGTATAGGCCGTGATGGCGAGCGCGTGAATACCGCGCTGCATCACGTCGGCCAGCGCATCATACACCAGGCGATGCCGCGCCAGCCGGGGTTTGCCCGCAAACGCGGACGATACGAGCGTCACCGCATAGTGCCCGCCGGCGGCCGCACCGGCATGGCCCGCATGCAGCGCGCTGTCATCGCGAACCGACAGCGACGAGACGGGCAGCGCCGCATTCAGGCGCGCCTCGATGAAGGCAATGCGTGCGGCGGGTCCCGCTTCGACGAAAGCGCTGCTCGACAGTTCACTCATCGCTCACTCCTCCTTCAAATACTTCGCGAGCCACAGACTTTGCGCGACGATGAAGACGACCATCGCCCCCGTCGTGCCGAACAGCTTGAAGTTGACCCACTGCGACTCCGTGAAATTGCCGACCACATAAAGGTTGGCCACACCGAGCGCCACGAAGAAGAGCGCCCATGCCACGTTGAGCTTGTCCCAGACGCCGTCGGGCAGGCTCAACTGTTTGCCCATCATGGTCTCGATCAGGTTCTTGCGAAAGCCGTAGCGCGCGACAAGCAGGCCCGACGCGAAGAGCCAGTAAAGCGCGGTCGGTTTCCACTGAATGAATTTCTGATCGTGCAAGACGAGCGTCGCACCCCCAAAGACGACGATGACGCCGAGACTGACCCACAGCATCGTATCGACCTTGCGATGGCGAAACGCGACCCAGGCAACTTGCAGCAAGGTCGCGGCAATGGCGACGGCTGTCGCCGTGAAGATGCCCCAGACCTTGAATGCGACGAAAAAGAGGATGATCGGGAAGAGGTCGAAGAGAAATTTCATGAATGGCCGAGGGTGTCGGAAGAAGGCGACGAAATGTCGGCGAACGCGGCCGCCCCGGTTCGGCCCCGCTCGAGGACCAGGGACGGCACGCCGGCGGCGCTACTTGGGGTCGAATTGTAGCGCAGCCGAATTGATGCAGTAACGCAGGCCCGTCGGTGCCGGGCCGTCTTCGAATACGTGGCCCAGGTGTGCGCCGCAGTGCTTGCAACGCACTTCGATGCGCAGCATGCCATGCGAGCGATCGGTACGTTCTTCGATGACCTCGCCGTCGATGGGCTTGAAATAGCTGGGCCAGCCGCAGCCTGCATCGAATTTCGTCGACGACTCGAAAAGAGGCGTTCCGCAGCACACGCAGTCGTAAATGCCGCGTTCCCAGTGATCCCAGTACCGGCCCGTGAAAGGCCGCTCCGTGGCGGCATGGCGCGTAACCTCGTACTCGGTTTCGGAAAGCTGATCGCGCCACGCCTCGTCAGGTTTGCCCAGCGGATAGTCTTCGTCGGTGGGGGCCGGGGAGGAGAGCGGATCGTGAGGATCGGTATGACGGTTCATGGGAAGATGTCTCCATCGAATGGCGCCCGCTTGGCGGGCGCTCGTTGCAAGCGTGAAGAGGGCTAAGACGAGCAGCTCACCGAGAGCGTGCCCGCCCACTCCGGCGGCAGCGCCGCGTAGTCCTCGAATTCCGGCTGCTCGTCGAATGGCCGCGAGAGCACCGCGGCAAGGCGCGCCACTTCGGAAAAGTCCTTTTCCATCGCCCGCTTGATCGCGGTTTCGGCCAGATGATTGCGCAGCACGTACTTCGGATTGATGCGATTCATCGCTTCGCGCCGCGTGGCGTCGTCGCGCGGGTCCAAGGCAAGCCGCGCGCGATAGTCCGCGGCCCATCGGTCGAACGCCTCCCGATCGAGGAACATGTCGCGCACCGGCGCATCGCCACGCGCATCGTCCTTCGAAACCTGCGCGAGGCGGCGGAACGTCAGCGTGAAATCGGCACGGCTGGCATGCATGAGTTCGAGCAGTCGGTCGACGAGCTTGTCGTCGCCCGGTCGCACGTCGGACAAGCCGAGCTTGTCGCACATCCGGCGCTCGAACGCCGGCGCAAAGCGGGCCTTGAATCCTTCGAGCGCCTCTTGGGCGTCGGCGACCGAGCGCTCGGCGCGCACGCTCTCCTCGTAATGCGCGCCGATGAGCGGCAGCAGCGCCTGGGCCAGGCAAAAGCAGTTCCAATAGGCGATCTGCGGCTGCATACGATAGGCGTAGCGGCCCTGCGTATCCGAATGGTTGCAGATGTGGTTGGCGTCGAAGGCATCGAGAAAACCGAACGGACCGTAGTCGATGGTGAGGCCCAGTACCGACATGTTGTCCGTGTTCATGACGCCGTGGCAAAAGCCCACTGCCTGCCACTGCGCAACCATGTCGGCGGTACGGGCGACTATCTGTGGGAGCATGGCCAGATAGGGGTCCGGCGTTTCCCTGCACTGCGGGTAAAAGCGATCGATCACATGATCCGCGAGCGCGCGCAGCGCGTCGATCTGCTCGCCCGCATAGAAATGCTCGAAATGTCCGAAGCGAACGAAGCTCGGCGCCACCCGTGTGACGACAGCCGCCGTTTCGATCTCCTCGCGGCGCACGGGTTGATCGGATCCGATCACGCATAGTGCACGCGTCGTCGGAATGCCGAGATGATGCATGGCCTCCGAGCAGAGAAATTCCCGGATCGAAGAGCGCAGGACAGCGCGTCCGTCCCCCATGCGCGAGTAGGGGGTGCGGCCGCTGCCTTTCAGCTGCAGCTCGTTGCGCAGACCGCCGTGCCCGAGCTCGCCGAGCGAGAGCGCGCGACCGTCGCCAAGCTGTCCCGCCCAGACGCCGAATTGGTGCCCTGAATAGACAGATGCGTACGGCAACGCCGCCTGCGGCCATTCGCGCGTGGCGTTGCCGCTGAAAAGCTCGACGAAGCCGGGCGTCTCGGCGATGCGCGGCTCGAGCCCGAGAAGCGCTGCCGCATCGGCCGAAAACGCCACCAGATAAGGGGCGGGTAGCGGGGCCGCGGGCAGCCGCGTGAAAAACGCGGAGCCGAGTTCGGCGAACGAACCGCTGCGCGCGGCGCCCAGCGCGCTCGCGAGTTCATCGGCGGTGTCGAGCGGTGCTGCGATGCTTGGGGAAAACGACATATTGAGGTGCCTTTGAGTTACCCGCTATTGTAAGGCGCCGGCCGAGGGCGCGTCGCAAGCCGCACGAGCCTGGGCTGCGGGCACTCGAGCGCACCGGACGCGATCGCGGGACGACAACGAAAATAGGAGGGCGCCGCCATGACCGAGCCTTTGTTGGGCCAGATGATGGACATACCGCTCAACGTTTCGATGCTGCTGCGGCATGCCGCGCGTTATGCGGGGGATACGGAGATCGTTTCCCGGCGCATCGAGGGCGATATTCACCGCTACACCTATCGCGATTGCGAAAAGCGCGCCCGGCAACTCGCGCAGGCGCTGATCCGGCTGGGCGTGCAGCCCGGAGAGCGCGTCGGCACACTGGCGTGGAACGGCTACCGTCACCTCGAAGCCTATTATGGGACCACGGGGTTCGGTGCCGTTTGCCATACGATCAATCCGCGGCTTTTTCCAGAGCAGATCGCCTATATCGTCACGCATGCCGGCGATCGATACATCCTGTTCGATACGACGTTCGCGCCGCTCGTGGCCGAGCTCGCGCCGCGCTGCCCGAACGTGAAGGGCTGGATCGCGCTCGCGGGCGCCCCGAAGGAAGTCCCCTTGGGGGATGCCCCGAAGGAAAGCCCGCCAGGCAGTGTGCCTTTGCTGTACTACGAGCCGCTGCTCGCGGCCGAGGATGGTGAGTTCGAGTGGCCCGAACTCGACGAGCGGCTCGCCTCGTACCTTTGCTATACCTCGGGTACGACGGGGCATCCGAAAGGCGCGCTGTACTCGCACCGATCCGTGGTGCTGCATGCCTACGGCGCATCGCTGACCGGCGCGATGGGAATTTCGGCGCGCGATTCGGTGCTCCCCGTCGTGCCCATGTTCCATGTCAACGCCTGGGGCATCCCTCATGCGGCGCCGCTGAACGGCGCAAAGCTCGTGCTGCCGGGCAAGGACCTCGACGGCAAATCGCTTTACGAGCTGATGGAGGCGGAGCGGGTCACCTTTTCGGCTGGCGTGCCTACGGTCTGGATGGGCTTGCTCGCTCACGTGCGCGAAGGTGGCAAGCGCTTTTCGTCGCTCGAACGCACGGTCATCGGCGGCTCCAGCTGTCCCCCGGCGATGCTGCGCAGCTTCGAAGACGATTATGGCGTGCGCGTGATCCATGCCTGGGGCATGACCGAGCTTTCGCCGCTCGGCACGCTCGCGCGACTCAACTGGGAGCAATCGCAGCGCCCGCGCGAAGAACAGCGGCGGTTGCTTGAAAAGCAGGGCACGGTCATCTTCGGCGTCGACATGAAGATCGTCGATGCGAACGGCGCGGAATTGCCGCGCGACGGCGTGGCGTTCGGCGATCTATACGTACGCGGCCCATGGGTGATCGACCGCTACTTCGCGACCGAGACGTCCGCGCTCGTCGACGGCTGGTTCCCGACGGGCGACGTGGCGACGATCGACAGCGAAGGCTTCCTGCATATCACCGATCGCAGCAAGGACGTCATCAAATCCGGCGGCGAATGGATCAGCTCGAGCGAGGTGGAGAATATCGCCGTCGCCCATCCCGACGTCGCCGAGGCAGCTTGCATCGCGTGCCCGCATCCCAAATGGGGCGAACGTCCGCTGCTCGTCGTCGTCAAACGGCCGACCGGCGATGGCCTGACTCGGGAGGCGCTGCGCGCGTTTTACGAAGGCAAACTGGCGAAGTGGTGGATTCCCGACGACATCGTTTTCGTACCCGAATTGCCCCATACCGCGACGGGCAAACTGTCGAAGATGAAGCTGCGCGATATATTCCGGGATCATGTATGGCCGACGAAGGAGCGAACATGAAAGGGCAAGACGAGGCCCTCCTCGTAATCGATTTGCAAAACGACTTCATGCCGGGCGGTGCCCTGGCCGTCGCACGCGGTGACGAAGTCGTGCCCGTGGCGAACCGGCTCGCACGCGCGTTCGAGCATGTGATCGTGACCCAGGACTGGCATCCGCGGGACCACATCTCGTTCGCCGCGAGCCATGCGGGCAAGTCACCTTTCGAGCGCATCGCGTTGCCGTACGGCGAGCAGGTGCTGTGGCCCATGCACTGCGTCCAGGGCACGGCGGGCGCGGCGCTGCACGAAGCGCTCGACATCGCCCATGCGAGGCTCGTCATTCGCAAGGGCTATCGCCGCACGATCGACAGTTACTCGGCCTTCGTCGAGGCGGATCGCGAAACGCCGACCGGACTGGCCGGCTATTTGCGGGAGTCGGGCGTCAAGCGGGTCTGGTGCTGCGGTCTCGCAACGGACTACTGCGTGGCGTGGACCGCGCTCGATGCGCGGGCCGCGGGCTTCGAAGCCGTCGTCGTCGAAGACGCCTGCCGAGCCATCGACCTCGAGGGCTCGCTCGAACGCGCGTGGCGGGACATGGAGGCGGCTGGCATTGCGCGCGCTCGCGCCGAGGACGCATTGCGGTAGTCGGCCTCGGACGGGCTCTAAACGGGCTCGAAACGAAACGGGTATCATCCGTCGCTGACATCTGACAGGCCGACCGTCGGCGCGACAGCCGGCCGAACGCAAACGAACGGAGCTCAGCGTGATTCGACACATCGTGATGTGGAAATTGAAGGACACGGCAGAAGGTGCAACGCGCGCCGAAAACGCATTGAAGCTGAAGGAAAAGCTCGAAGGCTGCCGCGATATCGTGCCGGGCATCCTGCACATCGAAGTCGGCATTGCGAAACCTGGGCTCGAATCGACCTACGACGTCGTGCTCGTGTCCGATTTCGCCGACAAAACCGCGCTCGACGCTTATCAGGTTCACCCCACGCACGAAGCGCTCAAGTCGTTCGTCGGCGCCGTGCGCGAAGCGCGCCAGTGCATCGACTACGAAATCTGAGACCCATCAGCGCCCCGCAAAAACCGCGATGCCGCACACTCCGCCTCCCGCCGGTCATGCCAATGTGATCGAAAGCCCCTTCGTCGATCACCTCGGTGTGCGTCTCGTATCGGCCGCCGACGGTGTCAGCGAGGTCGAACTGCCGCTCGACGCAACCCATTTGAACACGTGGCAGGTCGCGCACGGCGGCGTCACCATGACGCTGGCCGATGTCGCGCTCGCGACGGCCGCGCGCAGCCTGGCCGGCGACGGCATGGGCGTCGTCACGGTCGAAATGAAGGTCAATTTCATGCAGCCCGGGCGCGGCGAGTTGCGCGCGTTCGGCCGCGTGCTGCATCGTTCGACGACGATGGCGTACTGCGAAGGCGAAGTGCGCGACAGCGAGGGCCATTTCGTCGCCAAGGCACTCGGGACGTTCAAATACATGCGGCGCCTGGCCGTCGGCCGGGACATCGTCGAGCAGCGAACCCGGCGCATACCGACCGGCAAACCAGGCCCCAGCGACGGCTGATCCCCGCGCCTGCCGCTCGGGCGGCCACGGCCCCGAGGCGCCCGCCGTCCACGGGGATTTTTTCGTTTTCGGCTTTGCGCGTGCCGGACGCTTATCGAAGGAGAAAATCGCCATGACTCAGATGAACCGCCGCGTGCTGCTCGTCTCGCGTCCACAGGGTGCCATGACGGCCGACAACTTCCAGCTCGTCGCCACGCCGCTCGAGCCGCTTGCCGACGGGCAGTTTCGCGTCCGCAATCATTGGCTGTCGATCGACCCGTACATGCGCGGCCGGATGAACGAAACGAAGTCGTACGCCGCGCCGCAACCGCTCGGCGAAGTGATGATCGGCGCAACGGCCGGAGAAGTCGTGGAATCGCGCAACACCCGCTTTGCGGTGGGCGACAAGGTCACGGGCGTATTCGGTTGGCAGGAATTCGGCACATCGGACGGCACGGGCGTGACGAAGGTCGACGATACGGCGATCCCGCTCTCGGCTTATCTTGGCGTCGCGGGAATGCCGGGCGTGACGGCGTGGTACGGGCTCAACGAGATCATTGCGCCGCAGGCAGGGCAGACGATCGTCGTCAGCGCGGCCAGCGGTGCCGTCGGCAGCGTCGTGGGCCAGTTGGCGAAGCTGGCCGGATGCCGCGCCGTGGGGATTGCGGGCGGCGCCGAGAAGTGCCGCTACGTAACGCAGACACTCGGCTTCGATGCCTGTGTCGACTACAAGGCCGGCAAGCTCCAGGAGGACCTCGAGGCTGCCACGCCCGAGGGCGTCGACGGCTGCTTCGAAAACGTGGGCGGCGCCTCGCTCGATGCGACGCTCACGCGGATGAACCCGTTTGGGCGCATCGCGTTATGCGGCATGATCGCGGGTTACGACGGGGCGCCCCAGCCGCTTCGGCAGCCCGCGCTGATCCTGACGATGCGCCTGACATTGCAGGGTTTCATCGTGACCGAGCATCTGGATATCTGGCCGCGGGCGTTGGCCGAGCTCGCCTCGCTCGTTGCGCAAAAGAAGCTGACCTATCGCGAAAGCGTAATGGAGGGGCTCGAGCATGCGCCCGACGCTTTGATGGGGCTTCTCAAGGGGCGCAACTTCGGCAAGCAACTCGTCAAGCTCGTTTGAGGAATCGGAGTCCGTCATGCAGGCGTTCGAAGGCAAGGTTGCCGTGATTACCGGCGCGGCGAGCGGATTGGGCCGCGCGTTTGCCGAACAGGGCGCCGCGCTCGGCATGAGACTCGTGCTCGCGGATATCGATTCCGATGCTCTGGCCGATACGGCAGCGACGCTGAGGGCCGCCGGTGCAGAGGTCGTCGCTGTGCCCACCGATGTCTCGGACGCCGGCGCGGTCGAAGCGCTCGCCCGCAAGACGCTCGATAGCTATGGCAAAGCGCATCTGCTGTTCAACAATGCGGGCGTGGGCGCAAGCGGCCTCGCCTGGGAGATGAGCGCGAACGATTGGGCGTGGGTCTTCGGCGTGAACGTGATGGGTGTGGCGCATGGTGTGCGCGTGTTCGCACCGATCATGATCGGGCAGAACGAGCCCGCGCACATCGTAAATACCGCGTCCGTCGCGGGATTCCTCGCGCCGCCATTGATGAGCGTCTACAACGCCTCGAAGCATGCCGTCGTCGGACTGACCGAAACGCTTTATCACGATTTGCGCAAGGTCGGCGCCCCGGTGGGGTGCTCCCTGCTGAGTCCGGCGTTCGCACCCACGGGCATCGCAGATGCCGAGCGAGCGCGCCCCGCGCGCTGGCGCAACGACGCGGCACCGACGGCATCGCAGATCCTCGCTGCGCGCGAGTTGCGCAAAGCCGTGCGTGCCGGACGGCTCACGGCCGCCGATATCGCCGACGCGACGTTCGACGCGATACGCGACGAACGCTTTTATGTGTTTACGCATCCGGCCATTGTTCCGAGCATCCACTTGCGGCACGAAGATATCGAAAGGCAGCGTCAGCCCAGCGATCCGAGCAGTCCGGCGTGAATCGTCAGCCCCCGGTGTTCGAGGCGCCGCCGTCGATCCAGAAATCGAAGATGCGTTCGACGTCGCCCGGGCGGCGCACGCGATGCGATCCGTCATCGTCGCTGCGCTCGGCGAGATGGACCCGAAGGCCCGTGCTCCCCATATCGATGCGCAAGGCCGTCGTGCCGCGCGTCCCGTAATCGGGCGTCTCGATGAACGCCGCGGACAGCGCGCGTTCGCGTTCGAGCGGGATGCCGGTGCAAGGCAGCGTGTCGTCGGGTGCGATCTGTCTGTCGAGCATCAGTTCGATGAGGGCCGCAAGCGGGGCTTGCCCGTTGCCAGCACTCGTCAGCGCAGCCAGTTCGGCGCGCTTTCTCGCGAGCTTGGGCCAAGGCGTGTCGAGCACCGCATTCGAAATACCGTGTGTTCCGGGCGGGAGTAGGACGGGCGGCGCTTCGCCGCGATTGCAGTACCACGCGAGCTCGCGCCGGGCAAAATCGCCTGCCAGCAGATTGAAGCCGTTGTAGATTGCGCCGCGCTCGGCCACCCGCGCGAGGTAGTCGAGCGGGGCAAGACGCTCGCCGGCGAGATACTCCGCGACGAGCATCCCGCGCGTCGGTGCATCGGGCCGTGTGTCGAGCGGAGCGCGGTAATTCGTGAGCGCGGCGAAGCGTCCGTCGCGCGATACGCCCAGCCAAGTCCCTCCGCCCGCCAGGTCGCGGCCGGCCAGTACTTGCGGAAGATCGGTCCACCATCCGAGGGGAGCGGTCTCGCGGCGAAAATATTCATCGCGATTGGCGGCGAGCGTGAACAGAGGGCCGTGTGCCGCATCGGGCCGCCAGTCGAAAACGATGAGGCACATCTGGCGCGTCAGACTTCCGTGGGCAATGCGTACGGCAACGGCTCGAACGCCAGTTCGGGCCCCTCGGCGGTACCCACTCGAACGACGCCTTCGTCGAGCGATGCAAGCTTGATCTCGACGAGCGCGTCGAAACCGCCTCGTGGCGCGGCCGCGACATTGACGATCATCCCGCACGGCTGGCCAGGATCGGCCGAATGGAAGAGTTCCGCGCCGGCGCGCACCGGGTCGCTATCGGTGGCGATATGCGCGAGCGCCACGCGCCGCTTGATCGTGCCGCGGTACTGGCTGCGTGCAACGACCTCCTGGCCCGGATAGCAGCCTTTACGAAAGTTGACGGCGCCCAATGCGTCGAAATTGACCATTTGCGGCACGAACTGTTCGACCACGTCCGCTGTGATGCGCGGCTCGCCTGCGCGGATGTCAAGCCAATCCCAAACGGCCGACGAGACGCGCGCGAGACGGGCTTCGAGCCCCGGCAGGCAGGCCTCGACCTCGGCTTTCGGGCCGATCCACAAATAGCGGGCGCGGCCGTTGGCGTCGGGCACACGCACGAGCGAGCCCAAGGGGCCGGCGACCTGCACGTTCACGCCGTCCGGCAGCGCTTCGAATACGCTGGAAAGCGCTTCGCGCACATCGCCCGCGAAGCCGATCACGGCGACCGCGTCCGTGATATCGACAAGCTTCGCCTTTGCGCGCAACACGAACATCGACAGCCGCTTTTGCACATTCGCGCAAACGGTTCGCGCGACGAGCAGCCGAATCGATTGCCCGGCGCGCCATGTAAGCATGGAGGCGATGAGGCGGCCTTTTGGCGAACAGTAGCCGGCCAGCCGCGCACTCGCGGCGTCCAGATGCTGGACGTCGTTCGTCAACTGGCCATGAAGGAAGCTCGCGGCGTCGTCCCCCGTGGCCTCGATCACACCGAACTGATCGAGCGCCATGAAAGCGCCGCGCGCGAGGACCGCGTCGAATTCGCCCGCAGGCGGGCGGGATAGGCCCGGTGCGGGCGAAGCGGGGGGCAAATCGGGTGCGTGGGGGGCATTCATGGATTCGATATCCGGTCAATCCTGACTTTGGCTGATGCGAGCAAGCTATTATATGGGGTCTACCCGAGCCTTGTTTCGCATGTCCCTTCTGAAGAAATGCTTCGCCCTCGGTGCAGTTGCCGTCGTTTTGCTTGCCGCCGCCGCGGGCGGCGGATATTTCTGGGCCACGAGCCCGGTCACGCTCTCGGCTCCCGTGGTCGATGTCACGATCAAGCCGCACAGCAGCGTGCGCAGCGTCGCGTTGCAACTCGTGCGGGCGGGCGTGGCGCTCGCACCCGAACCGTTCGTTCTGATGACGCGCGCGCTGGGCCTGCAAACGCGGCTGAAATCCGGCAACTATGAGTTCAAGAGTGGCGTGACGCCGTACGAAGTGCTGCAAAAGCTGGCGCTCGGCGACACGAACGAGGACGTCGTCACCATCATCGAAGGCTGGTCGTTCAAGCGCATGCGCGCCGAAATCGACGCCGATCCGTCACTCAAGCACGACACCGCGGGGATGACGGACGCCCAGTTGCTGGCTGTGATCGGGGCGCAGGAAAAGGACCTCTCGAATGCCGAGGGGCTCTTCTTCCCGGATACATACCTGTTCGACAAGGGATCGAGCGATATCGACGTGTACCGGCGCGCGTACCGGTTGATGCAGCAGCAGCTCGCGCGCGTCTGGATCGAGCGCGCACCTGGGTTGCCGTACCAGACGCCGTATGAGGCGCTGACGATGGCGTCGCTCGTCGAGAAGGAGACGGGCAGGGCTGCGGACCGTCCGCTGGTCGCGGCGGTGTTCGCCAACCGGTTGCGTATCGGCATGCCGTTGCAAACCGATCCGTCGGTGATCTACGGTCTGGGCGACGCGTATACGGGCCGGCTGCGCAGGCGGGACTTGCAAACGGATACTCCGTATAACACCTATATGCGGCGCGGTCTGCCGCCGACGCCCATTGCGCTCGCGGGCGCGGCATCGCTCGAGGCGGCGACGAAGCCGGCGCCCACGGGCGCGCTCTATTTCGTTTCGCGCGGCGACGGCACCAGTGTCTTCTCCGATACGCTCGGCGATCACAACAAGGCGGTCGATAAATATATTCGAGGTCAACCCTAAATGGCGCGCGGCAAATTCATCACCTTCGAAGGCATCGACGGCGCAGGTAAAACGACACATCTGGCATGGTTTCGGGAACGTCTCGGAGACAAGCTGAGCCCTGCGGGCAGCGCCGTCGTAACGACGCGCGAGCCCGGCGGCACACCGCTCGGCGAAGCCTTGCGCGAGCTGCTGCTGCACGAGCGGATGGACCTCGAGACCGAGGCGCTCCTGATGTTCGCGGCACGCCGGGAGCATCTCGCGCAGGTCATCGAGCCGGCGCTCGCACGCGGCGACTGGGTCCTGAGCGACCGGTTCACCGATGCGACGTTCGCCTATCAGGGCGGCGGCCGCGGCTTGCCGCGCGATAAGCTCGAGGCGCTCGAACGCTGGGTGCAGGGCGGATTCCAGCCGGATCTGACCGTGCTTTTCGATGTGCCGCCGCGAACCGCCAGCGAGCGGCGCGGCGCGGTGCGCTCGCCCGACAAGTTCGAGAGCGAGACGCTCGCGTTTTTCGAGCGCACCCGCGCCGAGTATCTGCGGCGCGCGCAAGAAGCCCCGCACCGGTTCGTGGTTGTCGATGCGACGCTCGGCATCGACGAAATCCGTCACCACCTCGCGCGGCTGGTGTCGACGCTTTGAGGCGAATCGCCGCGACGAACGCGGCACCGCGCCCCGCTTCTCATTGAAACGCAACGTCTGGACGATTCGACGATGATTCATCCTTGGCAACTGGACGACTGGAACCGCTTGCAATCGTTGCGCGGGCAGTGGCCGCACGCCCTTTTGCTGTACGGCCAAGCCGGTATCGGCAAACTCCGTTTCGCGCAGCACGTCGCGCAAGGCCTGCTGTGCGAGGCCCCGCGCGCCAACGGCGAGCCTTGCGGGGCCTGCGCGGCCTGCAATTGGTTCGTCCAGGGCAACCACCCCGACTACCGGGCCCTGTTCCCGGAAGCGCTGGCTTCGGAGCTGGGCTCGTCGGCGCCTGCCGCTGAGCAGGACGAGAAAGCGGACAGCGAAGACGGCAAAAAGACGCGCACGCTGAGCAAGGAAATCAAGATCGAGCAGGTGCGGGCGCTGCTCGATTTCTGCGGCGTGGGCGCCCATCGCGGCGGCGCGCGCGTGGTGCTCGTCTATCCGGCCGAAGCGCTCAATGCGGCGGCGGCCAACGCGCTCCTGAAGACATTGGAGGAGCCGCCGGCCGGCGTCGTCTTTCTGCTCGTCTCGGCACGCCTCGACAGGCTTTTGCCGACGATCGTCAGCCGGTGCCGCCAATGGCCGATGCCGACGCCCGCGCCTGAACTCGCGCGCGAATGGCTGGCGCAGCAAGGCGTGGCGGACGCCGACGCGCTACTGTCCATGGTGGGCGGCGCGCCGCTCGCCGCACTCGCGCTCGCGGCGGACGAAAACCGGCCGCTGCGCGAGTTCACGCTCAAGCAGCTCGCGGCCGGCCCGCAATGCGACGCCTTCGCTTGCGCCGAGGCGCTGCAAAAGCTTCCGGTGCCCATCGTGCTCGGTTGGCTGCAGCGCTGGCTCTACGACTTGCTCGCCGAGCGCACCGCCCATCGGCCGCGCTACTTTCCAGCGGCGGCCCGCGATCTCGCACATTGCGCGCAGCGCATCGATGCCAATGCGTTCGCGCGCTATATGAAAACCGTTGCACGTGAACGTGCGGTCGAAAACCATCCTCTCAACGCGCGTCTCGTCTTCGAGGCGCTGTTTCTCGGTTACCGCGAGCTCTTCGTCCAGTCCGCGCACGCTTGATACGAGCCCACGCCATGTCGATACACATTCGGGATGCAACCCTCGACGATCTTGCCGCGATCGTCGCCATTTACAATTCGACGATCGCCTCGCGCAGCGTCACGGCCGACCTCGAACCCGTGACGGTCGAGAGCCGCCTGCGGTGGTTCCACGCCCACGGCGCGGCGCGTCGGCCATTGTGGGTCGCCGAGCAGACGGAGCGCGACGAGTGCGACGATCGCGATGGCGCGGGGCGCGTGATCGGCTGGCTGAGCTTTTCCGACTTCTACGGGCGTCCGGCCTATGCGCGCACCGCCGAGCTCAGCATTTACCTCGACGAGTGCGCACGCGGCCGTGGACTCGGCAAGCAACTGCTGGAGCAAGCGCTCGAAGCGGCGCCCGGCCTTCAGATCGATACCGCGCTTGGATTCATCTTCGGCCACAATGCGCCCAGTCTGGCCTTGTTTCGCCGGGCGGGCTTCGAAGACTGGGGCATGCTGCCCCGTGTCGCGGTGCTGGACGGCGTGGAGCGCGATCTCGTCATTCTCGGCAAGCGATTCGCATAGCGAATTCGTTCGCCCGTTGCGCAAAGGAACTCAGGATGTTTGTCGATTCTCATTGCCATATCAACTTCGAAGGACTGGCCGATCGCCTGCCCGAAGTGCTCGAGAACATGCGAGCTCAGCAAGTGACGCACGCGCTTTGCGTCAGCGTCGATCTGGAGACGCTGCCGGCCGTGCTCGACATTGCTTCGGCGTATGACAACGTGTTTGCGTCGGTCGGCGTGCATCCCGACCATGAAGACGCGCGCGAGCCCACCGTGTCGGAACTCGTCGAGCTCGCGAAGCATCCGAAGGTCGTGGCGATCGGCGAGACCGGACTGGATTACTACCGGCTCGAAGGCCGCTCGATCGCCGACATGGAATGGCAGCGCGAGCGCTTTCGTACGCATATCCGCGCCGCGCGCGCGACGATGAAGCCGCTCATCGTCCACACGCGAGCGTCGGCCGACGATACGCTGAGGATCATGGAGGAAGAAGCGGCTCACGTACCGGGCGGCGTCATGCATTGCTTCACGGAGCCGTGGCCGATCGCCGAGCGCGCGCTCGCGCAGAACTTCCATATTTCGCTGTCCGGCATCGTCACGTTCAAGAGCGCGGCCGACGTGCAGGACGTCGCACGGCGTGTGCCGCTCGAGCGCTTGCTGATCGAAACCGATTCGCCGTACCTCGCACCGGTTCCCTACCGTGGCAAACCCAATGAACCTGCGTACGTCAGCCATGTCGGAGCTTTCATCGCACAGATACGCGATATGCCCAAGGAAGCGCTCGCCGAGGCGACGACCCGGAATTTCTTCCGGCTATTTGCCTCGGCCGCGCGATCCTCGAGCTGAACCACACGTTCGCCTTTGTCAGGCAACAGAAAGGAAAACCATATTGCCTATGAACACGCTCACCCTGCCGCTCATCCGACGCCCCGGCCGCGCCGCCTCCCGCCTGAGAACCGCCAGCGGCCTGCGCCGGGCGCTTGCCGCGTGTGCAGCCGCGCTCGTGGCTGCGGCCGCCGTCGCGCCGGCCTACGGGGCCGACACCGACAGCATCGTGAAAGCCGTCAAATTCGACGACGACAAGCGCATTGCCAAGCTGCTCGTGCAAGGCGTCGATCCGAACATGACGACGCCAGACAAGCTGCACATGCCGCTCATCGTCCTCGCCGCACGCGAGAAGTCGGACAAGGTGGCCAAAGTGCTCGCATTGAATCCCAAGACCGATCTGGACAAGGTCGATAGCGCCGATGAAAACGCCATGATGCTCGCCGCATTGAACGGCGATCTCGATCTCGTGAAGCTGCTGATCGACAAGGACGCCGAAGTCAACAAAAAAGGCTGGGCGCCGTTGCACTATGCCGCGGCGAACGGTCACGACGATATCGTCCAACTGCTGATCGACCATTCCGCCTATCTGGACACGCCATCGCCGAACGGCACGACGCCACTCATGATGGCCGCGCGCGGCAATCACATCACGACGATGAAAGTGCTGCTCGATGCGGGGGCGGACCCGCGGGTCAAGAACCAGATCGGCATGACCGCGCTCGACTTCGCGAAGCAATACCACGCGAAGGACGCAACCGAAGGGCTGGAGGCCATGTTCGCCCGCGACGCCGCGAGTGCGTCCGCTGTGGCCCCTGCAAGCGGGCAAAACGGTGCAAAATAAGCGTTTTTTGGCACGGCTGGCGCCGTGCCTGCCTGACGGGTCGACCGGTCGCGAAGTACGGGACCGGTTCACAGCCCGCGGATTCACCGCTCGGAGAAAAGGATAACCATGTTGCGGGCTTTGATTGGCCTTGGGGCACTCGCCCTGCCGGTGGCGGCGTTCGCGTTTTCGGGGAGCGAGCTCAGCGGATTGTGCGGCCGAACCGATACGGTCTCGCGCGCGGCATGCAAGGCGTACGTACTCGGAGTCGCCGACGGCGTCTATAACACGATCGACGCGATCGGCGGCACGACGGGACCGCGAGTGGGCCAGTATTTCTGCCTGCCGAGCGGCGTGAAGCCCCAGCAGCTAGTCGATGCGGTCCGTAAATACGTGGCCGAAAACCCGAAACTGGCCGATTACAACGCCAGTACGAGTGTTTCGCTCGGGCTCGGCAAGGCTTTTCCCTGCAAACACGATTGAAACAGTCGCCGAACGCATGTTTCCCGACTGTAACAGCCGGGAATAAGTGAAAATGGCGCGTTTCCTTCCGAGAGCCGTACTCAATAATGAAGGCTCGAGTGCCGGCGCGATGCGAACGGCCCGGGTCTCGCCCTGATCGGTCGAACTGACGCGGCGCGCCTGGGCAGCGCCTTGTCCGGAACCTCGCCCGCTTGCATGGAGTTCACCGAATGAAGATTGCGCAGATCGCACCTTTGACCGAATCCGTTCCGCCGAAGCTTTACGGCGGCACGGAACGCGTCGTCTCATACATCACCGAGGCGCTCGTGGATTTGGGCCACGACGTCACGCTTTTCGCGAGCGGCGATTCCAAAACGAGTGCGAAGCTCGAGGCCGTCTGGCCGCGGGCGCTGCGGCTCGACCCGGCTATTCGCGACCGCATTGCGCCGCATATGCTGTTGATGGAGCTCGTGAGACGTCGCGCGGACGAGTTCGACGTCCTGCATTTCCATATGGACTACTACTCGTTTTCGCTGTTCAACCGGCAGGACACGCCGTTCGTCACGACGCTGCACGGCCGCCTCGATCTGCCCGAGCAGCAGCCCGTTTTCGACACGTTCGATACGGCACCCGTCATCTCGATCTCCAATGCCCAGCGCCATCCGATGCCGCAGGCGAAATGGCTGAGGACGGTCTACCACGGTCTGCCGCGCACGCTTTACGAGCCGCAGCCGGTCGAACAGCGGTACCTGGCATTTTTGGGCCGTATTTCACCCGAAAAGCGCGTCGATACGGCGATACGGATCGCCTCGCATTGCGGCTTGCCCATTCGCATCGCGGCCAAGATCGACTCGGCCGACCGCGAGTATTTCGAGCGCGAGATCAAGCCGCTTTTCGACTTGCCGCACGTCGAATTCATCGGCGAAATCGCCGATGACGAGAAGGCGACGTTTCTTTCAGGTGCGCACGCTCTGCTATTCCCAGTCGATTGGCCGGAGCCGTTCGGTCTCGTCATGATCGAGGCCATGGCCTGCGGCACGCCCGTGATCGCGTTCAATCGCGGCTCGGTGCCTGAGGTGGTCGACGAAGGCGTGTCGGGATTCATCGTCGAAGACGAGATCAGCGCCGTCGCCGCGGTCAACCGGCTGCACACGGTCTCCCGCGCGGGAGTGCGCAGACGCTTCGAGGAACGCTTCACCTCGCATTTCATGGCCAGGCAATATCTGGACGCTTATCAGACGGTCATCCGGGCGCAGAAGCGCTCGCGCTTCAAGGTGATCGATTCGAAAACAAGCTGAGCGCAAAAGTCGGCGAGGGCCGGACAAGCGCGGCGCGAGTGCGCCGCGCCAGGGCAAAACGCCTGCTTCAGAGGTTGATGCGGGAAATCTTCATGCCCTGCAGGGAGAGATCGCCCATCAGGCCTGCATTCGTCATGACGATGACCTGCACGGGCTTGGTGGCCGTGGTGGTATCGACCGCGCCGTTGGCCCCCATCTTCAGGAGGGCGACCGAGGCGTCGCCTCCTACGGACCATCCCTGGCGCTGCTGGAACGCCTTGAGCGCGTCATCGGTCATGAAGAGAAACACGACCGTTTTCGATTGAGCCCCGGCCTGCAGCCCGAACGAACCCGACACCAGGTTGTAGTAGCCCTGGGTCGTACCGCCGGTGCGCAACGCTCCTTCGCCGAATTCGCCGCCGACCACGAAGCCTGCTTGCAGGACCTTCGGGAATACCAGGACGCCGCGCGCCCTCGAGACCAGATCACGAGAGCCGGGCACCTGCGCGTACATCCGCGACAACGCCGCATCGACGCCGCTATTGATCTCCTGGCGCTTCGACGACGTGCTGCCTGGACTTTGCGCCGTCGGGCTGCCGTTGTTCGTGGTCGTGGTACAGCCCGCGAGGGCAAGGCCGCCGGCCACCACCGCGGTTGCCGCCTTCAGCATGAAGCGTTGTTGTTTGTTCATGGCTCTTTCTCCGTATTGATCCGTCGGTCAAACCTTCGACGGCAGGTTTGGACGAAGCGTCGATCCCACGCATTCCGCGCGTGTCGAGGTAACAAGCACGGTGCATGCCCGTACCTGTCCCGATTTCACGTCAGTGAGCCACCGGGCGTTTGGGCACCGGCGGACGGCGCAGTGCGCGCCTGACGCCGGCCACGACGAGACCCAATGCGAAGAGAAAGGCAGCCGGCACGACCCAGTAGCCGACGAAAGCGTGCCAAAGGTAACTGGCAAGCGTGTTGCGCCGCACGATATATTCGTCGATCGCGGCTTGCTGGCGCGGCGCGTTGGCCGCCAGGACGTCGCTCGGGCAGCCGGCGGCGCGCGCCTCGTCCGGCGTGCCGCGACAGCGGGCCTCAGCGCCGGCCGCGCGTTGCGCGTCGTTGAGCACCCAGGTGGTCAGCGCACGGTCGCGATCGACGACGTTGTAAGCCATCTCCTCGCGAATCTCATGTACTGCCACGAGCGCCACCGGTACGGCCCAAATCAGGATCGTGACGACCCAGCGTTTGAGCCACCGGTTCTGTCTCCATGCCATTCGTTGCCTCCGCTATGCTTTACGCATCAACGACGAGACGTCGGCCCATGGCGTCTTTATCGATGTAGGGGATAGCGGGCCGTCTTGGCAGCCATCATAGAAGAAATGCGACGAATCGTCGCGGGAGTCGAACCGCTTCTCGAAAGGGTGCGTAATTTCTTCAAATTCTCTGTCATTTACCGCTTTGCAGGACGCAGCCATCGGGGCGCCGCCCACAGCCCAGCCTTCATCGACACGCGGAACGGCTTTTGCGTAGGGCCTACACTGGAAGCCTACGCGAGGGTTCGCGGGCTCGGCGGGCAGTCGCCCTTAACCTATGTGCATCCGCACGGGGGTTCGGTCCATGTCGGAACCATTCACAGAACAGTACAAAGGGTTTTCGATCGGCGTGCAGGCATTGCGGCGTGCAAAAGAGCCGGACGAGGCGCCAAGCGCGCCGCGACATTTCGATATCGTCGTGATGATTTCTCGCAATGCGAGCGGGGAGCGCGGCAAATCCGAAATGTTCGGCGTGCCGGAACACGAACCGCTCGACGATCAGATCGCCGCCCACAAGATCGGCTTGCAATACGCCCGCGACATCATCGACGGCAAAGTCGAGGGCTCGTCCGTCGATAAGCTTTAAGCAAGCCTCGACTTTAACGAGGCTTCTTTCCCTTTCTCCTTGCGCGCGCCCGCGGAACGGTCCAGCATATGGGGTCCGGATCGCGTGGTGCGCGCGGTATTTAGCGCAAAATATGATCGCCCGCGTATCGCACGGCGATACCGGCGATCTCGAGCGTATGTTCGAATCGAAATTCAGGCTTTAGCGAGCCCGATCACAATATGCGAAAAAAGGAGAAGCTCATGGTTCATCGCACCCGTCGCCGCATGCTCGCCGTCGCGGCCAGCCTCGTTGCTGTCGCCGCCGCGCCGTTCGCTGCCACCGATGCAGCCGCGCAAACGGCCCATAAGCCGAAAGTGGCGCTCGTGATGAAATCGCTCGCGAACGAGTTCTTCCTGACCATGGAAACTGGCGCGAAGGACTATCAAAAGCACAATGCCGGCAAGTTCGAGCTCATTACGAACGGTATCAAGAACGAGACCGATACGGCGGCGCAGATCAACATCGTGGAGCAGATGATCAATTCGAAGGTCGATGCGATCGTGCTCGCACCGGCCGACTCGAAGGCGCTCGTGCCGGTTGTCAAAAAGGCCGTCGACGCGGGAATCATCGTCGTCAATATCGATAATCGGCTCGATCCCGACGTACTGAAGTCCAAGGACCTGAATGTACCGTTCGTCGGTCCGGACAACGCGAAGGGCGCCGAGAAGGTCGGCGACGAACTCGCGAAGAAACTCAAGGCGGGTGACGAAGTCGGCATCGTCGAAGGCGTTTCGACGACCACCAACGCTCAGCAACGCACCGCAGGCTTCAAGGCCGCGATGCAAAAAGTGGGCGCCAAGGTCGTCTCGGTCCAGTCCGGCGAATGGGAGATCGACAAGGGCAACGCCATCGCGTCGGCCATGCTGAATCAGTATCCGAATCTGAAAGCGCTGCTGTGCGGCAACGACAACATGGCGATCGGGGCCGTCTCGGCCGTGCGCGCGGCAGGCAAGCAAGGCAAGGTCTACGTGGTGGGCTACGACAACATCGGCGCCATCAAGCCGATGCTCAAGGATGGCCGGATCCTCGCGACTGCCGACCAATATGCCGCCAAGCAAGCCGTATTCGGCATCGACACGGCGCTCAAGGCGATTGCCGAGCACAAGAAGCAGGCCGAGCTGTCGAGCGTCGTCGAAACGCCGGTCGACCTCGTGACCAAAGCCGGCGTCGTCAAGTCAAAGTAAAGCAGCGCAAGCCTCAGCGGGCCGCCGTCGCGGCCCCGCCCACTCCTCAGTCGAATATTCAAGTATCGCGCGCCGGTGCCGTTATCCGTGAGAATAGGCGTGATGCGACAGGCCAGCGCGGCGTGCGATGTCGCCGGAATGGGATGGGCGGCCTCGAGAACAGGATCGCGATGGATTCGACCGACGCAGACGATACGGATGTAGTGCTTGCGGTGAGCGGCATCGGCAAGACCTATGCCGAGCCGGTGCTGTCCGATGTGACGCTTGCGCTTCGCTCGGGCGAGGTCTTGGCCTTGACGGGCGAGAACGGTGCCGGTAAAAGCACGCTCTCGAAAATCATCGGTGGGCTCGTCGCCCCTACGGGCGGAGCCATGCGGCTCGGCGGCAAGCCCTATGCGCCGGCAAGCCGGGGCGAAGCCGAGGCGCTCGGCGTGCGTATGGTCATGCAGGAGTTGAACCTGTTGCCGACGCTGACGGTTGCCGAGAACCTCTTTTTCGACAACTTGCCGCGCCGCGGGCCGCGTGCCCTCGGCTGGATCGACCGCCGGCGCCTGGCTCGGGACGCACACCGCGCGATGGCGCGAGTCGGACTCGATTCGATCGATCCCGACACGCCCGTGGGCGCGCTCGGCATCGGCCACCAGCAAATGGTCGAGATCGCGCGCAATCTGATCGGCGACACGCGTGTGCTGATCTTCGACGAGCCGACCGCCATGCTGACGGATCGCGAAGTCGACCTGCTGTTCGATCAGATTGCGCGCCTGAAGGCGAATGGCGTCGCGATCGTCTACATTTCGCATAGGCTCGAAGAGCTCGCGCGCATTGCCGATCGCGTGGCGGTGCTGCGCGATGGCAGACTTGTCCATACCGCCCGGATGGCCGACGTCTCGAGCGAGCGGCTCGTGACGCTGATGGTCGGGCGGGTCATCGGCGAGCGCATCGACCTCGGCGAGCGCCGGATCGGCGCGCCGCTTTTGAAGGTGCAAGGGCTCGGACGCGGCGACGTCGTGCACGACGTGTCGTTCGAGGTCCGGGAAGGCGAGATCCTGGGCGTGAGCGGCCTGATCGGTGCCGGCCGGACGGAGCTCATGCGGCTCATTTACGGCGCGGACCGGGCCGATTCCGGCACGATCGCCGTGGGGCGGCCCCCGACACCCGTGCATATCGGTTCGCCAGCCGATGCGGTACGGCACGGCATTGCGCTGATCACCGAGGACCGCAAGGGCGAGGGCCTGCTGCTGCCGCATTCGATCGCCGCCAATGTGTCGCTCGGCAACATTGGAAGCGTGGCACGCTGGGGTTTCATCGACGCGCGGCGCGAGCAGGCGCTCGCGCGCACCCAGATGGACGCGCTTCGCGTGCGCGCGAGCGGGCCGACGCAGCCCGTGGGCGAGCTCTCGGGCGGCAATCAGCAAAAGGTGGTGATCGGGCGCTGGCTCGCGCGCGAGGCGGATGTGCTGCTTTTCGACGAACCGACGCGGGGCATCGACGTCGGCGCGAAGTTCGATATCTACGGCTTGATGGGGGCGCTCGCGCGCGAAGGTCGCGCGCTCGTCGTCGTTTCGAGCGATCTGCGCGAATTGATGCTGATCTGCGATCGAATTGCCGTCATGTCGGCGGGGCGCTTGACCGGCGTATTCGAGCGCGACGAATGGAGCCAGGACGCGCTGCTCGCCGCAGCGTTCGCAGGACATATGAAGGGGACTCTTCCAACGGCCCCCGATCATGAACGAAACGCACGGAGTGCTTCATGACCGATCCATCCGCGCGCCCCGATGGTGCGCCTGTCCTTGCTGACGAGACGCCGAGCGTAAAGCCGGGCGGCACTCGGCTCGGACTTTCGAATTACCTCGGCCTGGCGGGTGCGCTGGCCGTGATGGTTGCGCTCTTTTCGCTGCTGAGCTCGCACTTCCTGACATACGATACGTTCAGCACGATCGCCAACCAGATTCCCGACCTCGTCGTCATGTCGGTCGGTATGACGTTCGTGCTGATAGTCGCGGGCATCGATTTGTCGGTCGGCTCGGTGCTGGCGCTGTCCGCATCGGTCGTCAGCGTCGCCGCGCTCCAATGGCACTGGCCGCCAGTGCCGGCCGCGCTCACCGGTATGGCGGCCGCGGCATTGACAGGCGCGGTCACCGGCGGCGTGACGGTCGGCTGGCGGATTCCGTCGTTCATCGTCTCGCTCGGCGTGCTGGAAGCGGCGCGCGGCCTGGCTTATCAGATGACGAATTCGCGCACGGCGTATATCGGCGATGCGTTCGATTTCCTGTCGAACCCGATCGCCGTCGGCATATCGCCGGCGTTCCTGATCGCGGTGGCGGTGATGATCGCCGCGCAGGTCGTGCTCACGCGCACTGTTTTCGGCCGCCACCTCGTGGGCATCGGCACGAACGAGGAGGCGGTGCGGCTGGCCGGCGTCGATCCGCGGCCCTACAAGGTCGCGGTGTTTGCGCTGATGGGCGCACTTTCCGGGCTGGCCGCGCTCTTTCAGGTGTCCCGGCTGGAAGCGGCCGACCCCAATGCGGGCGCCGGCGCGGAGTTGCAGGTCATCGCGGCCGTGGTGATAGGCGGCACGAGCCTGATGGGCGGACGCGGTTCCGTTATCAGCACCTTCTTCGGCGTGCTGATCATTTCGGTGCTGGCGGCCGGTCTCGCGCAAGTGGGAGCGAACGAGCCGACGAAGCGGATCATCACGGGGGCCGTCATCGTGGTTGCGGTCGTGCTCGACACCTACCGAAGCCGCAAACGCAGTTGAGAGCGCGTGTTCTGCCGCGGCAGGCGATGCGCGGCGGAGCGAACGGAACAGGGCACAAAGGCGGTTTGGCCGCGGCAAAGAAAAACAAGCGAGAGAGAAACGGGTTATGGCAACGATCAAGGATGTGGCGGCCATCGCCGGCGTGTCGTTCACCACGGTGTCGCACGTGGTCAACAACACGCGGCCGGTGTCCGCGGATGTGCGCGCGAAAGTGGAGCGCGCGATCAGCCAACTCAACTACGTGCCCTCTGCCGTGGCGCGTTCCCTGAAGGCCAAGACCACCGCCACGATCGGGCTCGTCGTGCCCAACAGCAGCGATCCGTACTTTGCCGAACTGGCGCGCGGAATCCAGGACGGCTGCGCCCGCGAGGGCTACTGCATGTTCTTCTGCAATTCGGACGACGATCCGGCCAAACAGCGCAACTATCTGCGCGTGTTGCAGGAAAAGCGCATCGACGGACTCATCATCGCATCGGCCGGCGAAGATGCGGTGCTGGCGGCGAGTCTTGCCGACGCGCGCGAGCCGCTCGTCATCGTCGACCGGAACATCCAGGGGCTCGCCGCCGATCTCGTCCAGATCGATCACGAACGCGGTGCCTATCTCGCGACCCGCCACTTGCTCGAACTCGGACACGTCAGGATTGGATGCATCTCGGGGCCGGTTTCGACGGCGGTCAGCGCCATGCGTGTGCATGGCTTCATTCGGGCGATGTCCGAGCGCGGTATCGATATCGAGCCTTCGGCCATCGTCGAAAGCGATTTCTCGGGCCCGGGCGGCCAAGATGCGGCGGGGCGGCTTTTCGATACCGTGCGGCCGAGCGCGATCTTCGCCTGTAATGACATGATGGGCATCGGCGCGTTGCGTGTCGCGGCGGAACGCGGTATTGCGGTGCCGCGGCAATGCTCGATCATCGGCTTCGATGATATCGAACTCGCCGCTTATACTTATCCGTCGCTTTCGACGGTGGGGCATTCGGTGCGTGCGCTCGGCGAGGCCGCGTCCAAAATGCTGATTGCTCGGATCAACGGTTCGATGTCGGGGCCGATTCAGCGTCGCGTCGTTTCGCCTCGCCTCGTGCTGCGCGAATCGACCGCGGTCTATGCGGGCGCGGCGCAGTACGTATAGCCCCGCCAATCTCGACGGAGAACAACAGGATGACAGCAGCGAACGGGCCGGCGAGCGCAGGCGTTTTGCCGGGCCAGGCGCGCGCCACGGCGCGCGTGGCGGTGGTCGGCAGCCTCAATATGGATCTGGTCGCGCGGGTTGCGCGCATGCCGCTCCCGGGCGAAACGCTCGCCGGACAGACGTTCGCGCAGGTCCCGGGCGGCAAGGGCGGCAACCAGGCCGTCGCGGCGGCGCGACTCGGCGCGCAGGTTTCGATGATCGGGCGAATCGGCGACGATTCGAATGGCGCCATGCTGCGCGCGGGCCTCGAATCCGAAGGAATCGACTGCGCCGCACTTGCCGAGACGCCTTCGACGCCTACCGGCGTCGCGCTGATTCTGGTCGACGATGACGGCCGCAATTCGATCGTCATCGTGGCCGGCAGCAACGGCGCACTGACGCCCGACGATATTACCCGGCACGAAGCGGTGCTGGCCCAGGCGGATGTCGTCATGTGCCAGCTCGAGACTCCGCCCGCGACCGTCTTGGCCGCCCTTGCGGCAGCTCGCCGGCTCGGCAAGACGGTCATTCTGAATCCCGCGCCCGTCACCGGGCCTTTGCCGGCGCAGTGGCTGCCACTCGTCGATTACCTCGTTCCGAACGAGCTGGAGGCGGCAACCCTCACGGGCTTGCCGATCGGCTCGCCTCGAGACGCGGTCGTGGCGGCGCAGGCGCTCGTGGCGCAAGGTGCGCGCAATGTATTGATCACCCTGGGTTCCGCGGGCGTGGTGGCGGCAGTCGGCGGCGAGGAGCCGGTGCACGTACCGGCTCCTCGGGTGGCCGCGGTCGACACCACGGCGGCGGGCGACACATTCATCGGCGCATTCGCAGCGCAGCTCGCGCAAGGCGCCAGCACGGATGCAGCACTGCGTTTTGCCCAACGCGCCGCTGCGATCTCCGTGACACGCGCGGGCGCCCAGCCGTCGATTCCAACGCGCGCCGAGCTCGACGCAGCGGCTTGCTGACTCCCCCTCGCCAATACCGCCCCGCCGCGGGTTTCCTCCGGGGGGCGCGTCCTCGGAAATCGCTCAAGCGCTAGTTCGCGCCGGCCGTTAAATCAGATAGTGCAACGCACGCGCAGGCAGCACGAAACCTGTTGGCTCACACCGTCACACGACGCGTTCGCATTTCGCGTCCGCTCTAAATGGGGACGCAAGCAGCGCGGCACCGCCCGCCATTTTTGCGGATGGTGCTCCAACGCGAAAAGTTGTAACGGAAGCGTACATGTGTCGACGAACGCGACACCTGCAACGTATACGAAGGTGGGGGCGAAAGAGGAACGAGAGGCACGCACATCGCGGACGTAGATTGTAGGCGAGCGCGGTCGCATCTCCAAGTTAGTAGTCACGTGAACAACGTAAGCCGTGAAAAATAATTTAAAAGGGTTTAGGATGAATTCGAGCGAGGTCGTTTCGGTATAGTGGCCTGGAGACGACATCGACCGCATACTTGGCGAGGAGGGAGCATGGATATTTACAGCAGTTTCGCGAACCGCTTCGAAAAAACGCGAGAGGAAGAGTTCTCGCTTGAGGAGTACCTCGCGCTCTGCAAAGACAATCCCGCCGCGTACGCCACTGCCAGCGAACGCATGTTGACGGCTATCGGGGAGCCGGAGCAGGTCGATACACGCAACGACCCGCGGCTGTCGCGGATCTTCGCGAACAAGGTCATCAAGGTCTATCCGGCATTCCGGGAGTTCTACGGGATGGAGGATGTGATCGAGCAGGTCGTCGCGTACTTCCGTCACGCGGCACAAGGCCTCGAAGAGAAAAAGCAGATTCTGTACTTGCTCGGGCCGGTGGGCGGCGGCAAATCGTCCATCGCCGAGCGGCTCAAGCAACTGATGGAACGCGTGCCGTTCTATTCGATCAAGGGCTCGCCGGTTAACGAGTCGCCGCTCGGGCTCTTCGACTACGACGAGGACGGCCCGATCCTCGAAGAGCAGTACGGCATTCCTCGCCGCTACCTCAAAAGCATTCTGAGCCCGTGGGCGGTGAAGCGCCTGCACGAGTACAACGGCGACATCCGCAAGTTCCGCGTCGTGCGCCGGTATCCGTCGGTGCTCCGCCAGATCGGCATCGCGAAGACCGAGCCGGGTGACGAGAACAACCAGGATATCTCCTCGCTCGTCGGCAAAGTGGACATCCGCAAGCTCGAGCAGTATGCGCAGGACGATGCAGACGCCTACAGCTACTCGGGCGGCCTGTGTCTCGCGAATCAAGGGTTGCTTGAATTCGTCGAAATGTTCAAGGCGCCGATCAAAGTGCTGCACCCGCTGCTGACTGCGACCCAGGAAGGCAACTTCAAGGGTACGGAAGGCTTCGGGGCGATACCGTTCGACGGCATCATTCTGGCGCACTCGAACGAGTCGGAATGGAAGGCGTTCAGGAACAACCGCAACAACGAGGCATTGCTCGACCGGATTTTCGTCGTGAAGGTGCCGTATTGCCTGCGGGTGTCGGAAGAGATCAAGATTTACGAGAAGCTGATTCGCAACTCCTCGCTGGCCGACGCCGTGTGCGCGCCCGGCACGCTGAAGATGATGGCGCAGTTCTCCGTGCTGACGCGCTTGCAGGAGCCCGAGAACTCGAATCTCTTCTCGAAGATGCAGGTCTACGACGGCGAAAACCTGAAGGACACCGACCCGAAGGCGAAGTCCTATCAGGAATATCGGGACTACGCCGGGGTCGACGAAGGTATGACAGGGGTGTCCACGCGCTTTGCATTCAAGATTCTTTCGCGCGTGTTCAACTTCGATACGACCGAGGTCGCGGCGAACCCGGTTCACCTCATGTACGTGATCGAGCAGCAGGTCGAGCGGGAGCAGTTCCCACCGGAGACCGAACAGAAATATCTGTCGTTCGTGAAGGACGTGCTGGCGTCGCGCTACGCGGAATTCATCGGCAAAGAGATTCAGACCGCATACCTCGAATCGTATTCGGAGTACGGTCAGAACATCTTCGACCGCTACGTCACGTATGCCGACTTCTGGATTCAGGATCAGGAATTCCGCGATCACGACACGGGCGAAAGCTTCGATCGCGCCGCGCTGAACGCCGAGCTGGAAAAGATCGAAAAGCCGGCCGGCATCAGCAATCCGAAAGATTTCCGCAACGAAATCGTCAATTTCGTGTTGCGGGCACGGGCGGCAAACGGCGGCAAGAATCCGGCGTGGATCAGCTACGAGAAGCTGCGCGTGGTGATCGAGAAGAAAATGTTCTCGAACACCGAGGAACTGTTGCCGGTCATTTCGTTCAATGCAAAGGGCTCGGCCGAGGAGCAGCGCAAGCACGAAGACTTCGTCAATCGGATGGTTGCGAAAGGCTATACGCCGAAACAAGTACGCCTGTTGTGCGACTGGTACTTGCGGGTGCGCAAGTCCTCGTAACGAAGGGCGCAGCGCCCGGCGGGCCGACGCCGGCCGGGCGTTTCGCGGTACGCGCGGTGGGCAGGCATGCCGTCTGCCCGGCGGCTGCGCGCACCGCTTTGAGGAATTGAAGCGGGAGACTGGATGTGCTTCACCAAATCATCGACCGCAGGCTGGCAGGAAAGAACAAGAGCATTGCGAACCGCGAACGCTTTTTGCGCCGTGTAAAGAACTACATTCGGCGGGCTGTTTCCGAGGCGGTGCGCGATCGCAGCATCAAGGATATTCAAAGCACGCAGAGCATCACGATTCCGCGCAAGGATATCGCCGAACCCATGTTCCGGCACGGCTCGGCCGGCAAGCGCGAGCTCGTGCATCCCGGCAATGAAGACTATGTGCGCGGCGACAAGATTCCGCGCCCGAACGGCGGCAGCGGAGGCGGTGGCAGCCAGGCCAGCAACGAGGGCGAAGGGCAGGACGACTTCGTCTTCGAGCTTTCGCGAGAAGAATTCATGCAGTACTTCTTCGACGATCTCGAGCTACCGCGGCTCGTCAAAACGCATCTGCTTGCCGTGCCCACGTGGAAGAACATCCGCGCGGGCTGGGCGGCGGAGGGAACGCCGAACAACATCGATGTCGTTCGCTCGCTGCGCAGTGCGCTTGGGCGCCGCATTGCCCTTGGCGCACCGCTCGTCAATCAGCTCCGCGAGCTCGAGCAGCAGCTCGAAGCGCTGAAGAACGAGCCGGGAGACAACAGCGAGGAAATCCAGCTCCTCGAGGAAGCGGTCCATCATTTGCGGGGCCGCATCTGGCGCATCCCGTTCATCGATCCGTTCGACCTGCGTTATATCAATCGCGTCAAACAGCCGCAGCCCTCGAGTCAGGCGGTCATGTTTTGCCTCATGGATGTCTCCGGGTCGATGGACGAGCAGCGCAAGGATCTCGCCAAACGGTTCTTCATCCTGCTTTACCTCTTCTTGAAGCGGAACTACGAAAAGATCGAAGTCGTCTTCATCCGGCACCATACACGGGCGGAAGAAGTCGATGAAGACACGTTCTTTCATTCGACGGAAAGCGGCGGCACCGTCGTGTCGAGCGCGCTCGAGCTCATGCGCAAGATCATGGACGAGCGCTATTCGCCGACCGAATGGAACATTTACGGCGCACAGGCGTCGGACGGCGACAATTGGACGGACGATTCGCCGAAATGCCGTCGAATTTTGCAGGACGACATCCTGCAAAAGGTCCGCTACTTCGCGTATATTCAAGTCGCACCCGAAGAGCAGAATCTCTGGGTGGAGTATGCGCAGCTGGCCATGACGCAGCCGCATCTTGCAATGAAGAAGGTGGATGCCGCCGCCGATATCTACCCTGTGTTCAGGGAGCTGTTCGAAAAGCAGGTGGCATCGCATGACTACTAAGCATCTGCATAACGAATCGCGCGGATATCAGCCGGAGCGTCGCCGCAAAGGCTCGCATACAAGCGGGTCGCACGAGCAAGGCAAGCAGCACGCCGAGACCGAGCCGGCGCGCCGCCCGGTCGAGGCGCCCGTTGTGCAGCCGAAGGAACCTCGCATGAACGTTGCCGACCGCAGACCTCTGCCGTGGCCGTCCGATTGGACGTTCGAGCTGATCGAAGAGTACGACACGCATATTGCGCAGGTCGCCGAGCAGTATCAGCTCGATGTCTATCCGATCCAGTTGGAGCTCATCAGCGCCGAGCAGATGATGGACGCCTATGCGTCCGTCGGCATGCCGGTCAATTATCGCCATTGGTCGTTCGGCAAGCACTTCCTCTCGACGGAAAAGAGCTATCGCCGGGGACAGATGGGGCTTGCCTACGAGATCGTCATCAATTCGAACCCTTGCATCGCGTATCTGATGGAAGAGAACACGATGACGATGCAGGCGCTCGTGATCGCCCACGCCGCCTACGGGCACAACTCGTTCTTCAAGGGCAACTACCTCTTCAAGCTCTGGACCGACGCGCACGCGATCATCGATTACCTCGTCTACGCGAAGAACTACATCGCCGAGTGCGAAGAGCGTTACGGGCTCGACCGCGTGGAGGAACTGCTCGATTCGTGCCATGCACTGATGAACTATGGCGTCGATCGCTATAAACGGCCCCAGAAACCCTCGCTTGCGAAGGAAGCCGAATTGCGCCGCGATCGCGAAGCGTACTTGCAATCGCAGGTGAACGAGTTGTGGCGGACGCTGCCCGCGCATCACACGCCGCTTGCCGCGGAAGAAGAAGAGCGCTATCCGCCCGAGCCGCAGGAGAATCTGCTCTATTTCGCCGAAAAGAACGCGCCGCTGCTCGAACCATGGGAGCGGGAAGTGATCCGCATCGTGCGCAAGATCGGGCAGTACTTTTACCCGCAGCGTCAAACCCAGGTGATGAACGAGGGCTGGGCCACGTTTTGGCACTACACGCTGCTCAACACGATGTACAACCAGGGGTTGCTCGAAGACGGCTTCATGATGGAGTTCCTCCATTCGCATAGCAACGTCATCTATCAGCCCCCGGTCACGAAACCGTATTACAGCGGGATCAACCCTTACGCACTGGGTTTCTCGATGATGAGCGACATACGCCGCATCTGCGAGTCGCCCACCGAAGAAGACCGCAAGTGGTTTCCGGACATCGCCGGATCGCCGTGGCTGCAGACGCTGCACTACGCGATGCGCAATTTCAAGGACGAGAGTTTCATCGCGCAGTACCTCTCGCCGCAACTGATCCGCGATATGCGGCTCTTCTCGGTGCTCGACGACGATACGCGCGAGACGCTGGAAGTGTCGGCGATTCACGACGAGAGCGGCTATCAACACGTGCGCCAGTCATTGTCGCGGCAATACGACATGCACCATCGCGAGCCGAACATCCAGGTTTGGTCGGTCAACACCCGCGGAGACCGGAGTTTGACGCTGCGACATTTCATGAGCGATAACCGGCACTTGTCGGGGGACAGCGAGGAAGTGCTCAGACACATGGCCCGGCTTTGGCAGTTCGACGTCTATCTGGAAAGCGTCGACGAGAATGGTACCGTGCGCAAACGGTACGAGTGCCGATATACGGCGCCCGAGCTCAGGCTCTGATCGCCGCTCGTTTCCGGAACGCGACGGACTAACTGTCTGACATGCGCTCGTTGGCATCGACGAGGAGCCGGCGGACCTCCTCGTCGCTCGTTTGATCGAATTCGTCGTAGTGTTGCCCGACGCTGAAAAAGAGAGCCGGCTGGGCAATGCAGACGAATTCGTCCGCGAGATCGGTCAACTCCGACTCGGCGCCCGGCGGCGCAACCGGCAGCGCAACGATCACATGGGCCGGGTTGCGTTGCCGCAGGGCGCTCAAGGCGGCTCGCATCGTGGCGCCGGTCGCCATGCCGTCATCCACGAGGATGACGGTTCTTCCTTCCACGGAAGCGGGCGGGCGATGCTCGCGATAGTGCGTTTCCCGGCGAGCGAGTTCTACCCGTTCTTCTTCCAACACCTTTTCGAATGCGGCGTGTGACACGTGCGCCGAGTGCATGATCTCGCGATCGACGAACTGGGCGCCACCAGGCGCAATCGCGCCCATCGCGAGTTCACGTTGCCCCGGCACGCCCAATTTGCGCACGGGCATCACGTCGAGTTCAAGGCCGAGCGCGCGAGCAATCTCGGCGCCGACTGGCACGCCGCCGCGCGGCAGGGCGAGCACCACCGCGTCGTGGGCCGTATTGCCTTTCAAACGATCGGCCAACATACGGCCGGCTTCGGCGCGATTTTTGAACAATGCGTGCATGAACATCGGACCATCCGTCGATCGGCTTTTGCAGCATGAACGCCTGACGCTCAGAGCGCGTCATGAAAGATGATGCCGACCGTATGCCGGTGCCCCGATCGCAAGCGGCTTACCCCGTGACGCATATTGACCCGATAAGCGCCGCGGGAGCCGTTTGCAGGGCGATGGCTGACAGCGAATATTGCGGCGTCGCCCTGCGCGAGCGGAGCGACCTCGACGCGCGACTGCATGCGCGGACGCTGTTCGGTCAGCACAAACTCTCCGCCGGTGAAATCTCGCCCGGGCTGCGACAACAGAATCGCAACCTGAAGCGGAAAAACATGCTCGCCATAGAGATCCTGATGCAGACAATTGTAGTCGCCCTCGGCATATTGCAGTAGCAAGGGAGTAGGGCGCACTTGACCCGCGTGGTGGCAGCGACGGATGAACGCCGCGTGCGTGCGAGGATAACGGGTGTCGATTCCGAGCCGCTCGTTCCAGCGGTTTGCGATCGGGGCCAAAAACGCGTAAAGCGTCTCGCGCAACATCTGGAGGAGAGGGGGCAACGGGTAGCCGAAATACTGATATTCGCCGCGACCGAACCCATGGCGCGTCATCACGACACGACTTCTGAAGTGCGCCGCGTTGTCATATAGGCCACGTAACGCCTCGCATTGCGAGGGCGACAGCAGGCGAGGGACGACTGCAACGCCCGCTTCGTCGAGCGTTTCCGAAAGTACGGGCCAGTCGAGCGTTTGGATGCGCAATTGCGTTGCCGGGCATTCGCCGGGAACTTGGTCGTCGGCGTCCAGCGCTGCCACGGCAGCGGGGGACATGTACGGTGGCGTGGCCAATGCAGCCTCCAAGAATTGCCGGAACGATTCAATGTAACGCTCGGGGCGCGCTGCCCACGCTCCGAAATTTGCTATTTCGTTCTCATCCGATCCCGGACTCGGAGCGGTTCGCCCGCGAGCCGGGGCACCGACGGCAGCGCAGCACAAAATTCCGCACGCACCGGCAAAAACGTAACGTCCATGCGGTTTGTTCGCCCCGAACAACCGCACGTCCCGCCTGTTACGCGATAAATTGACTTCGCTTTACAGATACGAGCTAGATCAGGCTAGCAAGGTTCGGAAATCGCGCAATACAGAGGAGCAAAAATGACCGTGGCACTCGTGCTGCACCGTGGGGACGGCGCACCGCTTTCAACCTCGTTCCGCAGGGCGGCCTTCGGCAACGACGACCCCTTCGCACGACATCGCGAGATCGCGTGGGAAGGACCGGACTCGATGGTCGCGGGTCGGGTCAGCTTCATTGGCGAGCTCGACGTCGCAAGGTTTCCTCATATCGAAACCCTCGTCGTAGTCGAAGGAAATCTCACGCTACACGCAGCCGGAGAAGCCCCGCTGCTGCTCGGTCCGCAGGCGGGTGCGGTCATCGCGGCGGGTACAGCGCTTCGCGTCCAGGCCGAGTCCCGCGTGCGTTTCGTGTTTTGCGCGGCCGCTTGCGAGAAACCGACCAAGCGCGGGCTCATCCCCTTGCGGGCCGACGCCGACTTCAAGCCCTCCGCGTCGCTACCGGCGGAGATACTGCTAGGCCCCGCGCCGCAATGCCGTAGCGACAATGTCTTCACCGACGATGGCGCAGAGTACCTCGCGGGCACGTGGGATTCGACGCCCTACCATCGGATCGTCCGGCCGCATCGAGTGAACGAGTTCATGCATCTGCTGGCCGGCAGCGTTCGGTTCGCCGCTCCCGATGGCAGCGTGCTGTCGCTCGGAGCCGGCGACGCGCTCTTCGTACCGCAAGGCGCACCGATCGGATGGGAAAGCCGCGAGCGCGTGGCGAAGTTTTACGCGATTCAAAACCTCCAGGCTCCGATCGAGCGAAACTGATCATGTCCCCTCCGTTGCAACACATTCAAACCTCGCCCACGCTGCCGGCCGCGGCTGATGTGGTGGTGATCGGGGGTGGCATCATCGGCGTCTTCTCGGCCTACTACCTGGCCCAGCGCGGAGTGTCGGTCGCGTTGATCGAGAAGGGGAGGATCGGCGCCGAGCAGTCGAGTCGCAATTGGGGCTGGTGCCGGCAGCAGAATCGCGACGCTCGGGAATTGCCGATTGCCAGCAAGAGCCTCGACCTCTGGGAGCAATTTGCGATGCAATCCCGTGAAGATACGGGCTTTCGTCGCTGCGGCCTCCTGTACCTCAGCAACGACGAGGCCGAACTCTCTCGTTGGTCCAATTGGCACGAGTTTGCGAAGACCGCCGGCGTGACGACGTACATGCTCGATAGCCGGCAAGCCGCCGAGCGAGGCCAGGCGACCGGCCGCGCCTGGAAAGGCGGCGTCTTTTCCCCCAGCGATGGCACTGCCGATCCTGCGAAGGCTGCGCCGGCTGTGGCAGCCGCACTCATCAAGCTCGGTGGCAGCGTTCACCAGCAGTGTGCGGCCCGCGGCCTCGAATTGGAGGGCGGTCGCGTCAGCGGCGTCATCACGGAAGCCGGAGTCATCAAGACGAAAACCGTGGTGCTCGCCGGAGGCGCGTGGGCGTCCTCGTTCTGCCGCCAGCTCGGCATCCGTTTTCCGCAGGCCTCCATCCGCCAGTCCATCCTCAGCGTGGCTCCCGTGGAGCATCCGTTGCCGGACGCCCTGTTTACTTCAGGCGTATCCGTCACGCGACGTAGCGACGGACGATACGCACTGGCCATCAGCGGCCGCGCACGCGTGGACGTCACGCCACAGTTCATGCGATTCGCGCCGCAGTTCGTGCCGATGTTCGCCAAGCGCTGGCGCAACCTCCTGCCGGGGGGCCTGGAAGGTGTTCGAGGCGGGCACGAAACGTTGAAGCGGTGGCGGCTCGACGCGCCGACACCCATGGAGCGCGTGCGCATTCTCGATCCTAAACCCGACCTCCCGACGATCAGGGAAACACAGCGCCGAGCCATCGAACTGCTGCCGGAACTTGGCCGCGCAAAGATCACCCACGCGTGGGCCGGCTTCGTCGACAGCACGCCGGACGGTGTTCCCGGTATTGGCGAAGTGCCGGGCATGCCGGGATTGATTTTGGCAGCAGGCTTTTCGGGACACGGTTTCGGTATCGGTCCCGGCGCTGGCCATTTGATCGCGGATCTTGCTACCGGTGCGGTACCGATCGTGGATCCGAAACCGTATCGGCCGAGCAGGTTCAGCGATTCGGCGTGGGGCAAGGTCGCCGATTTCTAAATGGCATCCGGGACGCGTTGTAGACTCGCCCTTTACCTTGCGTCGTGTCGGATGACCGCACCTACTACTATGAGCCGAATCAACCTATGACGACGATTGCCGTGGTTCACACGGGACTGGTCACCGTCCAGCCGATCAAAGAGCAAATCAGCGAGCAAATCCCTGAGGCGCGTGTCATCAACATCGTCGACGACAGCCTGCTCGCCGACGTGCGAGCAGCCGGCCACCTGACTCCGGACGTTGCCAGCCGGATCCATTCGTACATGGCCAATGCGCAGGCGATGCACGTCGATATCATCTTGAACGCCTGCTCGTCCGTAGGCGAAGCTGTCGACTCGGTGCGCCACTTCGTCACCACCCCGATCGTGAAAATCGATGAGGCGATGGCAGAAGAGGCGAGCTCGGTCGGTCATCGCATTGGGGTGGTCGCAACGGTATCGACTACGCTCGAACCCACCGTTCGACTGGTCAAAAAGAAGGCCGACGAACTCGGTCGTACGGTTGAAGTGACCGAGCGGATTGCAGAGGGTGCGTTCGAGGCGCTCGTGAGCGGGGATGGCGCCCGACACGACGACATTCTGAAGCGCACTATCTCGACGCTGGCCGAGCAGGTCGACGTCGTCGTGCTGGCACAGGTTTCGATGGCGCGGCTCGTGCCGCAATTGACGGGGGTGCGGGTCCCAGTGCTCTCCAGTCCGCGCAGCGGTGTGGCTGCGCTCAAACGCGCGCTTGGAACGACGTAATCACACAATGCGCCCGACACGCGGCGCTGAGTCTCAGTCGCCCGCCAGTTCTCCGAGCGTGACAGGCTTGATCGGGGGGCGGATGCGGTAGTAGCCGACCGTCTCGGGTGCGACGTTGCGTGCGTGCGCGATGATTTCAGTTACCGTCAGCCCGCACATGCGCCCCTGGCAAGGGCCCATCCCACAGCGCCCGAACGATTTCGCCTGATTGGGGCCCAGGCAACCCAGGGAAACGAAACCGCGCACTTCACCCGCGGTGACTTCTTCGCAGCGACAGACAATGACGTCGTCGGCCGGAATACGGTTTGTGTCGCGCGGCCGGTACAGGCTGTCGAGAAAAGGGCGGATGCGCTTCAGGTCAGCGAGCTTGCGACGATGGATCGAAGCTTCGCGATCGCGCGTCGACCGGTCGATCGCGCCGAGCTGCTCGGCCACGGCGAGCCCGGCGAGGGCGCCCTGGACGGCCGCCGCCTGCGCGCCGATAATGCCGCCGCCATCCCCAGCGATGAAGATGCCGGGCACGTCGAGTTCGCCCCACACATCGGTAACCGGCGCGAAGCACAGCTGCGCCGCGTCCCAACGATGTTGCGCACGCAACGAAAGGGGAAACTGAATGTTCGGCACGACGCCCTGATGCAGCAGGAAGAGGCTGGCGTCGATGCGATGCTCGCGCCCGTGCGTTGTGAAACTGAGCGCAGCGGCGCGCTCGACGCCGTCTTCATCCGTCTTCGCTTCGATGCGTAGATCGTCGGCCGCTTCATGGATGGGCACGCCCGCTTCGCGCAGCGTGCGGATCAGCTGCAGGCCCTTGCTGAGCATAGGCCACGCGCGCAGAGCCGATAGCATGTAGCGCTTCGCGCGCCAGCGGTCCTCGTGGCGCGTCGTATCGACGAGCGCGCGAATTGGCACGCCAGCGCGCGTGTATTGCCAGCCGAGCAAATAGAGCAGGGGGCCGCAGCCGACCAGCACGGGCGGCTGCGCCGGCACTTCACCCGCGCTCTTCAACAGGATCTGCGCGGCGCCCGCCGTCAACACGCCCGGCAATGTCCAGCCCGGAATCGGGAACGGGCGTTCCAATGCACCGGTCGCGAGAATGATGCGCTGCGCCTGAAAGCTGCCGACCTTGCCGTCCTTCAGATAATGCACACAGCGCTCCCGGGTCACTTGCCACACGGATGCATTGGCGACGTGGTGCGCGCCCGAGCGGGTGAACGCGTCGGCAATGGCTGCGCCTGCCGCGTAATCGGGACCGAGAATGTCCGTGCGACGGGCGTCGGCATGGCTGATGGCACGATAGATCTGGCCCCCGACGGTGTCCTGTTCATCGAGCAGCACGACCGAAAGTCCCGCGCTCGCCGCGCGCGCGGCGGCCACGAGCCCCGCCGGGCCTGCGCCCACGACCACGACGTCGACCGGTTCGTGGGCGAGTTCAGCAACGTTTTCAACGCTCACGGACATGCTCCGGCGATTGGGCGACGACAGGCGGCAGTTCACGTGCGCCCTCCTGAGAGCGGACGCGCATGCCGTCGCGTACCGTCACCATGCAGCTCTGCCGGCTCGGCACGCCATCGATTTCCACGAGGCAGTCGAAGCATGCGCCCATCATGCAGTAGGGCCCGCGGGGCGAAGCGCAGACAGGCGTTGCACGGAACCGCGAGACTCCTGCTGCCAGCAGCGCCGCCGCCACAGAGCGGCCGCCGGGCACGTGCATCGATCGATCGTTGAACCAGATGCGGACTGGCGCATCAGCGTCGGACAAAGTCTTGAATAACGGTTTGGATGTCATGGCGCGATCAGTGAGCTGGGACCGGAATGGCGCTGGCAAGGCTGAAGCGACTGCCCGAAAATGCAGGCAGCTCTTCCGGAATCGGCGCGCCGGCGATCCACGGCGCGATGCGCGTCGCATGGGCGGCGGCCAACGTCACGCCGCTGTGACACGTCACGACGAACGCGCCGGGATAGCGGGGCGACTCGTCATAGATCGGAAAACCGTCCGGACTATAGACGCGCAGGGCGGCCCACATTCGCACGAGCCGCACGTCCTTCAGGAACGGGAACGTGCGCACGCCGCGCCGCGCGATGTCGGCGAGCACGCGGGTTGTCGTGAAGTCGTCGAAGCCTGCCTCTTCCATGGAATCGCCGAACTGCACGGTGCCTTCATCGGTTTGCCGCACATTCAGCGTGGGGTGATGCAGAAACGGCGCGACACGCTCGCTGACGAGTATCTGCCCGCGGTTGGGCTCGACCGGTGCGTGAAGTCCTACCTGTGGCGCGAGCGCTCGATTGCCGAGTCCCGCCGCGAGCACGACCTTGTCTGCGCCCCAGGTACCGCGAACACCGTGCACCGTAAAACCCGCGCCGTTCGGCGCGATGCGTGACACGTTCTCGCCGCTCACCAGCCTGACGCCGCGCTGCTGCATGCCGGCATGCAGCGCGCGCAGCAGTTTCAAGGGATTCACATGGCCGTCCATCGGCGTATAGCTGGCACCGAGCACCGCTGGCCCAACCGCAGGTAGTCGCTCGCGGACTTCGCGCGCGTCGAGTAGCTGATAGGGGTAGTCGCCGTCCATTTCGCGTCGCAGCGTCGAAAGGCGCGTTTCGCGTGCCGCCAGCTCATCCTCGGAAAAACAGATGTGGAACCCGCCGGGCTGACGCAGGGCGACGTCAACGCCCGTCTCGTCCGCGAGCGTCGCCGCAAGCGTCGGCCAGCGCGCTGCCGAATCGCGCGACCAGCGTGTATATGGCGTTAGGCCATAGCCCTTGCCCTGGATCCACACGAGTCCGAAATTGCCGCGTGATGCACGAAAAGCATTGTCGCCCTGGTCGAGCACGGTTACTTTCGCGCCTTCGCGCGCAAGCCCATAAGCGACGGCGGAGCCGACCAGTCCTGCGCCGACTACCAGTACGTCGGGGCGGGTGGAAGCAGATTGCTTCATCCGGCGTCTCCAGTCAGGGTATTCAACCGAAATGGTATATCCGTCGACGCATTACCTTTTGCGGGAAACGAAGCGAAATTCAGCAGCTCCGATGTGTTTTCGGCTTACTTTCAACACTTTCCGAACGCGGCTTTCCAGACGTGGGGCGAGCGTGATTTCGCGATCGACGATCCAGGACAGGTCAACGCTACATGATGGAGGGATGCCCGTGTTTGATTTGACATAACGCGAATTATCAACCTTTTGCTTGTTAGGGCTTTTTAGTAATGTCCGCTTTTAGCTAAGTTCAAATGTCCGCTTTGGGGGTGCGGACGACAACTTGAATCTGGCTTTGACAACATCGCTCGCCACATGAAACCAGTGATGAGAATCATTCTCGTTTTCATTGACTTTGCAATTCACAACCTCTACGATCTCCCGCATTGCGATTAAGCCGCAGACGTACCGAACCTATTCACCTCCATACTTCGATCAAAAGATGCAGGACAACAAGATGAAATTAGCGTCGCGCCGAGGAGCGCGCACCTGTTACCGAGCGCGCCCAGCGACGTGCGCCGCTGTCGCTGTCTACGCATGGCTTGCAAGCGCAAGCGCATTCGCCCAAACCCAAGCCGATACCGAGTCGAAGGTCCCGCAAACCGATGCCACCGCTCAGGCGAAACCCGCAGATATCTGGAACCGCGATACGCTGCTTGGCGATATGGGCGGAATCCGTCCGTGGCTCGGCAAGTACGGAGCAACGCTGCAGATCACCGAGACCAGCGAATACCTCGCGAATCTCCGCGGCGGGCTAAATCGCGGTGGCGCGTACGATGGTCTGACAACGATGACCCTGTCGGTCGATACGCAAAAAGCGATCGGCTTACCGGGCGGCACATTCAACGCCAGTGCGCTGCAGATTCACGGCCGCAATCTGAGCAGCTCGAACCTCGGCACGCTCAACACCGCAAGCGGCATCGAGGCGCAGGCCGCGACGCGTCTGTGGGAGCTGTGGTACCAGCAATCGTTCCTCGACAAGCGCGTCGACGTGAAGATCGGCCAGCAAAGCCTGGATCAGGAATTCATGGGCAGCACGTATGCCAATACGTTCATCAATACGATGTTCGGTTGGCCCGCACTGCCCTCGTACGATCTGCCCAACGGCGGCCCCGCCTATCCGCTCGCCGCACTCGGCGTGCGGGTGCGCGCGCAACTGGCACCGTCCGTCACTGCGTTGGCGGGCGTATTCGATGGCGATCCCCTCGGCAACAATCCGAACAACCTCAGCGGTACGAACTTCAATCTGCACAACGGCGCCCTTTACATCGGCGAGTTGCAGTACGCGCTCAATCCGCCTTCAGAGATCGAAGCGAACACCGGACACTCCGGCGGCCTGCCCGGTACGTACAAGATCGGCGTCTGGTATCACAACGGCCGCTTCGCCGATCAGCGCATGGGCGTCGACGGATTGTCGCTCGCCAATCCCGCCTCGACGGGTATCGCGCAGTCGCATCACGGCGACTACAGTTTCTATGCCGTCGCCGATCAAATGATTTGGCGCCCGGACCCCTCGGGCCCGAAGAGCCTCGGCGTTTTCGCGCGCGTAATGGGCGCGCCGGGGGATCGAAACCTCGTGAGCTTCGCGGCCAATGCCGGCATCGTGCTGAAGGCCCCGTTCCAGGGCCGGGACAACGATAGCGTCGGCCTTGCCGTTACCTATATCCAGGTCGGCAATCATGTCACGTCGCTCGACCGCGATCAGCTTGCATTCGGCGGCGGCCCCTACGGCGTGCGCACGCGCGAAACGACTGTCGAGGCGACCTACCAGTATCAGGTCACGCCATGGTGGATGCTGGCCGCCGACGCCCAGTACACGTTCAACGCAGGCGCAGGCCAGAATCCGAACGACCCGGCGCGCCCATTGCGCAATACGTTCGTCGTCGGCGCGCGTGCGACGATCACCTTCTGATTGCGGCGGCGAACGCGCCCTTCGCATGTGATCGACCTCGAGTGAATGGGAGAGCAAGAATCGGCTCGTAGATACGAGCGGCGACAGCGAACATCGATGTGACTCGACTCGATAGCCGGAGATCACAAAATGTCCGTACGCACCGCTTCCGAATCTCCCACCACCCGTCTTTCGCCTGCTTTTCATCGGCTCGCATGGTCCAACCTGGCCGCGCAGTCGGCCGAGCAGATCGGTCTCGCAGCGACGCCGCTCGTTGCCGTCTTCGCTCTCGGTGCGGGGGCTGGACAAACCGGCTGGCTGCAGACCGCCCAAACACTGCCGTTCTTGTTGCTTTCCATGTTGCTCGGCGTCTGGGCGGACCAGAGGTCGCGCAGGCAACTCATGGCGGGCGCGGAGAGCCTGCGCGCGGCAGCCCTGCTCGTCGTGCTCGCCGCGCTCGCGACCGGCAAGCTCTCACTGCTGCTGCTCGCGGTCTGCGGCTTCGTCGGTGCGTGCGGCACCGTCGCCTACAATGTCGCCGCACCTTCGCTGATTACCACCTTGGTCGAACGGCCAGCCTGGGCCGCGGCGAACAGTCGAACGGAACTCGCTCGCAGCGTCGCTTATGCCGCAGGGCCAGCACTGGGTGGACTGCTGGTGGGAACCATCGGCGCATCCGCAGCATTTCTCGTCGCCGCGATGTTTTCCACATTGGCCGCTGCGCTGCTGATCGGCATCGACGAACCGTCACGCACGGCACCGACGCGCCGACGCTTCGCGGCCGATCTTCGCGAAGGTGCTGCATTCGTCGCAGGCAATCCGCTGCTGCGCGCGATCGCGCTCACGGCAATCTTCTTTAACGTCGGATTCTTCACGATCCAGGCCGTCTACGTACCTTACGCGAGCCGCTATCTTGGACTGTCGCCGGCAGGAGTGGGTGCCACGCTGGCCGCTTACGGCGCGGGGATGATTGCGGGCGCGCTGACGGCACCACGCATCGCAGCGTCGCTGCGCTTCGGGCAGATCATCGTCGTCGGACCGCTTTGCGGGCTCGCTGCCTCCCTGACGTTGTGCGCAACGATGATCGTTCCTTCACCGTGGCTTGCGGCGGCGGCTTACTTCCAGCTCGGTATGGGCCCCATCCTGTGGGTCATCAGCTCGACGACGCTGCGCCAGGCGATCACGCCCGAAACGATGCTGGGACGTGTGTCGGCGCTGATCAGCACCGCGACGTACGGCGCGCGCCCGCTCGGCGCGTTGATCGGCGCCATGCTCGGCGGCCCCTTCGGCGCGAAACCCTGCCTCATCGTGGCGGCGCTTGCATTCGTCGTTCAGGCTTACGTCATCTTGCGCTCGCAAGCCGCGAAGCTCGTCTCGCTGCCCGGGGCGGGCACCTAGCGCATAGGCGAATCGATGGATCGCGCGGCGAGCCGCAACGCTCGCTGCCGCGCGAGCCCCGCGCCGCCCCTCGAGGCGACGCGGGGGATACCGCATCGATCACCGGCGTTGCAGGCGAATGTCGCGAGACGACGCACCGACATACACCGCGCTACCCGGTACGAACTTCCAGCCATTGCTCGCCGTGTCCCAGACGCTTTGGAAGCGTGCGGGGATCGAGACACGGACATGTCGTGCCTCACCCGGATTGAGGTAGACCTTCTGCCAGCCGACGAGGCGTTTCGGCGGCTCACCGCTGTAGTTGACGCCCAGGTAGACCTGCGGCACTTCGGCGCCTGCCATCTTGCCATCGTTCTTGACGGTGAAGCTTGCCGTCATCGAATGATCCGGTCCGGGCCGGACATCGAGGTCGGAGTAGCTGAAGTGCGTATAGGACAGGCCATGACCGAACTCGAAGAGCGGAGCGATATTCTTCGCGTCATACCAGCGATAGCCCATGTTCAGCTTTTCAGCATAGACGGGGTCTTTCGGCAGCGTGCCATCGGTGCCCCACGTCGGCGTATCCTGGTCGTGCGCAGGGAACGTGACGGGCAGCTTGCCGGACGGATTGACTTTGCCGAACAATACGTTGGCAATGGCCTGCCCCCCGCCCTCGCCCGGGAACCAGGCTTCGATGATCGCGGAAACACGGTCCTTCCATGGCATCAGGACCGGATTCCCGCTTTCGACGATGACGATCGTATGCGGGTTCGCCTGTGCCACGGCTTCGACCAGTTGATCCTGATTCGACGGATTGGCGAGCGCCAGGCTCGTGAGTTCTCCGAAGTCTTCGCCCGACGACTGCGTCACCACGACGATCGCCACATCGGATTGCCGCGCGAGCGCAACGGCGCGATCGATCTCTTCCTGCGTGTAGGCCCTGAACGGCTGCGTCTGATCGCTGTTGCCGGCGAAGCGGACTTGCGCCGCGGGCGCCAGCGCCTGAATGGCCTTGACGATCGGCACGTCGAGCTTGAGCCACGGGTTGGTCCACCAACTGCAACCCGTCGCCGAGCCGAACGTCAACCCGCCGCAACCCGCGAAATTGCCTGACACAGGATCGCGCGTGTTGCCCGAACCGCCGCCCGTGAGAACGGCGGCGTCGGCGTGTCCGCCGATCACGGCGATCCGCTGCAACGCCGCGGCCGTGAGCGGCAATTGTGCGTTGTCGTTCTTGAGCAGCACCATCGATCGCTCCTCCGCGGATTGGGCGAATGCCCGGCCCGCAGCGAAATCGATCGGCGCCGGCTTCGGCGGATCGTCGAATACGCCGGTGCGAATCATCACGTAGAGCTTGCGACGTACCATGTCGTCGAGCCGCGCTTGGGAAATCTGGTGGTTCGCCAGCGCCTGCTTGACTGCATCGGGCGTCAGATAGACCGTTGGCCCGACATCTTCCTCTTCATCCAGGCCGGCGTTGATCGAGGCCGCCGTGCTGTGAGCCGCGCCCCAATCGGACTGCACCTGGCCTTCGAAGCCCCAGTCGTGCTTGAGCACATCGGTCAGCACATGCGGGTTTTCGCAAGAGTAGGTTCCGTTGACGCGGTTGTAGCTGCACATCACGCTGCCGGGCCGCGCTGTGCGCGCGGCGATTTCGAAGGGCAGCAGATACAGTTCGCGCAGCGTGCGCTCGTCGATCTGGCTGTTGCCGCCCATGCGGCCGGTTTCCTGCTCGTTGCCGACATAGTGCTTGATGGTGGCGATTACCTTCTGGTTCTGGGTGCCGACGGTTCGCGCCGCCAACATCTCGCCGGCAAGGACCGGATCTTCACCGAGATACTCGAAAAGACGCCCGCCACGCGGCTCACGCGCGAGATTGGTGCCGCCGCCCAGGCCCATGCCGAAGCCTTGCGCGCGCAGTTGCGAAGCGATGCGCGCACCGAAATCGTACGAGAGGTGCCGGTCCCAGCTCGCGGCGAGCCCGATGGTTGCCGGGAACGTCGTGCTCGGCTGCGACGTGCTGCCCGAGCCCGTAGCCGAATCGACCATGTTCAAATCGGGAATGCCGAGACGCGGCACCCCCTGAATGAAGCCGGCTCCTCCGCCCGGAACATCGCTCATCTGATATTTCGAGTGGATCAACTGAAGTTTCTCGTCCAGCGTCATTTGCCTCACGAGCATATCGGCGCGCCGATGCGCGGCGAAATCCATACCGGGAGTGAACGACGACGGTGCGGGGTTGAAAGCCGTATCGCTCTCGCTCGCGTGAGCGCTCGCGAATGCGGCCGCCAACACCAATGCCATTGGCCAACGATTGACCTGCATGTGTCTCTCCATGAATGTGGGTTGTAATGCTCGACAACAACACCGGATCTCACTGGATTCCAGACGACGGCTCCGCGCCCCAGCAGGCACCGGCAACCTTGATGCAGGGTGGAGGCCGCTTTGCGATGGTGGGAGCGGCCCCGTCGCTTCGTAGGGCGGGGACCGGTACCATCGACGCGTTATGCGTAGCAAGACTCCATGACTACCGATCTTATGGAAGTAGTCTGACTACAGGCTCACTACAGTATCAGTACTTTCCCGTAGCCGAGCATCCGCGGATGTCGCCGGGGGCGCTTCGGCTGTCGGCCGCACGCCCGCTGGGTTTGCATGAAATGGAAGGATTGCGACGTTGCCCGTACAGAGGATTATCCAAGCGTCTGTATCGGTACTGTATAGGGAGGGTGTCGCTGAACGACTGTCGACCGTGCCGAGCGGCACGGTCTGTTTAGAGCGCAGCGCGGGACCGACGCCGATGGCGTCGAGGCCGCGCCGCGACGAACGTCAACGCACCTCGGCGAGCTGTTCGAGAATGGCGGGGTTTTCGAGCGTGGAGACGTCCTGCGTGATCGCCTCGCCCTTGGCCAGCGAGCGCAGCAAGCGCCGCATGATCTTGCCCGAGCGCGTCTTCGGCAGGTTCTCCCCGAAACGGATCTCCTTGGGCTTGGCGATCGGGCCGATCTCCTTGCCCACCCACGCGCGCAGCTCGTTGGCCAGCTTCAAGGCCTCCTCGCCTTCAGGACGCGTGCGCTTGAGCACCACGAACGCCACCACCGCTTCGCCC
>DATJJN010000083.1:0-2863 GCA_035492135.1 Paraburkholderia sp. | reverse complement strand
CGGCGGCGCCCGCCGCGCGCAGGAAGTTGCGCCGGCTAATCCCTTTCGACATCTCCTGCTCGTTGACGTCGGGTGTTTTGTTATTCATGAAAGTGTCTCTGCAAGGCTGGAAGGAGGCCGTGCCGCGAAAAATGCCGCGCGTGTTCGGGCAGGCGCCGTAATGGGGAAACTCGGGTGCTCAGGGAGCGCAGTGCAGGACCGGCGTCGAGCCGGTGGACGTCCCGGATGCCGGCGAGGTGCCCGAAGCCGGGGACGTGCCGGATGCCGGCGAGGTGCCGTTGGCGCCGGTGGCGGGTTGACTACCCGCGGTCCCCGAGCCTGACGACCCCGACGACGCGGTGGAGCCATTCGAGTTGCTGCCGCCGCCACCGCCGCAGGCGGCCAGCGTGACGCTCGTCGCGAGAACCAGACCGCCGAGCAGCGTGCGCCGCCATGCGGCTCCGCTCGCGATGTCCCGAACAGCCGTCACAGTGCATTTGAGGTTCATGTTTTGTAGACCGGATTAAACGCCCGCGCCGGGAATCGACACACGGCGAATCGATGCGAAATTGGCCGGCCCCGAAGCCGCTGCTTTACCCCGGAGCAGGTGCGCTGCACTCAACTACTGTGCGAACGATGCAAATGCTAGGCGCGGTCTGTGACAGGGAAATGAATATAACTCAGTCATAAAACGAGGTTGATATGAGTAAAATTCAGTACTAAGCTGGCGGCTGTTTTTTTAACAGTCCGATATGTCAGGAACGTTCTCGATGCGCCACTTCCGTAGTTCTCGCAGTGCTCTTTACGGCCCCACATGGGGAGGCGAAGACGCGGTGCCGATGCAATCGCCCGTTGAACCGGCAGCGTTGCCCGCCGCCGTCGCACGGGATTTCACCGCCCGGCGGATCCGGGACGCGCGCCGCCAGCTCGCGCGCTCGACAGGCTTCGTGATCGATCTCGATGGCACGCTCGTATCCGGCAATCAGGTGATGCCCGGCGCGAAAGCGCTGCTCGACTATGTGAAAGACCGCTACGCGATCGTGTCGAACAATTCGCGCGACACGGCGGTGACGCTCGCGCGCAAGCTGGCGCGGCTCGGTCTGCGGGTCGCGCCCGAGCACATCGTGCTGGCGGGCGAGCAGGCGGTCAGGTTGATGATCGAGCGGTATCAGCGGGCGCGTGTGCGGATCGTCGCGAGCCCGGCGCTGGCTCAATTCGCGGCCTCGCTGGGCTGCAACGTGGTCGAACACGAGCCGGACGTGATTCTGCTCGGGCGGGACGTGCATTTCAGCTACCTGCGCCTGAGCTCGGTCGCCAACCAGTTGCGCCGCGGCGCGATGCTGATGGTGACGAATCCGGATCTGAGCCACCCGTCGGTGGATGGCGGCGTCACGCCCGAAACCGGCAGTCTGATGAGCGCGGTGATCGCGTGCGCGGGCGTGGAACCGGTCTGCGTGGTCGGCAAACCGGAGCCGTTGCTGTTTCGCGAAGCGCTACGCCGGCTCGGCACCGATGCGTCGAGCACGCTCGTGATCGGCGACAACCCGCTGACGGACGGTGCTGGCGCGCGGCAGCTCGCGATGCAATGTCTGCTGGTCGGACGCGACGCCAGCGCGATCGTGAGCTCGCTCGCGCCGTTATTCGAATCCGGCGTCGAAGACGATCCGGACGATGGCGACGAGGAGGATGAAGACGACGAGGACGACAGCGGCGCTAGCCGCGCCGGGCGTCAATAGCGCTTGAGCGACAGCACGTCGAAGGTCTGACGCAGCACGTCGACCGAGCGCTCGTAGTCGGCGAGGGCGAGACACGCGATCAGCACGTCGACGATCGCGAGCTGTGCGAGACGGCTCGTCATCGCCTCGGTGCGAAAGCGGGTTTCGCGGGCCATCGTCGTCAGCACGATGTCGGCGAATGCCTGGATCGGCGAGCGGCCGAAGTTCGTGATGCAGATCGTGCGGGCGCCGGCTTCTTTCGCGAGGCGCGTCGCGGTGACGGTTTCGTGTGTGCTGCCGGAGTGGGAGATGGTCAGCGTCGCGACGCTCGGGTCGCAGCGCGACGCGCTGATCACCTGGATGTGCGGATCGGTCACCGAACGCGCATCGAGGCCGATGCGCAGCATCCGGTAATGCGCGTCGTCGGCAATCGAGGCGGCGCTGCCCACGCCGTAGATTTCGACGCGCTTCGCGCCGCGGATCGCGGCAACCGCCTGCTCCAGCGCGTGCACGTCGAGCGTCGACTCCGTATCACGCAGGGTCTGGACATTCGAACTGAAGATTTTCGCGACGACCGTGGCGGCGCTGTCCTCCGGGTGCAGATCTTCGTGAATGAGCTGGACAGGCTGGACGATTTCCTGGGCCAGCACGATCTTGAGCTGCTGAAAACCGGTCGCGCCGAGCGATTTGCAGAAGCCGACCACGGTGCCTTCCGCCGCGCCGACGCGATCGGCCACGTCGCTGACCGACATGTGCACGACTTCCTGCGGCCGTTCGCGGATGAAATCGGCGATGCGCCGGCTCGTTGCGCCATAGCCCGGATAAAGCTGTTCGATCCTCGCGAGGATGGCCGACACGGTGATCTCACCGGCCGGCGATGACAAAGGCGACGGTGTTTCGCTTGCCGTCTTTGCCAGGTCCTTTTTCGCTGGCTGCATCAATGCTCCTGTTTCAAGAATCGATCCGAATCGGTTGTCGAAATGGTTTATATCGCGTGCGTGGCGCCGTTTGCGGTGGTATCGCGACGGGGCGGCCGTCGCGACCGTCCATGGCGACCAGCGTCCGGCGTGTCGGACAGCCACGCCGCGCTATCGCGGCAGCGTCGGTGAAGCAGCGGGGTGCCCCCACGGTCCGATTCCGCGGCGACCAACAGTTGGTCTGCGTTGGAC
>DATJJN010000082.1:0-61327 GCA_035492135.1 Paraburkholderia sp. | reverse complement strand
GGCGAGCGTGCCGTAGCCGAGCGTGAACACGAGCGATGCGACCATCGCCGCGAGCATGCGCAGCGTCGTGCGCATCGCGTACTCGGGCAGATGCGACGGATCGAGCGAGATCGCTTCGGTGGTCAGCGTCGACATCGGTGCGAGCGTCTCGTGAAAGCCGATCGACGCCATCGCGATCAGGCAGATGATCAGCGGAAACGCAACGAAATCCCACCGGTTCGGCAACACGCGCCACGCGGACGCGTTGGCCGTGCGATTGAGGTTGAAACCGAATTCCATCACTGACCGCTCAGGCTGCGAAGACGCGCGTGATCAGGCGCCGCCAGAAGCCGGCGGGCGACGCGCCGCGCGAGGCAAACCCCGCATCGGAAGGGGAAAACGGTTGGGAAAGCTGGCGGGGCTGAAGCGAAACAAGGAGGCCGAAGTACATGCTGATTCTCCGAGACGTCGGATTCGACGCGATTCAATCGGAAAGCCAGCAGACCGGAGTGACAACGCAATACGTGCGGACGACGATATGCGTGCAACGGCAGGCGTCTACTCGCTTTCCCTAACGGACAAGACGGGTAAGCGGGATAACGGATAACTGTCACTGTCGGACATCGGAACCTCCTCTACGCGCAAACGAACGCGAACACGGCATCGCGTGCGAAGCCGATCCGGCGACACGCCGGCTTCGCGAGCGAACGCAAACGGACAACCGCCGCGGACGAAAACCGCCCGCGACACGCGACGTCAGTCAGACGCGCACGCGAAACACGGCGGCGTCCGGATGACGCTCATAACGATGCACGAGGAAATACTGCTGGACGCGCACCATCTGCCTTTCTGGCAAGACGGCGGCTATTGGGAAGGGAGCGCGGACGTCGTGCCGGTCAGGCAACGAAACTGTTCGAAGATCGACTACTGCTACTGTCCAAGGCGTCGGCCCCTTTTGTTAAGACCGGCGAATTTTAGTCACGCGAAGAGCCGGAAGTCAACACGATTCGCACTCCGCGTCAAATCTCGTGCCAACGCCGCCACCGCCCCGCCGCCACGCCATCGCAGCGGCCTTTGGCGCGATTCGCCGCGTCATGCGCGCTTGCGCTGCGGGGGCCGAGCGTCTTCGCCGGCGCTCATGCGGTCGAGGCGCGCGCTCGCGTCGGCCAGCACCCACATCGGCGCGGATTGAAGCTGGCCGTCGTAGACCGTCACGATGCGCGAAAGCGCTTCGAAAGATTCGCCGTCGATGTGCCACACGCCGTCGCGGTTGCCGCGCTCGAAACAGGCGATCAGCGCTTCGTCGGCACGACGAACCTCGTCGGGGGTCAGGCCGCCGTAGCCGGCATTCGCGATCGTCAGCGCGAGCACCTGGGTCTGCAGCAGCGTGCGCGCGTCGTTCGCGGTCGCGCTCCCGCCGCGCAGCGCGGAGAGCGCGAGATGCACCTGGAGCGCGAGCGCGTCGGCGGTCGCACGCGGAATCTGCAGCAACATGGTTTTGCTGCGACGGGCGCGAAGCGCGTCGGACGAACGCGGAAAGGGAATGGTCTTGGCCATGCGAGGGCACGCAAATGTCGAGTCACGTGCATTAACGGCACCGCGCGCCGAAGGTTGAGGCGGCGCGCACAAACGATTCAATTGGGATCGAATTTAGCGTTGTTCGCTGCTTTCGCCGTCGCTTTCGTCGCTTTCGTCGCTTTCGGTGCCACCGCCACCGCGGCGCGCGGCGACGAACGCCTCGACGTGCCGGATCGCCGCTTCGCACTGTTCGAGCGACAGCAGATGAACCGACGGACTCGCCAGTTCGAAGCCGAGTTCTTCCGCCAGCCAGCGGATCGCCTTGCCGCGCGCCTCGAACGCATTGACGCCGTCGCGCCGCATTTTCGCGGCGACGAGCGGTTCGAGCGCGTCGTGCAGACGGCTTTTCGCGTCGCGCAGCGCGCCGTTCGCCAGCCGGCCGAGCGGCACGTTGCGCGTGCTGCGCGCGTGCACGCCGATCCACGCTTCGCAGGCCGTGCAGATCCACAACGGGCCGTGGTCTTCACGGTACGGATACGCGTCGTCGCCTGCGCGCGCGAGCACGGCGCGCACGCCGCAGTAGTCGCACAGCGGCTGCGGCAGCGCCTTGACCGGACGGCCTACACGCATTGCGCACTCCAGAGGACGGACATCGACGATCGCATCTGACAAGGAATCGCGCGCCGCAGGAACGGCGCGCGCAAGAGAGTGGATATCGCGCTCAAGGATACCGGGAAACGTCCGGCGCGCGCGACCCGGCCGGATGGCCAGCGTGCGCGCGGCGCTGCGCGTTCAGCGGCTCCGGAAAGGTCCGGCGCAGACGCGCAGTTTCGTGTCGGCGCGGTTGCCGCACGGACTCGACGGGGCGCGCGGCGGGCGCAATGAGGCGTCCGGCTCGACGGCAGTCTCGTCAAACTGCGCGCCGCGGGGCGCGATGCGCGATGTCGCTACGCGCCCGCCGCCGTCGACGCGTTTTCTTCGCGCTCCAGCGACCGCGTACCGCGCAATTCGGGGAACAGGTTCATCCACACGAGCGCGACGCCGATCGTCGCGAGCCCGCCGATCACCACCGCCCGCTGCGCGCCCCACCATCCGGCCGTCACGCCGGACTCGAACTCGCCAAGCTGGTTCGACGTGCCGATAAAGAGCGAATTCACCGCGCTGACGCGCCCGAGCATGTCGTCGGGCGTGCGCAGCTGCACGAGCGACAGCCGCACGACGACGCTGACCACATCCGACGCGCCGAGCACCGCCAGCGCGATCAACGACACATAGAAGTTGTGCGACAGCCCGAACGCGATCGTCGCGAGTCCGAACACGATCACGCCGCCGAACATCGCGGCGCCCGGCCGTCGGCGCAGCGGAAAGTGCGCGAGCCAGATCGTCCCGGCGAGCGCGCCGACCGCCGTCGCGGAGCGCAGCAGCCCAAGCTCGGTCGGTCCCGATTGCAGGATGTCGCGCGCGAACACCGGCAGCAGCGCGGTCGCGCCGCCGAACAGCACCGCGAACAGATCGAGCGACAACGCGCCGAGGATCACCGGCTGCGAGCGGATGAACGCGATGCCCGAAAACACCGATTCGAGCGTGACCGGCGTGCGCGACGGCGGTTTCGTGCGCAGCGGGATCGTGCCGACCATCGTCGCCGCCGCCGCGAACGACAGCGCGCACGCGAGGTACGCGGGCCCCGCGCCGATGCCGTACAAGAGCCCGCCGAACGCCGGGCCGACGATCTGCGCGGTCTGGTTCGCGGAGGTCGACCACGCGGTCGCCCGCGGCAGTTGCTCGCGCAGCACGACGCCGGGCAGCAGCGAAGAGATCGCCGGCGATTCGAACGCGCGCGCCGCGCCGACGGCCGCCGCCAGCAGATAGATCAGCGGCGCGCTCAGCCAGCCGCCGAACGTGCCCGCCGCGAACACCAGCGCGGCGACGGCTTCGAGTGCCTGGCAGATCGCCGCGATACGGCGGCGGTCGTAGCGGTCCGCGACGTGGCCGACGACGAGCGTCAGCGCGAACATCGGCACGAACTGCGCGAGCCCGACGAGCCCGAGCGCGAATGGGCTGTGCGTGAGCGCGTAGATGTTCCAGCCCATCGCGACGGCGAGCATCTGGAACGACAGCGACGACAGCACGCGCGCGCCCCAGAAGCGCTGGAACGCGCGGTTCGCAAGGAGCGGGGCGGGCGCGGCGCGCTCGAATGCGGCGGCGGAATCGTCGTTCGGGGAAGGCGCTTTCATGCAGGGTCGGTCGGGGCGACAGGAGGCCCGAAGCGGTCAGTGGGCCGAAGGGCGACAAGTTTAGTGCAACTGGCGACTTCCGTCTGACGCGACCGGCGCGACCGGCGCGACCACCGTCGCGGCGACGGTTCGCTGCGACGGTTCGCAGCCGCGGTTCGCAGCCGCGGTTCGCGGCGCACCGCGCAGCGGCACGCGGTGCGCGATCAAACGCCGGCGCGCAACACGCCGGCGCCCGGTCAGTCGTTCACGCCGACGATCACGCTCGACGCCTTGAACAGCGCGACCGCCGGCTTGCCCGCCGCGAGCCCGAGGCGATCGACGCTGTCGTTCGTGATGATCGCCGCGATCTGCGCGCCGCCCGCCGCGGCGATCACGACTTCGGCGTTCACCGCGCCCTTGTCGACCGACGCGATCGTGCCCGCGAGGCGATTGCGCGTCGACACGTTGCTGCCGTCGCCGTCGACCAGCACGATCACCGACGACGCCTTTACGAGCGCGAAGGCCGGCTCGCCCGCCGCGAGGCCGAGCGCGGCCGCGCTGCCGTGCGTGACGATCGCGACGATGTCGAGACCGGCGTCCACGCGCAGCGTGATTTCGTCGTTGACGGCGCCGGCCTTCACGGCGCTCACCTCGCCGGCGAAGTGGTTGCGGGCGCTGGTTCGCATGAGGATCTCCGAGGAAAGGCGGCCGGCCTCGCGGGCGCCGCTCGTCTTGAAAGCTTTCAGTGTAGGCGCTGTTTTGCGGGCCCGGGGCCGGAACAACTGCATCAAACGGCCGGCTCGTCGTAATATATCGGCGTTTATAACGGTGCGGGGTGGAGGCAAATGATACGCAAGCTTGTGGCAACGATGATCGTGATGGCCGGCGTGATGAGCGCGGGCGTCTGCGCGGCCGACGAAAACGACGTGAACGTGCTGTACGCGGGATCGCTCGTCAATCTGATGGAACGCAGCGTCGGCCCCGCGTTCGAGAAGGAAACGGGCCTGCATTTCAAGGGCTATGCGGCCGGCTCGAACAAGATCGCCAATGAAATCAAGGGGGGGCTGCGGCGCGGCGACGTGTTCATCAGCGCGAGCCCGAAGGTCAACGACAGCCTGATGGGCGAGGCGAACGGCAATCGCGTGACGTGGTACGTGAAGTTCGCCGAGTCGCCGCTGATGATCGGCTACAACCCGAAGAGCCGCTTCGCCGACGATTTCCGCACGAAGCCCTGGAACGACGTGCTGCGGGAAAAAGGCATACGTGTTGGCCGCACCGATCCGAAGCTCGATCCGAAGGGCGCGTTCACCGTCGAGCTGATGACGAAGGCCGCGGGCTTCTATCACCAGCCCGATCTCGTCGACGAGACACTCGGCGCGCCGGAAAACCCCGCGCAGGTGCTGCCCGAGGAGACGCTCGTCGGCCGTCTGCAGTCGGGCCAGCTGGACGCGGGCTTCTTCTACTCGACCGAGACGTCGGACCTGAAGATTCCGTCGATCCATCCGGCGCCCGAACTGAAGATCAGCGCGAACTACACGCTGACGATCCTCTCCGACGCGCAAAACAGCCCGGGCGCCGCCCGCTTCGTGAACTTCCTGCTGAGCGAGCAAGGCCGCAAGCTGCTCGCGCAGCACGGCGTCGACGTCGTGCAGCCGGTCGTGAGCGGCAATGCGCAGACCATTCCCGCTCCGGTGCAGGCGGTGATCGACGCGTCGCGATCATGACGCGTCGTCCCGCGCGGCCGCTCGTGTGGCTCGCCGCGCTGCTCGCGATCTATCTGTGCGCGCCGTTCGTCGCGAGCCTGCCCGAGATCGGGCGTGCGGACTGGGCGAACGTCGACTGGGGCGCGGCGCTCTCCGCAGTCGGCGTGTCGGTCGCGAGCGCGAGTGTCGCGACGCTCTTGATCCTGCTCGGCGGCGTGCCGCTCGGCTACTGGCTCGCGCGCTCGAACTCGCGCGCGGTCGGCGTGCTCGGCTTCGTGTCGCAGTTGCCGCTCGCGCTGCCGCCGCTGACGAGCGGCATTTTGCTGCTCTTCCTGCTCGGGCCGTACAGCCCGCTCGGCACGCTGTCGGGCGGCACGCTGACCGACTCGTTCACCGGCATCGTGCTCGCCGAGACGTTCGTCGCCGCGCCGTTTCTGATCGTCGCGGCGCGCTCGGCGTTTTCGGCGGCCGATCCGGTCTACGACGACGTCGCCGCGACGCTCGGCCATCACGCCGGCAGCCGCTTCCTTCGCGTGACGCTGCCGATCGCGTGGCCGGCGATCCGCGCGGGCCTCGCGCTCGCGTGGCTGCGCGCGTTCGGCGAATTCGGCGCGACCGTGATGGTCGCGTATCACCCGTATTCGCTGCCCGTCTATACGTACGTCGTGTTCGGCAGCCAGGGACTGCCCGCGATGATGCCGCTGCTGCTGCCGACGCTCGCGATCGCGGTCGTCTGCGCGGGGCTGTCCGTGTATCGGCGCAATGCGCGCGCGTCGGCGCCGGCGGGCGCGCTCGCCGACAACGGCGACGAGCCGCCCGCGCCGGTCGGCGAGGCCCGCGTCGCCGCGCCGGGCGACGCAGACGAGTCGCGTCTCGCGTTCGCGCTGACGCGGCGCATCGGCGCGTTCCAGCTCGACGTCGCGTGGCGGCCGACGACGCGGCGTCTCGCGATCATCGGTCCGTCCGGGTCGGGCAAGTCGGTCGCGCTGCGGATCATCGCGGGGCTCGAAGCGAACGACGCCGGCTCGGTCACGCTCGGCCGCACCGATCTCGGCGCGCTGCCGCCGGAGCGCCGGCAAATCGGTTACATGCCGCAGGACTACGGCCTCTTTCCGCACATGACCGTCGCGCAGCAGTTGTCGTTTCCGGTCGACGCGGATGCCGCGAGCGGGCGCTACTGGCTCGATCATCTGGGCGTCGGCGCGTTGACCGCGCGGCTGCCGCGCGAGCTTTCGTTCGGACAGCGCCAGCGCGTGGCGCTCGCGCGCGCGCTCACCCAACACAGCCAGCTGCTGCTGTTCGACGAGCCGTTCGCCGCGCTCGACACGCCGCGCCGCCGACGTCTGCAGCAGTCGCTGCGCGCGTTGCAGCGCGAGATCGCCGCGGTCACCGTGATCGTCACGCACGATCCGGACGAAGCCGCGCTGCTCGCCGACGAAGTGCTCGTGATCGAACACGGCCGCGTATTGCAGGCGGGGCCGGTCGACACCGTGTTTCAGCGGCCGGCGACGCTGCGCGTCGCGGAGCTGCTCGGGCTCCATAACGTGGGCGACGGCGTCGTGCGCGCGGCCGGCGAGATCGAAACGGCGAGCGGGCTGGTCCTCACGAGCACGGACGCGTCGCTCGCGGCCGGCACGCGCGTGATGTGGCGCGTGTCGCCGAGAGCGCTGCGCATGACGACAGACGGCGCGTATGTCGGCATGGTCGGCGGCGGCTCGCTGCGGCACGGCGATCGCTACGTGAGCGTCGACGTCGGCGGCGAATCGTTCGACATCGCGGGCGAAGACGCGCCGCCCGGCATCGACGGCACGTTGCGCTTCGCGATCGATCCGGCGGGCGTCACAGTGTGGGCGGCCGGCGGCTGACAATCGCCGCTCCCGAAAAGGCTCACCTTTGCACGCGCGGCGCGTTTTTTCGGCCGCGTTGAAACCGTTGTGTGGCGCGGCTTTCAGCGTCCCGCCGGGCACGACCGCGGCCGATGTCGACGCGATTCCCGAAAACACTCACCTTTGCGTCTCGCGGCGTCGCGATGCGCTCCTGAAAAGGCTCACCGGTTTTCGCGCGGCGTCAGATCACGAACCGCGCGCCTTCGTCGAACAGACTCGGCATGTCGAGCAGATCCGCCCGCGCGAAGCGCACGAGCGTAAATGCGCGCTCGCCGATCGGGCTCGCCGGAATCCGCGCGAGCGGAAACTCGATTTCGGCTTCGCCGCGCAGCGAGTCGCCGTCGCCATCGACAACGACGTTCATCGGATCGAGCCGCACGCGCTTCGTTTCGACGTGCGTATAGGACGCCGGATGCGCAAGCACCTCGCAGATCACGTCGAGTTCGTGCTCGATCGCATCGGTCTTCAGACCGAGCGTCGCCAGTTCGCGGCTGTTCTTGTCGATCTCGTTCTGCAGACGCGCGAGTTCCGCCACGTTCGACAGCCGGCGCTCGCCGAGCATCTCGCCCGTGCCCGCGCCCTGCCTCGTCAGCAGTTGACGGCGAATGCCGAGCAGCGCGCGCTCCTGTTCGAGCGCGTCGCGGCGCGATTCGTCCGCGCCGATTTTCGCGAGCCCTTCCAGCGCGATCTGTTCGACGACGCGCTTCACGATCTGCTCGCGCAAGTCGCTTTCCGTCGCGCCGCACACGCGTACCTGATGGTCGTCGAAGCTGAGCGTCGTGCGCGCGACGTCGGCGTGCACCGCGTCGCCGTGCTGCTCGACGCCGAGCACGTGACGCTCGGTCATCGCCATGCTGAGCACCGCGTAGGATTCGCGCGCGAGCGGATGGTGATCGAACCACATATGCAGTTCCGGGGAACGGCTGAGCGCGTGCGGCACGTCGTCGGGCGCCGCGAAGAACGCATGGATATACGCGTTCGAACTCCACGTGGAAGCACTCGCCTCGTGCGCGGGCGGCATCTGTTCGACAAGATCGCGCACGAAGTCGAACGAAACCGCGAGCGCAGGCGCAAGCCGCGTACGGTACTGGCGGGCGAGACGCAGCGACGGGCTCAGCACCAGAAGACGATCGATCATCGCGTCGGCCTGCTGCGCTTCGGGAGACTTGGGAGTAGCGGCCACACGCGGCCTGAACCAGTCGAGGATGCCCATTACGCGACTCCATGGCGGAATCTGCCGCCGACAGACACGGAGCGAATCAATATACCGCGTTTCATATGACTGTTCCGTGCACCCGGCTGTCCCGGAAACGCTCACCGTTTGCGCGACCGCGATCGCAAGCTGAAAGTGTCGAATCGCACCGACGTGCACGGGGATTCACACTAGCCTGACCGATATTCGTCGAACAGGTGTCGGGCCACATACGACGAAACATTCCCGCAAACACTCACCTCGGGGTTCGCGAATGCGCCGACGCAAGCAGTCGTCCTTCGGCTCCTGAAAAGTCTCACCTTTCTCGATGCGACCTTCGGTGACGCGACAAGAATATGCCTTGTTTCAAGGGATTTTTTTCGACGCGATGGGCCGGCGGCGAGCGCTTCCCGAAAATGCTCACCTTTTCGTGAAGATCGCGAAACCGCGGAAGTTCGTACGGATACCCAGGTTTTCCGTGCTGGACCGCCGTGTCACTCCTGCGGCGACGACTCTCCAACCACCCGCATCAACTTCGCGACGAGCCGCTTCGCGTCGCCTTCGCTCGCGACGTTCGTGAATCCGAGTATCAGCGCGCGCCGTCCGGCCCGCCCCCGTTGCCACGTCGTCAGCGCATGCACGCCAAAACCGGCCTCGCGCAGAAGCCGCGCCATCTCGGCATCGTCGCGGTTTGCAGGGACGTCGAGCAGCAGATGCATGCCGCCATCCTGCAGCCGCACCGCGAACCCGCGCGGCTCATGAGGCCGCAACGCGGCCGCGAGCATCGCGCGTCGCTGCGCGTACAACGTCCGCATTCGCTTGATGTGACGCGAGAAGTGCCCCCCGTTGATGAACTCGGCGACGGCCGCCTGCATCAGCTCCGGACAGCCGCCGTGCACCGCGCGCGCGCTCGCCGCATCGAACGCTTCGACGCGAGTCGACGGCACCGCCAGATACGCGAGTCGCAACGCGGGGAACATCACCTTGCTGAGCGTGCCGCAGTAGATCACCCGCTCGCTCGTGTCGAGGCTCTTCAACGCCGGCAACGGATGACCGCGATAACGGTACTCGCCGTCGTAGTCGTCCTCGAAAATCCACGCGCGCTGTTTCGTTGCCCAGTCCAGCAGCGCGACGCGCCGCGGCAGACTCAGCGCGACGCCGGTCGGACTCTGATGCGACGGCGTGACGACCGCCAGCTTCGCATGCGCGAAGTGCTTCGCGCCGAACTCGACATCGAGGCCATGCTCGTCGACCGGCACGTACTGAGGACAGAGGCCGAGGCGCGCGAGCAACTGTGCAGTCGGCGGATACCCGGGGTTCTCGACCCACGCGCCGTTGCCCGTCGTGCGCGGCGTGTCGTCGTGATGGCCGTTGCCCGCCAGCGAGAGCGCATCGACGGCGAGTGCGAGGCCGGCCGTGTAGGCCGGCACGACGAACACCTGCTCGGGCTGCAGCGCGAATCCGCGCGATCGATGCAGATACGCGGCCAGCGCTTCGCGCAGCGGCCGGTAGCCGGCCGGCGCGGGCTTCGTCAGCGTATGCGCGCGCCGCGCCTCGCGCGCGAGCAGCCGGCTCCACAGCTTGCGCGGAAATTCGTCGAGCGCGGGGACGCCCAGCTGGAGCAGCGCGGGCGCGTCGCCGCCTGCGTCGATGATCGGTCCGCCTGCACCCGGCGGCCGTGTTTGTCGGGCTGCGCCACGCGGCCCGGCGGTCTTGCGCGCGGGCGCGCGGCGCGGCGTCGGCGCCGCGTGTTCGGCGACGAACGTGCCGGCCGGGCCGCGAGCGACAAGATAGCCCTCGCCCAGCAGCCGGTCGTAGGCCGCCTGCACCGTGCCGCGCGCGACGCCCAGTTCCTCTGCCAGCGCGCGCAGCGACGACACGCGCTGGCCGGGCTTCAACTGCCCCGCTTCGATCAGCGCACGAAAACGCGCGTAGATCTGCGCGTGAAGCGTGGATGCGGCGGGCGACGCGTGGTCTGACGAGTTCATGGCGGCTGCGGATGGCCTGGTTGAAAAGAGAGAATTTGTGCCTGTCGGGTAAGCCATCGAACGACGACACTGGAGCCTACACGAACCCGCACCGACCCGCACGATGACCACGCACGGCAAGCCGCGCCGCCATCGGTCCATTTCCCCCATCGTCTTGTTGAACCCTCAAGGAGATCGTCATGAACGCACCCCGTCTGCCCTGGAACACGCTCGCACCGCTGCAGTACAAGTCGCTGCACACCGTCAGCGAGACGTCGGCCCAGTCGTCCGTCGGGCGGCAACTGATCGAACTCGTCCAGACGCGTGTCTCGCAGATCAACGGCTGCGCGTTCTGTCTCGACATGCACGCGCGCGAACTGCGCAAGGGCGGAGAGTCGTGGAAGCGGCTGAACGTGCTGTCCGCGTGGCGCGAAACCACGTTCTTCACGCCGAAGGAACAGGCCGCGCTCGCGTGGGCCGAATCGCTGACGCGGCTGCCCGACGGCTACGACGACCGCAACGCGGAATTCGCGGCGCTCAACGAGCACTTCAGCGAGCAGGAGATCGTCGAACTGACGTGGGCCGTGGCCGCCATCAACGCGTGGAACCGGATGGCGATCGGCATGCATCAGCCGGTGAACGAACGGCCGATCGAGTGACGCCGGCGCCGAAGATCGGGCGATGCTCGCCCGCGCGGTTCACTGCTCAGTTCGTCGCTCGGTCAGTCATCGAGCGATTCGTGTACCGCCGCGTCGCCCTTTCGCCAGTAGCTCGACGCGCGAATCCGGTCCTTGCGGATCCCGCGTTCGCCGACGAGATAGTCGCGGACCTCGCGAACCGACGCCGACTCCGCCGCCGCCCACACGAAGCCGTCTCCCGTCGGCAGCGGGATCTTGCCCAGCGCCTGCGCGAGCGCGTGCGGCTCGTTCGTGCACCAGACTTCGCGAAGATCCGCGCGCGTGTCGAAGCGCAAACGCGCGGCATCGTCGCGCACCGCGATGACGGTGATGGCCGGCTTGCCGGCCGGCAATTCCGCGAGCCGCCGCGCGATCGCGGGGAGTGCCGTTTCGTCGCCGATCAGCAGATGCCAGTCGAATGCGTCGGGCACCACGAACGAGCCGCGCGGACCGCCAATGCCGAGATACTGTCCGGGTCGCGCCTGACGCGCCCACGTCGTGGCCGGTCCCGCATCGTGCAGCACGAAATCGATCGTCAGCTCGCGCCTCGCCGGATCGAAATGGCGCGGCGTGAAATCGCGCATGACCGGGCGCGCGGAGCCTTTTGGAAAGATCGGGCCGTTCGGACCAGGTTCGGGCAGCACCGGGCGATCCACGCCCGGCGACGGGAAAAAGACCTTGCAGTGATCGTCGAAACCGGCGGACACGAATCCGTCGAGCGCATCGCCGGCCAGCACGACGCGCAGCAGATGCGACGTCAACGAGTCGACGCGGACCACCTGCAGCAATCGCATGCGCAGCGTGTGCCGCACGCGGGTGATGGTGAGTTCGGAAGTCATGGATCGATTGAATGGTTCAACAGTGCGAACGGTGGGCTCAGGCCGCGTCGGCGGGCGGGCTCGGGGCTCGCTCGATTTCCGCCACGGCGCGCGACAGGATGTCGGCAATGCGCCTCTGCTCGGCGGCCGGCAGCCCGGTACGCAAGTGCAGCGCGCGCTTCAGCGCATAGCGTGCGGCGACATATTCGGGGAGCCAGTCGCTTTCGGCGGCGTCGCCCCCGGCATACGCCTCGCGAACCGAGTCCATCTTGCGGGCGATCTCTTCGAGCCTCGCGAAAATCGCGTCGACGCGCGGCTTGTTCGCCGCCAGCCGGGCGCTGCCGGCTTCCGCAATCGCATAGCGTTTGCGGTTCCCTTCGGTTTCGACGCTCACCTGGCCGAGTTCCTCCAGATACGTGAGCGCCGGATAGACCATGCCCGGGCTCGGCGCGTAGAAACCGTTGGAACGCGCGTCGAGCGCCTTGATCAGTTCGTAACCGTGGCTGGGCTTCCCGGCGATCAGAGCGAGCAGCATCAGTTGCAGATCGTCCGAGCCGAAGCGGCGGCTGCGCGGCAGCCCCTCTTCGGAGCGGCCGTGATGGTGCCGGTGGCCCATTCCGGTTGAGTCCGGCCCGCCGCCATGATGGCGGCGGCTGCCGCCCGGAAAGGCGGCGTGAAACAGGTGGTGAAGGTGGTGTTTGCGCATCGCGCCCTCCGACTATCTTACGATATATATCTTAAGATATAAATCCCGGACGCGGATGTCAAGCTGGAAACGCAGAACGGTCCGTCTGACCGCTTCAGCAAGCGCCGAAAAACTCGCGTACGCTACTGCGACACGGATGCGGCAACACCGCCGTTCCATCGCCGTTTCAACCAGGAGATGCCTATGACTACCCCTGCCTATCCCGACATCCGGCTGCTGATTGCCGGCGAATGGTGCGACGCCGTCGGCGGCCGCACGCTCGACGTGCTGAATCCCGCCACCGGCGAACCGATCGGCAAGGTCGCGCACGCGGGCGTCGCCGATCTGGACCGGGCGCTCGTCGCCGCGCAGCAGGGTTTCGAGAAATGGCGCCGGATTCCGGCCGCCGAACGCGCGGCCACGATGCGCCGCGCAGCCGGCTTCGTGCGCGAGCGCGCGGAGAACATCGCGCGCCTGTTGACGATGGAGCAAGGCAAGCCGTTCATCGAGGCGAAGCTGGAAGTGCTGAGCGCGGCGGACATCATCGAGTGGTTCGCCGACGAAGGCATGCGGGTCTACGGCCGCGTCGTGCCGGCGCGCAACCCGAACGCGCAGCAGCTCGTCGTCAAGGACCCGGTCGGTCCGGTCGCCGCGTTCACGCCGTGGAATTTCCCGGTCAACCAGGTCGTGCGCAAGCTGTCGGCCGCGCTCGCGAGCGGCTGCTCGTTTCTCGTGAAGGCACCCGAGGAAACGCCGGCGTCGCCGGCCGGCCTGCTGCAGGCGTTCGTCGATGCCGGCGTGCCCGCCGGCACCGTCGGCCTCGTGTACGGCAATCCCGCCGAGATCTCCGAGTACCTGATCAAGCACCCGGTCATCCGCAAGGTCACGTTCACGGGGTCGACGCCGGTCGGCAAGCAGCTCGCGGCGCTCGCGGGCGCGCACATGAAGCGCTCGACGATGGAACTGGGCGGCCACGCGCCCGTGATCGTCGCCGCCGACGCGGATATCGCGCTCGCGGCCAAGGTCATCGGCGGCGCGAAGTTCCGCAATGCGGGCCAGGTGTGCATCTCGCCGACGCGCTTTCTCGTGCACAACAGCGTCCGCGAGGAATTCACGCAGGCGTTCGTCGCGGTCGCGCAAGGACAGAAGGTCGGCGACGGTCTCGCGCAGGGCACGACGCTCGGGCCGCTCGCGAACACGCGGCGCGTCGCGGCGATGGAGCGGATCGTCGCGAATGCCCGCGAAACCGGCGCGAAAATCGCGACCGGCGGCGAGCGCATCGGCACGCAGGGCAACTTCTTCGCGCCGACCGTGCTGACCGACGTGCCGCTCGAGGCGTCCGTGTTCAACGACGAACCGTTCGGGCCGGTCGCGGCGATCCGCGGCTTCGACACGCTCGACGAGGCGATCGCCGAAGCCAACCGCCTGCCGTACGGGCTCGCGAGCTATGCGTTCACGCGCTCGCTGCCGAACGTGCATCAGCTGACGCAGCGCATCGAGGCCGGGATGCTGTTCATCAACCAGCCCGCGCTGGTGCCCGCCGACATGCCGTTCGGCGGCGTGAAGGATTCGGGCTACGGCTCGGAGGGCGGGCCGGAAGCGCTCGAAGCGTATCTGCAGAGCAAATCGGTGACCATCACGATGGTCTGACCCATCCGGCGAACGGCCGCGCCGACGCGAGCCGTTCGCCGGAACTGACGCATGACTTCCGACCGGGAATAAAACGGGCCGTGGCGCGGTATTGCACGCGAAACCCGCACGCCAAACCCGCCCGGAGGCCCTCCGGATTTCCGTCGAGAGGACATCATGCCGTCAGACCTTCCTTCCCGGCCGTCGCGCCGCAACGCGTTGAAATGCCTTGCCTACGGCAGCGCAGGCACCTTGTTCGTGCTGTCCGGCGGCGTCCTCACGCCCGTCGAACTGGCGCGAGCCGCCATGAGCAAGGACGACGCAGCCGCATCCGGCGTTCCGCTCTTTCTGCAGATCAGCGACTCGCATATCGGCTTCAAGAAAGAGGCCAATCCCGATGTCGCCGGCACGTTCAAACAGACGATAGATTTCGTCAACGCGATGCCGGTCAAGCCGGCGCTCGCGATCCACACCGGCGATATCACGCACCTTTCGAAACCGGAAGAGTTCGATCTCGCGGCCCAGTTGCTGTCCGGGCTCAGCATCACCGAGCTGCACACGGTGCCCGGCGAGCACGACGTGACCGACGGACCGCAAGGCGAATACTTCAAGCGCTTCGGCAAGCCGTCGAACAACCGCGGCTATTACAGCTTCGACCACAGCGGCGTGCACTTCGTCGCGCTCGTCAACGTGATGCATTTCAAGCCGAACGGACTGGGCAATCTGGGCGACGAACAGCTCGCCTGGCTCGAAGACGATCTGAAAGGGCAATCGTCGAGCACGCCGATCGTCGTGTTCACGCACATGCCGATGTGGACGATTTACGAGCCGTGGGGCTGGGGCACCGGCGACGCCGGCGAAGCGATGGAGTATCTGAAGCGCTTCGGCTCGGTCACCGTGTTGAACGGCCATATTCATCAGATCGTTTCGAAAGTGGAAGGCAATATCACGTTCCATACGGCGCGCTCGACCGCCTATCCGCAACCGACAGCCGGCAACGGCCCCGGACCCGGACCGCTGACCGTCGCGAGCGACCAGCTGCCGAAGATGCTTGGCGTCACGCGTATCAGCATCACGCGCCATCCGCTTGCGGCGACGCTTTCCGACACGACGCTCGCCTGAACGATCGCGCCCGCTCGATACCGGACAAGGAGCTACGCCATGCCAGTCAATTACTTTCGTCGCGCGTTCGCTGTCTGCTGTGCTCGCGGGATGCTCGTCGCCGCATTGGCCGCCGTCGTGCCTGCCACGCAGGCGCAGGAGTCCAGTCAGGTGATGATCAAGAACTTCATGTTTTCGCCGATGGCGCTGACCGTGAAGGCCGGCACCACCGTGACCTGGAAGAACATGGACGGCGAACCGCATGTGGTCGTCAACGACGCGGGCTTGTTCCGCTCCGCCGCGCTCGATCAGAACGATACGTATCAGTTCAAGTTCGACAAGCCGGGCGTGTACAACGTGTTCTGCAGCATCCATCCGTATATGAAGGCGACCGTTACGGTGCAGTAGGTTCTTGTCGGCTTCAGCGGCTACCGCTTCCCGTTGCAGCGGAGCGGTAGCGCAGCAGATGGTCGGTGCCGGATTCGGCGAGCCAGACTTCGCCCGGCCGGCCCATCATCTGCCGCACGTTCGCGTGAGGATGCGGTAGCGGGATCGCGTCGAACCGTTCCGCTCGCGGGTCGAAGCGCACCAGCGCATTCGCGCCCCAGTCGCTGAGCCAGACGATGTCGTGGTCGTCGACGAAGATCGCGTACGCATGCGGATTTGCGCCCGGGAGCCGCCATTCGCGCCATCGATGCGTTGCCGGATCGAACATGCCGACCTTGCCCGCAGTCCACTCGCTGATCCAGACGTGCCCGCGCGAGTCGGGCCACACGCGGCGCGCGCCCTGATCCGGCGTCGGCGGCTCGATCACCTGCGCCGCGCCGCTCGCGCGATCGATGCGGCCGAGGTAGTTGCCGGCCAGTGACGCGAAGAACACGCTGCCGTCAGGCGTCACGCCGATGCCATAGGGGCCGGGGCCACGAGGCGCATCGAACACGCGCATGCGGCCGCTCGCGGGATCGAGTTCGCCGTAGACGCCGCTTTGCCCCGTAAACCACAGATGCCCCCGCTTGTCGAAGACCGCGGTGTTCAGGTTGGCGTTCGCGCTCTCTTTCGGCAATGGGAAACGCGTGACGGCGAGTGTCTTCGCGTCGACCCGCACGATCGCATTCTGGCCGCCGTCGGTGATCCACGCCGCCTGATCGGGGCCGACGATCACGCCATGCGGCGCCGAACGCGCCGAACGCGCCGACCCCGCCGATCCGCTATCGAGCGCGATCCAGTCGGTCTTCGCGCTGCGCGGGTCCAGCCGTCCCACCGCGCCGCGTGCCTGCGCGGTGAACCAGACGGTGCCGTCCGGCGCCGGCGCAACGTCGTGCGGCGCGCTGCCTTCGGGAAGTGCGAACGTGTCGAACGGTGACGGCTGCGGCTCGCGCTGTGCGCGTGCGTGCGTCGCACCGAAGGTGACAGAAGCGCAGACCACTACGCACGCAACGAACGACGCGAACCTCGGCGCGCGCTGCCTGTTTGCTGCTTGCATGCCCGTTCCCCTCGCGATCTGCATCGTTTCTCCACGATTCGCTTCACTTTACGCCGCTTGCAGCGATAGTCCGCTTCATTCCAAATCACGGAAAAAGACGCGTCGTGGTCCGTAGCGTCTGAAGCGACATCAAACGCCTGATCGATTACATGCTGAGCGCGTCGCCGGATGCCGCGCGTCTCGATCCCGCGCGCGTCGGCTTTTTCCGTTTTTCGCGCGGCGGCTATAGGGGGCTCGTGCTGGCCGGCGGCGATTCGGACCTTCGTCGAACTCGGCTTCGCGGTCATCGTGCCGATACGCCGGGGCTACGGTGCGACAGGCGGCACGTACGCGGAAGGCAGCGGTTCGTGCAGGAATCCAGATTATCTCGGCGCGGGCAAGCACGCGGCGGAAGACGTGCTTGCCGCGCTCGCCTATGCGGACACGTTGCCCGAGGTCGATCGCAACCACGTGGTGTTCGTGGGGCAATCGGCGGGCGGATTCGCGTCGCTCGCCGCCGCAAGTTTTGCGCCGAAGGGACTGGTCGCGGTCGTGAATTTCTCGGGCGGTCGCGGCGGTAATCCGTCAATCCATCCGGGCATGCCCTGCGGCCCGCAGCAGATGGCCGACGCGATCGGACACTTCGCGTCGACGACGCCGGTTCCGGTCCTGTGGCACTACGTGCAAAACGACAAGTACTTTGCGCCCGACGTCGTCGCGACATGGTTCGCCGCGTTTCAGGCCGCGGGCGGCCACGGGCAATTGATCGTCGAACCGCCGTTTGGCAGAAACGGCCACGGCATGTTCGCGGTGAAGAATTCGATTCCGATCTGGCTGCCGCACTTCGAGGAATTCCTCGCGCCGCTGGTCTCGATGAAACCGGCGCGGCCGTCCTGAAGTTTTTCAACGAGGCGGAACGGAAAGCAAAGGTGTCGTTTTCAAGGTGAGTGTCTGCGGGAGCCGGAGCGTGCGCCGCGAGCACCCGTAACAGCTCACCTTCGGCCGCGCGCCCTACCCCTGGAAATCTCACCATCCTGGATCGGCTCACCTCTGGCATCTCTGGCCTCGTCGAGGGTGAAGCTTTCCAGGAGGGTGCGTGCGAAACCTGGCAAGCCGAAACAACTGCTAAAACCGGAACTTGACCTGGAAACCGAGCGTGAACGGCAGGTTGTCCGAAGGAATCGGCGGAATCACGATCACGTTCACGCCGACGCGCTTGTACACGGCCATCAGCACCGGCGCCGCGACCGGGCCGACCGAATGATTGTGGCCGAGGCCCCAGTTGCCGTAGTTATAGCCGGAGATGATCCCGCCCATCGCGGCAAGACGCACGAAGCCCCAATGCAGGAACTCGGGCGCCCACACCGCGCCGCCGTACCACGAAGGACGCCGCAGTGAGTTGCGGAATCCGCCGACGGTCAGCGCCCATTGATTGCTGGGCCAGCATTCGACGCCGAGGCCGGGATTGAATTGTTCGAAGTCCGTACCGGGATCCGGATTGATGTGGTGCGAGCCGATCATCGCATCGACCCACAGGCCGCCGCTGCACCAGTCCGCGGCTTGCGCATGCGCCGCGGCGCCCATCAGCACGGCAGCGCAGAGCGCCGCTTTCAATGTCCTTGTCATTATCTTGCCAATGCCGGTGCACCGTGAATCCATGTGTTCTCCATCGCGACTCACGCGCCGGCTTATCGTCGATACGTTGTTGTTCGAATGCCGCGACGCGCACTGTACCGCATGACAGCGGCCGATGCGATGGATAGGTCTGGTGAATCACGGTCCGTCGCCAGCAGCGCGCGCTGCCGGCGATCGTACCTGGCCTGCAAGTCGGGAAGATGAATCCGCCGCGCGACGTTCAGAGGCCGAGGTCGCTGAGCCCGGGATGATCGTCCGGGCGCCGTCCGAGCGGCCAGTGGAACAGGCGCTCGCTGTCGCGGATCGGCAGGTCGTTGATGCTCGCATGGCGGCGCGCCATCAGCCCGTTCTGGTCGAACTCCCAGTTCTCGTTGCCGTACGAGCGATACCAGCGGTTCGAATCGTCGCGCCACTCGTACGCGAATCGCACGGCGATGCGATTGTCCGTCACCGCCCACAGCTCCTTGATCAGCCGGTAGTCGAGTTCGCGCGCCCACTTGCGCGCGAGAAACGCGACGATCGCTTCGCGGCCCGTCACGAACTCCGCGCGATTGCGCCAGACGCTGTCCGGCGTGTACGCGAGCGACACGCGCTGCGGGTCGCGTGTGTTCCAGCCGTCCTCGGCGGCTCGCACTTTCTGGATCGCGGTCTCGCGAGTGAACGGGGGCACCGGCGGACGTACTTCGACTGCATCGCTCATGTTTTCTCTCCTGGTTGACGCGCGGCGCGTCGGCCCGATGGCCGCGCATTCCGCGTAAGGGATCGGCCGGACGCGCGGTTCGACGCCGCGTCCAGCAACTGCTGCGCGGCCGCTCGCGCATCCGATACGGCGTCGGCCTCGCCGCTGACGAGCGCGACACCGATTGCGCCGTCGATCAGCACGAGCCATTGCCGCGCGAGCCGCGCGGCGCCACGCCGATCGACGCCGACGGAATCGGCAAACGCTTCGCACTGCTCCTGCACGAATGCAAGGAGACGCGCCTTGTGCTCGCGCGCGACGACGCGCACCGGATCGTCGGGCGACGCGATTTCGCCGGCCGCGTTCAGAAACGCGCAGCCATGAAAGCGGTCGGACTCGAACCACTCGCGCAACACGTCGAACATCGCGAGCAGACGCGCACGCGGCGAGCGCGCGCGAGCGAGCGTGCCGTCGATGAACCAGCGCATCCAGCGTTCGTCGCGACGCCGCAGCGCGGCGGCGATCAGTGCGTCCTTCGATTCGAACCACGTATAGAAGCTCTTGCGCGCGGCGCCGGCCGCACGCACGATCGCGTCGACGCCAGTCGCGTGGATGCCGCCTGCGTAAATCAACGACTCGGCGGCTTCGAGCAGGCGCTCGCGCGCATCGGTTGGGGGCGGGGACGGGTTCACGTGTTCTCGTCAGCAGCAGGCTGGCAGTGATGGCGGCAAGCAGGAAGGTAGAACGATCGTTCCACCTTGTCAAGTCGCGCGCGAAGTGCGTTATCGTGACTACGTTCAACCGGCAAAGGAACGCGTCATGTGGAAATCGCCCTCATCATCCGTACGCGCGGGGCTCGCGCGTCGTGCGCGCGTCGCGCTCGTCTGCGCGGCCTGTGCGGTCGCGGCATGCACGCCGCTGCGCGTCGTCACGCACAGCGTCAGTCCCGTCGAGTCGCGCGTGAGTGCCGGACGCTATCAAATGGACCCGCATCACTGGAGCGTGACGTTCGATGTCGAACATCTCGGCTATTCGCGCTTCGTGATGCGCTTTGACCGCGTGAACGGGCAACTGGACTGGCGCGAAGGAGGGATGGCCGCGTCGTCTGTCGACGTGACGATCGACGCGGCGAGCATCGACACGAACGTGGCGGCGCTCGACAAGCTCGTCAAAGGCAAGGACATGCTGGATGTCGAGCGCTATCCGCAGATTCGGTTCGTCAGCACGCGATTCGATCGAACCGGCGATGCGCGCGGGACGCTAACCGGCGATCTGACGATACATGGCGTCACGCATCCGGTGACGCTCGACGTGACGTTCAACGGCAGCGCGCCGAATCCGCTGACGAAGCAGCCGACGCTCGGCTTTTCCGCGCTCGGCCATTTCAGCCGCGCGCAGTTCGGACTGACGACGTGGTATCCGGCCGTCGGCGACGACATCGCGGTGCGCATCCAGGCGGAATTCGCGCAGCCGGTTGCGGGGGCGGCCCCGTGATCCGTCGCTAGAGGAACTGAATTACACAGCAGCCCAATCGAGAATCACCTTGCCGCTTTCGCCGGACAGCATCGCCGCGAAGCCTTTTTCGTAGTCGTCGACGTGAAAGCGATGCGTGATGACCGGCGACAGGTCGAGCCCGCTTTGCAGCATCGCGACCATCTTGTACCAGGTCTCGAACATCTCGCGGCCATAAATGCCCTTGATTTCAAGCCCTTTGAAGATCACCTGGTTCCAGTCGATCGCGGTCTGCGCGGGCGGAATGCCGAGCAGCGCGACCTTGCCGCCGTGGTTCATCGCCTCGAGCAGCGCGGTGAACGCGCCCGGCACGCCGGACATTTCGAGGCCCACGTCGAAGCCCTCGGTCATCTGCAGGTCGGCCATCACGTCGCGCAGCGACTCGCGCGACACGTTCACCGCGCGCGTCGCGCCCATCTTGAGCGCGAGGTCGAGCCGGTAATCGTTGATGTCGGTGATCACGACGTTGCGCGCGCCGACATGCTTCGCGATCGCGACCGCCATGATCCCGATCGGTCCCGCACCGGTGATCAGCACGTCTTCGCCGACGAGGTTGAACGACAGCGCGGTGTGCGTCGCGTTGCCGAACGGATCGAAGATCGCGGCGAGATCATCGGAGATTTCGGGCGGAATCCGGAACGCGTTGAACGCCGGAATCACCAGATATTCGGCGAACGCCCCTTCGCGATTCACGCCGACGCCCACGGTATTGCGGCACAAATGCCGGCGACCGGCGCGACAGTTGCGGCAGAACCCGCACGTGATGTGACCTTCGCCCGACACCCGGTCGCCGATCTGGAAGCCGCGCACTTCCTGTCCCATCTCGACGATCTCGCCGACGTATTCGTGGCCGACGTGCATCGGCACGGGAATCGTCTTCTGCGCCCAGTCGTCCCATTTCCAGATGTGAATATCGGTGCCGCAGATCGCGGTGCGACGGACGCGGATCATCACGTCGTTGTGTCCGACCTCGGGCCGCTTCACGCGCGTCAGCGTGAGGCCCGGTGCGCGTTCGAGTTTGGCGAGTGCTTTCATGATGGTGCGTCTGTCCGTGTGTCGATTTGATCGCGCGTTTCAGATCACGCCGAGTTGCCGGCCCACGCGCGCGAATGCCGCAACCGCCTGATCGATCTGCTCCGGCGTGTGCGCCGCGCTCATCTGCGTGCGAATGCGCGCGCGCCCCTTCGGCACGACCGGATACGAAAAGCCGATCACGTAGACGCCTTCGTGCAGCAGCGCGTCGGCCATGTTCGACGCGATTTGCGCGTCGCCGAGCATCACCGGGATGATCGGATGCTCGCCCGGCACGAGCGTGAACCCGAGCGCGCTCATCTCGCGGCGAAAATGCGCGCCGTTTGCGCGCACGCGCGAGCGCAGCGCCGCGCCTTCGTCGCTTGCGATCAGATCGAGCACCTTCAGCGACGCAGCCGCAATCGACGGCGTCAGCGTGTTCGAAAACAGATAGGGCCGCGAGCGCTGCCGCAGCAGTTCGACGATTTCCTTTCTCGCCGCGACGTAGCCGCCCGACGCGCCGCCGAGCGCCTTGCCGAGCGTGCCCGTGACGATATCGACGCGATTTGCCACGCCGCAATGCTCGGGCGTGCCGCGGCCGTGCTCGCCGATGAAGCCGACCGCATGCGAATCGTCGACCATCACGAGCGCGTCGTAGCGGTCCGCGAGTTCGCAGATGCCGGCGAGGTTCGCGATGATGCCGTCCATCGAAAACACGCCGTCGGTTGCGATCAGCTTGTAGCGCGCGCCGGCTTCATCGGCCTCGCGCAATTTTTCTTCGAGATCCGAAAGATTGTTGTTTCGATAGCGATAGCGCCGCGCTTTCGACAGACGCACGCCGTCGATGATGCTCGCGTGGTTGAGTTCGTCGCTGATGATCGCATCCGCGTCGTCGAGCAGCGTTTCGAAGAGGCCGCCGTTCGCATCGAAACAGCTCGAATAGAGGATGCAATCGTCGGTCTGAAGAAAGGCGGCGAGCGCGCGCTCGAGTTCCTTGTGCACGGTCTGCGTGCCGCAGATGAAGCGCACTGACGCCATCCCGAAGCCGTCGCGATCGAGCCCGTCTTTCGCCGCGTCGATCAGGCGCGTGTCGTTCGCGAGGCCCAGATAGTTGTTCGCGCAGAAGTTCAGCACGTCGGAGCCGTCGGCGAGACGAATCCGCGACGATTGCGGCGTCGCGATCACCCGCTCGCTTTTGTAGAAACCGTCGGCGCGGATCCGGTCCAGCGTCGTGCGCAGATGCGCGAGAAAGGGTGTTTGCATGAATCGCGCTCCCGCCGGGGACGGCCGCGGCCTGCTATAGTCGCCTCAACCCTCACCGGAATTTTTCGGTTTATCGAACCGTAGTTCGAGATACCGAACCACTTTAGTCGATGGAACTGCAGATGGCAAGCCAGCGCAAACCGCGTACCGCGACACCGCAAGCCGCAACGAGTCCTGCGCCGGCAGCGACGGCGGCCGTGCCGCCTCGCGTCGGCGAGCAGATTCAACGCCTGCGCAACGAGCGCGGGATGACGCTCGACGATCTTTCGCGCGCCGCCGGCGTATCGAAATCGATGCTGTCGGAAATCGAGCGCGACAAGGCGAATCCGACGATCGCGGTGGCGTGGCGGCTCACGAACGCGCTCGGCGTGAAGCTCGATTCGCTGTTCGCGACGCCGAAAGTACCGGACGCGATCGCGGTCGCGGGCCCGCACGACATTCCGACGCTGCAGGGCGAGGAAGCGGGCTACCAGTTGCGGGTGTGGGGGCCGATCGAACTGGCCGGCCGCTTCGAATGGTACGAGTTGACGCTAAAGCCGGGCGGCGCGCTGGTCTCCAGCGCGCACGAGCCGGGCACGCGCGAGCATCTGACCGTGATCCACGGCACGATCGACGTCGAATCCGGCAATTCGAAACAACGGCTGAAAGCGGCGGACACCGCCCGCTACGTCGCGGATCGGCCGCACGCGATACGCAACGCGGGCAAGGGCGACGCGCGCGCGCTGCTCGTCGTGATTCACGGTTGACCGTTCGGCCAGGTGGCGTGCAGCAGGTCTTCGCGATACTGTATATTTATACAGTCATGAGCGAACCGACGGAACACGCCGATGGAAACCACGAACGAACGCGATCTCGCCGCGCTGCGCTATCAATCCGCCGCGCGTGACCTCGAACATATCGTCCGGCATATCGCTGCGCGCTATATCGCGCAGCAGGTGCCGCTCACGTGGCGTCTGCTGCATGCGATCGAGGCGGAGGCGCTGGCCGATCTCGGCTTCGCGAGCCGGCACGATGCGCTGATGCTCGGGCTGTTTCAGCGGCCCGGCAGTTTCGCGTGGCCGGAAACCGACGAGATGGTGGACTTCGGTCGATCCAATGCACTGCCGGCCGTGTTCGCATTCGCAGTTGCCGCCTATGAGGAGGCCGCCCTCGCCGCGAACGCAGGCAGGGAGCAAAAGCTTGCTCGAACCGGCGCACGTCGCGCGCGGGCCTGGGGCGGCTGACGCGTCGCGAGGCGTCGTGGAAGCGGTTGCTGCCACGCGCCGGCTTGGCCACGGGTATCATTGAACTCTACGACGCAACTAACTGATAGATACGTGATGGTCCCTCCAGCCCCTCCCAGCGACCTGTTCGACCAGCAACGCGACGACTGGCTGCGCGACCCCGCCGGTGCTTTCGACGCGTGGCTCGCGTCGCAGCAGTTCCGCCGCTCTTCGGCGGACGTGTACCGCGTGCAGTGGGGGAGATTTCTCGACTGGCTGAAGCTGCGGCGCAAGACGCTCACGACCGTCGACACGGGAACGATCGCCGAATTTGTCGCCGGCCTCGACGTGCGCAAACCGCAACGCGCGCGGTATCTGCGACTCATCGAGCGGGTGCTCGATCACGTCCGCGAGATCGAACTCGCGTCGACGAATCCCGCGCGCTTCATCGCTCAGGATGGCGAGGCCGCATGGCGCAACGCGAAAGACAACGCGCCGACCGGTTTCCTGTCGCCATCGGAGCGCGCGACGTTGATTGCGTATTTGCGGTCGCCGTTGAACGACGCGTCGGCAGCGCGACGCTGGCGCTTGCGGCGCGATCGTGCGCTGATCGCCGTGTTTCTCGGCGGCGGTCTGAAGACCGGGGATGCGATCGCGTTGTCGCTCGACTGCGTCGCGCCGCACAGCCCGTGGGTGACGATCGAAGCCGCGAATCCGGTGTTCACGCGCACGACACGTCTGGCGCCGTTCGCGATCGACGTGCTTGATGCGTGGCTCGAAGAGCGGCGCGTCGCAGGATTGCCCGGAACCCTGGTGTTCCCCGGTTCGCCGTCGGGACGGCCGATGCACAAGGCGACGATCCTGCGGGCGGTCGACGCGCTGCTCGAAGCAGCCGGTCTCGCCGACAGCCGCGCGGAGCGCGCCAGTCCGCAGACACTGCGCAACACGTTCGCCGCCGAACTTTTCGAACAGGATGTTTTACCGGACACCGTCGGCCAGTGGCTGGGTTTCCTGCAGCCGATTTCGGCTGGCCGGCTGCATCGCGCGTGGCAAATCTGGGCGGAACGCGAAGCGTCGGGGGGCAAACGGCCACCGCCATCGGACGATGACACTCAGCCGGACGCCGGTTCCAGCGCCAATACGTGACGCGCTGTTCCCAAAACGCCTCACCGTCGCGCTTCGCGGCCAGTCCCGAAAACCTTCACCTTTGACCGTTGCAGCGTATTACGCGACGGTCGATTCGCCATTGCCCTGCAGGAACCGGGTAACGGCTTCGAGACGCGAGCGGCCAGCGCCCGAGGAATGGTCGCATTCCGGACAGATCAATTCGTACTGCCCGTCGACCTGGGAAAGCTCCGGTTCGCCGTCACGGCATTTCGGGCAATGGACGGGTAATTCCACGTGACCGTCCACCGCGGTGCCGATGCGCGCGAGTTCCGCGGCGTCGAGCCGGCCCGCCGCAGCAAGGTCCGACAGCACAGCCGCCACCGACGTATCGACGTTCTGCTGTCCGCGCAACTTCGTCACTTGACGCGTCAACGCGTCGATTTCGTCCGAGCGCTCGCGCAACTGCGTGTCGAGCCGGTCCGCGCGCGCCTTCGCGCTCGCGAGTTGCTGGATGAAGTCGAATTCCTTCCTGCTCGCGTCGCGCTGCGCGGACTGCCACGTCGACGACATCGAACGAAGTGAATCCAGTTCCACCAGCATGGGTTTGACGCGCCGTTCAGCCTCGGCCAACGCATCCTTGATCTGCTGCGCGTAGTGCTCGGTGCTCTTTCGCATCTCTTCACGTAGCGCGTCGATGCGATCGCGCAACTCGGCGTTCGTCGCCTGTTCGGCGTCGACGCGCTTGCGCAGCGCTTCGTTGTCGGCTTCCAGCTTGCGGGTGGTCGTCTGCAAGCTGTCGTGTTGCGCGGCGTCGCCCGCCGACGACGCGGCAAGCCGGCTTTCGAGCTCGCGGACCCGCGCCCACGCGACTTCCGCGCGCGCCTCACTGCGCTGCAGCACTTCATCAGTGGCCGCGCGACGCGTATCGGCGTCGCGAACCGCCTGTTCTGCCCGTGCCTCGCGTTCAGCGAGCTCGGCGCGTTGCGCGTCGAACTCGGCCTCGGCGTGAACGAGTGCTTCGTCGTACAGCGCACCCAGCAGTTCGCCTGCGCGTTCCTGCAGCGTCGACGGCAGCGTGCCCGCGCCGATCCGGACTTTCGAGGCCGTTCGGATTCGCTGCCAGAAAAGCTCGATGTCTTTCGGGATGTCGCTTGCGCTGCCCGTCTGGGTCAGCTCGCGAACGGTCGCCATCGACGGGCGGATGCCGAGGTCGAAAAAGAGGCGCTTGCACGCATGCAGAGACAGGTCCTGACGGCGTGCGCCGTTTTTCCTGAGTTCTTCGAGTTCTTCGCGGATTGCGTGGCGGTCGTCGTCGATAGTCATGGTTCTTTTCTGTCGGACACCGATGGAATCAGCGAATCATAACAAAATACGTATTGTCTGATACATCCTGCCAGACAAAGCGTAACGAGGCAGCAACAGCGGGCCTCTCGGGTGCAGTGCAGGCCGATTCCCCGGCGAGACGCCGGGCCGTTTCGTGAAACAAAGCGAATATATGCTCGTAACTGATTGATCGCAATTCGTTTTTTCCATTCTTTCCCTGACCGTCAGATGTTTCACGGACTGATTTGTCTGGTCGTTAGGACGAGGGACGGATGTGAAGTCGTTGTCTGCGCAGCGACTCGCGGGGCAAATGTGTTGAGAGTAATAAAAGTAAACACCATTGATACCTGTTAAAGACGTTAACGCCTTTGCAAAGCCTTGCCTGGCGGGGCTTCCAGCCGCATCGGGTGAAGCTTTTCGGGAAGGATGGTGAGGGGCTCCGGGAAACTCCGGTGACGGGGTACGGGGGACTCGGTGAGCCGGTGCGGGAAAGGACGTGAGCGGGTTCAGGAACCCTGGCGTTCGACGCGCGGGCGGGCGGTGAGCGGTTGCGGGACGCGGGGCGACGCGGCGCCGCTTGCGGCGGGCGATCACATTTCTTGTGCGTGACGGGCTGGGTGAGAGGATACGGGGGGTGTCGTCGGCGATGATTTCGGCGCGTCGAAGGGAGCGTTTCGAGGGTCCGGTGAGCCTAAACGGGAAAAAATGCGGACCGCGGGTGAGATTTTTCGGGATTGAACGGGGCGTAACGCCCGATTTCCGGTCCATTTTCTGCTTGCGGTGAGACTTTACGGGACGTGCGGGCCGGTAGTCTTCGCTTCGATCCGTGGGCGCAAGGGGGGCCGCCACCCGTGTGGATGACGAAAAGGTGAGCTTCTACGGGGCCGATGTAATCGCAGCGAATGCGGTCGCGATTTAGGCTCTTGCTTGAGCATGGGTGAGCATTTTCGGGAGGCCGACTCGCCGTTTCGCTCAACGTATGGTGAGCAGATCCGGGAGCAAGTTTGTGTTCACTAGCCCGGAAAGCACGAGATATCGTCATGTGGCAGCACGCTCGGAGTGTGAGGCGATTCGGTCAGGTGAGGTTTTCCGGGAGCATTGTCGAGTGTTACTGCGCGAACGCGCGGACGGCTCAGGTGAGCTGTTACGGGAAAGGACGGCACACCGATGGTAGCGTCGAGGCTTGTGGATAAGTCCCGGAATCCATTGGCTTTTCGGCGCGGTCGTGCGAAAGGTGAGCTAATTCGGGAGCGGGACTGCTCGCGCCGCTAGCGGGTGCCGCGGGGCCGCGAAACCGCTGAGGTGAGAGTTTTCAGGAGGCCGGATCGCCGTTTATGTCGCTGTTGCGCGCTCGTGACCCCGCCGATCAAGGCCTCCGGCCACGCAATGGTGAGTGTTTACGGGGAACCGGTGGACGACGGACGACCGCACGGGCAGCACACACCGACGGTGAGGCCGTCAAGCGCAGGCCGGTCTCGCAATTTCGCGCTGCCGGTCGCTGCACGACGGCGCGGATTCCCGTCGCGGCGGCTTGACAGAAGGGCAACAGAAGGGCAACGCCCGGTCGAATAATTTTTCGGTGAGCCAATACAGGAGCCAGTTGCAGCATTCGGGAACGGACACGATCCGGGTCATTCGAGCGCGCGCGCCAATCGTCAATGGTTCGGGAGAATTCCGGGCTGAATCTGTGGGTGAGCCTTTCCGGGAGAGGCTCGCGGTGAGTGTGGAATTGCGGTCGCTTTTCACCGGCAATGGTGAAGGCGGCCCTATAGACGCCTATCACCACAGGGGGTATCCTTTCGCGAAAATCTTTCCTCGACCGACGCATGGCCACCAAGCGCGTAAAGAAAACCGATGTGGTAAGCCCCAGTTCGGCGGAATTGCGCAAGGCCGTCGAGGCAATCGCGATCCAGCCCAAAAGCGGCAAGATCACGCTGCTCACGCGCAAGCTGTTCAACGTGCTGCTGGCCGTCGCGCAGCAGGCCGACGAGTCCGGCGATACCTATCGCGCGCTGCTGTCCGACATCGTGGCCAATTCCGCGTTCGATTCCAACGATACCGCGCTCGTCAAGGAGCACCTGCGCCGGATGGTGTCCGTGCAGGTCGAATGGAGCCAGGGCACGTCGAGCCAGAAGCCGGGCCGCAAGTGGGGCATCTCGACGCTGATCGCCGATGCGGAAATCCTCGAAGACCCGACGACCCGCCGTGTGTGGGTCGAGTTTTCGTTCGCGCCGAAGATCAAGAAGAAGCTGCTGGACCCTGTCCAGTATGCGCGGCTGAGCCTGCAGTTCCAGAGCCAGTTGCGCAGCAGCGCGGGCCTCGCGCTCTACGAAATCTGTGTCCGTTACCTGACCAATCCGAGCCATCTGACGATGCGCGAGACGTGGGAATGGTGGCGGCCGATTCTGTCCGGCACGCCGGATACCGAAGCCGGCGACGAGGCCAAGCGCGAGTACAAGTATTTCAAGCGGGACTATCTGCGTCCGGCGATCGCCGAGGTCAACGCGGTGACGAACATCTTCGTCGAACTGGTCGAACATCGGGAAGGACGCCGCGTCGCGGAGATCCAGTTCCGCGTCACCGAGCGCAAGCAGCCGATGCTCGCGCTCGACGAACATCCGAACGTGTTCGACAGCACGCTCGTCGACCGGATGGTGAAGATCGGTATCCCGCTGAAGGAAGCGCAGTCGCTGTACGCGGACAGCGAGGAAAACCGCATCCGCGCGGCGCTGCAGATGACCGAACAACGCATGCGCAGCACGACGCTGCCGCCGGTGCGCAGCGCGGCAGCGCTGTTCAAGGATGCGTTGAAGAAGGGTTATGCGCCGCCGGTCGAAGCCGCGCCGTCTGCGGTGGTTGCGGCGTCCGGCAAGGTGATTGCGGCGGGCGGCACGCCGGCGGACGATCTGAAAGCCCGGCTGCTCGGCGAATACGCGGCGTACCGGCGCAAGGAAGCGCAGGCACTGTACGAGGAACAGGGTGACGAGGAGCGCGAAATCGCGCGGCAATCGTTCGAATCGGACGAACTGCCGGGGCTCGGCGCGCATCTGCGTACCGACTGGCGTCGACGCGGGCTCGATTCGAAGCTCGCGGAAACCGCGTTCTTCGACTGGCTGGCCCGCAAGACGTGGGGCGAGCCGACCGACGGCGATCTTCTCGCTTTCACGCTGAGCCAGTCCCGGGCAGCCTGACGTTGCGGGGGCAACGGATCGCCGATTCTGATTTTCAGGCTTCCGATCGCAGTCGCGGCGCGCCGCAAGTTTCGGTGGACGACGAGCGGCGGCCGCCGAGGCGCAGTTCAGGCGGCGAGCGCTCGTCGTCGTGTTACTTCGATTGAAGCATCAGCTCGATTTGCCGGAGGATGTCGTCCCGGCGATCCTTCGAAAGTCCCTTCAGTCTCAGTTCGAGCCGGTCGTCGCCGTATGACTTCAGGTCGCCGACCGCGACGCCGTCGAGCTTGATTTCCAGACGCTGCGCGTAGCGCTGGCGGGTAGCGGGCTTCGGGCTCTCCTGCGCGGTTGCCCTGCCCTTCACGATGTCCGCGACCTGGCGTGTGCTCAGATCGTCGGACAAGATCCGGTTGATCAGGCGCAGCGTCGAGTCCGTTCCTCTCGCCGAGTGATAGCGTCCCACCTGGTAGGCCATGTTCGAGCCGAAGCGATCGGTTCGCGCGACCATCTCCTGCATCACCGCCTCGGGCAGCTTTGCGATCGAGAGCGCGACCGCCACCGTCGATTCATCGAGGCTGAGGTGTTCGGCCAGTTCTTTCTGACTCTGAAAGTGCTTTTCGTCGAGGAAGCGACGCCAGACGACGGCGTTGTCGAAGACGGTCTGCGAATCGCGCTGGACGTTCAGGTCATAGCCGAGCTTATAGCTCTGGATGCCGATTGGCAGGTCGATGACGATCGCCTTCACGTTCTCCTTGTTCGCTTCCTTCAGCGCGCGGACGCGGCGTCCGCCATCGCTGACGAAATAGCTGCCGGGATTTGCATAGTCCGGAATTACGTGAATGGCTTGCTGCTGCCCTTGCTTCGCTAGGTTCACCGCCAGTTCGGCAATCGATGATTTCAGATAGAAGTGTCGCGGATTGAACGGGCTGGGCTTGATGGACTTCAGTGGAAGCTCGATGACCTGCCCCGGCCGATACGCATGCTCGATGCGCCATGCGCGATATTCGGCCGATTCATCGCTTGCCGGCGCAACGGCTTCGCCTTCCAGCGGCGAGGCGATTGCCACCGGGGTGGTGGCCGGTTCGGGTTGGGCTCGCGACGGTGCGTCTTGCTGCACGAGTCCGTCGATCGCGTTGAGACGATCGAGCGCGGTGCGCTTTTCGCTGGTGGTGATGTCCGGCCGCGCCTGGAAGCCTTTTGCGAACTGGGAGGGTTTCATTGAGGGTCCTTTATGCGCATAAACTTCACGGGAGCATGGCCGCGATTTCGTCGGCGCACGCGCGAACTTCCTGGCTGGCGAGTTTCGCGCCGCGGTCGTTCATCTGAAGTACGGTTTGACCGAGCGCCATCGCCTGTTTGTAGGCTTCGCGTGTCGGTATCTGAGTCCTCAGCAGCGGGAAGCCGAGTTCTTCGAGCGCGCGCTTCAATTCTCGCGTCAGCATCCGCTTCTCTTCTGTCTTGTTGAGGAGGAAGACGGCGCGCAGGTCTTCGTTCATCACTTGCGCCTGCTGGATCAACTTGACGAGACCAACACTGGACCAGTAGTCGGCAGGCGACGACGACGTCGGAATGACGGCAACCGAAGCGGCGAGCAGAACGACGCCCGATACCTTCTCGGTGATGGATGGCGGACAGTCCACGACGATGATGTCGTAGTCGCCGATGAATTTCTTGATTTCCCGGTGGATCTGCCCTCCGGCCTCCGCCAGATTGACGACCGGGAATGGGATGCCGGTGTCGCCGTCGGTCGACGCGCTAGCCCAATGTACGAGTGTGTTTTGACCGTCTGCGTCGACGACGAGCACTCGCTTGCCCTTTTCATGAAACGCGGCGCCCAGATGCATCGCGATCGTGCTCTTCCCGACGCCGCCTTTTTGTTGTGTGACTGCAATTATCTCTGCCGCCAATTGGAATTCTCCTTTTTCGGGTTTTACGAATTCTACCGTGGACGAATTGCGATTCAATGTTTTTCGTTGCCACGCGGCGACATACTGGCCAATCGGACAAGGTTTATGCGCATAAAGCTTCGGCGGGGGGCTGAGTTCGTGGCGACTCTTTTGTCGGCGAGCGCGTGTCGCCCAGGTTTCAGCGGACCTGCGGAGGGAGGCTTGGTCTTTATGCGCATAAACCGCTGCGATCGATCGCACCGATCGTGCAAATCGACCATCGCCATATCCGGCCGAGGAACCCCAGCGATTAGGACCTCGAACACCGCATCTACTCGTACACACCACGCTAAATACCGCTCCGCGGGCGAGATGTTTCTCTCTTTGGGTCACGGTCGCTCACTAACGCTGATCAGCGTCGGGCGCCAGCCGCAGCCGGCAATCGCATAAAATCACGCGCTGACTGACACGTTGCGTCCCAAGCGCTCACCCAATCCACAGCCATGATCACGATCTATCACAACCCACGGTGTTCCAAATCGCATGCTGCGTGCACGCTCGTCGACAGCCTTCATCAGTCGAGCAGCGAGCGCGTTCAGATCGTCGAATATCTGAAGCAGGCACCGTCGGTGGAACAATTGGCTGAGTTGCACCGGATGCTGGACTGTTCGGTGCGAGAGATGGTCCGCGTCGACGAGGCCGAATACCGCGAACTCGGGCTCGACCGCCCCGACGTGACCGATGAAGACATCTACGAAGCCATCGCCAAACATCCGATCCTGCTGCAACGGCCTATCGTCGTTCGCGATGGACGCGCGGTTATTGGTCGTCCGCCGGAGAACGTCGTCGAACTCCTCAAGTAACATCGCCGCGCAAATCCACCGGGCGGAACACTGGTGTTGTATCGGTGCTTCGTTGGCCCACGGTTGAATAGTCGAACTCAAAGCCCGTGAGTCGGCCGTGGGCACGTTGGCGCATTCGTCCATCGATCTCGTCGGCGACGAGCCGTGACGGTTCTGCACTGATCGAACAGCATCATGCCGATGGCGCCCAATCCACCCATAAAGAAATTAAAAAAGAAATACCGCGTCAAACTGATAACTCTTGTATAGGACGGGAGCCGTCGAGGTGAAGCAAAACGAAGGACGACACCTCACGTATGACTACCAAACCCTCACGACAGCGCGTGGGACCCTCACCTGAACGGCGTCCACGTCCCTGTCACGCGCTCCCCAGCGCCGAGAGAACCCGTCCCTTTGGCCACACCAAAAATTACCGCGCAAGCGCGAACCCTCCGACCCAGTGCCAAGCGCCAGCGCGCCGCCAACTCGGCACCCTTGTCCACAAGGTTGTGCACCGAAATTGTGGATAACCGGCTGCGTGAAGCAGTTATCCACATGCGTAGCGCGCCAATGAACGTTTGCTGGCCATCTTTCCTGACCGGAAGATTTGCCTATCATTGAACCTTCCCATCGCGAGCCGATGGGTCCAACCGGAGACACGAAGATGACCTGTCGAATTGCCGTCGTCGTAGGCAGCCTGCGCAAGGATTCTTTCAACAGGCAACTCGCGCGCGCGGTCGTGTCGCTCGCGCCGGACGATTTCACGTTCGATTTCGTCGATATCGCCGGGTTGCCGCTCTACAGCCAGGACTACGACGCCGATTTTCCCGAAGTGGCGCGCCAGTTCAAACATCAGATCGAGACGGCCGATGGCCTGCTGTTCGTCACCCCGGAGTACAACCGTTCGATCCCCGGCGTCCTGAAGAATGCGATCGACTGGGGCTCGCGTCCCTGGGGCAAGAGCGCGTGGGCAGGCAAGCCCGGTGCAGTGCTCGGCACGTCGCCGGGGGCGACCGGTACCGCGCTGTCACAGCAGCATCTGCGCAACGTGCTGGCGCATCTCGACGTCGCGCTGCTCGGCCAGCCCGAGGTCTTCATCAAGCACGATGCGACGAGGATCGGCGCGAATGGCGAGATCTTGAACGACGATACGCGAAAATTCCTGCAGCTTTTCGTCGACCGGTACACCGCCTGGGTGCGCCGCCTGCTCAACCGATAGCGAACAAACAGACGCTCAGCCCAGCGATCTACGCGCAGCCGCCCTGAGCGCACGCGCGCTCCCATCCGTGCCGCACGGCGTCGCGGACCTGTTCCCATCCGTAGTGCGGCGCGGCGCCCGGCATCATGGTTTCCCAGCCGCGCCGCGCATCCGCCTCGATGTCGTCCCACGACCGGCCCTGATTGTCGACGTCCTGCGCCAGCACCGCACCGTAGCGATACGCGTCCTGATAACGCTCGAACGGCGCGCCCTCGTCCTGATAGTGCGTCGCGTGATGGCCGCGAAAATCTTCTTCGTATTCGAGGAATTCGTCCGGCACCAACGAAGGCGCACCGGCCGGCATCGCACCGGCATCGCTTTCGACCCCGCCCATGACGGGCGCGTCCACCGCACCCGGCGCACCCGCCGGCGTCAACGCGGTGACCGCCGGATCGTCGGCCGGTCGATCCGCGACGCCGCCCGGCCGCGCGGGGTCGCGCAGTTCGTCATAGCGCGTGCGGAGTGTTTCGTCGTCGGGCGCCGTGGTCACCGGCCGGTGGCCCGCCTGTTGGCGCAACGTGCCAGTCAACCCGCCGATCCCGAGTTCGTCGAGCAGCGAATGTTCGCGCTGCGCGGCGGCATCCGGCGTGCCCGGCTGCCAGTCGCCCGCGTGCAGGTCCACCTGAAGCGCCTGCTGCTGAATCAGCGTGTCGCGGGCGACGGTCGCGTGCGCGTCGTCGAACACGCGCACGCCGATCAGCACCGCCCCGCGCTGCAGCGCGAATCGCAGCGACGATGCACGCGTTTCCTCGTCCGCGGAGGCCGGGGGCTCGTTCGCTGTCGGCCGGCTCGTGAACAGACTCGAAACGAAGCGCTCGATTCCGGCCAGCACGCCGGCGCCGCCGCGCGCATCGCCCGCGCCGGACGTCGCGCTCGCGCCCGGCACCGGCAACTCGATGTCGGTGACGGCGAATCCCTTGAGCAGCAGCGCATCCTGTGCGCGCCGCGCGTCGTCGTAGGTCTCGAAGAGACCGGTCACGAACTGTCGCATGGCTTGGCTCCTTCGCGATGTGCGTCGCGGACGGCGCGACGCACCGGCACTGCGCAACCGTCGTGCCGAACCAGCGGATCAGGCAACCCGCCGCAGCGGTCCGCTACAGCATGGTGTCGCGTTCGACGTTGCCTCTCGACCCGGGCGTCTGGTCGCGCGTGATCTCTTCGAGCATACGCTCCAGCAGCGCAATGTCGAACGGCTTCGACAGCACGCGCACGTCGACGTGCCGCGCACGATCGAGCTCCTCCGCGTAGCCGGTGACGAGAATCACCGGCAGCTTCGGCTCCATCTTCTGCACGGTCTCCGCGAGGTCGATCCCGTTCATCGTGCCCGGCATGTGGATGTCCGAGATCACGAGATCGAACGGCTGCGCGGCGGACGGCCCATCGCCCGACGAGCCCTTTGCGCGTGTCGCGTCGATCAGCAGCAGCGCGCCCGCCGCGTCGGTCACGCACGTCACGTGGTGACCCATCATCTGCAGCAGCGCTTCGGTGCCGGCGGCCACTTCGTCGTTGTCCTCGACGAGCAGGATGCGCAGGCCGGGCTGCGGCTGCGCGATCGCCGGGCGCGGCTGCGCGGGCCGCTCGGCGACGGGCGCCATCCGCGCGCGCGGCAGGTACAGATGCACCGCCGTGCCGGCGCCGATCGCGCTGTCGATGGCCGCGAGCCCGCCCGAACGCTCGCAGAACGCAAACACCTGCGGCAGCCCGAGCCCCGTGCCCATGCCCTTCGGCTTCGTCGTGTAGAGCGGTTCGAACGCGCGGGCGAGCACGTCGGGCGCCATGCCGACGCCGGTGTCCTCGAGCGACAGTTGCACGAAGTCGCCGTCGAGCGGGAAACCTTCGCCGGACCGGAAGCTGATATTGCGCGCGCGCACGGTGAAGCGGCCGCCGTTCGGCATCGCGTCGCGCGCGTTGACCGCGAGGTTGATCAGCGCAAGCTCCAGCTCGGCCACGTCGACGAGGATCGGCCACGCTTCGTCGTTCACGTCGATCACGAGCGACACCTTCGCGCCGAGCGACGCACGCAGCAGCTCGCGACACGCCGGCAGCCAGCGGCCCACCAGAATCGTTTCGTTGCGCAGCGGCTGCTTGCGCGCGACGCCGAGCAGTTGCCGCGTCAGCGACTGGCCGCTCTTCAGCGCGCGCTCGATCGCCGTCAGTTCGCGCTCGAGTCCGGCCGCGCCGCGGCGTCGCGCGATCTGCACGTTCGCGGACACGATCATCAGCAGGTTGTTGAAGTCGTGCGCGACGCTGCCGACGAGGTTGCCGAGCGCCTCCATCTTGCGCGACTGCCGGTACGCGGATTCGATCGAGCGGCGCATCGACGCTTCGGCCTGCCAGCGCTCCCACGCTTCCTCTTCGGCGGCGAGACGGCGCAGCGACAGCCAGATCACCGCCCACAGCACGATCGACGGCGTGAACATCGACAGCAGCAGCACGGTCAGGTGGCGATACCACGCGGCCCAGATCGCCGACGTGCGATAGCCGCACGACACATACACCGGATACGAGCCGACGCGGCGATACGCAAGGATCAAGTTGTCGTTCACGACCGTCGAGCGGATGCGGACCACGCCGCCGTTGCTGCCGCGCGCGAGCGCGTCGGCGAGCGCGGTGTTCGGATCGATCGAATCCGCGCGGCCGGTGGGCGGCGGATAGAACGCGAGGATCGCGCCGTCGCTGCGAATGAGGCCCATCGACATCGGCGAGCCCGCACCGAGCAGATCGCGGTAGAACGAACTGAAATACTTCGGCCGCAGCGCGACCGACACGATGCCGGCGAACGCGCCGTCCGCGTCGCGCCGCGCGACGCCCATGTTGAACACCGTCTGCGGCAGCACCTTGCTGGTCATCACGCGCGACACGTGGTCGATCACGCGGCCGTCGCGAATCCCGACGAAGTCGTCGCGCTGCGCGATCGAGATCGGCGGCAGCGGGCCGTGGTGGCTGCTCGCGAGCAGGTCGCCGTTGCGGCCGAAGATCGACACGGCCGCGATCTGCGGGTAGCCGCCGCCGATTGCGTCGAGCTTAGTGTGGATCTTGCCGGCATTCGCGCGGATGCCTTCGTCGTCGAGCCCTTCGACGAGATCGACGATGCGCGCATCGAGCGCCTCGTTCATGTCGAACACCTTCAGCGCGTGTTCCTCGGCGACCCGCACCGTGCGCATCGTCGAATCGGTCGCGTCGGCCTCGCGCGTGCGCAGGTCGCCGTACGCCATCGCCGCGACGTACACGCACGGCAGCACGATCGCCGCGACGAGCAGCGCAATCAGCGTGCGGCGGCGCACGGCGAAGTCGTGGCCCGGCGCCGACGGAAAGGGCGCGCCGTCGTCGAGCGGGGGCTCGGCCGGTCGGTCGGCTGGCTGGGGCCGGTCAGAAGTCATGGGTGCACGAAACGGGGTGGGGCGGCAGTGGCATCCGTCATCATAAACGAGCACCGCCTCGCGACCGCCCCGAACGCCTCCCGCATCGCGCGCGCCCGGCCGCGCATCCGCGCCAATTCGCGAAAAAGCCCGAAGCGCAAACGTAACCAGGGGGAAGCTTTTCGCGCATGTCCGAAAGGAAAAGAGAGTTCTTTTCCAAAATCCGCGGCATATGAGTGCTTTTTCTTCGTAATCGGCGATTCGGTGAGTTGCATATTTCGTTGTTTGAATCGAGAATCCGTGACGCATCCCAAAAAGGTTTTTTTAAAGCTCCACACCGCGACCGTTCGGAACGCCCCCGGGCGACACCGACGCACTGCGCCAGCCTCAGGTCCGTCCATCCGCGCGAGGTCGAGCATCGCCTCTATGCGGGAAGCATAAAGAAAAGTTACGCCCGGCCGTAAGCCAGGGGGCGGACCCGCCATACGTCTCACGCACGATCTGTTGCCCATGTCCTTGCCTATTGTGATCGCCGATGATTCCCTGCTTGCCCGCAAGGTGCTGACGAAGGCGCTGCCGTCGGACTGGGATATCGAAATTTCGTATGCGTCGAACGGAAACGAGGCGTTGCAGCTGTGCCGCGACGATCGTGCGGCGATTTTGTTCCTCGATCTGACGATGCCCGGTTTGACGGGCTTTCAGGTGCTCGAAGCGATCCGCGGCGAAAACCTGAACGCGTTCGTGATCGTGGTGTCGGCTGACGTCCAGCCGCTCGCGCAGGAGCGGGTGCGCGAACTGGGCGCGATCGCGTTCGTCCCGAAGCCGGTCTCCGGGCAAGTGCTGCTGCCCATCCTGAAGGAGTACGGGTTGTATGCTGCCTGATCGTGTGCTCTCGGAAATCCAGCGCGATGCGCTGCAGGAAATCGCCAACATGGGGATGGGCGAGGCGGCGACGCGTCTGTCGGGATTCCTGAATTCTTTCATCGAACTATCGGTGCCGCGCGTGCGGGTCGTGACCGCGGCCGACGCGGGCCGCACGCTCACCGAGATGACCGGCATCGCCGGGACCGTGACCGCGGTGCGCCAGGGCTTTCGTTCGGAGATCAAGGGCGAGGCGCTCGTGATCTGCCGCAGCGCGGCGCTCGCGGAACTCGGTGCGCTGCTGCCCGCAACCTACGGCGGCTATCCGGTTCATGAAGGCGAAGCCGACGAACCGGACGCCGACGAACTGGTGTTCGACGTCGCGAACCTGATCACCGGCGCGTGCGTGTCGTCGATCCTCGAATGGCTCGGCCGCCAGCCGGTGTTTTCGCCGCCGGACCTGCTCGCGAACGCCGTCACGCTCGACGACGTGTTTCGCACCGAAATGCTCGTCTGGGATCTCGCGCTGCTGGTCGAGGTGAGTTTCTCGCTCGAATTCCAGCGTTTTCGCGCGCATCTCGTGATGCTGATGGACGAGGATTCGATCGGGCACGTGAGCCACGCGCTCGACGAGCTAGTCGACAGCCTATGACAGCGGAAGTCGCCGTGCCCTCGTTGTCCGACCTCGTCGTCGAGCGGGTGGGCTTCGGCATTTTCGTCGTCGACCGCGAGCTGAAGGTGCAGCTCTGGAACCACTTCATGGCGGACCACAGCGGTCTCGACGCTGCGCAGGTGATCGGCCGCCCGCTGTTCGAGCACTTCCCGGATCTGCCGCAGGCGTGGTTCGCGCGCAAGGTCGAAAGCGTGTTCCGGCTCGGCAGCTTCGCGTTCAGTTCGTGGCAGCAGCGGCCGTGGCTGTTCCGCTTCGATCACGACCGGCCGATCACCGGCGGCGTCGACTACATGCAGCAGGACTGCACGTTCATGCCGCTCACGCGCGGAGGCGCGATCGACGCCGTCTGCGTGACCATCTCCGACGTCACGCACCTGAGCATCATGCAGCGCGAGCGCGAGGAGGCGGTCGTCAAGCTGCGCGAATACGCGAACCGCGACGGGCTGACCGGCATCGCAAACCGGCGCTTCTTCGAGGCCCGGCTGCGCGACGAGTTCGCCCGCTGGCAGGCAAACGGCGGCGAGCTGTCGGTGCTGCTGTTCGACCTCGACTACTTCAAGCACATCAACGACGAGTTCGGGCACGTGGCCGGCGACGCGGTGCTGCGCGTGATGGCGCAGCGCGTCGGCGGCATCGTGCGCAAAGAGGACACGTTCGGGCGTTTCGGCGGCGAGGAGTTCGCGCTGCTGTTGCCGTCGACGCCGCTGCTCGACGCGATGCTCGTCGCCGAGAAGATTCGCTGTGTGATCGGCCAGGCGCCGGTCGACGTGCAGGGCTTCATGATTCCGGTGACGGCGAGCTTCGGCGCGGCCTCCGCGCACAGCGGCGTGGCCAGCTACGAAGTGCTGATCCACCAGGCCGACGCCGCGCTCTACAGCGCGAAGCGCGAGGGACGCAATCGCTCGATTGCGTTCAGCTGAACCGCCGGCGGGCCGCCGCCGAGGGAAACCGAACTGCGATTGCGGGCAAAGGTTGGTATACTTTTGCCCGTTTTCGGCTTTTGGTGGACGGGACGTTCCCGATTGCCGATGCCCCGCGCGTGTTCCGCGCGCGCGGGCGACCCGCGCATGAAATGTGGTCACAGCGGTGGTCACAGCGGTGGCCACAGCGGTGGACAAAGCGGTGGTCACACCGGTGGCCAAAGCGGTGGACAAAGCGCGGAGCCGCAATTTTCTGATCGCCCGCAGCGGGCGCCCCCAGCGGAGATCGTCTTGGCCGTATCCAATCTCGTCGTGGACGATACACAACACACCACCGATGCAGCCGCCGTCACGTCCGGCAGCTCGTTCTATCTGGCGATGCGGATCTTGCCCGTCGCGCAGCGCGATGCGATGTATCAGGTCTACGCGTTCTGCCGCGCGGTCGACGACATCGCGGACAGCGATCGCCCGCGCGCCGAGCGCTCGGCCGCGCTCGACGCGTGGCGCGCCGACATCGACGCGTGCTACGCCGGCACGCCGCCCGCCGCGCTCGCCGCGCTCACGCGCCATATCCACACGTTCCATCTGCAGCGCGAAGACTTCCACGCGATGATCGACGGCATGGCGATGGATGCCGCCGCCGACATCTGCGCACCCGACGAACCCACGCTCGACCTGTACTGCGACCGCGTCGCCAGTGCGGCGGGCCGGCTGTCGGTGAGGATTTTCGGGATGGAGGACGAGCCGGGCAGGGCGCTCGCGCACCATCTGGGCCGTGCGCTGCAACTGACCAACATCCTGCGCGACATCGACGAAGACGCGGACATCAACCGCTGCTACCTGCCGCGCGAGCTGCTCGCGCGCGAGGGCATCGCGACCGGTTCGCCGCATGCGATCGCCGCCGATCCGTCGCTGCCGCGCGTGTGCGCGACGCTCGCGGAGCGCGCGAAGCGCCATTTCGCCGAAGCGGACGCGATCATGGACGCGTCGCCGCGCGCACACGTGAAGGCGCCGCGCATCATGTCGGGCGTTTATCGCTGTTTGCTCGAACGCACGCTCGAGCGGGGCTTCGACCTGCCGCGCACGAAAGTCAGCAAGCCGCGCGCGCGGCTGATGTGGATCGTCGCGCGCTACGCGCTGTTCTGATGCCTCGGCTCGTCCACGTGGTCGGCGCCGGGCTCGCGGGCCTCGCGGCCGCGCTGCGGCTGCAACGGCGCGGCGCGCAGGTCGTGCTGCACGAGGCCGCCGGCCACGCGGGCGGACGCTGCCGGTCGTTTTACGATCGCACGCTCGGCGCGACGATCGACAGCGGCAACCACGTGGTGCTGTCGGGCGCGCATGCGACGCTCGACTATGTGCGCACGATCGGCGCGGCCGACGAGCTGGTCGGCCCGGAGCGGGCGGACTATGCGTTCGTCGACGTGGCCGCGCGCTCGCGCTGGAACCTGCGGCTGTCGCACGGCCGGTTGCCGCTGTGGGTGTTCGAGCCGCACGCGCGCGTGCCGGGGACGCGGCTGACCGACTATCTGTCGCTGTGGCCGCTGATGTTCGCGAAGCCGGGCCGCACGCTCGCGCAGACGATCCGCGCTGACGGCGTGCTGTGGGACCGCCTGTGGCGTCCGTTCTTTCTCGCGATGCTGAACCTCGAGCCGCGCGACGCGAGCGCCGAACTCGCCGCGGCGGCCGCGCACGAGAGCCTGCTGGCCGGCGGCGACGCGTGCCGGCCGCTCGTCGCGCGCAACGGGCTCGGCACGGCGTTCGTCGATCCGGCGCTGCGGATGCTGCAGCATGGCGGCGCCGCGATCCGGCTGAATTCGCGGCTGGCGTCGATCGAATACGACGGCGCGTCGTCGCGCGTCGCGACGCTTCACTTCGACAGCGGCCCGGTCGCGCTCGAAGCCGGCGATGCGCTCGTGCTGGCGGTCCCGCCGGATCCGGCGCGCGCGCTCGTGCCGGACCTGCAGACGCCGCGCCGCGCGAGCGCGATCATCGACGTGCATTACGCGATCGAGCCGCCGTCCGGCGTCGGCGCGCCGACGGTGCTCGTGAACGGCACGGCCGGCTGCCTGTTCGGCCGGGACGGGCGGCTGTCCGCGACGATCAGCGCGGCGGATGCGCTCGCCGACCTGCCGGCCGACGAGCTTGCGCAGCGCGTGTGGACGGAGATCGCCGCGGTCACCGCGTTGCCGGGCGGTCCGATGCCGGCCTGGCAGGTCGCGACCGCGCGCGACGCGACGTTCGCGGCGCGGCCCGACGAGGAACGGCGCCGCCCCGCGGCGCGCACCCGCTGGAATAACCTGACGCTTGCGGGAGACTGGACGGCCACCGGTCTGCCCGCGTCGATCGAGGGGGCGGTCCGCTCCGGCCGCAAGGCGGCGGATCTGCTCTTCTCAGCAACACTGGAACGCTGATGACCGATTTATCCCGCCCTTTGGCGTCGGACGACGCACTCGACGCTGCCACGCTTGCCCAAGGTGCAGTCGATGTGACTGACGTGACCGTCACGAACGAAGCGGTTCAAGCGACCGAAGCGACCGGCGCCATCGCCGACCCCCTGTCGCCGGCGCGGCGCGACATCGCCTCGCCCGGCGCCGTCGTCGGCGCGACCGCGCTCGCCGATCCGCTCGACGCGTCGATCGTCCGCGCGACCGACGCGATCCTCGCCGCGCAGAAGGCCGACGGCCACTGGGTCTACGAACTCGAAGCCGATGCGACGATCCCGGCCGAATACGTGCTGCTCGTCCACTACCTCGGCGAGACCGCGAATCTCGAACTCGAACGGAAGATCGCGCGCTATCTGCGCCGCATCCAGTTGCCGGACGGCGGCTGGCCGCTGTTCACGGACGGCGCGATGGACGTCAGCGCGAGCGTCAAGGCGTATTTCGCGCTGAAGATGATCGGCGAGCCCGAGGATGCGGAGCACATGGTCCGCGCGCGCGCCGCGATTCTCGCGGCGGGCGGCGCGGAGGCGTCGAACGTGTTCACGCGGATCCTGCTCGCGCTGTTCGGCGTCGTGTCGTGGTACGCGGTGCCGATGATGCCGGTCGAGATCATGCTGCTGCCGAAGTGGTTCCCGTTCCATCTGTCGAAGGTGTCGTACTGGGCGCGCACGGTGATCGTGCCGCTGCTCGTGCTCGGCGCGAAGCGGCCGGTCGCGCGCAATCCGCGCGGCGTGCGCATCGACGAGCTGTTTCGCTGCGCGCCCGTGAGCGTCGGCATGTCGCCGCGCGCGCCGCATCAGAGCAAGGGCTGGTTTTCGCTGTTCCGCGCGGTCGACGGCGTGCTGCGCGTCATCGATCCGCTGTTCCCCGGCTATCTGCGTCAGCGCGCGATCGACGCGGCCGTCGCGTTCGTCGACGAGCGGCTGAACGGCGAGGACGGCCTCGGCGCGATTTTCCCGGCGATGGCCAACTCGGTGATGATGTACGACGTGCTCGGCTATCCGGCCGACCATCCGCACCGTGCGATCGCGCGCCAGTCGCTCGACAGGCTGCTCGTGATCCACGACGACGAGGCGTACTGCCAGCCGTGCGTGTCGCCGGTGTGGGACACGTCGCTCGTTGCGCATGCGCTCCTCGAAACGGGCGACGCGCGCGCCGTGGACGCCGCGCGGCGCGGTCTCGACTGGCTGCGTCCGCTGCAGATTCTCGACGTGCGCGGCGACTGGATCTCGCGCCGGCCGGATCTGCGCCCCGGCGGCTGGGCGTTCCAGTACGCGAATCCGCACTATCCGGACGTCGACGACACGGCGGTCGTCGCGCTGGCGATGCATCGCATCGATGCGCTCGACAACGTCGAGTCGTACGCCGAGCCGATCGCGCGGGCGCGCGAGTGGGTCGTCGGGATGCAGAGCAGCGACGGCGGCTGGGGCGCATTCGAGCCCGAAAACACGCAGTACTACCTGAACAACATCCCGTTTTCGGACCACGGCGCGCTGCTCGATCCGCCGACTGCCGACGTGTCGGGCCGCTGCCTGTCGATGCTCGCGCAGATCGGCGAGCTGCCGGCCGCGAGCGAACCGGCCCGCCGCGCGTACGACTATCTGCTGAAGGAGCAGGAGGCGGACGGCAGCTGGTACGGCCGCTGGGGGATGAACTACATCTACGGCACGTGGACGGCGCTGTGCGCGCTGAACGCGGCCGGCCTGCCGCACGGCGACCCGCGGATGAAGCGCGCGGTTCAGTGGCTCGTCGCGATCCAGAACGACGACGGCGGCTGGGGCGAGGACGGCACGAGCTACAAGCTCGACTACCGCGGCTACGAGCCGGCGCCGAGCACCGCGTCGCAGACCGCGTGGGCGCTGCTCGGGCTGATGGCGGCGGGCGCCGTCGATCATCCGGCTGTCGCGCGCGGCATCGCGTGGCTGCGCGACACGCAGCGCGAGCACGGGCTGTGGGACGAAGAGCGTTTCACCGCGACCGGCTTCCCGCGCGTGTTCTATCTGCGCTACCACGGCTATCGCAAGTTCTTCCCGCTGTGGGCGCTCGCCCGCTATCGCAACCTGAAACGCGCCGGCACGACCCACGTGACGGTCGGGATGTGACGGTGGCGTCTTCAGCGTCTGCAGCGTCGACGGGCGGGCGCGGCAAGCTACCGGTGATCGCGGTCGCCGGCATGGCGTTCGAGGCGAAGATCGCGCGCGGCGACGGCGTCGAGGCGGTGTTCGCCGCGCGCGCCGATCTGCTCGAACGCGCGCTGTCGGCCGCGCTCGCCCGCGGCGCATCCGGCGTGATCAGCTTCGGCACGGCGGGCGGCCTCGCGCCGGATCTGCCGCCCGGCACGCTGATCGTCGCGGATGCCGTCGACGGGCCGTTCGGCCGCGTCGCGACCGATGCCGCGTGGACCGGGCGCCTCGCCGCCGCGCTCGCCACGTCGCCGCTGGCGGCACGCGTAGCGGTGCGGCGCGGCGTTCAGGCGGCCGTCGCGGCGCCCGTGACCGGCGCGGCCGCGAAGGAGGCGTTGTTCCGCTCGACGAGCGGCGCGCTCGCGGTGGACATGGAATCGCATCTGGCCGCGGCGGCGGCCGCCGCGCACGGCGTGCCGTTCGCGGTCTGCCGCGCGATCGTCGATCCCGCGTGGCGCAGCCTGCCGCCCGCCGCGCTGGCCGGCCTGCGCGACGACGGCAGCACGGCCGTCGTGCCGGTGCTGCGCGAACTGGCGCGCCAGCCGTCGCAGCTGCGCGCGCTGCTGCAGGTCGCCGCCGATGCTCGCGCGGCCCGCATCGCGCTTGCGCATGCGCGCCGCGTGCTCGGTCGCGCAGGCGTGCTGTAGCACGACGCGCATACCGCATTTCTGCTCTTTTTGTATTGACCAGGGTTAACACCTACATGTCTGATATCATCTAGGTGTTAACCCGGATATCGCCTGATATTCGGTGCACGACCACCGGGAAGAATCGAATGTCAGAGATGAATTTCCATACCCGCAAATGGGTGAAGCCCGAAGACCTGAACCCGAACGGTACGCTGTTCGGCGGCAGCCTGTTGCGCTGGATCGACGAAGAAGCGGCGATCTACGCGATCTGCCAGCTCGGCAACCAGCGCGTCGTGACGAAGTTCATGTCGGAGATCAACTTCGTTAGCTCGGCACGGCAGGGCGACATCATCGAACTCGGGATGACGGCCACGCATTTCGGCCGCACGTCGATCACGCTGCGCTGCGAAGTGCGCAACAAGATCACGCGCAAGAGCATCCTGACGATCGAAAAGATGGTGTTCGTGAATCTCGACGAGGCCGGCACGCCGGCGCCGCACGGCCGCGACCGGATCCATTACGCCGACGAGGCGTACGAGCGCTACCGTCAGACCGTGACGGACGCGGCGCAGCGCCCGATCGAGGAGGAAGCGGCGCACTGAGCGCGCGCCGTCACGCCAGGAGGCACGGCCGCGCCGCGACGATCCGTCGTCGGGCCGCCGCGCATCACCGTTCGCGCTTGCTGCGGCCGTACAGCAGCAGCATGGCCGCAATCACGACGCCGTAGATGATCTGGCGGCCCGCCTCGGGCATCTGTGCGACCGACAGGATCGATTGCAGCAGCGTGATCAGGATCGCGCCGGCCACCGTGCCGAGGTACGAACCGCGTCCGCCCAGAATCGACGTGCCGCCGAGCACGACCGCCGCGATCGCCGGCAGCAGGTACGCATCGCCCATCGACTGCGCGGCCTTCGACGCATAGCCCGCGAGCAGCACGCCGCCGAACGCGGCGAACGCGCTGCACACGGCGAACGCGGCCACTGTCACGGCCCGCGTGTTGATCCCCGACAGATACGCCGCGCGCTCCGTGTTGCCGATCGCGTACAGCGTGCGTCCGAAGGTCGTGCGCGACAGCAGGAAGATCGTCGCGCCGCCGATCACCACCCACAGCACGACCGCGTTCGGCACGCCCGGCAGCAGCCAGCCCGCGGCGAGCCAGCGGATCGACTCCGGCGCCGAATCCTGCGGCGACGACCCGCCCGTGTAGACGATCATCACGCCTTGCACGACCGCGTTGGTCGCGAGGGTCGCGATCATCGACGGAATCCGCAGGAACGCGACCAGCACCCCGTTGACGGCGCCGATCAGCACGCCGCAGCCGATCCCGACCGGAATCGCGACGATCGTCCCGAGCCCGCCGCGCCCCGCGACCGCGCAGGCCATCATCGCGCCGGCGGTGATCGTCCACGGCAGCGACAGGTCGATGTGTCCGAGCAGGATCACCATCATCAGGCCGGTCGCGATGATGCCGAGAAACGCGCCCACCTTCAGCTGCAGCAGGATGTATTCGGGCGACGTGAAGCTGCGGTCGAACATCCCGCCGACGAGCAGCAGCGCGACGATGCAGCCAAACGAGATCAACAGCGGCCGGTCGATCCTGCGCGTGAGCCTCGCGACGAACGTCGGCCGGTGGGTGGCGGAAACGTTGCTCATTGGAACCACTCCAGACGGTTGCGCACCCGGAAGAGCCCGGCGGCGCCGATCGCGACCGCGAGCAGCAGGATCACGCCCTGGAAGAGCGGCTGCCACAGCGCGTCGACGTTGAACACGAACAGCAGGTCGCCGATCGAGCGGAACGCGAACGCGCCGAACACCGCGCCGATCGCGCTGCCCTTGCCGCCGAGCAGCGACACGCCGCCGATCACGACGGCGGCGATCGAAAAGAGCGTGTACGAGTTCGCGCTGCCGAGGCTCGCTTCGCCGGTGTCCGTGAAGAACGTCAGAAAGAGACCGCCGATGGCCGCGAGCAGACCGGCGAGCGTATAGCTCGCGAACTTCGCGCGGCGAATCGGCATGCCGGACAGGAACGCCGCCGGTTCGGACGAGCCGGTCGCATACGCGGCGCGGCCCACGGCGGAGCGCTTGAACGGCACCCAGACGATCAGCACGGCCGCGAGCAGGATCACGAGACTCGCCGGCACGAGGCCTGCGATCTTGCCGGTCAGCGCGTCGGCGAGATCCTCGTTGATCGATCCGCCGGGCACCGGCCGCAGCAGCAGCGCGATCCCGTAGAACATCGCGCCGGTGGCGATCGTCGTCACGATCGGCTGCAGGCGGCCGAAGATGATGATCACGGCGTTCAGCGCGCCGCACGCCGCGCCCGCCGCGAGCACGCCCGCGATGCCGAGCGCGCTGTGCCACGCGTCGCCGGTGACGATCCACGACGCGAGGCAGTTCGTCATCACGAGCATCATCCCGATCGACAGGTCGATGCCGGCCGTCAGCGCGACGAGCGCCTGGCCCATCGACACGAGCGCGAGCAGCACGGCCTTGTTCGCGGCCGTCAGGATCACGTTCGTCGAAATCGCGGACGGATAGTTGGTCAGGTAGATCGCGAACATCAGCACGAACAGCCCGAACGCGAACGTCGTGCCGCGATTTTCCGCGTACCAGTAACGCAAACCGTTCATAACGCGACTCCGGTGGATGGGCTCACCTGTCCGACGGGCAGGTCGAGCGCACTGGCAATCAGGTTCTGCTCGGTGATGTCCGCGCCGACGAGTTCCTGCTTGATCCGTCCTTCGTACAGCACGAGCACCCGGTCGCAGCAGCCGATCAGTTCATCGTAGTCCGTCGAATAGAAGACGATCGCGGCGCCTTCGTCGGCGAGGCGTCGCAGCAGCTGGTAAAGCTCCTGCTTCGTGCCGACGTCGATGCCGCGCGTCGGATCCGACAGCAGCAGGATGCGCGGCTCGCGCATCAGCCACTTCGCGATCACCACCTTCTGCTGGTTGCCGCCCGACAGCGACCCGACGGCTGCGTCGACGCCGAACGACTTGATCGCGAGCAGCTCCATCATCCGGTCGACGAGCGACTGCTGGCGCGCGCGATCGATCACGCCGCCGCTCGACATCCGGTCGAGCGCCGCGAACGACAGGTTTTCGCGCACCGACATCGGCAGCATCAGGCCTTCGGTCTTGCGGTCCTCGGGAATCAGCGCCATGCCGATGTCGCGGCCGCGCGCCTGACCGGGGCTGTCGATCGACACGGGCTTGCCGTCGATTTCGACCGTGCCGCCGCAGCCGCGCAGCACGCCGAAGAGCGCGAGCAGCAATTCGCGCTGGCCCTGTCCATCGAGGCCGCCGAGGCCGAGAATCTCGCCGGGCTTCAACGTGAAGCTGATGCCGTGCAGCGTGTCGCTCCACGTGAGATCCCGGCACGCGAGCAGCGGTTGCACGGGCAGCGGCCGCTCGGGCTTGTCCGGAAACACGTGCTGGTACGTGCGTCCGATCATCATTTCGATCACCTCGTTGTCGGAGCGCGTGCCCGCCTCGAAGCTCATCACGTGCCGGCCGTTCCGGTAGACCGTGCATTCGTCGGCGAGCGCCTTCACCTCGTGCATCCGGTGCGAGATGAACAGGATCGCGAGGCCTTCCTCGCGCAGACGCTTCAGCACCTCGATCACGCGCGCGACGTCGGCGGCGGTCAGCGCGGACGTCGCCTCGTCGAGGATCAGGATGCGCGGCTCGTGCGCGAGGCCCTTCGCGAGTTCGACCATCTGCTGGCGTGACAGCGGCAGGTCGCGGACTTTCGCTAGCGGGTTGATGTCGGCGGCGCCCGCGCGCGCGAGCGCCGCCTCGGCTTGCCGGCGCTGCGCGCGGCGGTCGATCATGCCGAAGCGCCTGGGCGGATTCGACGCGAAGATGTTGTCCGCCACGCTCAGGTCGGGGATCAGCGACAGCTCCTGATACACGCAGACGATCCCCGCCGCGTTCGCCTCGGCCGGCGACGCGAACGCGACTTCGCGGCCGTCGAGGTACATCGTCCCCGCGTCCGGCTGCACGACGCCGGACATCACCTTCAAGAGCGTGGACTTGCCCGCGCCGTTTTCGCCGAGGATCGCGTGGATGCGCCCCTTGCGAACCGCGAGTTCGGCGTTGTCGAGCGCGACGGCGCCGCCGTAGCTCTTCGACACGCCGGACATCTGAAAGAACGGCAGCGCTTCGGCCATCACCATGCTTCGTCTCCTGTCGCCGGCCTTCGCGCGGTTACTGGTTGCCCTGGTTCTGCTTCATGATTTCCTGCGCGGAGAAGTTGATCCCGCAAGTCGGGAACGAGTTGCCCACGAAGAAATTGTCGGACTCCTTCGGGTAGTAGTTGACGCCCGCTTTCAGCGCCGAGGCGTCGGTGATGTCGAGCGGCAGCTTGATCGCCTGCGGGACCGTCTGACCGTCGAGCGCGGCGAGCGCCGTCTTGATCGCCACCGCGACCTGCGCCGGACCGCTGCCCGCCGACGTGCACTTCAGCCCCTCGTTGCCGTATTGCGCGCAGAACTTGCGAAAGCCGTTCTCCGTCTCGCCGCCGAACGGCACGAACGGATGCTTCGCGTCGATCATCGCGCGCACGACGCCGGTGTCGCCGCCCTGCGCCGAGATCCCGTCGAAGTGGCCTTGCACCGCGAGCGCGTCGGCTGTCGCCTTCTGCGCGACGCCGTCGTCCCACTTGCCGTAGACCTGCACGACGTTCCACTTCTTGCCGGAGTCGTTCAGCGTCTTCGTGAAGCCGTTGTGGCGGTCGGTATCGACGGACGTGCCCGCGACGCCGCGCACTTCCAGCACCTTGCCGCCGTTCGGCAGATGTTCGTTCAGCCACTTCGCCCACAGCACGCCGAGGCCGTACTGGTCGACGTTGATGTTGATGGCGTCTTCGGTGTCGAGCGCGTTGTCGAACGCGATCAGCACGACGCCCGCCTTCTTCGCGCGGCGAATGGCGGGGCCGAACGCGGCCGGATTCTGCGCGTCGACGATGATCGCGTCATAGCCCGCGTCGATGAAATTGTTGACGGCCGAGATCTGCGCCGGCACGTCCTCGCCGGTCGACACGACCTTGAACTCCTTCAGTTTCGCCGCGACGGCCGGCTGCGAGGTGTACGCCTTCGCCGTCTTGATCATCTGGATGCGCCACGTGTTCGCGATATAGCCGTTCACGAGCGCGATCCGGTACGGGCCGGCCTTCTTCGGAAATTTGAGGAACTTCGTGTCGCTCTTCCACGGGACCATGCAGCCGGGATCGCTCGCCGGTCCGGAAACGATCGACGCCTGCGCGAAAGCCGCGCTGGCGCACAACGCGAACGCTGCGACTGCAGCACCTCGAAGCATCTGGAATCGTGAAAGCATGTTGTCTCCTGTTGTTTCCGTGTTGTTGCGCTGTTGTTGGATTAAACAATCGGATCGCCGCTGCGCCGGCGCGAAGCCAGTTTTTCTGTCGCTTCCCACAGCCCGTTCAGGTAGACCGCGCCGAGCGCGCGGTCGTACAGCCCGTAGCCGGGCTTGCCGGTTTCGCCCCAGATCATGCGGCCGTGATCGGGCCGCGCGTAGCCGGTGAAACCCGTGTCGTGGTACGCGCTCACGATGGCCGCGAGATCGAGCGAGCCGCAGGCCGACAGATGGGCCGTCTCCTCGAAGTCGCCGTTCGCCGACACCTTCACGTTGCGGATATGCGCGAAATGGATGCGGCCGCGCGCGCCGAACTCGCGCACGAGCGCTTCGACGTCGTTCTGCGGGCCCGCGCCGAGCGAGCCGGAACAGAGCGTCAGACCGTTCGCCGGGGTATCGACGACGTCGAGGATCCACGCGAGATCGTCGCGATTCTTGACGACCCTCGGCAGGCCGAAGATCGGGCGCGGCGGATCGTCGGGGTGGATCGCCATCTTCACGCCGCAGGAGTCGGCCGCCGGCACGATGGCTTTCAGGAAGTATTCGAGGTTCGCGCGCAGCGCGGTCTCGTCGATGGAGCGGTATTCGTCGAGCAGCGCTTGCAGTTCGGCCGGCGCGTAGCTCGAATCCCAGCCGGGCAGCGCAATGCCTTCTGCCGGGTCGATCCGGTCGACTGCGTCGGTGCTGAACGCGAGGCTCGTGGAGCCGTCGGGCTGCTTTCTCGACAGCTCGGTGCGGGTCCAGTCGAACACCGGCATGAAGTTGTAGCAGATCACGCGGATGCCGGCCGCCGCGAGATGGCGGATGGTCTGCTGGTAATTCGCGATCAGCGCGTCGCGAGTCGGCTTGCCGAGCTTGATGTCCTCGTGCACCGGCACCGATTCGACGACCTCGAAGCGCAGGCCGGCGTCTTCGATGGTCTTTTTCAGGCGCTCGATCTTGTCGAGCGGCCACACCGCGCCGACCGGCTCGTCGTAGATCGCGGACACGATCTGCGTGACGCCGGGAATCTGACGGATGTACTGAAGCGGGACAGGATCGGACTCGCCGAACCAGCGAAAGGACATCTTCAAAGGCCATCCCTCCGAAGCGTAGCGACGGCCCTACGGGAACGTACGCCGTCTGACAGACTGGATTGTCACTGGCATACCAATCGGCGCGCGATAGTGGTTTACCAGCGCGCGGCAGCGGGCGCGGCAACCGCGTGTAAACCCCCGCCGTTTCCATGCTTTTCGGGTCGAAAACGGTCCGTGGCGCGACGGGGAATCGCGATCAACTGGTGTACCATTTGGCCAGTTTCCGCCGCCGCTCGCTGCGGCCCCGATGCTCCAGAGAACCCCGGATGGCCGATCTTTCGCATTCACCAACCGGCCGCCCCGCCGATACGGACGCCGCCGACCGTTCCTACGTCGGGCTGGCAAAACAGATTTACGACCTGATCGTGGCGGGCGACGTCGGGCCGCGCGCGCGGCTGCCGTCCGAGCGCACGCTGGCCGAGCGTTTCGGCGTGTCGCGCACGCAGGTGCGCGAGGCGATCATCGCGCTCGAAGTGCAGGGCGTGGTGGAGGTGCGCGTGGGGTCGGGCATCTACGTGGCCGACGTGCCGGAGGCGCGCAGCGTGACGTTCGAGCTGCCGCGCGGGCCGGGGCCGATCGAGACGCTGCGCGCGCGCTCGGTGATCGAAAGCGAGGTGGCGGCGCTCGCGGCGACGGAGCGCAAGGACTCGGACCTCGACCGGATGTTCGCCGCGTTGCGCACGATGCGCGACAGCATGGACGACAAGGCGGTGAACGAGGCCGCCGACCGCGAGTTTCATCTGGCGATGGCGGCGGCGACCGGCAACGAAGTGCTGCGGCTCGTGGTGACTGCGATGTGGGACAACTCGCGCGCCGATCCGCTGTGGAAGAAAATCGAGGAGCACTTCCACACGCCCGCGTTGCGGGCGGCGTCGCAGGACGACCATCAGCGCATCTTTTCGGCCGTGATGGCGCGCGACGCGGCGGGCGCGCGCGCCGCGATGCACGCGCATCTGTCGCGCGTGATCGGCGAGTTTACGCAGACCTGGCGATAACCTCGCGATACTCCGGCAATGCCCTCGCGATACCCGGTCGCGCGCCGGGTCAGTGCGCCGGTGCCGTCGGCGGCGTTTCGGGCGTGGCCGTGCCGCTGTCCGGTTGGGCCGGCATGGGCACCGCGGCGGGTGCCCATGCCGCCGCCGGTGCGTTGGCGGGTGTCGCTGCGGGCGCGGAAGCGGGCGCTGCGACAGCCACCGCATCGCCTGGACGAGTCGCCGGCTGCGGCGCGGTTGCCGGGCCGGTCGCGCCTGCTGCGCCTGTTGCCCCCGCGGCACCGACGCCTGCGGTGCCGGCCGCCGCGGCCGCTGCGCCACCCTCGGTGCTTGCGGCGGAGTCGGTGGCACCCGTTGCACCGTTCGCACCAGCCGGCGCGTTTGCCCCCGGCGCCCCCGGCGAACCCAGCGCCCCCGGCGCCCCCGGCGAACCCGGCGAACCCGGCGAACCCGGCGAACCCGGCGCCCCCGGTGCCCCATCGCCGCCCTCTCCGGGATCGCCGTAATCCGGCAGCGGCGGCGCTCCGCCGCCGGTCCCCGCGCCCGACGTGCCGCGCAGACGCGACTCGCGCTGCTGCCGGAACGCGTCGCGCACGAACGAATACGGGTCGAGCGCCGCCTGCTGCAGCAGGTCGGACGCGCCGAGCAAGTCCGAGCGCGCGCTGACGAACTGCGTGATGTACATCGGATTGCGCACGGCCGGCTCGATGTAGTTCAGCAGATTGAACTTCACGTCGACGCCCATCCCGATCCCGTCGCGCACCGAACTGGGCCCGAACACCGGCAGCACGAGGTACGGGCCCGCAGGAACGCCATAGCGTCCGAGCGTCAGTCCGAAGTCTTCCGGATGCTTCGAGAGCCCCGCCTGCGTCGCGACATCGAACAGGCCCCCGACGCCGAACGTCGAGTTGATGACGATGCGCATCAGCGTCTCGGTCGCCTCGGTGACCTTCAGTTGCAGCACGCTGTTGGCGAGATTGCCGACATCGCCGAGGTTCGAGAAGAAGCTCGAGATCGCTTCGCGCACCGGCCGCGGCGTGACCTTCTGATACCCGCGCGCGACCGGTTGCGCGATCGTGCGGTCGAGCTTGTCGTTGAACTTGAAGATCACCCGGTTCGTCGGCTCGAACGGGTCTTCGGGCTTGCGGTCGGGACCGGTCGCGCAGCCTGCCGTCAACAGCGTCAGGCAGAGTGCAACGGCGATCGTGACGAACTTGCCTGCGGTCCTGCTTGTGGCCTTTTGGCTCTTCATTGTTTGATTCCTTGTGTTTCGGTGCGCACGCGTTTGGTTCGCGGCGTGCCCATCAACACCGGCTGAAACACCACGGCGCCGATCAACGTGCAAAACAGCGAGAGGGCAAGCAGCTTGCCCATGCTGGATGTTCCCGGATGGTGCGACAGCCACAGGCTGCCGAACGCGGTCGCCGTCGTCGCCGCGCTGAACAGCACCGCATGCGTCAGGCTCGACTGCAGGAGACCTGTCTGTCCCGCGCGCCACGCCATCACGAAGTAGATCTTGAACGCGACGCCGACGCCGAGCATCAGCGGCAGCGCGATGATATTCGCGAAGTTCAGCTGGATGCCGAGCGCGACCGCCACTTCGAGCGTCACCAGCGCGGACACGAGGAGCGGAATCAGCGTGCGCAGCACGTCGCCGAAATGACGCAGCGTGATCCATAGCAGCACGGTGATCAGCAGCACGGCCCACGCCGCGGCCTGCAGGAACGCATGGATGATCACGTCCGCCGAATGCAGGATCGAAATCGGTCCGCCGATCGCGCCCGGCGCCGCCGCCTTCACCGCATGCGCGAAGCGCGCGAGCATCTGGTCGTCGTTCGGATCGACGCCCGGCGGCACGCGCGGCGACACGTCGACGAGCGCGCGGCCGTCCGGCGCGATCCAGTCGCGGACCATCGCGGGCGGCAGCGTCGCGCGCGTGATCTCGGTCGGCTGCAGCAGGCGCGAAAGCTGGCCGAGCGCGAGCGTCAGCGTCGTGCCGAACGCGTGTTCGGCGCGGTCGCGCGTCGCGGGGTTGGCGTTCGCGAGCTTCATCAGCGCATCCGACAGACGCTTCGCTTCGGCCGCCCCCGGCCCCGGATGGTCGTCGGCCGCGAGCGAAAGCTGGTTCGCCGCGCGCTTGAGCGTCTGCACCCGCACTTCGTCGGTGGCCGCCGGCGCCGGCTGTTGCTGCAGCACCGGTAGCAATTGCTGGGCCGCGCTCGACACCAGCATCATCTTTTGCTGCTGATCGGCGGGAATCAGCGTGGACAGCGTCGTCGTGCGGCCGACCTCGGGCAGCTTCGACAGCTGCGCGGCGATCCTGTCGGCGTCCGCCAGCGACGGCGCGAGCACGCTCACGTTGTTGATCGAGATGACGGGCGAGTCCTTCAGCGCGAGCAGCGTCGCCATCGACTCGGTATGCGGATCCTTCAGATGCAGCGGATTGAAGTCGAAGCGCAGATGCAGGAGGATCGGCGACGCGCCGAGCACGACGATCAGCGTGCCGATCAGCACCGGCTTGCGGTTTTTCGCGAGATACGCGTCGACCGGCGCGAGGAACGGAAAACCGGGCGATCCCACCTCGCCGCGCGGCCTGAACACGGTGATCAGCGCGGGCAGCAGCGTCATGTTCGCGAAGTACGCGACGAACATCCCGACGCCCGCAATCTGGCCGAGTTCCGACACGCCGCGATACGCGGTCGGCAGAAACGAAAAGAAACTTTCGGCGACGGCGACGGCCGCGAGCGTGAGCGGCACCCCGATCAGCCGCGCGGTTTTCAGGAGCGCGGCTTCGAGGCGGTCGTCGAGATGGCGCTCCTCGCGGTACTTCACGCCGAACTGCACGCCGAAATCGACGCCGAGCCCGACGAACAGCACCATGAACGCGACCGACAGCATGTTCAGCGCGCCGACCATCATCAGGCCGAGCGCCGACGTGATCAGCAGGCCGACGACGAGCGTGATCAGCACCGCGCCGATCAGCTTGCCCGAGCGCAGCGCGAGCCACAGGATCACGAGCACGACGACCGCGGTCAGCGCGCCGTTCAGCGCGGCGCCGTCCTGGACCGACGCGAATTCCTCGTCGGCGAGCGGCTGTTCGCCGGTGAGCCGCACCTGTGCGCCGAAGTCCTTGTCGAGATTCAGCGACGCGGCCTTCGCGCGGATCGCCGCGCTTGCGCTCGCGCCCGGGCGCAGCACCGCGAAGTTCAGCACCGGCTGCACGGTGACGAACGCGAACGCCGGATGCGTGGCGATGTCCCTGTCGACGAGCGCGCGCCACGAGAACGCGGCCGGCTGGCCCGCGAGCACGCGATCGACGACGTCGGCCGACGAGCCGAGCAGATGCGCCATGTCGGGCAGCTTCACCTGGCCTAACTGCAGCGGCAGCAGCAGCGTGGTGGTCAGCGTGCCCGCGAGGCCGGTGAGGCTCGGGTCTTTCGCGAGCTGGTTCACCAGCGGGCGCGCCTGCACGAGCTGGCCGGTGGTCGACAGCACCGTTTCGGTCGGCAGGAACAAGAGCCCGTTATGTTCGAAGAACGGACCGCCCGCGGGCTGCGAGACGCCGCTGAACGCTTCGGTGTCCTGTTTCAGCGCGTCGGCGAGTTTGGTGGCGGCCGCATCGGCCAGCTCGGGCGCGTCCGCTTCGACGACGACGAGGATCGATCCGCCGCGCTGCGGGAACGCGTCGTCGATCGCCTTGCCGAGGCCGGCCCAGTGCGCGTCGTTCACGACGAGCCCGCTGATGTCGGTGTTGATCCGGAAATGTTTCGCGACGTACACGCCGGACAGCACGGCTAGCGCAATCGAGAGTGCGATGACCCACGCCGCGCGACGTACCGACCAGGCGACGAGGTTGATGATGAATGGCTTCAGCATACAGGCGAGGGGGCCCTGTCAAAGATGCAGTTTTTCTGGCACGAAGCGCACAAGTATACCGGCCCCGTGTGCGGGCGCGCGGCTTGCGTACATGAGGCTCGCACGGCAAAGCCGGTATACTGGCCAGCCGGAATGCCCGTCATACCGACGCTCCGGCGTTGAAACCTTCTGTTCCGAACAGTGTATGAAACGTTACTTGACAGCTTTTCTCGCGGCCGCCTTCGTGACCGTGTCGGGTGCCGCCTTCGCGCAGAGCACGCCGGATGCCGTCGTGCGCAGCGCCGTCGAGGGTACCGTCAACGCGATGAAGGCCGACCCGCAGGCGCGGGGCGGCGACATGTCCCGCATCACGTCGATCGTCGAATCGCACTTCGTGCCGTCCACCGACTTCCAGCGCACGACGCGCATCGCAGTCGGCAAGCCGTGGTCCACCGCGACGCCGCAGCAGCAGCAACAGTTGTACCAGCAGTTCCAGCAACTGCTCGTGAGGACCTACGCGGCTTCGCTGTCGCAGCTGCGCGACCAGCAGGTGACGTTCAAATTCCTGCCGTCGAACACGGCCGCGAACGCGAACGACGCCGTCGTGCAGTCGCACGTGATCAGCAACGGCGGCGACGACGCGATCGACTACCGCCTCACGCGCTCTGCCGCGGGCTGGAAAATCTACGACATCAACATGATGGGTGCGTGGCTGATCCAGGTGTATCAGACGCAGTTCGCCGACCAGATCGCGAAGGGCGGCATCGACGGACTCATCAAATATCTCGTCGACCACAACGCCCGCAGCGCGGGTTGATGCGCCGCGTCAGCCCTTGCGGCGGCGGTTCTCGACCGCGAACTTGATCAGTTCCGCCTGGCCTTCGATCGCGAGCTTGCGCTTCAGGTTGAGCCGGTGCGTCTCGACGGTGCGCACCGACAACCCGTTGCGCTGCGCGATCTGCTTGCTCGACAGCCCTTCGGCTAGCGCGTCCAGAATCTCGAGTTCGCGAGGCGTCAGGCGCTCGACCGGCGTCTGAAGCGCCGACGCCTCGATCATCCGCGCGCCGAGTCCCGCGCTGAAAAACGTCTTGCCCGCGAGCACCAGCTCGATCGCGCGGACGATCTCGGTGGCCGGCGAATCCTTCAGCACGTAGCCGCTCGCGCCCGAGCGCACCGCCTGCGTCACGTATTCGACGTTGTCGTGCATCGACAGCATCAGCACGCGGATCGACGGAAAGCGCGCATGGAACACGCTCGCGAGCGCGATGCCGTTCATCCCCTGCATCCCGATGTCCATCAGCACGAGGTCCGGCGCGGCCGAGGCGGCGAGCGCGATCGCCTCGTCCGCGTTGCCGGCTTCGCCGACGACCGTCAGGTTCGGCACGGCTTCGAGACGCGCGCGCAGACCGTCGCGCACGAGCGGGTGATCGTCGACGAGCACGAGGCGCGCCGGCTTGGCAGTGTCGTTCATTTGTCGTCCTTTGCGGCACCGACGCCTGCCGCGAGCGGCACCCACGCGGTGACGACCGTATGTCCCGGCTGCGAACTGAGCGAGAGCGTGCCGCCGAATTTTTCGACGCGCTCGCGCATGTTGCGCAGACCCATGCCGGCGCCCGGATCCGACTGCGCGTCGTCGATGTCGAAGCCCCGGCCGTTGTCCGCGATCGTCAGCGTCGCGCCCTGCGACGACACGTCGAGCGTCAGCGCGGCGCGCTCGGCTCGCGCGTGACGGACGATGTTCGTCAGCGCTTCCTGCGCGATCCGGAACAGCATCGTGTTCACGTCGTCGGCCAGCGGCGCCGTGTGCGAGTGCGTGACGTGCGTGAAGCCGATCTCGATGCCGGCCTCCTCGCTCAGCTCGCGCGTCAGTTGTTCGAGCGCCGCCGCGAGGCCGAGATCGTCGAGCATCGCCGGACGCAGCGCGTGCGAGATGCGGCGCACTTCGCGCAGCGTGTCGCCGAGCCGCGCCAGCCCGGTCGCGAGCGGCGCCTCCGCGGCCGGCACGCGCGCCCCGCTCTGTTCCAGTTGCGCGAGCGCCGATTCGAGCAGCAGTTTCACCGACACGAGCATCTGGCTGATGCCGTCGTGCAGCTCGCGCGAGAGCCGCGCGCGTTCGTTCTCCTGCGATTCGACGACCTGCTGCGCGAGGCGCTTCAGCTTCGCGTCGGTGCTGCGATATTCGCTGACGTTGAGCACCAGCGCGCCGAGCGCGATCACGCCGACGCCGGCGAGCGCGATCAGCCCGAGCCAGCGCAGCGTGTGCTCGATGTTCGCCGACGCGCTCTGATCGAGTTGCGCGAGCGTCGAGTCGACGTCGTCCAGATAGATGCCGGTGCCGACCATCCAGCCCCAGCGCGACAGCGGCACCACGTAGCCGAGCTTCGGCGCGAGCAGACCGGTGGACGGCCGCCGCCACACGTAGCGCACGAAGCCGCCGCCGCGCGACGCGGCCGCGATCAGTTGCTGGATCGTCGGCGAGCCGGTCGGGTCGCGCAACTCCCACAGGTCCCGGCCGACGAGATCGGGCTCGCGCGGATGCATCAGCGAGCGTCCGTGCATGTCGTACACGAAGTAATAGCCGTCGGGACCGAAGTCCATCTTCTGCAGCACGGCAAGCGCGCGCTCGCGCAATGCGTCGCTGTCCGCGGACGGATCGGCCGACTCGTCGTAAAGCGGCTCGATCGCGCTCGTCGCGAGGTCGACGTAGTGCCGCAGTTCGGTCTCCTTGCTGGCCAGATACGCGGCCTCGATGGTCGCGTGTTCGGTTGTCGCGAGCGTGGTGGCCTGCTGCCGGATGCCGAGCCCGATGCCGGCAATCGCCAGAAGAAACGGCACGACGGCGAGCAGAAAGAGCTTTGTCTTCAGATTCATCGCGTGAATGCACTGCGCCCCTACGTAATAGCACGTATAAGGGTTACGTAATTGTCCGCTTGTCGCGTAGTGGGCGAAAGCGAATACTACACGCCCACGGCTCGGCGCATTCTGCGTCGTGACCGGCGCCGCACGCTGTCGGTCCTACCCCGATTCGCGATGCGCGGGTCCGGCTTCCCAGGCCGGGTATATACCGAGAACCACAAAGGAACATCAGGAGACGCCATGAATCGGGCATCCAGTTTCGTTGTCTGGACACTAGTCGCGCTATTGGGCGCGTTTGCGTTCGGCACCATCGCGCTCGCGCACGGCGAGCGAATCAGCGCACTGTGGATCGTGATCTGCGCGGTCTGCGTCTATCTGATCGCGTACCGCTTTTACAGCCGTTTCATCGCAAGCAAGGTGCTGCAGCTCGACGGGCTGCGGATGACGCCGGCCGTGCGCCACAACGACGGCCTCGACTACGTGCCGACGAACCGCGTCGTGCTCTTCGGACACCACTTCGCGGCGATCGCCGGCGCAGGTCCGCTCGTCGGTCCGGTGCTGGCCGCGCAGATGGGCTACCTGCCCGGCATGCTGTGGATTCTCGCGGGTGTCGTGTTCGCGGGCGCGGTGCAGGACTTCGTCGTGCTGTTCATCTCGACGCGCCGCGACGGCCGCTCGCTCGGCGATCTCGTGAAGATGGAACTCGGCACCGTGCCCGGCGTGATCGCGCTGTTCGGCACGTTCCTCATCATGATCATCATTCTCGCGGTGCTCGCGCTGATCGTCGTGAAGGCGCTGACGAACTCGCCGTGGGGCACGTTCACCGTCGGCGCGACGATTCCTGTCGCGCTGTTCATGGGCGTCTATCTGCGCTTTATCCGTCCGGGCAAGATCGGTGAGATTTCGATCATCGGCTTCGTGCTGCTGATGGCGTCGATCGCGTTCGGCCAGTACGTGCACGACAACGCCGCGCTCGCGTCGCTGTTCACGTTCAGCGGCACCCAGCTCACGTGGATCCTGATCGGCTACGGCTTCATCGCGTCGGTGCTGCCGGTGTGGCTGCTGCTCGCGCCGCGCGACTACCTGTCGACGTTCCTGAAGATCGGCACGATCCTCGCGCTCGCGATCGGCATTCTCGTCGTCGCGCCGGAACTGAAGATGCCGGCGCTCACGAAGTTCATCGACGGTTCGGGTCCGGTGTGGGCGGGCAACCTGTTCCCATTCCTGTTCATCACGATCGCGTGCGGATCGGTGTCGGGCTTCCACGCGCTGATCGCGTCGGGCACCACGCCGAAGATGCTCGATAACGAAACCAACGCGCGCTTCATCGGCTACGGCGGCATGCTGATGGAGTCGTTCGTCGCGATCATGGCGCTCGTCGCCGCGTCGGTGATCGAGCCGGGCGTGTACTTCGCGATGAACGCGCCGCTCGCCGTGCTCGGCACGACGCCCGATGCGGTCGCGCACACGGTCGGCCAGTGGGGCTTCGTGCTGACGCCGGACATGTTGACGGCGACCGCGCACGCGGTCGGCGAAACGACGATCGTCGCGCGTGCGGGCGGCGCGCCGACGCTGGCGGTCGGCATGGCGCAGATCCTGCACCAGGTGATCGGCGGTCAGGCGATGATGGCGTTCTGGTATCACTTCGCGATCCTGTTCGAAGCGCTCTTCATCCTGACCGCGGTCGACGCCGGCACGCGCGCGGGCCGCTTCATGCTGCAGGATCTGCTCGGCACGTTCCATCCGGCGTTGAAGCGCACGGACTCGCTGCCGGCGAACCTGATCGCGACCGCGCTGTGCGTTGCCGCCTGGGGCTACTTCCTGTATCAGGGCGTGGTCGATCCGCTCGGCGGCATCAATACGCTGTGGCCGCTTTTCGGCATCTCGAACCAGATGCTCGCCGGCATCGCGCTGATGCTCGGCACGGTGGTGCTGTTCAAGATGAAGCGTGATCGCTTCGCGTGGGTGACGGCTGCGCCGACGCTGTGGCTCCTGATCTGCACGATCACGGCGGGCATGCAGAAGATCTTCTCGGCGGATGCGAAGGTGAGCTTCGTTGCGCACGCATCGAAGCTGTCGGCGGCGCTCGCGGACGGCAAGATTCCCGCGCCGGCGAAGACCGTCGACGAAGTGCATCGCCTGATCTTCAACGACTATGTGAATGCGACGCTGTCGGGCGTGTTCATTTTCGTCGTGGTCACGGTCGTCGTGTACGGGCTCATTGAGATTGCGCGCGCACGCGGCATCGGCCGCCCGACCGTGAAGGAAACGCCGTTCGAGCCGATGCCGGTGGGTGGCGTCGTGACGTCGCGCGTGCACTGATATCGACGGGAGCCGACCATGTTCTCCGGATTGCGTGAAGATGTGCAGACCGCCGGCCGCTACCTCG
>DATJJN010000081.1:0-87402 GCA_035492135.1 Paraburkholderia sp. | reverse complement strand
CTTCAGCGTTTCTTCGACCGACAGGCCGTCGGCCGGCGCGTCGAGCACGCGGCTGCCCGGCACCATCGCCGCGGGCTGCGCGAGCCACGTCGGATACCAGAACGAGCGGATTTCCCGCTTCGCCTGATAGCGCGAGCCGGCACCGCCGTCGAAACCGTCATACGAAGGGGCTTGCAGGAACAGCGTTTTCATCGTCATCGAGGCATTCTCACTGGGTACGGACCGCAGGCGCAAACTCAGCGCGCGGACAATGCGACCCGCGCGCGAGTGCGCCTGAGGTGAAAGACAACGAGCAGACGTAACAGACAATCTGCCGACAGAAAGACGGTTTGGGCCAAGTGTATCGCACACAATCGCATGCTGGCTCGCCACGGCGGGGCGAAATGCGTATCGCGCGACGCGGCGGATGACGAAATGTGTCAGCGCGACGGCTTCACGACGGTGTCCGCGCCAACACAAAATTACGATTCACCGACGTGTCTTTCTTATTGCTTTCTATTCGATGGATGGCGACCCATGACGTCGCGCGTCGGTGTTTACCCGTTAAGGCCTTGCGCGCGTTCTGTCGCGATCTCGATAATCCGATCCACTACGCCGCCCGGCGCGCGATCGCGGGATTTGCGCCGGGCTCGGGGCTTGCCCGTCGAACTATCACCCTTCCAGCGGGTTCACGATGCAACGACACAGAGTGCTGATCACCGGCGGCGCGGCCGGCATCGGCGCGGCCTGCGCGCAACGCTGCGAGGCAGACGGCTACGACGCGGTCGTGATCGACCGCGTCGGCGACGGACTGATCGCCGATCTGTCCGACCCGGAAGCGACCGGCCGCGCGCTGGAACGCGCGCTCGAAGGCGGCCCGATCACGCGGCTCGTCAACAACGTCGGCGCGGTGTATCCGGCCGAGGCGGGATCCCAGACGCTCGAAGAACTCGAACGCGCATGGGCGCTGAACGTGCGCTGCGCGATGCAATGCACGCAGGCGCTGTTGCCCGGCATGCGCGACGCGGGGTTCGGGCGCATCGTCAGCCTGTCGTCGCGCGCGGCGCTCGGCAAGCCGCTGCGCACCGCGTACTCCGCGACGAAGGCCGCGCTGATCGGCATGACGCGCGTGTGGGCGCTCGAACTCGGCGCGCACGGCATCACCGCGAACGCGATCGGGCCGGGGCCGATCCGCACCGAGCTGTTCGACCGCGCCAACCCGCCCGACAGCCCGCGCACGAAGGCGATCGTCGCCGCCGTGCCGGTGGCGCGCATCGGCACGCCGGACGACGTTGCGCACGCGGTCTCGTACTTTCTCGATGCGAGGAGCGGTTTCGTCACTGGCCAGGTGCTTTACGTGTGCGGCGGGATGACCGTCGGCGCGGCAGGAGTCTGAGATGGGCGACAGCCGCCGGCTGCGTCCGCGCGGGCCGCTGTCGAAGAACGAAGGAATCCGTACGATCGGCGGCCTCGCCCTGCAGTATCCGCTCCTTCCGGGCATCATGGCGGTGATGGCCGCCTGCGGGCACGCGAATGCGCTCGTTGAGGCGGCCGTTAGCCTCGCGCGACGCCGAACGTTGCCCGCGCCCCTTTCCCGATAACCGAAGACTCAAGACTCAACGACTGGAGCCACCATGCCTTACATGATCGAAACGTGGGACAAGCCCGATCATCAACACGTGCGCGACCGCGTACGGCCCACGCACCTCGAATTCCTCGCGCAGAACGCGTCGAAGCTGCTCGCGTGCGGCGCGAAGCTCAATGACGACGGCCAGGGCGCGCAAGGCAGCCTCTACGTGATCGACGTCGACACGCGCGCCGAAGCGGAGCGTTTTATCGCCGAGGACCCGTTCACGCTCGCCGAGCTGTTCGAGCGCGTGGCGATCGTCCGCTGGCGCAAGGCCTTTCTGGATGGACGCTCTTACCTGTAACGCGTCGAAGGCCGCCGCCCGCGCGGGCGGCGGCCGGTTGTCGGGGCAACGGCTCGCGCGAAGCCGTCTGCCGGCGCATGGCGCGTCATCGACGCGATTTGCGCTGCCCCTATCCACCTGGATAGCCTGCCTCGCGCCCGGCGCTGTCCTACAGTTGTACGGACAAGCATGAAGCGATGCACCGTTGCGGGGCCAACATGACATTCGTGGACCAGGAAATCGCGCACATCAAGCAGGCAATCGCGCTGTCGCTGCAAAAACCGGCGCAAAGCGGACTGCCCGTGTTCCCCGCCGCTTACTGGCGCAACCGGCTGCGCCAGTTGATGGACCGTCATCATCTGGAACACAGCCAGCTCTGCGCGGTGGACGCGCTGTTGCTGCAACTCGATCGCATCGAGGCGAGGCGGCGCTGGCTGCTTCCTGCGAACACGGCCGCCTGACTGCGCGGTCGCCTCCCCGGTTCGCGTCGCCCGCCGTCAGTGCTGCACGCCCCAGCGGCGCACCGTCAGGCGTTCGAGCGTATCGAACACCAGATGCTCGACGAGCAGCCCGATCGCAATCACCGCCGCCAGCCCCGCAAATACACGATCCGTATATAGCTCGTTACGGTTCTGAAAGATGTACCAGCCGAGCCCGCCGTTGCCGCTGCTCGCGCCGAACACCAGTTCCGCCGCGATCAGCGTGCGCCACGCAAACGCCCAGCCCACGCGCAGCCCCGCGAGGATCGACGGCAGCGCCGCCGGCACGAGGATCAGCACGACGTGGCGCAGGCCGGTCAGGCCGTAGTTGCGGCCGGTCATCCGCAGCGTCTCGGGCACCGACCGGAACCCGGAATACGTGTTGAGCGCGAGCGGCCACAGCACCGCGTGCACGAGCACGAACAGCAGACTGCCGGTGCCGAGCCCGAACCACAGCAGCGCGAGCGGCAACAGTGCGATCGACGGCAGCGGGTTGAACATCGCGGTCAGCATCGACAGCAGATCGCGGCCGATCCGCGTCGACACCGCGAGCGACGTCAGCGCGAACGCGCACGCGACGCCGAGCAGATAGCCGCGCAGCAGCACCGACATCGAGACGGCCGTTTTCTGCAGCAATTCGCCGGACAGGATGCCCTGCACGAAAGCGCTGAGCGTCGCGCCGAATGTCGGCAGCAGCAGGTCGTTGTCGATCGCGCGGGCGAGCGCCTCCCACGCGACGATCAGCACTAGCGCGATCAGCGTCTTGCGCAGCCACGCTTGCGACGCGATGCGCTTCGCGAGCGGCAGCGGCGTCTCGAGCGCGAGATCGCCGACGGGCTCGAGCGGCCGCTCGTATTCGGCGCGCACGGGCGGAACCAACGGGGCGGACGTGGTCATCGGACGGCCTCCGGGGTATTCGAGCTATTCGGCGTATCGAACAGCAGATGGTGAATGTGCGCGACGCTGTCGCGAAACGCGTCGTGCCCGGCGCTGTCGTGCGAATACTGATGGCTGTTCAGCTCCGCGCGAACCCGCCCCGGATGCGGCGACAGCAGCAGAATCCGGTTGCCGACGATCAGCGCCTCCTCGATCGAGTGCGTGACGAACAGCAGCGTGAAGCGCACGTCGTCCCACAGACGCAGCAGTTCTTCCTGCATCCTGCGGCGCGTGAGCGCGTCGAGCGCCGCGAACGGCTCGTCCATCAGCAACACGCGCGGCTGCATCGCGAGCGCGCGGGCAATCGCGACGCGCTGCTTCATCCCGCCCGACAGCGTATGCGGATAGGCCCGCGCGAACGCGGCGAGGCCGACCTTCTCCAGATAATGCAGCGCGATGTCGTCCGCCTCGGCGCGGCTCAGCTTCTTCGCGACGCGCAACGGAAACGCCACGTTCTGCAGCACCGTCTTCCACGGCGGCAACTGGTCGAATTCCTGGAACACGACGATGCGGTCGGTGCCGGGGCCGCGCACCGGCTCCCCTGCGAGCGAGATCGTGCCCGACACGGGCGGGATGAAACCCGCGATCGCCTTCAGCAGCGTGGATTTTCCGCAGCCGGACGGGCCGAGCAGCACGAAGCGATCGCCGCCGTACACGTCGAAGCTGACGTTGTGCGTCGCGCGGACGATCCGTTCGCGCGTCCGGTATTCGAGGCTCACGCGATCGACCGCGAGCAGACGGCCGCTCGTGGCCGGCGCTGCGACGCGTGCGTCGGCTGCAGGGCGCGCGGCGTCGAATGACGCGACGCCGCCGAGAACCTGAGCGGTGGCGCTCATCACTGCGCTCCCGGCCGCGCGCCGCGAACGGCAAGAACTGATGCTATGGCTTTCACGTTGAGGGTCATGGCAGAGGAATCGACGTTGGCACAAAACGACACGATAGGTCCGTGCCGCGCGTCGCCCAACCAATGATTGCGCATATCCAAAACGCGCTGACGCATAAGCGTCGTCAGCGCGTATCTCGCGGCCGGCGTGTCAGCGTCAGCGACGAAATCCACGCGGTGGCGAACGCGTCAGCTACCCGACGAGATCGCGGGATCGTCGAAGAAGTAGTCCTTCCACGACTTCGGGTCGTTGCGGATCGCGCCGACGCGATACATGAACTGCGCGAGCGGCAGCGTGTTCTGCGGCGCGACCTTGAACTGCACCTGCGGATTGCGGATCACCGACAGCAACAGGTTGCGGTCGATCTTCGCCTGATTCACGCGGATGTAGATGTCCGCGGCGGCGTCCGGATGCGCGGCGATGAAGCTGGCTGCATCCGCGAGACCGTTGATGAACGCGCGATACGTCTTCGGATTGTCGTCGCGGAACTTCTGCGTCGCGTACAGCACGGTTGCCGAGCTGGGGCCGCCGAGCACGTCGTACGAACTGAGCACGATGTGCGCCTTCGGATTGCCCGCGAGTTCCTGGTTCTGGAACGGCGGATTGCCGAAGTGTCCGGTGATTTCGGTGCCGCCCGCGATGATCGCGGCGGTCGCGTCCGGATGCGGCACCGCGACGGTCAGCTTGTCGAGCCGGTCGTAATCCTTGTCGCCCCAGCGCTTCGCGGCCGCGTACTGCAGCACGCGCGACTGCACCGACACCGACACGGCCGGCACCGCGATGCGATCCTTTTCGGTGAAATCGGCGATCGTCTTGATGTTCGGATTGTTCGACACGAGGTAATACGGCAGATTGCCGAGCGACGCGACGCCCTTCACGTTCTGCCTGCCGTGCGTGCGATCCCACACGGTCAGCAACGGGCCGATGCCCGCGGCGGCCACGTCGACCGAGCCGCTCAGCAGCGCATCGTTGATCGCGGCACCGCCGGACAGCTTCACCCAGTCGACCTTCACGTCGACGCCTTCCTTGCGGCCTTCTTTCTCGATGAACTGCTGGTCGCGCGCGACGTTCAGCATCAGATAGACGATGCCGAACTGCTCGGCGATGCGCAGCTGCCCTTCCGCATGCGCGAGCGGCGCAGCGGCGAAGCCGGCTACGCCGGTCGAGCATGCAAGCCACGTCGCGGCGACACGGCGTGCAACGGCGCGTTGGAAAACAGAACGAAAAGAGAAAGACATCGACGCTCCAGTAGACAGGTTCGGCGGCCCTGTGCCCGCCAGTGTCCGCGGACTGTACGGTTCGCGTCCCGATACGGTCAACGAAGCAAATCCGATACGCTTATCTGCTGGAACGATAAACAGGACGTGGAACTGGACGAAGCCGCGAGGCGCCCGTCACGAAGACGGCGCCCGGCCGCACGAAGTCGATGCGGCGCTGGTCGAGCAGTACCTCGTCGAGGAGGCGGCGCGCGTGGGCATCGCGCCGCGAGCAACGGGCGGTTTGCGGATTCTTCTAGAAGGCGCTTTTTATGACGCCCCCATCGGCTCGCAACGCAGCTCCCGTCGTGGCCGACGAAAGCGGACTCGCGATATAGGCAACGAGGGACGCAATTTCCTGCGGCGAAGCAAATCGCTTGATCAGCGATGTCGGGCGCACTTTCTCGAAGAATTCCTTTTCGAACGCTTCAAACGATTTGCCGTCGGCCTTGGCAAGCGTCTCGACGAATTCGCCGACTCCACGCGATTTCGTCGGCCCCGGCATCACGCTGTTCACGGTAATGCCCGTGCCGGCAACCGCTTCGGCCAGCCCGCGCGAGACCGCGATCTGCGCGGCTTTCGTCATCCCGTAGTGGATCATTTCGGCCGGAATCTGCACCCCGCTTTCGCTCGAAATGAAAATAATGCGACCCCAGTTGGCCTGCCGCATCGCAGGCAGATACAGGCGCGCAAGGCGCACTCCACTCAGCACGTTGACGTCGAAGAAACGCTGCCAGTCCGCGTCCGGGATCTCTTCAAACGGCTTGGGCTCGAAAATGCCGAGGTTGTTCACCAGGATTTCGACACCCGGAAAGCGCGCCACGAGTTCGTCGGCTGCGGCGGCCGTGCTCAGATCGCCGGCGAATCCGTGCACATCGCCGCCGGTGTCCGCTTTCAGTTGCGTCACCACGTCATCCACCGACGACTGCGAGCGGCCGTTGACGACAACGCGAGCGCCCTCCTGCGCCAATGTGCTGGCGATAGCGAGGCCGATGCCGGCCGTGCTTCCGCTGACCAGCGCGAGTTTGCCTTTCAGGTTCAGGTCCATGCGTGGATTCCTCCTTTGCGTCGACGAAGTAAAGATGACGAAATCGTGTCAGTGGCCTTCTACCGCGAAGAGGATATCGGCGAAGCCAGGAACCGTTTTCTCACGATTCCAGTCGCGCTGCAATTCGCAGATGAGTCGAACCGCGGCAGCTCGTGCGGCTTCTCGATCCGGGCCAGCGCGACGATATTGGCAACCCGTTCGCGCTTGGGCCTGGATGCAATGGAAGATACCTGAACGGGCATCAGAGCATCGGCACAGCGGGCGCGTCTGGTTTGATATGCGCGTTTTCAGGCCAATAGGGTTCGCATGGCTGCAGGATTCGTCAGACCAGACTGGGAACCTCTCGATGAGGATCAACGCATGCAGTCGGATCTCAACGACAGCCGGCACTTCGTCGCACGATTCAAGGCGGACTCAGTCTCGCAACTGACCCATTGCGCGAGCAAACGCAAAGAGAGCTTTTCCTCGACGGCAGATGTATTCACCGCGGCACCTATCCGGCGTAGCGCGTGTCGACCACCTCTATTGCCAGCCCGGCGTCACCCGCGTATTCGAATCGTTCGCGGGGGGCGGCCCCGCTGCATGGAAGCGCAGCACTCGAAGCAGACCAACGAGAGCCGCCTGAAGGCTCGCAATGGTCACAGAAGTGTCACTTCCGTTGCCTACGGTCTGAAATTGCACACCGCGACAGAGCGACACCGACGCTCGATGCAACGTCGACGCACCGTTTGTTCCGGATGCGAAAACCGCCCCACCGTTTGCGGCCTTGTCGCGGCTGGTCGCCAATTCCCTGGAGCCGGCTGCGATGAGAGAACCGACTGAACGCGACGTATCCTGGGAGAAGCAACTCGCGCAGGTGAAACGTGGCGTCGAGGAATTGCGGCGCGCCGCCCTGGAAGCAGAGCAGGAATATGGCGGAGAGTTTGCGCTGGTTTCACCGTCGATGCGCGAGAGCGCCGTCAACCTCGCCCACTACCCGCAGTGCGACGACATGACGTGCGACCTCTTCAAGACGAACTCGCGCGGATCGGACTCAGCTCGTTGGGACGAATGGAGGCGCATGTCATGGCCTCGCTCAACGCGGTGCTTCGCGTACTTCATACGCTGGCGGGCGAGCCGGTGCCGCCCGATATTCTCAAGTGCCTGCCGATCACGTTCGACACCGGCGCCGTCATGCTCGCTGCGCATACGGATGCCATCCTCGGACCCGAGCCCCAGGGGCACCCGACGCGCATCATGGTCACGATGCCCGGGGAGGCGGCCGACGATCCGAAACTGATCCGGGCGCTGATCGAAGCGGGCATGGGAATCATGCGCATCAATTGCGCGCATGATTCGCCGGCGATCTGGGAACGGATGGTCGAGCATCTTCGCTGCGCGGAGCGCGAACTCGGTAAGCGCTGCCTGATTTCGTTCGACCTCGCCGGCCCGAAACTGCGCACCCGTTCGATCGAACCAGGACCGGCGGTCGTCAAGTTGCGACCGATCCGCAATGCTGTGGGGCAGGTAATCGAAGTCGCCCGCGTGCGGCTCCTGGCGGACACCGTTGAATCAGGCGAGGCGGATGCGATTCCCGTCGACGCCGTGCTCATCGAAAAGGCAGAACCCGGCGACACGTTCACGTTCGACGATGCCCGCAATCGCAAGCGGACGCTTTACGTCGTCGAAATTCGTCCGGGCGAATGCCTGTGCGAAACCGACCGGGCCGCTTACGTCGTACCCGGCACACGGCTTGAATTGCGGCGAGGCAACACGTCGATTGCAAACGGCGAGGTGGGCGTTTTGCCGATGGTCGAGCAGTGGATCACGCTCACCGTCGGCGATAGCCTGGAGATCGCGCGCGGAGAAATGCCGGGCCGCGACGCAACGCATGACGACGATGGCCGGATCAGCGAGCCCGCATAGATCGAAACCAGGCTTGCGTTCACCCGCTTGCCCGACCTCCTGCTGAGCGCGATGCGACCCGGACGCGAGGTTCGCGACGGTCACGACCGCGGTCATCGGCCGCGGGTTTCGCGCGGTCGCGGGATGCGAAAAGCCATTTCGGCAGTGGCGGGACCGCAACGCGACGCGCCCGGTTCGTTGCATATGCAACCGATCCACGGTGCCGTAACCCTGAAATCCAACGCCCCAGCGAACGTGAATTCTCGAACCTGGGGAAGGCGTGGCACAACCGGGAGGCACGACGACGGATGCAACGCGGGGCCGGACGGCCCGCGTCGACGCGTCAGCGGTCGTACAGCGAGTCGATCGACGAGAGGTCGGGGGTGTCGCGGCTCGACGCGGGCGCGCGCGCGAGGTACTCGGCGGGCAGCGTCGCGAGGAACTCCGAAAAGCCGGCGTCGCCGCCCGGCGAATGCTCGGCCATCGCGCTCGCGGCGGCCGCTTCGTCGCCGGACAACAGCGCCTGCGCGAGCTTTTGATGGTCGGCGATGGCCTTCTCGCGGCGGCTCGGCGCGAGAAACGGCTTCGGACGGTAGCGCGAGATCAGCCGGCGAATCGAGCGGATCTGATCGGCCAGATACTCGTTGTGGCACGCGTTGCAGATCACCTCATGAAATTCGAGGTTCGCGCGGGCGAAGCGGCGCGCATCGTTTTCCTTCAACGCGGCGACGCCCTCGTCGATGGCCCGCTGCAACGCGTCGCGCTGCTGGTCGTTCATGCGCCGCGCGGCGAGCCGCGCCGACACCACCTCGAGTTCGTTCAACAGTTCGAGCACGTCGCGCAGTTGCGGCACCGACATCCTCGCGACAAACACGCCCTGACGCGGCACGATCTGCACGTACTGCTGGGCGGCCAGTTGCTGGAGCGCCTCGCGGATCGGCGTGCGCGATACGTTGAAACGCGCCGCCAGCGCCCGCTCGTCGAGGGTCGCGCCCGGCACGAGTTCGCCACGCTCGATTTCGGCTTCGAGGAGCGCCTTGATTTCCGCGGACCGGCTCAGTTTCGGGACATTCATGGGATGACACGAGAAGAGGGATCGGAATCGAGCGATGCGGCCGTCACGCCCCGCATTCGCTCAGACGAATGCTTATGATACCGCGGCGGTATACCAGTTATTCAACCCCAATAAGCGGAAACAGCCAAAAAACGCGCCGCGCTGTTCGCAAGGCGCCGTTACCGCGTCTAAAACCGTGCTAAGACGACTTAATTCGCCTTCAAATAGCGGCCTGCCCGGAAGTCATGCAGCATCTGCACGAACAGGCGACGCTTCATCAGCAGACCGGACACCGTTTTCAGCGGCGGCACGTGATGGCCTCGCGGACTCGACGCCTCGACCAGAATCAACAGCAACAGGAACCGGCGCCGGTACCAGCTTCGTTTCGATGCCGCCCGAACGCTCCAGGCTCGCTCCCTCTTCCATTTCGGTTGTCTCCTGTTTCCTTCTGCCGAATCCGCCGGGAGCCGGGATCTCCTGCAACGGGCCGCGAATCCGATCGACCAGCTGCCTCTTTTTGTATGCCAAAGGTGGCCTGTGGAGTTTCGCGAAGGTTCTGGCGCATGCCGCCGGCAAACACTACCGATTTGGTTGTGCGCGCATCCAAATCGGTAGAAACACCGCGGGAATCCATGTGCGGGAGGGTTAACCCTCAAGAGGCATTCACACTGGAACGAACCGGCGCCACTGAAAGCGCTCTACAAGCTGGCTGCAATATGGCGGCAATCCGCGGGCGCTATCGTCGCTCACCAACGGCGCGCAGTTGCATCGCAACGGAACCTCCCGAGTTCCGGCCCCGCGTCGTCCACACGCCAAACAGGTTGCGCACACAACGAACTGCGCGCAACTCATCGCGCATCTTCTTTTCAATGCGTCATACGATTCACGTCGCTGACACGCGCAAACGTTAAAGTGCGTCCGCTGATGTCGCTTGCGCAGTTCGCTTCGTCGGCACCAGCACCGCATCAAGTAGTGCAGATCAGGGGTAACAGAACAGATCTGACAAGTGCAATAGAAGCGCAGATGGTCCCATTCTGTTTGTCTTCCGGAGATTAAAGAAATGAAAAAGCGCAGCCTGGTTCAGCCTGGCGTAACGTCAGGAATACTGAGTTGTTTGCTGCTTGTCCCCTCTCTTCATGCAGTTGCAGCCCCCCAAAGCAACATGGAACTGCTGCCGACCGGCCAGTTCATCTCGCCCGCCGCCATTCCGGGCGCCGTCCAGCAGTTGCTGAACCCGCAAATCGCCGCCAAGCCGTCGCAGATCGTCAGCGGCGCCATCAAGGCGCAACTGAGCCCGGACGGCAACACGCTCGCCGTCATCACCGCGGGCTACAACACGATCTACACCGGCTCGAACAACAACACGCTCGACAAGGCCGACTCGACGCAGTACGTGTTCATCTATGACGTGTCGGGCGCGAACAAGGCGAATCCGAAGTTCATTCAGGCGATCCACCAGAACAACGCGTTCGACGGCCTCGCCTGGAACGGCAACGGCACGCTGTACGGCACGGGCGGCGCCGACGACAAGGTGTACGTGTACACGCACGCGTCGGCATCGCCGGCGGCGCCGTTCGCGCTCTCCACGTCGATCGCACTGAACCATACGTCGGGCATCGGCTCGGGCGTGAAGCCGAACGCGGGCGGTCTCGCCGTGTCGGCGGACGGCAAGACGCTCGTCGTCGCGAACAACTACAACGACTCGATTACGACCATCGACACGACGTCGAATGCGATCCTCGCCGAGTACGATCTGCGTCCGTTCCACACGTCGGGCCAGCAAGGCGTCGCGGGCGGCGAGTATCCGTGGGCCGTCACGCTGAAGTCGGACGGCACGGCGTTCGTGTCGTCGGTGCGCGACCGCGAAGTCGTCGTGCTGAATCTGGCGAACCCGGCCGCGCCGCAGTTCATCGCGCGCATTCCGGTGAACGGCAACGCGTACGGGATGACGCTGTCGCATGACCAGTCGAAGCTGTTCGTCGCCGTCGAGAACACCGACCGCGTCGCCGTGATCGACACCGCGAGCCACCGCGTCGAGCAGTCGATCGAGATCCGCATGCCGGGCTTCGGCGACAACGGCAACCACTTCGGCGTCGACAACGGCAACGGCGGCCACGAGGCGTACAGCGGCCGCGACACGGTTAACGTGACGCTGTCGCCGGACGGCCGCACACTGTACGCGGTCAACAACGGCGACAACTCGATTGCGGTGATCGGACTCGAAGGCGATGGCGCATACCAGGTGAAGGGCCTCATCCCGACCGCCTATGCGCCGAAGGACATCACGCTGTCCGCCGACGGCACGCAGATGTACATCATCAACGGCAAGTCGGTGACGGGCCCGAACCCGAACTACACGCCGGGCGGCGAGAGCGCGCAGTATCAGTTCGGTCTCGAGAAGTCGAGCCTCGTGAGCGCGCCGGTGCCGTCGTCGCGCGTGCTGGGCGAGCTCACCACGCAGGTCGCGGAGAACAATCACTACGCGATGGCCGCGAGCGCGGCCGACCAGCAGACGATGAAGTTCCTGCACGATCACATCAAGCACGTGATCTACGTGGTGAAGGAAAACCGTACGTTCGACCAGATCCTCGGCGACCTGAACAACGGCTCGAACGGTGACTCGTCGGTGACGATGTACGGCAAGTCGATCACGCCGAACTTCCATGCGATCGCGAACAACTTCGTCACGATCGACAACTTCATGGATCCGGGCGACGGCTCGATGGACGGCTGGTCGTGGGTGCAGCACGCGCACGTGACGCCGACCGAAGAAGTGTCGCAGCAGGAGGACTATGCGGGCGTCTCGCGCGGCATGTCGTACGAATCCGAGGGCGACAATCGCGGTCTGCCGGTCGGCCTTGCGACGACGGCGGCGCGCGACGCGTCGTACTACTCGTCGACGTCGAGCACCAACGGCTTCACGAACGCGACGTCATCGCTGCCGGGCGGCACGGCCAACGCGCTGCCGGGCATCGCCGACGTGACGGTCCCGAACGCGCCGTTCGGCTATCAGAAAGCGAGCATCTATGACGCGGTTCTGCAGGCGGGCGGCACCGTGCGCAACTACGGCGGCATGGTCAACAACGTCGGCCCGATCGGCACGATGACGAGCCCGCTCTTGAGCCCGTTCGCCGCCGACGCGATCGAAGCCAATCCGATCAAGCCGTCGCTCGTCGGCCGCACGGACCTGTACTACCGCGGCTTCGACCAGGCGTATCCGGACACCTTCCGCGAACTCGAATGGAACCGCGAATTCCAGCAGTTCGTCTCCAACGGCCGTCTGCCGTCGTTCGAAATCGTCCGCCTCGGCGCCGACCACACCGGCAGCGAGTCGACCAACGTCGGCGGAATGGGCTCGGCGGAGCAGGAAGAAGCGGATAACGACTTCGCGGTCGGCAAGCTGGTCGAGACCGTCTCGCACAGCCCGTACGCGAAGGACACGCTGATCGTCGTCGTCGAGGACGACTCGCAGGCCGGGTCGGATCACGTCGACTCGCACCGCGCACCGGTGTATATCGTCGGCCCGTACGTGAAGCAGCACGCGATCGTCAGCACCGCGTACAACCAGGTCAACGCGATCCGCACGATGGAAGACGTGCTCGGCACCGAGCACATCGACCTGAACACGGCCTACGCGAAGCCGATGGCCGACCTGTTCGACGTCCACGCGAAGCCCACGTGGACGTACACGGCGGTCGCGTCGACGATCCTCGCGAACACCGCGGTGGGCGCCGTCGCGACGGGCTCGACGTCGAACGGCAACGACGGCAACCAGTACGCGATGGGGCCGGTCGTTCATCCGCTGCATGGTCCGGAGTACTGGGCGAGCGTGCAGCAGGGCTTCGACTTCTCGAAGGAAGACCGCATCGATCCGGACGTCTTCAACCACGTGCTGTGGAAGGGCGTGATGGGCGACAAGCCGTATCCGGCGCCGCACACCGCCTATATCAAGGCGGCTGACGTGTCGAAGGGCAACGCGACGAAGGCTAACGCGGCGACGGTCGCGACCGCCGACGACGACGGCGACGACGATTAAGTCGCCTTCGTCCGGCGACGAACCGTGCGCATCGGGCGCGAGTCGCAATGCGCCCGATGCGTGCAACGCCCGGTCCCGTCGCTGAACCGCGAGTGAGTCGGTCCGCGACGCCGGACGGCCGTCCGAAAGGACCGCTGCCCCGGCGTCGCGATTACAACACCAACACAACAACAATTTCTTCAGCGTGAAGCCAACGAACAGACAAAAAACCAGCACCGCCATTGCCGTATCGGCGCTGTTTGCCACTTTTTCGTTCGCCCACGTGGCGAAGGCTCAACAGGTTCAACAGGCTCAACAGGGACAACAGCAGGCTCAACAACAGGTTCAACCCGCGCAGACGCAGGAAACGCAGCCCGCAGGCACGCTCCGCGAAGTCGCCGTGAACGCGGCGAATGCCGCCATCGCCCCGGACCACAACGTGAACGATCCGTATCAGTCCGCGAACATCAGCAAGACCGGCACGCCGATCGGCGAGCTGCCGATGACCGTGCAGGAAATTCCGCGCGGGCTGCTCGACGAACAGGGCGTCACGACGCTCAATGAGGCAATCCAGAAAGGCAACGTGTCCGGCGTGAACTACGGCGGCACCGACTCGAAGGGGTTCACCGATCACTTCATGATTCGCGGGTTACAGGCGCAGACCTACAACGACGGCTTTTCCGACGGCGACCAGGTCAACGGGACGATGCATTCGCTGCTCGGCGTCGAGCGCATCGAAGTGCTCGAAGGCCCGGGCTCGGCGCTGCTCGGCAGCGGGCCGCCGGGCGGCTCGATCAACCTGATTCACTACACGCCGTCGGCGCAGTTCCATTGGGGCGGCGACATTCAGGCCGGCTCGTTCGGCACCGTCGAGGGCAGCGCGTACGTGACCGGCCCCACCGGCATCGACGGGCTGAACTATCGCGTCGACGTCACGGGCAGCCGCTCCGACGGCTATCGCGACCTCGCGTCATGGAACAAGGAAATCCGCCCCGATCTGCAATGGAAGATCGGCGACCACAAGATCGAGTTTTCGCTCGACGCGCAGCAATACATGGCGACGCCCGATTCGTACGGGATGATCTACGTGAACGGCGCGCCGATTCGCAATGTCCCGTTCAACGCGAAGTACTCGTCGCCGTTCGCGAACGCGCACGGCGATTACGTGCGTGCGACGCTGTCGGACGAATGGCGCATCAGCGACTACCTGACGCTCAACAATCGTCTGTCGTTCATGCATCACACGCTGGACTTCTACAGCAACGGCGACAGCACGCACGCGAAAGTACAGGGCGACACGTTCACCGGCCGCCAGTTGCGCGACCAGAACGATTCGCTCAACACGCTCGACTATCAGCTGGAGCCGGTGTGGAAATTCTCGACGGGCAGCGTCCACCATACGCTGGTGACGGGCTTCGAATATCTGCATCAGGACCTCAACACCGACAAGCTGACGGCCGACCTGCCCGACATCGGCGACATCTTCGCGCCGGTGCCGCTCGAAACGTCGATCGCGAGCCTTGACTTCCAGTGCGCGCCGTCGCACTCGTGCCAGAACGACAACGTCACCGCGAACTTCTACAGCCTGTACGCGACCGATCAGGTGGACGTGACGGACCGGTTCAAGATTCGCGCGGGCGTGCGCAAGGACTGGTTCGACACGACGCTCACGCTGAACCCGATGCCGGGCGAACCGAACCGCACCGCGAACGACGGCACCACGCTGGTCCAGGGCAACAGCTACACGCGCAACGACGCGCCGACGAGCTGGAACATCGGCGCGCTGTACAAGCTGACGCCGTGGATGTCGCCGTACGTCGGCGTCTCGCGCAGCTACCTCGCGAACTTCAATTCGGAAAACGACGCGTTTTCGATCGGCGCGCCCGAATCCGCGCTGCAATACGAGGTGGGCGTGAAGTGGTCGTTCGTCGACGGGCGCTATGTGCTGAATACCGCGCTCTTTCACGTCACGCGCGACAACGTCGCGACGCCGTACGGCGACGACCAGATCGCATTCGATTCGCAACGCACGCGCGGCGCCGAGGCGTCGCTCGACGCGAGCCTCACATCGGACTGGCACGCGTACGCGAACTTCACCGCGCAGCAGGCGCACATCACGTATAGCCCGGATACGCCGGGCGCGGTCGGATCGGTCCCGCAGGGCGTGCCCGCGTATATGGCGAACCTGTGGACCACGTATCGCTTCAAGCTGTTCGGCAGGGCTGGCTTTCATGCGGGCGCGGGCATCAACTACCAGAGCCGGATGACGAACGGCTTCGCGAACGGCTACGCGTGGGCGCCGGCCTACGTGATCGGCAACCTGCAGTTCGGGTACGCGGAACGTCACTGGGGCGTCGATCTGAACATCGACAACGTCACCGACCGGCGTTACTACCTCGCGACCAACGTGGTCGGCGCATTCGTCGGGCCGCCGTTGAGCGCGTATGTGCGGCTCCATTGCGATTTTTGACGGAGATTAGGCCATGTCCATCGCCACCCTGTTGCGCGTCGCGAATCATTCCGGCGGCGTGCTGTACGTGATCGCAGCACTGTTGTTCGTCACGCTGACGGTCGTCATCGAGCGGCTGTGGCACTTGCAGCGCGTGTCGCGCGACACGCACGCGGCGCTCGCCGAGCTGGACCGGCACAAGGCGCTGAGCGCGGGCACGCTCGTCGCGTGGGCCGCGCGGCACGACGGGCTGCCGACCGGCAGCCTGATCGCGGCCGCGGCGCGCCTCGCCGGCCGCGCAAATCGCGACACGCTCGCCGCCAGCCTCGAAGAAGCGCTGATGCGCGAAGCCCCCGGCATCGACCGCTTTCTGTGGATGCTCGACACGGCGGTCACGCTCGCGCCGCTGCTGGGGCTTTTCGGCACGATCGTCGGCATGTTCGACGCGTTCCAGGTGCTGGCCGGCCCCGGCAACGCACCGACGCAGGTGACGGGCGGCGTGGCCGAGGCGCTGATCGCGACCGCGTCGGGCCTGTTCGTCGCGATGATCGGGCTCGTGTTCTTCAACGGCCTGCACAACCGCGTGCGCATCGTGATGCACCAGCTCGACACGCTGAAGACGTCGCTCGTCAATCGCCTGTCGAGCGCCGCTGCCGACGCGCCGCCGGTCGCGACGCAGACCGAGGCGGACGCGCCGCACGCGCTCGTCGCGCTCGCGCGGCAGGGAGCGTGAGATGAAGTACTTCGAAGCACGCAAGGCGCGCATCGAGATCATCCCGATGATCGACATCATGTTCTTCATGCTGGTGTTTTTCATCATGATCACGCTGCACATGATTCCGGATGCGGGGCTGCGCACGCAGTTGCCGTCGAGCGCGAGCGCGCGCAGTCTGCCGCCGCCGAAAGTCACCGTGATCCTCGCGACCGACGGCAGCGTGTCCGTCGACGGGCACACGCTCGGCACGGCGGAACTCACCGCGCTGCTCGCGAAACGCGCCGATCCCGCGCACACGGTCGTAACGATCGCCGGCGCGAAGGACGTGCAGTTGCAGAAGCTCGTGAACGTGATGGACGCGTGCCACGCGGCCGGCGTCACGCAGGTGTCGCTCGCCGCGCAACCGGAGAAAGGAGGCTGAGATGGCGTCGATCGTCGGGCAGCGTGCGCCGCGTCCCGGCACGCACAAGCCGCTGGTCACGTCTGCCGCGATTGCACTGGCCGTCGAGGCGCTGTTGCTCGCGGGCGTCGGCGGGTGGCTGATCCGGCCGCACGTCGCCGTGCCCGCGCGCACGGAGCCGATGACAATCACGCTCGCGCCATCGATGCCGGCGGCGACTCCCGCGCAGCACGTGTCGAAGCCGGCGCCGCAGCCCGCGCAGGACATCGCGAAGCCGATGCCGCAGCCGCGACGCGTCGCGCCCGCGCCGCCGGCGCACGCCGCGCATGCGGCAGCGCCGAAGCGGCAGATGCAGCCGCAGCCTCAGCCTCAACCGCGTCCGGTCGCCGCCGAGCCGCCGACGCCCGCGCCGGACGCGGCGCCCACGCCGTCAGCGACGCAAACCGCCGCGGCAACCGAGCCGGCGTCGGCCGCCCGCTCGTCGCAAACGCCTGTCCCGCCGCCGCCGGCCGCGGGCCACCCTGACGCCAGCTTCGACGGCGCGCTGCGCGCCGCGATCCAGGCGGCGCTGCGCTATCCGGAATCGGCCCGCATGCAGGGGACGACCGGACGCACGCTCGTCGCGTTCGTCTATCGCGATAGTGCGGTGTCGGACATACACGTCGTCACGTCGAGCGGCGTCGGCCTGCTCGACCACGCGGCGGTCCTCGCCGTGCGCGACGCCGAATGCCCGCCGCCGCCGCATGGCATGGAAGGCAAGCAACTGGCGGAGCGACTGTGGGTCGATTTCAAACTCGACGGCAACGGGTGACGGCTAACGGCTAACGCAGCGCGCCCGGCGCTCAGCGATGCCACGCGGCGCCGGTGAAGAAGTAGCTGCCGAGGCCGACCGTGAACACCATGCACCCATAGAGCGCGTGTTCGACGCAACTGAGCGCGAGCGACTGATGCTTGCGATAGCTGGTCGCGAACAGTCCGCCGCCGATCAGCGTCATCACCGGCGCGATCCAGTTCAGGAAGATCAGGTGGACGTAGCCGAACGCGACCGCGGACGCGACCACGTAGCCGCGTCCGTCGCCGACAATCGGCCGATAACGGTGAAACAGAAAGCTGCGGTAGACGAGTTCCTGCGGCCACACCGACAACACCGGATACAGCACCATCACGAGCAGCCAGAACGCCGGCCGCTGCCGCGGAAAGGACAGGAACACCTCCGGCGTGAAGTACCACACGGCGATCGCGACCGCCGCCGCCAGCATCACGAAGCGCAGCAGCACGTGCGCGACGCCTGCGCGAAATCCCGCCCAGTTCCATTCCTCGGAGTGAGAAACCTGATGGCGACTGCGCAGAAACAGATGAATGCCGATCGCGCCGAGCCACAGCACGGCCAGCATCAGCACGCGCAGCCGGAAGGCGACGATCACAAGCGGCACCCCGGCATACAGCGCAACGAATTCGACCCACAGCGATGCGATCTGCGTGGTCGACGCAGCCGGTTTCTTCGTGTCGTTCATGAGCGGGAATCCGTCACTCGGAGTCGACCCGATCGCGCAGCGCGTCCCGCTCCACGACGCTCGCCGCCTGCTCGCCGAACTGCAGCGCGGCAAGCTGCGCGTAAAGCGGCGAATCGTGCAGAAGCTCCGCATGACGACCCTGCGCGACGATGCGCCCCTGATCCAGCACGACGATGCGGTCCGCCTGCTGCACGGTCGCGAGCCGATGCGCGATCACGAGCGTCGTGCGGTTGCGCGCCGCGTTGTGCAGCGCCGTTTGCACGAGCCGTTCGCTTGCCGCGTCGAGTGCGCTCGTCGCCTCGTCGAGCAGCAGGATCGGCGGATTCTTCAGGATCGCGCGCGCGATCGCAATGCGCTGACGCTGTCCGCCCGAGAGCCGCACGCCGCGCTCGCCGAGAAACGTGTCGTAGCCCTGCGGCAACTGCTCGATGAAACCCGCCGCCGCGGCCATTTCGGCGGCGCGCCGCACTTGCGCCGGCGTGGCGTCGGGCATCCCGTAACGGATGTTGTCGAGCACGCTGCCCGAAAAGATCACCGAGTCCTGCAGCACGATGCCGATCGCCTGGCGCAGCGTGGCGAGCGACAAATCCTGCGTCGGCACGCCGTTGATCAGGATGCGGCCGGCCTGCGGATCGTAAAAGCGCAGCAGCAACTGGAACAGCGTGGTCTTGCCCGCGCCGGACGGCCCGACGAGCGCCACGTGCTCGCCCGGACGCACGTCGAGCGAGAAGCCGGCGAGCGCGGCAACCCCGGCGCGCGACGGATACGAAAAGCTCACGTTCTCGAAGCGGATGCCGTCGCCGCGGCCCGGCAGCGTCGCGGTCGTCACGGCCTCCTCGACGGGCGAACGCGCGGCCAGCAACTGCAGCAGCCGTTCGGTCGCGCCCGCGGCCCGCTGCAGATCGCCCCACACTTCGGCGAGCGTGCCGACCGCGCCCGCGGTGAACACCGCATAGAGGATGAACTGCGACAGCTGCCCCGCCGTCATGCGGCCGGCCAGCACCGCCTGCGCGCCGAGCCACAGCACGAACACGATCGCGGCGAACACGAACACGATGACCACCGCCGTCAGGCACGCGCGCGCCCGGATGCGCGTGAGCGCGGTATCGAACGCCGCTTCGACCGCACCGCCGAAACGCTGCGCCTCGAACGCTTCCTGCGTGTACGACTGCACCGTCGGCATCGCGTTGAGCACCTCGCCCGCCAGCGCGCTCGCGTTGGCCACCTTGTCCTGGCTCGCGCGCGACAGGCGCCGCACGCGCCGCCCGAAGATCACGATCGGCGCGACCACCACCACCAGCGTCGCGATGATGTAGCCGGACAGCACCGGGCTCGTCATCACCAGCATCCCGACGCCGCCGACGGTCAGCAGCACGTTGCGCAACCCGAGCGACAGGCTCGTGCCGACGACCGTCTGGATCAACGTCGTGTCGGTGGTGAGCCGCGACAGCACTTCGCCCGTCTGCGTGGTCTCGAAGAACTGCGGGCTCATCCGCATCACATGGTCGTAGACGGCCCGACGCAGATCGGCGGTCACGCGCTCGCCGAGCCACGACACCAGGTAGAAGCGCAGCGCGGTGGCGCCGGCGAGGATCAGCGACACCACGAACAGCGCGAGGAAATAGCGGTCGATATGCGTGCGGTCGCCACTCGCGAAGCCCCGGTCGATCAGGTATTTGAATGCGACGGGCAACGCGAGCGTCGCGCCGGCCGCCGTCACGAGCGCGACGAACGCGAGCGCCCAGCGCCCGGCGTGAGGTCGCAGAAACGGCCACAGCGCGAAAAGCGGGCCGATACGCGGCGAACGACTTGCCGCGTCCGGCGCTGCAGGTACGGCTGATACTTCGGACATGGGGCTTCCCGGGGCAGATCGAAGATGGTGTGATTGTGCCGGTTTCGTCGCTTGACGGCGCAACGTCGATCGGCTCGGCTATCCAGCGGATAGCCGTCGTTCGGGAAGATAACGGCGGAATGGGGCACGAGTGTGGCGGCCGGCTGGCCGCCGGAACAGCCGGGAGCAGCGAGATAGACGCGACGGGGCGCGCAGGCTGCAGGCTGCGCGCGTCAGTGGCCGAGGCCGGTGTTCGCGATCTGCTGCTCGACGAACCGGGCGAAGAGCGCGTGCATCCGCGTCGTCGGATGCAGGTCGTCAGCGAACATGTACGTCTGGTCCGCGTTGGCGCTCACGTAGGTCGGCGGCGAGCACAGCAGCGCGGTGTCGTCGGGCGTCTTGTCCGGATCGCACGCCTGCCCGGTGTTCGACACCGCGAACCCGTTGGCCTGGAAGTTCGCGATGATCTGGTTCGTCCACGTGTACGAATCGATCTGGATTACCTTCGACTGCACGCCCTCGGATTGCAGCGCGCCGTTCAGCGTGCTGTCGAAAAGCTGCGACAGCTGCGTGAGATTCGCGCCGCCGTCGGGCGCGGCGAGTCCCTTCGGCGACAGCCCGATGTCCGGCACGTTGACCACGACGACGTGCGTGGCGCCGTTCTGCACGATCTGCGCTACGAGCTGCGCGAGCGTCGTGGCCGCCGCGTCGACGACCGGCGCCGCGGCGGGCAGCGCCCCGGCGCGAAGCACGTCGTTTGCGCCCGCCCACACGAGCACGAGCTGATTCGCGTCGAAACTGCCGTGCACGCTCAGGTAATTGGCGACCTGCTGGTTGACCGGCATTTCAATGTTGCCGATCACGTCGGTCAGGAAGTCGTATTGATCGGCCGGCGTCGCCACCGTGGCGCCGCCTTCCGCATAGCCGAAGCCGCCTTGTGCGCTCAGCTTGTGCGTGGCGTCGATCGTGTACGCGGCGCTTAGCGTGTCGCCGTAGTACTGCGCGACGTCCTGCGCCCACACCTGTCCGGGATTCGTCGTGAAGCGCCCGCCGCCGACGGCGCTCGCGATCGGCGCGTAGGTTCCGACGTCCGACAGGCTGTCGCCGAACGACACCACCTGCAGATGGACGCCGCCTGCCGGCGCGGCCGCATTGCCGTTGCCCGACCCACCGCCACCGCCACCGCCGCATGCTGCGAGCAGCGACGCCGACACGATCAATACCGCAGCGCGGACCTTGTCACGAATTCGTTGCATGGTGCCTCCCGGCAGCGGTTTCTACCGCGTGACGCGCTCTCTGATGCGCCCGCCCCGATCAGCAATTCACATGCCTCGCGACGAAGTCTTGCGGCCGGCATGCAGCCATCCGCCGACGTCGCCTGCATCGTCCACGTTGCGGGATCCGGATTGTCGTGGCGAGTACCATTTCAGCTACGCCGGGCAGGCCTCGATGAACGGTCGCGCGATGCCCCGCTCTCTCGTCTGGAGGAAGCATGGACCGAAACGGTGCGAGCAAAAGAATCGGCGCGATGCTGGCTGCGGTCGTCGCGAGCTGGGCGAGCGGCGCGAACGCGCAGACACAGCAGCGCGCGCCCGCTGACGCTTCCGTGCAGAAAGTGGCGGCCGCCGGGCGGCAACCCGGCACGCGGCCGGACACGTCGATCATCCGCGACGTTCGCCGCGCGCTGCGGCGCGTTCCGGAACTCGACGATTCGGACATTCACATCCGCGCGAGCGTCGGCGTCGTCACGCTCACCGGATCGGTGCCGGAAAGCTGGCAGATTTCGCGCGCCGGCAATGCCGCGAGGTCGGTGCACGGCGTGAGGTCGGTATCGAACCGGCTGACCACGCACGAGGACGACAACGGCCATTGAGCCGTCGAGCCGTCGAGCGCGGCGCGCAAAAAAAACCCCGCCATGAAGGCGGGGAAATCGCTGCAAACCCACCGCGGGAGCGAATCCGCCTCTCGCATTCGCTCCGACGGCGTTCAGCCCAGTTGCACCGGCACCGAAGCCTGCTGGCCGTCGCGATCGATGATGATCGACACACGGCCGTGCGCGCCGGCAATGATCTGCCGGAGTTCATCCGCACTCTGAATCTGCCTGCCGTTGACGCCGAGAATGATGTCGCCCGGCTGCAGGCCCGCGCGTTCGGCCGCGCCTTGCACCTGCATGATCAGCAGACCGGCATCGACGCCCGCTTGCTGCTGTTCGTCTTCGGTGAGCGGCCGCACGGCCACGCCGAGTTTCGCCGGCGCCGCGTGCGGACGCGGCTCGCTGCGCGCCGAACGCTGCGGCGCCGACGCCTGCGCGGCCCCGATCGTCACCGTCAGCTGCTTGCGCGCGCCGTTGCGCCACACTTCCACCGGCACGTCGGCGCCCGGCGCCAGTTGCATCACGCGCGACGGCAGTTCGTTCGATTCGGTCACCGGCTGGCCGTTCAGCGACAGGATCACGTCGCCCTTCTGGATGCCGGCCGCCGCGGCCGGACCGTCCGGATCGACCGAACCCACCAGCGCGCCGCGCGGCGCGTCGAGGCCGAGCGACTTCGCCGCGTCCTGATCGAGCGCCTGAATACCCACGCCGATGCGGCCGCGGGTCACCGTGCCCGTCTTCACCAGTTGATCTTTCACGCGCATCGCCTCGTCGATCGGAATCGCAAACGACAGCCCCTGGAAGCCGCCGGTGCGCGAGTAGATCATCGAGTTGATGCCGATGACTTCGCCCTTCAGATTGAACAGCGGACCGCCCGAGTTGCCCGGATTGACCGGCACGTCGGTCTGGATGAACGGCGTCGCCGCGTCATCGGACATCGTGCGCGCCTTCGCGCTGATGATGCCCGACGTCACCGTGCTGTCGAAGCCGTACGGCGAACCGATCGCCACGACCCACTCGCCGACCTTGCTCTGCGACGGATCGCCGATCTTCACGCTCGGCAGGTCGCTTGCGTTGATCTTGATGACCGCGACGTCGGTGGTCTTGTCCGCGCCGATCACTTTCGCGCGGAACGTGCGCTTGTCCGTGAGCTTCACGGTCACTTCGTCCGCGCCGTCCACGACGTGATTGTTGGTCAGGATGTAGCCGTCGCTGCTGATGATGAAGCCCGAGCCCAGTGCCGAGCTCGGCTTGTCGTCGCTCTGGCCGGACGTATCGCCGAAGTGCTTCACGCTGATGTTCACGACGGCCGGGCCGTACTTCGTGACGATGCCGGAGAAGTCAGGCGTGGCCGCCGGGCCGGCGACCGCAGGCGTATTCACCTGCTCGGAAACGGGCACGATGCCGGCGTTCGCGACCGGCTGGCCGCCGATCGCAGTGTGATGTCCGACCGCATACGCGCCGACCATCGCGACGGCGAAGCCGACGGCGACGACGCCGCTGCGCGACCGGGTCTTTGGAGTGTTTTCTTTCGTTTCCATGGTGCTGGTCGAGCCCTCAACTTTCATTAGGGCGTACGGTACGTGCCGGCACTTAAGCGGAACTTAAAGTTTCGTTCGACGAATCGTCAGATTCGCTCGTGGTTTTCCCGACCACGAAAACGCCATCTGTGCCGGGGAAAATCGGTGACGACGAAGCGCATCGCGCCCTATATCGTTGCGTTCGCATCGGTTGCGGGCCGTTTTAAGCAACCGCTTTCGGGCGGTCGATCCGTTCTCGTCGCGCGATGCATTTTCCTTTTTGCGGCAACGCCGGTACTGTGTGGCGCTGTCGCGATCCGCCCCGACATTCACGAGACCCATGACCATCGATCATCACCGCCGCCGTTTCCTGCTTCAGTCGGCCGAGGCGACGGGCGTCGCCGCCGCGCTGTCGATGCTGCCGCCGTCGATTGCCAAAGCGCTGGCGATCCCCGCGCATCGCAACAGGGGCACGCTCGACGATGTCGAGCACATCGTCGTGTTCACGCAGGAAAACCGCTCGTTCGACCACTACTTCGGCGCGATGCACGGCGTGCGCGGGTTCGGCGACCGCTTTCCGATACCCGTGCCGAACGCGCCGGATCTGAGCGGCAAGACCGTCTGGTATCAGCGCAACGACGGCGGCACGCCCGCGATCCTCGCGCCACAGCACAACGACACCGGCGCGAACTTCAGCCTGATCCGCACGGCCGATACGCCGCATCTGTATCCCGATGCGCAGCAGGCGTGGGACGGCGGCCGCATCGGCAACTGGCCGCAATACAAGCGCAACGCGTCGATGGTCTACTACACGCGCGACGACATTCCGTTCCAGTACGCGCTCGCGAACGCGTTCACCGTGTGCGACCACTATCACTGCGCGTTCACGGGCGGCACGAACCCGAACCGCTGCTACATCTACACGGGCACGAACCACGGCCGCGACGATCCCGGTCTGCCCGGCATCTACAACGGCCCCGCGCTCGACAACTCGTACAACCAGATCGCGAACGGCCCGATCGCCACCGGTTACACGTGGACGACGTATGCCGAGCGCTTGCGGGCCGCGGGCATTACGTGGCGCGTGTACCGGCCGGCGGCCGAGGACTACGCGCTGAATCCGCTGCTCGGCTTCAGACGCTTTCGCGACGCGAATGCCGCCAGTGCCGGCACGCGCACGCCGTTGCAGCAGCAACTGGTCGAGCGCGGCATCCGGACACGCGAGCTGTCCGACCTGAAGAACGACGTGATGAACGGCACACTGCCGCAGGTGTCGTGGATCTGCGCGACCGCGTCGGGGTCCGAGCACCCGAGCGCATCCAGCCCGCTGCAGGGCGCGAACTACACGGCCGAGGTGCTGGACGCGCTGACCGCGAATCCCAAGGTGTGGAGCAAGACCGTGCTGATCCTGCATTTCGACGAGAACGACGGCTTCTTCGATCATGTGCCGCCGCCTGCGCCGCCGTCGTACGTCGCGTATCACGCCGATCCGGCGCTCGCGCAGTTCGCCGGCCAATCGACGGTGGATGTCGCCGACGACTATCTCGGCGACGACGTCGGCGGCATCACCGCGACGCTGCCGTATCGGCATCATCCGTACGGAATGGGGCCGCGCGTGCCGATGGTCGTCGTGTCGCCGTGGAGCCGCGGCGGCTGGGTCAATTCGCAGGTATTCGATCACACGTCGACGATCCGCTTCATCGAGAAGCGCTTCGGCGTGCACGAGCCGAACATCAGCGCATGGCGTCGCGCCGTCGCCGGCGACCTGACCACGTGCTTCGATTTCCGGCATCCCGACGATGCGCGCGTGATGCCGTTGCTGCCGCCGACGGCCGCGCTCGACGCGAAAAGCCGCACGCTCGCGCACACGACCACGCCGCTCGCGCCCGCGACGCCGACGCTGCCGGTCCAGGAAACCGGCGTGCGCCGCTCGCGCGCGTTGCCGTACGAACTGCACACGAATGCGCGTGTGCTGCCGGGAAGCGATCGCGTCGAACTCGCGTTCGCGAACAGCGGCGGCGTCGCGGCCGTGTTCCATGTGTACGACCGCCTTCGCCTGGACGCACTGCCGCGTCGCTACACGGTCGAACCCGGCAAAGCGCTGAGCGACGTGTGGACCGTGCTGTCCGACGACGGCGCGTACGACCTGTGGGTGCTCGGCCCGGCCGGCTATCACCGTCATTTCACGGGTGCGCGGGCGAACGGCCAGCCGAGTCCCGAAGCAGAGGTCGTGTACGAGGCGAACAGCGGGGATCTGACCTTGAAGGTGTTCAACACCGGCACGGCGGCAATCGAAGTCACGGTCCACGCGAATGCGTACTTCGACGCGGCGAAGTCGTGGACCGCCGACATCGAAGCGGGCGGCGACACGACGCTGCACTGGTCGCTCGACCACTCCGGTCACTGGTACGACTTCACGCTGCGCGCAAGCGGACTGCCGGGTTACACGCGCCGCTTCGCGGGCCGCATCGAAACGGGTGAGGACGGCATCTCCGACCCGGCGATGGGCGGCGCGGCGATCGGCGAGCAGCTGAAGATTCGCGCATAGCGCAACGCGGCGGGCCGCCTGTCGTCACGCGTGCAGCCCAGCGTTCGCGCTGCGCATCCACGCTTCGAGCCGATCCGCCGGCATCGGGCGACCGAGCAGATAGCCCTGCAGCACCGGGCATCCGTGGTCGAGCAGGAACTGCCGCTGGGTGTCCGTCTCGACGCCTTCCGCGACGACTTTCATCCGCAGCGTCTCCCCGATGCGCAGCACCGTGGCGGTCAGCGCCCGCGCCGAATCGCTGGTGTCGAGATCGCGCACGAAGCTGCGATCGAGCTTCAGTTCGTCGAGCGGCAGCTTGTGCAATCCGCCGAGGCTCGAATAGCCGGTGCCGAAATCGTCCATCGACAGCGTCACGCCGAGCCGGTGCAGCCGCGCGATCATCGTGTGCACCATCGGCTCGTCGCTCAGCATCACGCTCTCGGTCATTTCGAGCGTCAGGTCGCGGGGCCTCAGCCCGTGGCGCAGCAGCGCGTGCGCGACGCGGTCCGCGAGCGTGCAGTCGCGAAAGTCGCTCGCCGACAGATTGATCGACAGACGCGGAATGTCGACGCCGCGTCGACGCCAGTCCGCGAGTTGCCGGCACCCTTCTTCTAGTACCCAGCTGTCCAGCTCGCCGATCAGTCCGCACTCCTCGGCGAGCACGATAAAGCGCGCCGGCGACACGCTGCCGAGCGTCGCATGCGTCCAGCGCAGCAGCGCCTCGACGCCGGCGAGCCGGCGCGCGCCGTCGCCGCCGAACTGCGGCTGGTAGTGCAGCGACAGCAGGTTCTGCTGCAACGCGACGCGCAATTCCGCTTCGATCAGCACCTGCTCCTGCACGAGACGGATCATGTCCGCGCGAAAGAAGCTATAGCCGCCCGATGCGAGGCCCTTCGCGTGATACATCGCGAGGTCCGCGTGACGCAGCAGCGTGTCGAATTCGACGCCGTCGGCCGGAAACATCGCGATGCCGACGCTCGCGCTCGCATGCAGCGTCGCGCCGGGCAGCACGACCGGCTGCGCGATGGCCGAAATCAGCCGCCTGGCGACGCGCGCCGCGTCGTCGACGCCGCAACGCGGCAGGATCGCGACGAACTCGTCGCCCGCGAGCCGGCCGAACAGATCCTTGCCGCGCAGCACGGAGCGAAAGCGGCGACCGGTCTCGCGCAGCAGCGCGTCGCCGATCGCATGGCCGCGCGTGTCGTTCACGCGCTTGAAGCGATCGAGGTCGACGAAGAGGAGCGCGAATTCCCGCCCGTGGTCGTGGGCGTCTTTCAGCAAGTCGGTCGCCTGCGCTTCGAGCATCGCGCGATTGGGGAGGCCCGTCAGCGCATCGCGATACGCGAGCTGGTGAATGCGTGCGCGCGCCTGTTCGCGTTCGAGCAGCAGCGCGCACAGGTTCAGCCCGATCTCGACGAGCGCCTGATGAAACGCGGCCGGTCCGTGACTGTCGCGATAGTAGAAAGCAAACGTGCCGAGCACCGTGCCGTCGGTGCCCTTCACCGGATACGACCAGCATGCGGCCAGCCCGTGCGGCAGCGCGAGATCGCGGTACGCGGCCCACAGCGGATCCGTGGCGATGTCGGTCACGGCGACCGGCTCGCCGCGCCACGCGGCCGTGCCGCACGAGCCTGCGCACGGCCCGATGTGCTGGCCGTCGATCAGCCGCGTGACCGACGCCGGCAACCGCGGTGCCGCGAGCGTGAAGAGCCGCCCGTCCGCATCGACGCGCAGAAACGAGGCGATCACTTCGGGCGCGATTCGCTCGACCTCCTCGCACAAAATCCGCGCGACTTCGGTCGCCGGCAACTCGCGCGCCATCGCGTCGAGCACCTTCTGCTGCAACGCCTCGTGCATCTTCGCGAGCGTGATGTCGGTGAGCACCGCGAGGACGTCGACCGGTTGCCCCGCCTGATCGCGCACGACCGTCATCCCGACGCAGACCCAGACCGGCCGGCCGTTCTTCGCATACAGCAGCACGTCCTGGCGGAATCCGTCGACGAGCGGCTGACGCTCGGCCATCGACTGCAACTGCTCGAGCGCATCGGCATCGGTGTGAATGCCGACGAACGCATCGAACAGCCGCTGCCCGGCGAGTTCGTGCAGTTCGTAGCCGAGCATCTTCGTGAGCGCCGCGTTCACGAACGAGATGCGCCCGTCGAGCGTCGAGATGATGAGGCCGTTATGGCTGCCGTTCACGGCCATCGCGAGCCGCTGCCATTTTTCGCGCTGCCGGCCGTCGTCGGTCACGTCCTTCACGAACGCCGCGCGAAAGCGGCGTCCCGCGACGTCGAATTCGCGCACCGACAACGTCGCGTGACGCACCGCGCCGTCCGGGCGCTCGATCGGCATGTCGGCCGCGCCGGCGCTGCTCTCGGCATTCGCGTAGTCGTCCGAAGCAAGCGGCAGGTGATCGACTGCCCGCTTTGCGTCGTCGACGAAGAATCCATCCGGAAAGAGCGCGCCGGCGTCGCGGCCCAGCACGGCGCGGGCCGTCAGTCCCCACAGCGCCTCGGCCGCCGGATTGAAGAAACTGACCGCATCGTGTTCGTCGACGAGCACGACCGCGTCGGGCACCTGCGCCAGAAGCCGCTCGAATACTTCGGCCGGATCAGCGTGATTCATGTCGTCCCCTGGCTGTCGTGAAACGCCTCGCCCAGCCCGCGGTGATTACGTCACCGAGCATAGCGCAGCGTTGCGGCGAACACTATGAAGAAACCCCGCGCCCACCGCGACGTTGCGTTCGACGATTGCTAACGCGTGAGACCGAAGCCGATTCGCGCGATTCGCCGCTTCTGGTTGTAGCCGGGCAGGTCTTCGCCGAAGCCGTTGAAATAGTCGAATAGCCTCCCGAGCGGATAGGTCAGTTGCGCGTCGATGCTGCCGTACCGCGACTTCGTCCCTTTTCCGAGCGTGGCCGCCAGTTCCCAGCCGATCGATGCCTGGCCGCCACTGCGCACGCTCGCTCGCGGCCCCTTCGCGGATATGCGACAGTGCGAAAGCGGCGCGCCGCCACCCCGCGCCGACGAGGCCAACGCGCGATGACCGACGACCGCTCTCCCGTCTTTGCCCCGCCCTCACGCCGGCCGCGCCGGCGGCTCGCCGCGCGTGTCGCCGCGATGCTCCGCTGGACGGTGGCCGCGGTGGCCGCGGCGGTCGCGGTCGCGCTGCTGCTCTTCGCACTGCGCGCGTACAACGTCAGCAACGGCCCGCCGCTGCAGCTCTGGCACAAATACGTGCCGCCCGAAATGAGCGCCGCCGACATCGACCGCGCCGACTGGCCGACGTGGATCGCACACGAAAACACGCTGTTCGCCGACGTGCGCGCGAACGTCACCGATCGCCTGCCGTGGTCGGAGCGCATTGCGTCGAACCGCTATTTCGCCGGCAGTCCGCTCTATCCGGCGAAGTTCGAGCACGACTGGAACCGCTCGTACGTGCTGCATCCGCCCGGCCCGCCGGTCGGCGCGGTCGTGCTGCTGCACGGGATGACCGATGCGCCATACAGCCTGCGCCACGTCGCGCAACGCTATGTCGAGCACGGCTATGTCGCGGTCGGGATCCGGCTGCCGGGGCACGGCACGGTGCCGGCGGCGCTCACGCGCGTCGACTGGGAAACCTGGATGGCCGCGACGCGGCTCGCGGTCCGCGAGGCACGCCGGCTGGCTGGCGCGGACAAGCCGCTCGACATCGTCGGCTATTCGAACGGCGGCGCGCTCGCGTTGAAGTACGCGATGGACGCGATCGAGGACGGCCGCCTCGCGCACGCCCGCCACATCATCCTGGTGTCGCCGATGGTCGGCGTCACGCGATACGCGCGCTTCGCGGGCCTCGCCGAATTGCCCGCACTGCTGCCGGCGTTCGCGAACGCGGCGTGGCTCAACGTCGTGCCCGAGTTCAATCCGTTCAAGTACAACTCGTTTCCGGTGAACGGCGCGCGGCAGTCGCACCGGCTGACCACCGCGCTGCAGGCGCAGCTCGTCCGGCTCGGCCGCGGCGGCCGGCTCGCGGCGCTGCCGCCCGTGCTGACGTTCCAGTCGGTCGCGGACTTCACGGTCAGCACGCCGGCCATCCTGCAATCGCTGTATGCGTGGCTGCCCGCGAACGGCAGCGAACTCGTGCTGTTCGACGTGAACCGCCATGCGAAACCGGGCGTGCTCGCGAATCCGTCGGCGCTCGGCGCGCTGCGGCAGATGATGCCGGCGCTGCCGCTGCGCTATCGGCTGACGGTGATCGGCAACGCGAGCGGCGACGCGCGCGTGACGGAACGCGTCGTCGAGCCGGGCCGGACCGTCGCGCGCTATCGGCCGCTCGCGCTGTTCTATCCGCCGAACATCTTCTCGCTGTCGCACGTCGCGCTGCCGTTTCCGCCCGACGACCCGCTGTATGGATTCGCGGCCGCCGACACCGATCGTCCGGCGTTCGGCATCGCGCTCGGCTCGCTTTCCGTGCGCGCCGAGCGCGGCGTGTTGACCGTGAGCCTCGACGCGCTGTTCCGGATCGGCTCGAATCCGTTCTTTCCGTATGTGCTCGAACGGCTCGACGGGTGGATCGATCATGGCGTCACGGTAAGCGCCGATGCCGGTACGGCGGCGGCGGTCGCACCGTCGACCTCGCGCAAGGCGGCGGCGCCGCTGCCGTCGTTCGACGACGTCGCGACGTCGCCGTACGGGGTCGGCACGATGACGCCGTGATTCGGCACGCGAGCGCCGCCGTCGCGCGAGCGAAAACGGCAGCACGCCGACGATCGGCACGAGACTGCGCCAGTGAATCGATCGGTACGCGGCGTCGCGATCGACGCAGCGCAAGAGCCGCATCGGCAGGCAGCCGCCGATCGTTGCCCGCTCAATCAAGGCGTGACGCGCGTAATGCCTCCGCTCGACACGAGCCGTACGCGCTGCCCCGGATGGAAGAAATCGCCGGATGCCGTCTGCGTGATCGCGCGCAGTTCGCCCGTGTCGAGCAGCACGGTGATCTCGAGGCCGTCGCGCATCGCGACGCGGTTCTCGACCGCATTGCCGGCCACCGCGCCGCCGATGCCGCCGAGGATGCCGGTCGCCACCGATCCGCGGCCGCCGCCGATTGCGGTTCCGGCCAGCGCGCCGAGCGCGGCGCCGCCGGCCGCGCCGAGGCCGATCGGCTGGCCCGCGTTGGTCTGGATCCGCACCGGACGCACGCTCTCGACGGTCGCAAAGCGCACGGTGCTCTCGCGCTGCGCCTGCCCGGGGGTGAAGACGTTCGGCGAACTGCTGTTGTAGGCGCAGCCGGAAACGAGCGCTGAAGCGGCGAAGCCGACTGCGGCAAACGAGCTGATCCGTTTCATCTCCTGTCTCCCGTTGACCCGTGCGGAAAGCAAAAGCAGGAAGGGGCGCAAACGTGTCGTCGACGCGCTGCGAATCCGGCCGCCAGCCGCGATCGCAAGATGCACACGACGTTACCTGAAATCCCCAAGTCAACGCGCCAGATTGACGCGCCCCTGCACTCACGGGCCTCCCAGCCGATAGAGGGTATACCCTGGAGAAATGACTGAAAGCTGATTGAAACCTTCGCTTATCTCTTTAAAATACGTCCTGTTCGTTAGCTATTTGAAAGAAAGCATCGAGCCTCTTCCAAAGTCGACCGGCCGCCTCGCGGCGCAACGCTGTCAGCTTTGACTGTCAAGGAACCCTCAATAAACGGAGCATCACTTATGAACCGTCTCGCCCAACAGATCGCCACGATGTTCGCCGTAGTCGGCATGCTCGCCGCCGGCTCTGCCGTCGCCCAGCAGGCCGTGAACCAGGCTGCAGCGGCACCCGCGCCGGCCGCGAAGCATTCAGACCCGATCGTGCAAAAGCGCATGGAAGTGCGCGCGGCGAACCAGCAGCAACGCGCGCGGACAGCCGAGGCACGCAAGGCGTTCCGTGCCGAAGCGCGCGACGCGCGCAGCGAGCGCAACCAGTCCGCGCAGGAATCGCGCGCCCGCGCAACGGAAGCGCTGCAGGCGGCGCAGCCGGTTCACCCCGCGCAGCCGTAACACGAAAGGCTGCGTGGACAGGCCGCGCAATGAGATTGCGCGGCCGGCAGGTCTCGATCGCCCAGGAGCGGACCTGCCACGGCCGGCGGTGAAACCGCCGGCCTCCAACCAGGCCGGTTTTTCCTGCCGCGATGCTCTTTCCGTGACGGCGGCGGCGTCACCGTCCTGCCTGCCCTCCCCTCTTCCTCCAGCTTGTTCGATTTCGTTGCAGCAGCAACGAATGCCGGTTTCCTCTGCTTTCGAACTCTTTCTATTTCCGTGCGAGGACGCCCGTCCGACAATTGCGTCATCTAAATCTGACTTGGGCATTTCCACTCTGTCGGGGAACGTCAAATTCTCAGCATTCAAGAGTCCCGCACTGACGTACCGCAATGTCGTTGGCCGAAAGCCACGGCGTAATCGCAGGTTTCGACGCGTTCACAGTTGCACCTGGACCGACGTTCGATGTCTGCCTCGGGGAGTTGAGAAATGCGGTACGGCAATCAGAAATGGACACTGCTAGTCGCGCTGACGGCAGTGCCCGCTGTCGTGGTGGCGGCCGATGGCGCAGGCAATCCGAAAAAAGAGAACGCTTCGCTCTCGGTGCCCGGCACCCGCGCCACGAAAGTTGTCAACGCTGCGGGAACCGCAAGAGGCACTGTCGCGAAGGCCGCGCCCGTGCGCCAGACCGCGGACGACGATCCGCTGCCGGCCGTGCGCATCAGACACCCCGAGACCGCCGCAGCGGCCGTCGCGAGCGTCGACGGCCCGACCGTGCCGACGGCTGCGCAACCGGCCCCCAGTGCGAGCAAGACGCCCGCGCCGCTCGCGGCCACCCGCACCGCACCGCTGCCCGCGCCTCCGCTCACGGCCACCGGCACCGCACCGCCGCTCACGGCCACCGGCACCGCACCTCCGCTCACGGCCACCGGCACGACACCGCCGCCCGCCCGCTTCCCCGGTGGCGCGCCGCTGCCCATGCCTGCCGGTGTCTCCACCGGCACGACACGGCCACCCGGCTCCGCTCAAACGTCGCCGCCGCTGCCTCCGTCTCGCATCGCCCGACCAGCCACAGCGACACTGCCCGCGAAGCCCGTCGCGGACGAATCGATCGCGCTGTCCAACGCCGCCGCCGCCGCGGGCGTGCGCGGCATGCTCGACTCGTCGCGCCAGCAGACGCTGCGGCAGAACCTCGCGCGCGAGGGCCTGCACGTCGCCGACGAAACCGCGCGGCGGCCCAGCGGCGCGACGATCGATCTGCAGCAGGTCGTCGCGATGGCCGTCGCGAACTATCCGTCGATCCGCAGCGCCGAGGCATCGGTCGGCACGCAGCAGGCCGGCGTCGACGTCGCGCGCGCCGGCTACTACCCGGCCGTGCAGGTCGGCATCAACACCGGACGCCAGGGCTCGTATGGCGCGGGCCAGGCCGCGTCGGCATCCGTCTCGCAGATGCTGTTCGACTTCGGCAAGGTGAAGAACGCCGTCGCGAGCGCCGAGTCCAGCGTGCGCACGAGCGAACTGCAGCTTCGCGCGGAAATCGAGCGCATCGCGACGCAGGCTGCACTGACCGCGGTCGAACTGGAACGGAGCATGGCGCTCGAAACGAGCGCGCGCGCAGCTCGACTCCGTCAAGAAGCTGCTCGAACTCGCGAGGAAACGCGCCGAACTGGGTGCGAGCAATCGCGCCGACCCGGCCCAGGCCGAAGCGCGCGTCGCCGCCGCCCAAGCGACGCTAGAGGCGATCCGCACGCAGGTCACCCAGCGCCGCACGCAGCTGGCCACGTTGATCGGCGGCGAGATTCCGCCGGGCGGCGTCCTGATCGCGCCGGGCTTGCTCACGCAGGCAATCGCCGGCATCCCGCCCGACGTCATGAACGCGGTGAACGTGCAGATCGCGCAGGCGCAGAAAGACACGGCCGTCGCCGATCTCGCGCAGGCGAAGTCGAACACGCTGCCGACGCTGTCGCTGCAGGCCGGCGTCAGTCAGTACCTCGGCAGCGCGAGCAACTACCTGCCGAACGGCCGCGACTACACGGTGACGCTCGGCGTCACGCACAACGTGTTCCAGGGCGGCGGCCCGAGCGCTCGCGTACGCGCGGCGGCCGAGGCGCTGCGCGGCGCCGGCGAGCGCATCGCCACCGAGCGGCTGCAGGCCGAGAACGACCGGCGCGTCTACGACGACCAGATCCGGAGCCTGTCCGCCCGCATGGAGACGCTCAAGCGGCGCCGGATCAGCATCGTCGAAACGCGCAAGCTCTACCAGGAGCAGTACCTGTCGCTCGGCACCCGTTCGCTGCTGGATCTGCTCAATTCGGAATCGGAAATATTCCAGGCGGAATCCGACGAAATCAACGCGCGGCATGACCTCCTCATCGCCGAAATTTCCTACGTCAGCACCACCGGCTACACGCGAGACGTCTTCAACCTGAGGAATGGATCATGACGAACGAACCCATCGCGACGGCGCCAGCCGCTGCCGCCGAACCGCAGCCGAAGCCGAAGCCCCAGCCCGCGCGCGACCAGGCTTACGCGCCGTGGCTCGAAGCGATGCTGTTCGTCGCGCGGCACTTCCGGCTCGACGTGTCCGAAGAACGCGTGCAGGTGGCGCTCGCATGGCGCCGCGATCGCTCGCTGGAGGAACGCCTGCGGATGATGGCCCGCGACATGGGCATGTCGCTGCGCGTCGAAAAGCTGACCCACGGCGTGTTCGATCCGTGGCGGCTGCCGGTGATCGCCGAGTTTTCGAACGGGCAGGCCGGCGTGATCGAGAGCGTCGATTCGAGCGGGCGCGTCGGGGTCCGGCTGAGCGGCGAACAAGGCGTGCTCCAGGCGATCGCCGCCGACGAACTGATCGCGCGCGTGCAACGCATCTTCAGCGTGCGGCCCGACATCGCGGTGCCGGACCTGCGCGTCGACGAATACATCAAGCCGTATCGCGAAGACTGGTTCTGGTCGATCGTGCTGCGCGACTGGCGCCGCTACGGCGACGTGATGCTCGCGTCGCTCGTCGCGAACGTGCTCGCGCTCGCGTCGATGGTGTTCTCGATGCAGGTGTACGACCGCGTGATTCCCGCGCAGTCGGAGCCGACGATGTGGGTGCTGTTCGGCGGCGTCGTCATCGCGATCTGCTTCGAGTTCACGATGCGGCTCGCGCGCACGCGGATCTCCGACACGATCGGCAAGCGCGCCGACCTGCGCATCTCCGACCGCGTGTTCGGCCACGCGCTGCGCATCCGCGCGGACGCGCAGTCGAAATCGACCGGCTCGTTCATCTCGCAGTTGCGCGAACTCGAACAGGTGCGCGAGATGATCACGTCGAGCACGCTCGGCGCGATCGCCGACTTGCCGTTCTTCCTGCTGTTCGTCGTCGTGCTGTGGTATATCGGCGGCGCGATGGCGCTCGTGCCGCTCGTCGTGCTGCCGCTGCTCGTCGTGCCGGGCCTCATCGCGCAAAAGCCGCTCGCGAAGCTGTCGCAGGAAGGGATGCGCGAATCGGCGATCCGCAACGCGATGCTCGTCGAAGCCGTGCAGGGGCTGCAGGACATCAAGCTGCTGCGCGCGGAGGCGCGCTTCCAGAACCAGTGGAACCATCTGAACGAGACATCCGCCGGCATCAGCATGCGCCTGCGCTTTCTGACCGCCACGCTGGTCACGTGGGCGCAGGAGTTGCAGTCGCTCGTCTATACGCTCGTGATCCTCGTCGGCTGCTTCGCGGTGATGAAGGGCGACATGACGACCGGCGCGCTGATCGGCATGTCGATCCTGTCGTCGCGAATGATCGCGCCGCTCGCGCAGATCTCCGGAATCATGGCGCGCTGGCAGCAGGCGAAAGTCGCGCGCAAGGGCCTCGACGAACTGATGAAGCGCCCGGTCGACCAGCCGGAGCACGCGAAGATGCTCCATCGCCCGGTGATCGCCGGGCAGTTCGAACTGCGCAACGTGAGCTTCAGCTACAACGTCGAAGACAAGCGCGCCGCGCTGGAAGTCAGGAGCCTGCACATCCGCCCCGGCGAACGCATCGCAGTGCTCGGCCGCAACGGCGCGGGCAAGTCGACGCTGCTGCAGTTGCTGTCCGGCCTGCACACGCCGCAGCAGGGCGACGTATTGCTCGACTCGCTGAAGATGTCGCTGATCGACCCGTATGACGTACGCCGCGACGTCGGTTATCTGCCGCAAAACGCGAATCTCTTTTTCGGCACGCTGCGCGACAACCTGACGATGGGCAAGCCGCACGCGACCGACGACGAACTCCTCGAAGCGCTGAGACTGAGCGGCGCGATCGGCTTCCTGCAGTCGCTGCCGAACGGACTCGACCAGGTGATTCTCGAAGGCGGCCGCGGGCTGTCGGGCGGCCAGCGGCAGTTGATCCTGCTCGCGCGCACGCTGCTGCGCGCGCCGCGCGTCGTGCTGCTCGACGAGCCGAGCGCGTCGCTCGACGAAGTGAGCGAGCAGCACCTCGTCAACGCGCTGATTCCGTGGCTCGAAGGCCGCACGCTGGTGGTCGCGACGCACCGGCCGGCGCTTTTGCGCTGGGTCGACCGGATCGTCGTCGTGGACAACGGCCACGTCGTGCTCGACGACACGCGTCAGGCCGTGCTCGACAAGCTGCACCGGTCGAAGACGCCCGCGGCGCAACCGGCATGAGCCCCCGCGCGAACTGAACGGACGGCCTCGCAGCGATCGCGACTCGCCGGCAACGGCGCTCCACTGCAGCAAAGGAAATGAACATGCAAGTCAGGACTCCCACGACTCCCACCCGGGCGCGGCGCTTGCCGGCGATCCTGCGCAAGGCGTCGGGCCAGAACCAGAACAGCTATTTCGCCGAAGAAGAGCGCGCGCCGCGTGCGTCGTGGCTCACGTGGCTCATCGGCGCCGGTCTGCTGACGTTCGTCGTCTGGGCGTGCCTGTTCCAGCTCGACGAGGTGTCGACCGGCACCGGCAAGGTGATTCCGTACTCGCGCGAACAGGTGATCCAGTCGCTCGAAGGCGGAATTCTCGAATCGCTGGCGGTCAAGGAAGGCGATGTCGTTCAGGGCAGCCAGGTGCTCGCGCAGCTTTCGCGCACGCGCACGGAATCGGCGGTGGACGAAAGCGCATCGCGCGCCCGTGCCGCGCTCGCCACGGCCGCCCGCCTGCGTGCCGAGGTCGACGGCGGTCCGCTCGTGTTCCCGCGGGAGGTCACTCAAGACCCGGCGCTCGTCAAGTCCGAGACCGCGCTGTACCAGTCGCGCCGCGAAGGCCTGCAGCGCAGCCTCGCGAGCATCCACCAGTCGCTCGCGCTCGTGCGCAAGGAACTGCAGATCACCGAAAAGCTTGCGACGCAGGGCGCGTCGAGCGACGTCGAAGTGCTGCGTCTGAAGCGCCAGGCGAGCGACCTCGAAATGCGGGCGAGCGACACGCGCGACCAGTACTACGTGAAGGCGCGCGAGGAACTGGCGCGGGCCAACAGCGAAGTCGAAGCGCAGAGTTCGGTCACGCGCGGCCGCGCGGACGCGCTGTCGCGGCTCACCGTCCGCTCGCCGGTCAAGGGCGTGGTGAAGGACATCGAGGTCAACACCGTCGGCGGCGTGATCCCGCCGAACGGCCGGCTGATGGCGATCGTGCCGATGGGCGACCAGCTCGTCGTCGAAGCGCGCGTGTCGCCGCGCGACGTCGCGTTCATTCATCCCGGCCAGAAGGCGATCGTGAAGATCACCGCGTACGACTACGCGATCTTCGGCGGCATGGACGGCAAGGTCACGAGCATCTCGCCGGACACGATCCAGGACGACGTGCGCAAGGACCAGTACTACTACCGCGTGTTCGTGCGCACCGACACCGATACGCTGAAAAACAAGCAGGGCAAGGCGTTCCCGATCGTGCCGGGCATGGTCGCGACCGTCGACATCCATACCGGCGAGAAAACCGTCTGGCACTACCTGACGAAGCCGCTGAACCGCGCCCGGGAAGCGCTGCGCGAACGCTGATGCGGCAAACCCACGCGATGAACCCGTCAATCCCCCGTTCGGGCCGTCCGCGCTCGAAGCAGGAACTGCTCGTCGCCGCCGCGGGCCAACGCGCGAAGGCGCTTCACGAAGCCGGTCGCTACGCGCAGGCGCTCGAGCTGTGCCTGCGGATCACGCGCACGCATCCGCGGATCAGCGGCGCGTGGATCGACGCCGCCGTCAACTGCGTGAAGCTCGAACGATGGGACGACGCGATCCGTTGTGCGCAAACCGCGCTGGCCTGCGGCGGCGACACGCTCGGGCTCTACGATGCGCTCGCGCACGCTCACTGTGCGAAGCGGCAGGCGGACGACACCCGTCGCTACGGTCTGCGGGCGCTGACGCTGCGCGAGCAGCGCTTCGGCGTCGCACCGCCGGTGCCGCACGCGCTGCCCGCGCCGATGCCGCCGCTGCCCGGCCCCGGCACGCGCGAGCGCAACGTGATCTCGTTCGCGCTCTTCGGCGGCAGTTCGAAATACTGCGAGACGGCCGTGCTGAACGCGCTTCTTCAGCCGCACGTCTATCCGCACTGGATCTGCCGCTTCTACGTCGATGACAGCGTGCCGGCCGCCATCGTCCGCCGTCTCGCCGACGCCGGCGCGCAGGTCGTTTTCGTCGAAGGCGAGGCCGCGCGCTGGCCGGGCACCACCTGGCGCTTTCTCGCGCTCGACGATCCGCACGTCGACCGCGCACTGTTTCGCGACGCCGACTCGGTCATTTCCGAACGCGAAGCACAAGCGGTCGACGCGTGGCTATCGAGCGGCAAGCACTTTCACGCGATGCGCGACAACGGCACGCACACCGAATTGCTGCTCGCGGGTCTGTGGGGCGCGGTGCGCGGCAGCCTGCCGCCGCTCGTCGATCTGATGGGCCGCTATCTGACCCGTCCGCCCGAATCCGCCCGTTTCGCCGACCAGTATTTCCTGCGGCAGTACGTATGGCCTTATGCGCGCACGAGCCTGCTGCAACACGATTCGGTGTTCGGGTTTCTCGATGCGCAGCCGTTCCCCGGCGGCCCGACGCCCGATGATTTCCACGTCGGCTACGCGGAGGGATCGACGCGTTTTCACGTCCGCAGTTCGCTGCCCGACGGCACCGCAATCGAGTGGCAACTCGTGCGCACGGACGCCGAAGCGCAGCCCGTGTGTGCGTATCCGGCCCGCGTGACGGGCGGCGCGGTCAGCGCTCACCTCCCCGCGAGGTACGCCCGCTGGATCGACGAGGGCCGCGCGTCGATCCGCATCGTCCACGCCGGCGATCCGCTCGCCTGAGCGACGCTCGCGCAGCGGCAGCCAGAATCGAATTCCTTCGATATCGCCGGCCGCGTCGTTGCGGGATCCTTCCAGTTGTCCCAATGGACCGCGCAAGCGCCAAGGAGGTGCCGGGCAACTGACCGGTGTCGAAACACGGTAACTCGGAGCGAAGGATGACTATCTGGCACCGGCACACGACACGCAACCGAATCCCCCCGTCCGTCGGCAACGACACCACGTTCGTGCTGCTGGCCATCTCGCTCGCCGCGTTCGCGATGTCGTGCATCGTGCTGTTCGGGCTCGCGATGTCCAAATCGGCCAGCGCGTGGCAGATCGGGGAGTCGGTGATCGTGATCGCGACAATGGGCGCGATATCGTGGCGCCTGCGGCGCGCGTACCGGCGCGAGCCTCAGCCCGGCGACGTCGCCTCCGCGATTGCGCCGGCCGACGCGGCGCCCGCCGCGGAAGTCCAGCGCTTCTCCGAACTGCGCACGACCGCATGCCGGCAGGATGCGTCCGACGGCAAAGGGTTCGCCGTCCGCTGCTTCCGCGTGAACTGCCCGTCGCCGCACGCGTGCCCGGAAGAGAACGCGCAGGACCCTCCGCGTCGTCGCCCATAATTCAAGCCGCCCTTGGTCCGGCCCGGTTCGGCCCAGCCCGGCGTGGCATTTTTCCGGACGTGACAGAATACGAGACAAGGCGGTTACTCGACCTTTCCCTTCGGCCATCGGCCGTCGGCGCTCGCCGACGTGTGCGGTGACCCGTCGTCCACGAGGCGCTTTTCGCGCCTGCGACGGGAAGCGGAACAACAGGAGGCTCGCGTGACGACTGGCGGACGTCATCCGCGCGTGATCGTCGCCGACGATCATCCGATTGTGCGCATGGCGATGAAGCAGTTGCTCGAATCGTTGCCGGGCGTCACGGTGGACGCCGAGGTGGCTTCCGGCCGCGAACTGCTCGACACGCTCGCCCAGTCGGACGCGGACTTGATCGTCACCGACTACTCGATGCAGCAGACCGACCCCGACGAGGACGGCCTGCGTCTGATCGCGCGCCTGCGGCGCATTTATCCGGCGATTCCGGTCGTCGTGTTCACGATGGTGACCAACGGCGCGATCCTGCATCAGCTGTGCCGTCTCGGCGCAGCCGGCGTGGTCGGCAAGGGCGAGGACATTGCGGTGCTCGGCGAGGTGTGCGAGCGCGTGCTGGCCGGCGACAGCGCACCGATCCTGTCGCCGGGCATCGCCGCGCGGCTCGCGCAGGCGGCCGGCGAGCCGCGCGCCGCCGTCTCCGAGCCGAAGCTGACGGCCAAGGAAATCGAAGTCGTGCGGCTCTTCGCGAACGGCTCGTCGCTGACCGACATCGCGCACCAGTTGAATCGCTCGCTGACGACGGTCGCGACCCAGAAGCGCAGCGCGATGCGCAAGCTGCGCGTCGCGTCGAACGCCGACCTCGTCGCGTACGCGCGCGACCGGGGACTCGCCTGATGGAGCCCGGCCGCCCGGCGCCGCCGCTACGCACGCTCGCGTCGCTGAACGAGGACCTGCGCCGCGAACGCCGCGTGTTCGCGCTGGTGATCGCGTTGCTGATCTGCGCGACGCTCGCCGCGGCGGCCTTCGCGATTCTCACGCGCGTGGCCGCGTCGCTGCGCACCGAGGAGCAGATCGCGCGGCTCTACGACCGCGCGCTCGCCGACAAGATCCTCGACCGCCACAGCGCGCTGACCGTCGCGTCGCTGCTCGTCTCGCTGCATGCGAGCGGCGTGCTGCCCGACAAGCCCGCGAGCAACGGCCACCCGTGCCGGCTCGCCGGCTCGCAGCATGCCGACCCGGCGCTGCAGGCGAGCTGCGACGAAGCCGCGGACATCCTGTCGACCAACGGCAGCGGGCCGCCGATCGAGATCATCCGGATCGGCGACGAAGCCGCGTACCTGTATCAGCCGCCGGACGATCCGCGCGCGCCGCCGCCCGTCGACGCGGCGCTGATCCACCACGTGCTCGCGCGCTTCTCGCAGGCGCGGATCGACCCCGCGGCCGCCGCGAAAGACAAGCACGTGTTGTGGTTTTCGGGGCCGTCGATCGGCCGGCAGACGGGCGAGATGTTCGGCGTGTCGATCGCCGCGAAGGAATCGGCGCCGTACGCGATCGTGCTGACGAGCATCGACCTCGCGGAAGTCTACGCGGCGGTCCGCCCCGACGGCCGCGAGCGCCAGCCGCCGCTGCTCGACGATGCGGGCCGGCTCGTGATCGGCGCGTGGACGCGCCCCGACGCCGACGCCATCAATGCGCAGTTCGCACATCGCGCCGACGGCGTATTCCACTGGATTCCGTCGTACGGCTGGGCGCTGCGTCGCGCGCCGCCGCTGTCCGGGTTCGGCCAGACGCTGTATCTGATGCCTTACCGGCAGCAGATTGCCGCGATGCGCAACGAGCTGGTGCTGATCGTCGCCGTTGCCGCCGCGCTGATCGCGCTGCTGCTGTCGACCTACCGCTACTGGAATTACCGCTTCCTCGGACGGATCTACGGGCAGGCCAACCACGCGCTCGAAACGGAGATGCTGAACCACCTGCTGGTTCACGCGACGCCGGTCGGCCTGTGCATCGTCACGCGGGTGACGCTCGAAATCGTCACCGCGAATCCGATCGCGCGCAACGTGCTCGGCCTCGGTCCGGACGATACGCGGCTGCCCGACGCGCTGCGCCGCGAGTTCGATGCGCACCGCGACGCGCATTGCGCGCACGTCGCGGCAGAGCCGGGCGAACCGGTGATCTCGCACTTCTCGTTCGCAATGGCGCGCGCGCCGCAAGACGACGTGCATCTGGAGATCACCTACGCGCCCGCGACGCTCGACGGCGAGGACGTGTACTTCTGCTCGATGACGGACATCACCGAGCGCCATCGCGCCGAGCAGATGCTGGTCGAAGCGAAGCGCACCGCCGAGGACACGGCGAGGTCGAAGGTCGCGTTCTTCGCGTCGATGAGCCACGAATTGCGCACGCCGCTCGCGTCGCTCGTCGGCAACATCGAGCTGCTCGCGATGGGGCCGCTCGCGCCCGAACAGCACGAACGCGCGCGCGCGATGCAGGCGTCCGCGCGCGGACTGCTGCAGATCGTCAACGACGTGCTCGACTTCTCGAAGATCGACGTCGGCGAGTTGACGCTGTCCGAGCAATGGGCGTCGCTCGCGGACCTGATCGACCGGATCGCGATCCAGCATGCGCCGCTCGCGGTGGAAAAGGCGCTGCGCTTCCATGTCGTGATCGACCGGGCGCTGCCCGCGCGGCTGCTGTTCGATCCGATCCGCGTCGCGCAGATCGTGAACAATCTGCTCAGCAATGCGCTGAAGTTCACGGACTCCGGCAAGATCGTGCTGCGCGCGGCGTGGGTCGACGACCGCGTGCAGATCACCGTCGTCGATTCGGGCGTCGGCATTTCCGACCAACTGAGGCAACGTCTTTTCCGGCCGTTCACGCAGGGCGACGTGAACCGGCTCGCGCAGGCGCGCGGCACCGGGCTCGGGCTGTCGATCTGCGCGCGCCTCGCCCGGCTGATGAACGGCTCGATCGAGGTGGACAGCACGGTCGGCGTCGGCACGCGTGCGACGGTCGTGCTGCCGCTGCGGGCGTCGTCGCGCGGAGAAGGAAGCGCCGAATGGACGCTGCCGTGGCAGCGTCCGGCGCTGCTCGCGCTCGCGCCCGAATCTCAGGAATGGCTCGCCGGGCTGTTCGATCCGAACGTCTCGACGGTCACGATCGCGACGGACACCGACACGCCGCTCGATCCCGCCGCGCACGAGTTCGCGATCGTCACCGACGAATTCGCGCCCGCGAACGTGCTGTCGTGGTGGCGCGATCCGCGCACGATCGTCTGGGCGACGCAGGACGGCCCGCTCGTTCCCGCGCGGCGCAGCGACGGCGGCGTCGAAGTGTCGGTGTTCAGCCTCGCCGGGCTGCGCGGCGCGACGCAGTCGGTCGTCGCGACGGCGCGCGAGCCGGCGACCGAAGACGCGGGCGCGCCGGCTCCGGTTCCGGTCAAGAGCGCGCCTGCGCGCACGGTCGAACCCGAGGGCGGGCGGCACGCTGCGCGGCTCACCGTGCTGATCGCCGAGGACAACGTGCTGAACCGCAACCTGCTGCACGATCAACTGGCGACGCTCGGCGCGAAGGTCATCGACACCGCGAGCGGCGACGAAGCGCTCGCGGTGTTCGACCGGCAACCGGTCGACGCCGTGTTCACCGACATCAACATGCCGGGGATCGACGGCTACGAACTGCTCGGCCACCTGCGAGCGCGCCGGCCGTCGCTTCTGGTGTTCGCGATCAGCGCGAGCGCGCGGCCGGATGACGTCGCCGAAGGACGCGCGCGCGGCTTCACCGACTATCTGACGAAGCCCGTGCCGCTCGCGGCACTGGCGCTCGCGCTGGAGACGGCGGGGGCGGCGGGGGCGACGGCGACGACCGGCGCTGTGGCGGGTGCTGCGCCCACTGCCGTGCCCGGTCCTGCGCCTGGCCGTGCGCCTGGTCCCGCGCCTGATCCCGCGCCCGGCGACGAATCCGCCGCCAGACGCGGCATGCCCGACGTGCCCGAATTACGCGACGTGGCTAACCCGCCCGACGTGCCGCACGAACCCGACGTACGCGAAGTCGCCGACGCGCCGGAAGTCCCGGAAGTCCCCGACGTCCCCCCCGCGTTCGCGCAGACCTTCGCCGAGCAGGCGCGCATCGACGTGTCCGAACTCGCCGATATCGTGGCGGAGCACAGCGTTCCCCGCCTGCGACATTGGCTGCACCGGGTCAGCGGCGGTCTTTCGGTGCTCGGCAAGTCGAGGCTGCTCGACGACTGCCTGCAATTGCGCGAGCAAGCGGCTCAAGCGAGCGGCTGGAACGACGCGATCGAGCAGCGCGGCCGCGCGATCGGCGACAAGCTTCAGTCGATGCTGTCGCTGACGGCCGGTCACGACTAGACGCGGCACGGAAGCGCCCTCGCGCGCCGCACACCGTACCGACCGCACGGCCGCACGGATGCGCCGCCAACAGGCGCGCATCTTGCTCTATCGCGGCACACGGCGCGCCATTCCCGCGAGCGCCGGCCTCAGGCCGATCCCGGAGCCTCCCTGATGACGAAAACTGCTCTACGCCTTGCAGAAGGCCAGCCCTACCCGCTCGGTGCCACCTGGGACGGGCACGGCGTCAATTTCGCGCTGTTCTCGGCGAACGCAACGAAGGTCGAACTGTGCCTGTTCGACAGGAACGGCAAGCGCGAAACCGAGCGCATCACGCTGCCGGAATACTCGGACGAGGTGTGGCACGTGTATCTGCCCGATCTCGGCCCCGGCACGATCTACGGCTATCGGGTCCATGGCCCGTACGAGCCGCAGGCCGGTCACCGCTTCAATCCGCACAAGCTGCTGCTCGACCCGTATGCGAAGGCGCACGTCGGCGACCTGCAATGGCACCCGGCCGTATTCGGCTACACGCTCGGCGCCGGATCGCTCGATCTGTCGTTCGACAAACGCGACAGCGCGCCGTATGTCCCGCGTTGCCGCGTGGTCGATCAGACCTTCGGCTGGAGCCACCCGCTGCGCGCCCGCGTGCCGCGCGAGCGGACCATCCTGTACGAAACGCACGTGCGCGGCTACACGATGCGGCACCCGGAAGTGCCGCCCGAGGAGCGCGGCACGTTCGCGGGGCTGTCGCATCCGCGCGTGCTGGAGGCGATCCGCGAGCTCGGCGTCACGACCGTCGAACTGCTGCCGGTGCACACGTTCGTCAACGACTCGACGCTGCTCGAGAAGGGCCTGACGAACTACTGGGGGTACAACACGATCGGCTTTTTCGCGCCCGACCCGCGCTATTCGGTCGGCCGCCAGGCGTTGATCAGCGAGTTCAAGCAGATGGTCGACCGCTTCCACGAAGCCGGTCTCGAAGTGATCCTCGACGTCGTGTACAACCACACCGCCGAAGGCAGCGAACTCGGGCCGACGCTGTCGTTTCGCGGCATCGACAACGCGTCGTATTACCGGCTGATGCCCGACGAGCCGCGCTACTACATCAACGACACGGGCACCGGCAACACGCTGAACCTGTCGCATCCGCGCGTGCTGCAGATGGTCACCGACAGCCTGCGCTACTGGGTGACGGAGATGAGCGTCGACGGCTTTCGCTTCGACCTCGCGACGATCCTCGGGCGCGAGCCGTACGGCTTCGACGAGGGCGGCGGCTTTCTCGACAGCTGCCGGCAGGACCCGATCCTGTCGTCGGTGAAGCTGATCGCCGAGCCGTGGGATTGCGGGCCGGGCGGCTATCAGGTCGGCGGCTTTCCGCCCGGCTGGGCCGAGTGGAACGACCGCTTTCGCGACACCGTGCGTTCGTGGTGGAAGGGCGACGAAGGCACCGCGCCCGATCTCGCGACGCGCCTGTGCGCATCCGGCGACCACTTCAACCGGCGCGGCCGCCGCCCGTGGGCGAGCGTGAACTTCGTGACCGCGCACGACGGCTTCACGCTGAACGACCTCGTGTCGTACAACGACCGGCACAACGAGGCGAACGGCGAAGACAACCGCGACGGGCACGGCGACAACCGCTCGTGGAACTGCGGCGTCGAGGGGCCGACCGACGATCCGTCGATCCGCGCGCTGCGCGAGCGTCAGAAGCGCAACCTGCTCGCGACGCTGCTGCTCGCGCAGGGCACGCCGATGCTGCTGGCGGGCGACGAATTCGGCCGCACGCAGCACGGCAACAACAACGCGTATTGCCAGGACAACGAGATCAGCTGGGTCGACTGGGAGGGCATCGACGACGACGGCCGCGCGCTCGCCGCCTTCGTGCGCAAGCTGACGACGTTGCGCCACGCGCTGCCGGTGCTGCGCCGCAACCGCTTTCTGACCGGCGAGCACAACGACGCGCTGAACGTGACCGACGTCGAGTGGCTGTCGCCGTCCGGCACGCCGCTCACGCAGGAGCAGTGGGACGACCCGTCGATGCACTGCTTCGGCATGTTGATCGACGGACGCTCGCAGACGAGCGGCATCATGCGGCTCGCGTCCGACGCGACGCTGCTGATCGTGCTGAACGCGTATCACGACGTCGTCGATTTCGAGCTGCCGTCGGTGCCGGGCAACGATCAGTGGAGTTGTCTGATCGACACCAACATGCCGGTGCGCGACGAGTTGCCCGAATTCGAGGCCGGCGACGTGTACCAGGTGACCGGGCGTTCGCTGCTGATGTTCGCGCTCGAGGCGCGCGGCGCGACGCAGCGCCTGTTCGAGCGGCTGGAGCAGGACCTGACCGGGTAGGGGCGGACCCCGCGTCTACCCCGTCTATCGCGCCTAGCGCATCTGAAACAGCTCCTGGTGGAAATCGTTCCGGTCGAGCCCGTGCGCGACGAGATCGTCGCGCACCGCCTCGCCGAACGCCGGCGGCCCGCAGAACCACACGCTCGCGTGCGCCCAGTCCGGGATCATCTCGCGGATGCGCTGGCCGTTCAGCCGCCCATGCTTCGAATCGACCAGCAGATGCAGCTGTACGCCGGCCGCCTGCGCGTCGGCCGTCAGTTTCTCGATCGCTTTCTCCGAGAAGTCGGCAGTCGCGTGGAACAGATCGATCCGATGAGCCCGGTCCGGATGCTGCGCGAGTTCCTTCATCCGCGCGATGAACGGCGTGATGCCGATGCCCGCGCCAATCCAGATCTGCCGGTCGCGGTCGTCGTCGAACGTGAATCCGCCGTACGGACCTTCGATCGTCACCGTCTGGCCGACTTGCAGCAGGTCTTTCAGCATGCTTGTGTGATCGCCGAGTTCCTTCGTGCAGAAGACGACCTGCGGCGCGTGCGGATTCCACGCGGACGCGATCGTGTACGGATGCGCGCCCTCGTTGCGATCGGACGTGACGAACGCGAACTGCCCGGACTCGTGCCCCGGCCAGCCGGGCTTCAGGTCGACCGCCGTCTCGATCACGCGCAGTTCCGGATACCACGTGAGCGACGCGATGCGCCCCTGCACCTTGCGCCCCGCGCCGACCCGGCCGGCCAGCACGCGCACGGCCGCCACGACGCCCACCGCCAGCAGCAGCGCCGTGACGATGCCGGCCGGCGCGCGCCAGTAGCCGAAGCGCAGCAGCACGACCGTGTGGAACGCGAGCAGCAGATACAGCACCGCGAGCACCGTATGGGTTTTCTGGAACCAGCGATACGGGAAGCGGCGGGTCAGCGCGAGCACGATCAGCACGACCGCCGCATAGAACGCGTATTCGCCGACGGTTTCGGCGAGACCGCGATACGCGCGCAGGAACTGATCGACCGACGACGTCGCCGGCGGCCGCGGTCCGCGCGGCGGCCGCACGAGCCAGCCCCAGCCGACCGCGTACTGCACGCCTTTCGTGAACAGCCAGTGCAGCACCTCGAACGTGAGCGCGCCGATGCCGAGCCACTTGTGCAGCCGGTACATCTTGTCGAGTCCGCCGAGCGGCTTTTCGATCCGGCGCGGCCGGTTCGCGAGCGCGAGCGCGACGCTCATCGCGGCGATCGCCATGAGCCCGGTGTACTGGATCCAGACCGGGCGCAGCCCGAAGACCGTCCACGGCTGCGGGAACGGGTTGTCAGACGCGATCCACGCGGGCGTCACCACGATGAATACCGCCCACAGGGCCCACTTGATTTTGCGCATCCCATCGACTCCTTCGCTGATTCGACGCCGGCTGACCGCGACGTCAAGCATAGGCAACCGCCCGGATGGCGACCGGCAAGCTGCCCGTGAGCGGCAGTAACGCCGCGAAACCTTTCAACACACTAACGTTTCGAAAACTCCGCGTTAGTCCGATAGACTTTCTCGAAATTGGCGGCGAGGCGGCCTTGATCGCGAGCGAGCAGCAGTACCTCATCCAAGGAATGCGTATGCGGCGGTTCGACACTCATCGAGACGGTCTCGACCCGGTCCGGCGGCCCCGCGCCACGGGAGGCGACGATGACTGACACCCCGCCGCCCATGCCACCGACCCCGCCTACCCCGCCCGCCCGACCCGCGCGGCGCACGCGGCGGCGCTACCTGATCGTGGCGATCGCGATCGCGCTGCTGGTCGCGATAGTCATCGTGCATATCGTGCGGGAAAAGAAGGCACCGCCCGTTGTGGCAGCGCAAGTCGTGACCGTGGCAAGCGCGACGCTCGGCGCGATGCCCGAGACGCTGGACGAACTCGGCACCGTCACGCCGGTCGCCACCGTCACGGTGCTGCCGCAACTGAGCGGCTACCTCACCGAAGTCGGCTACCGCGAAGGCCAGGATGTCGTGAAAGGCCAGTTCCTCGCGCAGATCGACCCGCGCCAGTACGAAATCAGCAAGCAGCAGGCGGAGGCCCAGCTCGCGAAGGATCAGGCCGCGCTCGCGCAGGCCCGCGCGGACCTCGTGCGCTACACGCAACTCAACGAGCGCCGGTCGATCGCCGAGCAGACGTACGCCGACCAGCGCTTTCTCGTCATGCAGGACGAGGCCGCCGTGAAGGCCGATCAGGCGAACATCGCGCAATTCGAGCTCGACCTCGCGTACTGCCGGATCACCGCGCCGGTGTCCGGGCGCGTCGGCCTGCGGCTCGTCGATCCGGGCAACTACGTGACCGCGTCGAGCCAGCCCGGCATCGCCGTGATCACGACGATGAAGCCGACGACCGTCGAGTTCAGCGTGCCGCAGAACGCGCTGTCGAAAGTGCTGCTGCGCTTCAATGCGGGCGCGAAACTGCCGGTCGACGTGACCAGCAGCGACAACAGCCGCAAGCTCGCGACCGGCACGCTGTACGCGATCAACAACCAGATGGCCGCCGCGACCGGCACGGTCACGCTGCGCGCGACGGTCCCGAACGACGACGAAGCGCTCTTTCCCGGCGAGTTCGTCAACGTGAAGCTGCAGGTCGATACGCTGCACAACGCGGTGCTCGTGCCGACGCCCGCCGTGCAGACCGGCGCGCCCGGCGACTATGTGTATCTCGTGAACGCGAACGACACGGTGTCGGTCCACAAGGTCACGCCGGGGCCGGGCGACGGACGTTACACGGTGATCGCGAGCGGCCTCGCGGCCGGCGACCGGGTCGTGATAGACGGGATGGACCGGCTCTCCGACGGCGCGAAGATCCGCGCGGTCACGGCGGGCTCGCCGGCGGCGGCGTCGGAAGCCGCGTCGGCCGCGCAGTCGCGCGCCGCGCACGAGCCGGCCGCGAGCGGCCCGCCCGGCGCGTCCGGCTCGTCCTGACCCGCAGGCCACGCGCCGATGAACCTGTCACGCCTGTTCATCCTCCGGCCGGTCGCGACGTCGCTGCTGATGATCGCGGTCGTGCTGGCTGGCCTGATCGCGGTGAAGTTCCTGCCGGTGTCGTCGCTGCCCGACGTCGACTATCCGACGATCCAGGTGACCACGTTCTATCCGGGCGCGAGCCCGGACGTGATGGCGACCACGGTGACCGCGCCGCTCGAAGTGCAGCTCGGCCAGATTCCGGGCCTGCAGCAGATGGTGTCGTACAGCTCCGAGGGCGCGTCGGTCATCACGCTGCAGTTCGACCTGTCGCTGAACCTCGACGTCGCGCAGCAGAACGTGCAGCAGGCAATCAACGCGGCGAACAGCTTCCTGCCGACCGGCCTGCCCGCGCCGCCGACGTACGCCAAGGTCAATCCGGCCGATCGCCCGATCCTCACGCTCGCGATCACGTCGAAGTCGATGTCGCTCACGCAGTTGCAGGACGCCGCGAACAACCGGCTCGCGACGAAGATCTCGCAGGTGCCGGGCGTCGGTCTCGTGCGCACGGCGGGGGGCAACGTGCCCGCGATGCGCGTCGAGGCGGACCCGCAGAAGCTCGCCGCGTACGGCCTGAACATCGACGACCTGCGCACGCTGCTCGCGAACGTGAACGTGAGCCAGCCGAAGGGCAGCTTCGACGGCCCGGAACTCGACTACACGATCAACGCGAACGACCAGATCGCCGATCCGGCCGACTATCTGAACACCGTGATCGCGTATCAGAACGGCTCGCCGGTGTTGCTGCGCGACGTCGCGCGCGCGACGTCCGCCCCGCAGGACGTCGGGCTCGGCGCGTGGTACAATCGCGCGCCCGCGATCGTGCTGAACGTGCAGCGCCAGCCCGGCGCGAACGTGATCAAGACCGTCGACCAGATCATGCGCGAGCTGCCGCAACTCGAATCGACGGTGCCGGCCGGCCTGCAGGTGACGGTCGTGTCGAACAGCACGGGCGCGATCCGCTCGTCGGTGGCCGACGCCGCGTTCGAGCTGATCCTCGCGGTCGTGCTGGTGGTCGCGGTGATCTTCGTGTTCCTGCGCAACGTGCCGGCCACCGTGATTCCGAGCATCTCGGTGCCGGTGTCGCTGATCGGCACGCTCGCGGTGATGTACCAGCTCAATTACTCGATCGACAACCTGTCGCTGATGGCGCTCATCATCGCGACGGGCTTCGTCGTCGACGACTCGATCGTGATGATCGAGAACGTCGTCCGCTATCTGGAGGCCGGCAGGAGCCCGCTCGACGCCGCGCTCGAAGGCGCCGGGCAGATCGGCTTCACGATTCTGTCGCTGACGGTGTCGCTGATCGCCGTGCTGATTCCGCTGCTGTTCATGGGCGGCGTGATCGGCCGGCTCTTCAGCGAGTTCGCGATCACGCTCGCGGTGACGATCGTGATCTCGGCAATCGTGTCGCTGACCGTCGTGCCGATGCTGTGCGCGCGGCTGTTGCGCGCGAGGAAGGAGCGCCATCCGAGCCGCTTCGAGCGCGCGAGCGAGCGCGTGTTCGACCGCACGCTCGCCGCGTACGAGCGCGCGCTGGCCTGGGTGCTCGACCATCAGACGCTCACGCTGATCGTCGCGGTCGCGACGGTCGCGCTGACCGTCGTGCTGTACATCGTGATTCCGAAGGGGATGTTTCCGGTGCAGGACGTCGGCGTGATCCAGGGGATCAGCGTCGCCGACAACTCGGTGTCGTATGCGGCGATGGTCCGCCGCCAGCACGCGCTCGCCGATGCGATCCTGCGCGATCCGGACGTCGCGTCGCTCACGTCGTACGTCGGCATCGACGGCACGAACCCGACGCTGAACACCGGCCGCTTCCTGATCAACCTGAAGCCGCACGACGACCGCGCGGCCGGCGCCGAAGAGATCGCGCGGCGCATCCAGCAGGAAGCCGCGAACGTGCCGGGCATCCGCCTCTATCTGCAGCCCGAACAGGACCTGACGCTCGACACGACGATTTCGCGCAATCCGTACAGCTTCGTGCTGCGCGGACCGAACCAGCAGGCGTTCAGCCAGTATGTGCCGGCGCTGCTCGACCGGCTGAAGCGCATCCCGTCGATCACCGACGTGACGAGCGACCTGAACACCGACGGCCTGAGCGTGTCGATCGACGTGAACCGCCAGCTCGCCGCGCGCTACGGGATCACGGCCGCGACGATCGACAACGCGTTGTACGACGCGCTCGGCCAGCGGATCGTGTCGACGATCTTCCAGCAGTCGAACCAGTACCGCGTGATTCTGGTCGCGAAGCCGGAGGCACTGCCGACCGTCGCGTCGATCGGCAACCTGTATCTGCCGAGCCAGACCGGCACGTCGGGCCAGGTGCCGCTGTCGGGCATCGCGACGATCCGCGTCACGCGCTCGCCGCTGATGGTGAGCCACCTCGCGCAGTTCCCGTCGGTGACGATCTCGTTCAATCTCGCGCCGGGCGCGTCGCTGTCCACCGCCGTGCGGCAGGTCCGCGACGCCGAGCGCGACGTGAACCTGCCGCCGTCGATCACGTCGTCGTTCCAGGGCGCCGCGCAAGCCTTCGAGGATTCGCTGACGAGCGAAGTGTGGCTGCTCGTCGCCGCGCTCGTCGCCGTGTACATCGTGCTCGGCGTGCTGTACGAGAGCTTCGTGCATCCGGTCACGATCCTGTCGACGCTGCCGTCGGCGGGCATCGGCGCGCTGCTCGCGCTGATGCTGACCGGGCACGACCTCGACATCATAGGGATCATCGGGATCGTGCTGCTGATCGGCATCGTGAAGAAGAACGCGATCATGATGGTCGACTTCGCGCTCGAAGCGGAGCGCCAGCACGGCAAGGCGCCGCGCGACGCGATCTTCGAGGCGTCGCTGCTGCGCTTCCGGCCGATCCTGATGACGACGCTCGCCGCGATGCTCGGCGCGATGCCGATGCTCGTCGGCACCGGCACCGGCTCGGAGCTGCGCCGGCCGCTCGGTCTCGCGATCGTCGGCGGGCTCGCGCTCAGCCAGTTGCTGACGCTCTTCACGACGCCGGTCATCTATCTGTTCTTCGACCGGCTCGCGGTGCGCTTCGGGCGCAAGGCCGCGCCTCGCGGGGCAGACGGCGGCGCGGACGGCGGCGCCGACGCGGAGCCCGCGCCGTGAACATCTCGGCGCTCTTCATCCGGCGGCCGGTCGCGACGACGCTGCTCGCGATCGCAATCGCGCTGTCCGGGTTCCTCGCGTACTTCCGGCTGCCGGTGTCGCCGCTGCCGAACATCGCGTTCCCGGTGATCGTCGTGCAGGCGAACATGGCCGGCGCGAGCCCGGAGATCATGGCGTCGACGGTCGCCGAGCCGCTCGAACGCCGGCTCGGCACGATCGCCGACGTGACCCAGCTGACGTCGATGAGCTACGTCAGCACGTCGCTGATCGTGATCCAGTTCGGCCTCACGCGCGACATCAACGGCGCCGCGCGCGACGTCGAAGCCGCGATCCAGGCCGCGCGCGCGGACCTGCCGACGACGCTGCGCCAGAATCCCGACTACCGCCAGTACAACCCGGCGAGCGCGCCGATCATGGTGCTCGCGCTCACGTCCGACACGCTGACGAAAGCCCAGCTGTACGACTCCGCCGATTCGGTGATCCAGCAGCAGTTGTCGCAGGTCGACGGCGTCGGCCAGATCACGCTCGGCGGGGGCGCGCTGCCGTCTGTGCGCGTCGAACTGGAGCCCGGCAAGCTGAACAGCTACGGCATCGGTCTCGAAGACGTGCGCGCGGCGCTCGGCGCGGCGAACGCGAACAGCGCGAAAGGCCACCTCGACGTCGGCGATCAGCGCTTCCAGGTGCTGTCGAACGATCAGATCACGCACGCGGCGCCGTTTCGCGACGTCGTGATCGCGTACCGCGGCGGCGCGCCCGTGATGCTGCGCGACGTCGCGCAGGTCGTCGATTCGAACGAGAACATCCGCAACGCGGGGCTCTACAACGGCAAGTCGGCGGTGCTCGTGATCGTCTATCCGACGCCGGGCAGCAACGTCGTGAAGACCTCGTCGCAGATCCGCGCGCGGCTGCCCTCGATCGAGGCCGCATTGCCCGGCACGATCCACGTGGCGGTCGCGTTCGACCGGTCGGGGTCGGTCAGCGAGTCGGTGTCGGACACCACGCGCACGCTCTTCATCGCGGTGATCCTCGTGATCGGCGTCGTGTTCGCGTTCCTCGTGTCGCCGCGCGCGACGCTGATTCCGGCCGTCGCGCTGCCGCTGTCGATCGTCGGCACGTTCGGGCCGATGTATCTGCTCGGCTACAGCATCGACAACCTGTCGCTGATGGCGCTGACGATCGGCACCGGGTTCGTCGTCGACGACGCGGTCGTCGTGCTCGAAAACATCGTGCGCCACCTGGAGGCGGGACGGCCGCCGAAGGAAGCCGCGCTGCTCGGCAGCGCCGAAGTCGGCTTCACGGTGATCTCGATGAGCCTGTCGCTGATCGCGGTGTTCCTGCCGATCCTGCTGATGCCGGGCATCGTCGGGCTGCTGTTTCACGAGTTCGCGGTCACGCTGTCGATTGCGATTCTGCTGTCGCTCGTCGTGTCGCTGACGATCACGCCGACGATGTGCGCGTACGTGCTGACCCGCGAGGGAATACAACGCCAGAACGCGGGCTTCGTCGCGCGCATGGGCGGCGCGCTCGACGCGCTGTTCATCCGCTTTCGCGACGCGTATTCGCGCTCGCTCGACGCGGTGCTCGACCACGCGCTGCTCGTGATCGGCACGCTGATCGGCCTGATCGTGCTGAACGTGGTACTGCTGCGCTTCGTGCCCGGCACGTTCTTTCCGGAGCAGGACACCGGCATTCTGTTCGGGCAGATCATCGCGGACCAGAGCATCTCGTTTCCGTCGATGCAAAAGAAGCTCGTGCAGCTGCAGTCGATCGTGCAGCGCGACCCGGCGGTGCAGTCGGTCGCGGGCTTCACGGGCGGACGCGCGCTGAACACGGCGACGGTGTTCATCGAACTGAAGCCGCTTGGCGAACGCCATCTGTCCGCGACCGAGGTCGTGAACCGGCTGCGGCCGAAGCTGAACGCGGTGTCCGGCGCGCGGCTCTTCCTGCAGGCGCAGCAGGACCTGCAGATCGGCGGGCGCCAGTCGGCGTCCGAATACCAGTACACGCTGACGAGCGACGATGCGAGCGCGCTCTTCAAGTGGGTGCCGAAGCTCGTGACCGAGCTCGACAAGCATCGCGGCCAGCTGCTCGACGTGAACTCGGACCTGCAGCAAAACGGCCTGCAGGCGACGCTCTCCATCAACCGCGCGACGGCGATGCGCTACCGCTTCGCGCCGAACCAGATCGACAACGTGCTGTACGACGCATTCGGCCAGCGCACGGTATCGACGATCTACAATCCGCTCAACCAGTACTTCGTCGTGATGGAAGTGGCGCCGCAATACTGGCAGTACCCGCAGATGCTCGATCAGGTGTTCCTCAGCACCGCCGCCGGCAACGCGACCGGCACGCAGCAGACGCGGATGCCGGGCGGCACCGTCAGCGGGCTCGCGACGCCGGTGGCGGTCGCGTCGGTTGCGGCGGCGGCATCGTCCGCCGCGGGCACGACCGCGACGAACGCGCTGAACGCCGACGCGTGGGCCAATCAGCAGACCAACAGCATCTCGAACAGCAAGGGCGGCAACTCGAGCGGCAGCGCGGACAGCACCGCCGCCGAAACGATGGTGCCGCTGCCCGCGTTCGCATCGTGGACCACGAGCCACACGGCGACGCAGGTGAACCACCAGAGCGGGCTCGTCGCGGGCACCGTGTCGTTCAACCTGCCGGCCGGCGGGTCGCTCAGCGAGGCGGGCAAGATCATTGACCAGGCGTCGCACGACATCGGGATGCCCCCGTCGATCCACGGCGCGTTCGCCGGCGCGGCGCAGGTGTATGCGCAGTCGGCCGGCACGATTCCGTTTTTGATCCTGTCGGCGCTCGGGGTCGTCTACATCGTGCTCGGCGTGCTGTACGAGAACACCGTGCACCCGCTGACGATCCTGTCGACGCTGCCGTCGGCGTTCATCGGCGCGACGCTCGCGCTGCTGATCTTCGGCACGCCGTTCTCGGTGATCGCGCTGATCGGCGTGATCCTGCTGATCGGCATCGTGAAGAAGAACGGCATCATGATGGTCGACGTCGCGATCCAGCTGCAGCGCGACGAACAAATGGACGCGCGCCGGGCGATCCACGAAGCCGCCGTGATCCGGCTGCGGCCGATCATGATGACGACGGCCGCCGCGGTGCTCGGCGCGGTGCCGCTCGCGATCGGCATCGGCCAGGGCGCGTCGCTGCGCCAGCCGCTCGGCATCACGGTGATGGGCGGGCTCATCGTGTCGCAACTGTTCACGCTCTACACGACGCCGGTGATCTATCTGTTCCTCGACCGGTTGCGCGCGCGGCTCGCGCGCTGGTCCGCCCGGCTGCCGTGGAACCGCCCGCAGGATGAAAGCGCATGACGACGACTCCCTACCCGCCGGGGTCCGCCGCTTCCTCGACCACGCTCGTGGCGCTCGCCTGCGCGACGCTCGCGCTCGGCGGCTGCATGGTCGGCCCCGACTATCGCCGGCCCGACGCGCCGGTCCCGGCCACGTGGAAGGAACTGCCCGGCTGGACGCGCGCGGAGCCCGCCGCAGCCGGCCCGAAAGGCGACTGGTGGACCGGCTTTCACGACCCGCTGCTCGACGAGTACGAGCCGCTCGTGTCGGTGTCCAACCAGACCGTGCGGCAGGACTACGCGAACTATCAGCAGGCGGTGGCCGAGGTGCGCGTCGCGCGCAGTGCGCTCTTTCCGAGCGTCGGGCTCACCGGGTCGGTGACGCGCGAGCGCTCCGCCACCGGATCGTTCAGCAGCAGCGCGAGCGCGAGCCGCCTCGGTTTCGGCAACGTGCAGGCGGTCAACAATTCGGGCTCGCTCGAAGCGAACGCGAGCTGGGCGCCCGACCTGTGGGGCGAGGTGCGCCGCACGATCGAGGAGAACTCGGCCACCGCGCAGGCGAGCGAGGCGATGCTCGCGAACGCGACGCTGTCCGAGCAGATCGCGCTCGCGAACGCGGTGATCGGCGTGCGGATCGCCGACGCGAACATCGATCTCCTGACGCAGACCGTCGCCGCGTACCGCGAGTTTTTGCGCGTCGTGCAGAACCAGGACGAAGCGGGCACGGTGCCGCCGTCGGATCTCGTGTCCGCGCGCACGCAGCTCGAAAACGCGCAGGCGAGCCTGATCGCGCTCGGCGTGTCGCGCGCGCAGAACGAGCACGCGATCGCGGTGCTGATCGGCCGCAATCCGGAGGAAATCGACATCCCGCACAGCACCGCGCTGCCGGCGCTGCCGGAGATTCCGGCCGGCGTGCCGTCGACGCTGCTGCAGCGCCGCCCCGACGTCGCCGCCGCCGAGCGGCAGATGGCGTCCGCGAATGCGGCGATCGGCGTCGCGGTGGCCGCGTACTACCCGAACATTTCGCTGTCTGCGTTCGACGGCTTCACGCAGTCGCCGCTCGCGGGGCTGTTGCGGATCAGCAATTACGTGTGGTCGCTCGGCGCGAGCGCGACGCAGACGATCTTCGACGGCGGCCAGCGCAGCGCGCAGGTCGACGCCGCGCGGGCGAGCTACGACGCGGCGGTCGCGGGCTATCGCGGCACGGTGCTGAGTGCGTTCCAGAGCGTGGAGAACGATCTCGCGGGACTGCGCATTCTCGCGAGCCAGGCCGAGACGCTCGACGCCGCCGTGCGCGACGCGACGCGCGGCGCGCAGATCGCGCTCGACGAATACGAGGCCGGCACCGTCGATTACACGACCGTCGCGACCGCGCAGGCGACGCTGCTCACCACGCGGCAGAACGCGCTCAGCGTGCGGCAGCAGCGCCTGCTCGACGCGGCGTCGCTGATCGGCGATCTCGGCGGCGGGTGGACCGGCGCGCTGCACGATCCGCTGCATGACCCGCTGCGCGACATGCCGCCGGCGGCGGCTTCTACAGCCCCGTCGCCGTCACCGTGAGGCCGGGGCCGTCGGTGTTGTTCGCGACGGCGAGCGCCACCTGGTGTCGCCGCGCAATGTGCTGCGCGATCGCGAGGCCGAGCCCGCTGCCCTGCGCCTGCGTGCCGCTGCCGCGATAGAAGCGGTCGAACACGCGCGGCAACTCGTCCGCCGCGATGCCGGGGCCCGTGTCGCGCACGTCGAACGCGACGCTGCCGCCCGCGCGCCGCAGCACGACGTCGACGGTGCCGCCGGCCGGCGTGTAGCGGATCGCGTTGTCGACGAGGTTCGCGAGCATGATCGACAGCGCGTGCTGCTCGCCGAGCACCACATAGCGGTCGTCCGGCTGCTGCTCGTCGCGGCATTCGAGCCCGAGGTCGATGCCTTTCGCCTCCGCGAGCATCGACAGGTCGCCGACCACCTGCTCGCCGACCTGCCGCAGGCTGACCGGCTTCATCACCGTCGCGGACTGCGCGTCTTCGCGCGCGAGCGTCAGCAGTTGCTGGACCAGATGGATGAGCCGGTTCAGGCGCCCTTCGACGCGCGCGAGCGTGCGTTCGTCGCCGCGCAGCGAGCCGTCCTTCACCGCCGCCTGCAGTTGCAGCTTCAGCGCCGCGAGCGGCGAGCGCAGCTCGTGCGCGGCGTCCGCGACGAAGGTCCGCTGCGCGTGCAGCGCCACCGACAGACGCTGCAGCAGATCGTTCAGCGCATCGACCAGCGGACGCACTTCGATCGGCATCCGGTCGGCGTCGGAGAGCGGTTCGAGCGACTCGATCGAGCGCGTGCCGAGCGACTTCGACAGCCGCCCGACCGTCGCGAGCCCGCGCGACACGGTCCACAGCACGAACGCGATCGTCACCGGCACCATCACGAGCAGCGGCCACAGCATGTGCCAGCCGAGACGGAGCGCGAGATTGTTGCGCACCGACATCGGCTGCGCGACCTGCACGAAGCGTCCATTGGGCTGCTGCAGGCCGTACACGCGCCATTCATGCTCGCCGCGACGCGCGGTACGAAAGCCCGGGGGAAAGCGCTGCGGCGGCGCCCCGTCCGGCGACGCGTAGACGAGTGCGCCGCTCGCGTCCCAGATCTCGATCGACAGGCGGTCGTCCGCGATGCTCTCGGCGCCGTCGGACGGCTGCTCGGCCGCGATCGCGCGCTGCACGTCCGCGGGCATCGACAGCGCGACCGTGTGCAGCTCGTAGTCGAACAGTTCGCCCGCCTCTTCGCGGGCCTTGTGGACGATGCCGAAACCGGCGACCACCGACGTCGCCGCGAAACCGAAGATCAGCCAGCCGAGCAGCCAGCTCCGGATCGACCTCATTCGATGCTCTTCAGCCGGTAGCCGACGCCGCGCACGGTGACGATCTGGTCGGCGCCGAGCTTGCGACGCAAGCCGTGCACGTGCACCTCGATCGCGTTGCTGCCGATCTCCTCGCCCCAGCCGTAGAGCTTGTCTTCGAGTTGCGCGCGCGTGAACACGCGCGTCGGCGCCTCGATCAGCGCATGCAGCAGCGCGAATTCGCGCGGCACGAGCTTCAGCGGCTCGCCGCGCTTCGTCACTTCGTGGGCGGCCGGATCGAGCTTCAGTTCGCCGTGCACGTACACGGCCCGGCGATGATCGGTGCGACGGCGCAGCACCGCGCGCGCGCGCGCGGCGAGCTCGTCGAGATCGAACGGCTTCACGAGGTAGTCGTCGGCGCCGGCGTCGAGGCCGCGGATGCGGTCCTCGACCGCGTCGCGCGCGGTGAGGATCAGCACGGCCGCACCGCCGCCGGCCTTGCGGTAGTCCTGCAGCACGCCGATGCCGTCGCGCCCCGGCAGCCCGAGGTCGAGCATCACGAGATCGTAGACGCCGTTGCCGAGCGACAGCGCCGCCGCGCGGCCGTCCTGCGCCCAGTCGACCGCGTAGCCGGCGCGGCGCATCGACTCGAGCACCGTCTCCGCGATCATCTCGTCATCTTCGACCAGCAACAGGCGCATGTTGTCCTCACTTGTCACGGAGATAGTCCGACTTCCGATTGTCGGGTATGCGGGCTTAAGCGTTGCTTATGGGAAAGGCGGCGGATGTGTGCCGGCGATCGTTCGAACCGTCGAGGGTCTCGCGGCGATTCGGCGCTAGTGAGCGAACCGTGCACCGAGACTCAGTTCATCCGCCACTTTGCCGAGGCGTTTGTCGCGAGTCCAGATCGTCACACCAGGCTGAAGGCGCGCGGAAGCGAGCAGCGATACGTCCGCGTACCCGATTCCGCGATTGAACAACCCTTCACGCTCGATCAGAAAGAAGGTCTCTTCCGGCGTCGCGACTGGCGAGTGAGGCAGGTCGCGCAACGCGCCGAGCACGGCATCGCGGGCACGCAGGCTGCGCAGCGAAATCTCGGCTATCACATACGGATGAACCAGCACGCGCTCCTCGCCGAGCAGCGTGACAAGCGTCGGATCGGAGGCGTTGAGATGATCGATCCAGACCGATGTGTCGACGAGAATCATTCGACTTCCGGACGCCGGCGAGTCGCCCCCGCGACGCCCGGCTCACTCCCCCCGAGGTTCGCGAGCCGCTTCGCGGCTTCGCGCTGGATCAGCGCTTTCAGCGCCTCGCGCACGAGGGCCGCTTTCTCCTCCAGGCCCGTATAGGCTTGAGCCTTGGCGACCAGATCATCATCAAGCGCGATAGTCGTGCGCATCGGGAACTCCTCGACCTTGAGACATTGATTTTAGCATCCTTTGATGCTGAAAACCGTGCCTCCTTCTAGCCGTGGCGCTCAGCCGCGGGGTCGGCACCGAAACGCCGAAAAGCCGAAAAGCTCACTCCCCCACCCGCAACCGCGTCTCGCGCCGCGTCTGCACGGCGACGATCACGGCCATCAGCGCGATGATCGTCAGCGTCGCGGCGATCCGGCCAAGCGCGAGGCCGCCTTCGGCTTGCGGCTTCGTCAGCGTGTCGCCGAGTGTCGCGCCGAGCGGACGCGTCAGCACATACGCGCACCAGAACAGCACGGCGGTCGGCACGCGCGGCGCAAGCCGCCACACCAGCGCGACGATCGCGAGCAGCCCGGCGAAAACCAGCGCGCCGCCCTCGAAGCCGAGCCCCGCCGACGACGCCGCGAAGTCGCCGAGCGCAGTGCCGAGCGTATTCGCCACGACGATCGCGACCCAGTAGAACACCTCGTCGCGCCGCGACACGATGTTCTGATATTCGATGCGCCCCGCCACGAGCCGCCACACGATCAGCACCGCGATCACCGCGGCGAGCAGCAGCGCGGACGACTTCACGTAGCCGAGCCCGACGGTCCGGTCGAGAAAGTCCGAGGTCGTCGTGCCGACGGTGGTCGTCGCGACGACCACCGCCCAGTACGCGAGCGGGTGATAGCGCGTCGAACGCACCTGGAACGCCAGCGTCACGATGAAAAGCGCGACGAACACGAGCGTCGCTACCGCGTAGCCGAGTTTCAGCGTCATCGACAGCGCGTCGCCGCCGGTCTCGCCGGCAGTCGTCGCGAGGATCTTCACGATCCAGAATCCCACAGCGGCAAGCGGCACCTTGCTTTCCAGCGCGGTGCCGGCGATCTCGCTTTCCGTTCGTTCCGTCGTGTATGTCATCGGTGTGCTCCTGCATCAAGTGCTGCGGTCAGTCGTTCGAGACGCGTCGCACCGTCTTCGCCGACGTGCGCGATGGACGCAGCCCGGGCATGTTGCACTGCAAGCGTTAACGTTTTCTTAGCCGTCGCCCGCCTATGCAATGGCCCCGTTTCCTGCAGACGCCCGGCTGCGATAGGTCCACAGTTCCCATAACCGGTTACCCGATACGCGGGCACGCGGCGGGCGGACCGTTAGTTGCGAACGCGGGTTGCGAGCTGCGTTGCGCTCACATCTTTTCCTTCACGCCGGTCCGAACCAGCCACCAGTTCACCGGATAGCTGGTCGCGAACCCCGCCAGCATCGCGAGTTGCATCGCGAACCAGAATTCGGGGCTGGCCACGCTCGCGATGCCGCCGTACGCGTTCCTGAACCAAGCGAGCTGGATCAACGCCATCACGCCGTACATGCCGATCTGCCACGCAGTGATCGAGGCGACGTCGGCCTTCAGCGCCGCGACGAGCCCTTCTCCCGGCGAAACGTTCCGCATCGGCTTGATCGTGAAGTACTGAAACAGGATCCCGAGCAGGAAGGCGAGCATGAAATCGGGGATCCACACGGCGAACATCTTCTCGTCGAAGAGCCTGTGCCAGCCGAACCACACGGCCACCGCAGGAAAGAGGTAGGCCGCCCACTCGACGACGATGTCGCCGAGCGTGCAGCCGGCGCCGCAGTGGCTCGTCCCCTTCATGACCGTCGCGGCAAACGACGGCTTGTCGCCCGTGTTCGTTTTCGCCGGCGCGTTGCGGCCCCAGGCGTAGTAGCCGGCGACCCACAGCAGAGACCCGAACAGCGCGGTCAACGGCCAGACGAAGTTCATGACCGTCATCTTTTGCGGATGGCGGATTTCGTCGACCGTGACGGCCGCCGCACACGCCACGCCGAGCACGACGGACGCAATCGCCAGCGCATGCAGCCACGGCGGAAACGTGCCGTAAGTCACCATCGAGTGCCGGCGCTACGCCGCGCTCGCCTTCCCGCTGAACGCGGAGATCGGCTTGCCGACGTCCTCGTCGAGCGCCGCCGCGAACGCTTTCATCCCTTCGATCAGCGGCATCAGCGCGTGCCATAGCGTCTCGTCGTGCAGCATCCGGTACGCGCCGCTCACGCCGGGCGCGGCGTCGCCGTCACCGTCGGGCTTCCACGCGCTCGCGCGGCGCATGCCGTTCGTCATCGCGAACACGAGCTTGTAGAAGTCCGCAGGCGGAATGCGCGACATCGCCATCAGCAGCACCGACAGGTTCTGGATCGCGTTCAGCGTCCCTTCCTTGTTGAGACCGTCGACGACGACCTGCGCGATCTGCGTCTTCGCGCCGAAGAAATCGTTGGCCAGCCTGAGCACACCGTTCTCGTGCAGCGTCTGTAGAAGCCGGTCGAGTTCGTCGTGGGCGTCGGGGCCGATCTTCGGCGGATCGGGCTCGTACTGAATGCGTTTGGCCATCAGAATCTCTCCGGATGTGGCGCGTCTTCGGGCGGCGGCACGTAGTCCGCACGCGCCCATTTGACCGTGACGTCGACGCCGATCGCCGGCGTGCGCTTCCCATTGCGGCAATTGTTCGGCGGCAGCGGATCGCCGCCGTTCCCGCGCGGCAGACGCTCGATGCGCACGGCCAGTTCCTTGTAAGCCGGCGTGTTGACATCGGGATCGTGATGCTCGCCCGTCATTTCGTTGACGCCGGGCTTGCCCTGGTGAATCGGCAAAAAGAGCGTGTTGCCCCTCACCCGGTCCGTCACGAGCGCGATCATGTCCGCGGAACCCCGGCGCGACGTCAGACGCACCCACGCGCCATTCTCGATCCCGCGGCGCTGCGCGAGTTCCGGGCTGATCTCGACGAACCAGTTCGGCGCCTCGCGCCAGATGCGCGGCCCGCGCCCGGTCTGGTTCGTCGACTGGAACTGTTCGAGCATCCGTCCGTTGTCGGCGATCAGGTCGTATTCGCCGTCGGCCTCCTCCTCGGGCGGCTTCCATTCGAGCAGATGCAGCACCGCCTTGCCGTCGTCGGTGTGAAAGCGGTCCGTGTACAGCAGCGGCGTATCGGTGCCGTCGGGCTTCATCGGCCAGATCAGCGACTGCCAGCCTTCGAGCCGGTCGTAGCTGACGCCCGCGAACATCGTCGCGATGCCCGCGACTTCGTCCATGATCTGCGACGGATGCGTGTAGCCCCAGTCGTGGCCCATGTATCGCGCGAGATCCGTGAGGATGCGCCAGTCCGGGCGGCTGTCGCCGAGCGGCGGCATCACTTCGTAGAAGCGCTGGATGCGTCGCTCCGTATTCACGAACGTGCCGTCCTTCTCGACGCTCGGGCAGCCCGGCAGCACGACGTCGGCGAATTCGGCGGTGCGGGAAAGGAAGATGTCCTGCACGACAAGGAAGTCGACGTCCGAGAACGCCTTGTGCACGTTTTCGGAATCCGCATCCGAGAACGCGGTTTCCTCGCCGATCACATAGAGCGCCTTCATGCGCCCTTGCGCCGCTTCTTCCACCATCATGAAGTTGCCTTCGCCGATCTTGTCCGACAGCTGTTCCGGCGCCACACCCCACGCTTTCGCCCACTTCGCGCGCGCTTGCGGGTCGGTGACCTTCTCGTAGCCCGGATAGACGTTCTTCAGGCATCCGAAATCGCTCGCGCCCTGCACGTTGTTGTGGCCGCGCATCGGATAGCCGCCGGTGCCGGGGCGGCCGTAGTTGCCGGTGACGAGCAGCAGGTTCGACAGCGCGGTGCTCGCATCCGCGCCGTGGCTGTGCTGCGTGATGCCCATCGCCCAGACGATGCACATGCTCTTCGCCTGCCCGATCATCTCCGCTGCGACGACGAGCTGGTCGCGCGGAATGCCGGTCACGCGCTCGGCGAAGTCGAGCGTGAACGGTTCGAGCGAGCGGCGATATTCGTCGACCTGATTGACGCGCGCGGCGAGAAATGCGTCGTCGGCGTAGCCGTGATCGAACATGTAGCGCGACATCGCCGACGCCCACACGAGATCGGTGCTCGCTTTCGGGCGCAGATGCAGGTCGGCGCGCTCGGCCATCTCGTGCCGGCGCGGGTCCACGACGAGCAGCTTCTGCCCGCGATGCTTGTGCGCAGCCTTGATGCGCGACGCGATCACCGGATGGTTTTCCGCCGTATTGCTGCCGACGATCACGACGAGGTCCGCCGCTTCGAGGTCCTGGATCGTGCCCGCATCGCCGCCATAGCCGACCGTGCGAAACAGGCCCATCGTCGCGGGGTTCTGGCAATAGCGCGACGAGTTGTCGACGCTGTTCGTCCCGACGATCAGCCGCGCGATTTTCTGCGTCAGGTACGCTTCCTCATTGCTCGCCTTGCTCGACCCGACGAAGCCGATCGCCTCGGGCCCGTGCGTGTCGCGGATCTCGAGCAGGCGTCGCGCGACGAGCGCGAGCGCCTCGTCCCACGTCGCCTCGCGAAAGCGGTCGTTGTCGCGGATCAGCGGTTTCGTCAGACGTTGGCTGTCGTTGATGAAGTCCCACGCGAATTTGCCCTTGATGCAGGTGGAGATGCCGTTCACCGGCGCGTCGACGACGGGCTGCACTTTCAGCAACTGGCGATCGCGCGTCCACATCTCGAACGAACAGCCCACGCCGCAGTACGTGCAGACGGTCTTCGTGCGCTTGATCTCCTGCTGGCGCGCGTGCATGTCCATCAGCGACAGGCCGGTCACGGGCAGCGCGCCGATCGTGTTTTCCAGCGCCTTCACGATGTTGATCATCGGCCGCTTGATCGGCTCGGGGATCGACGTGAACGGCCCGGCGTCGGGCTGCATCGTGCATTCGAGCAGCGCGTTGCACGGACATACCGTCACGCAGTGACCGCAGCTCACGCAACTCGATTCGTCGACGGACATCCCGCCGTCCCACAGCACGCGCGGATGCTCCATCGTGAAGTCGATCGTCAGCGTCTCGTTGACTTCGACGTTCTGGCACGCCTCCACGCATCGCCCGCAGAGAATGCACTGGTCCGGGTCGTACGTGTAGAACGGGCTCGATGTGTCCTTCGGGTAGGGTTTGCGCCGGTACTCGTATTTCTGTATCGGCAGGTGCATGTCGGCCATCGTGTTGTGCAGCGTGCAGTCGCCGGTGTTGTGCTCGCACACCGTGCAATACAGCTCGTGCTTTGCGAGCAGGCGGTCCATGCCCTCCTCGCGGGCCGCCTTCGCGGGGCCGCCGGCGGAAGAAACGGCGAGACCGTCGGCGCTGCGCAGCGTGCAGCCGCGCACGAGTTGTCCGCCGGCTTCGACCCAGCACACGTCGCAGGTCTGGATCGCGCCCAACGCGCGGTGATAACAGACGTGCGGCAGGTGGACGTCGTGAAGCGCGAGGAAGTCGATCAGCGGGAGGCCGGGTGGCCCGCTCAAGGCCACGCCGTCGTATGACAGCGTGCAGGTCGTTGCATCGGACATGGCGAGAGGACTCTAAGTGCGTCGCCGCGAAAGCGGGCGACGCTACGGTTGCAAGAGGGCGGCTTCGAGCTTCGTCGCAACGAATGTTCCCGTTCGACGGCGCCGGCTCTTCATGGGGGGTTCGGGTATGTCGCTTGCGACGCGGCACGACCGATCCCCGAACAACCCGGAGGCGAATCGATGAACTGGCTGCGGCCTCGACGTTCAATGTTCGTCGCGTCTCTCATTGCAGTGTCGCTATCGGGAGAGGCCGCCGCCTCGCCTGCCGCCGTCTCGATCAGCCGCGCCGATTACGGCGTGACGGCTGCAGGACTTCCGGTGAGTCAGTACACGCTGTCGAACGCGCGCGGCGTGACGCTGAAAGTGATCACGTACGGCGGCATCGTCAGCGCGCTCGATGTGCCGGACCGGACCGGCAAGGTCGCCGACATCGTGCTCGGCTTCGATTCGCTGCACGACTACGAAGCGCACAACGGCAACGTTCATTTCGGCGCGCTGATCGGCCGTTACGCAAACCGGATCGCAGGCGGGCGCTTTACACTCGACGGCAAGACGTGGCGGCTTCCGGTCAACGACGGCCCGAACACGCTGCACGGCGGCCCGAACAGTTTCGACTCGAAGGTGTGGACGGTCGTCGGCACGCACGGCGACGCGAGCAGTTCGAGCCTGGAGCTGCGCTACGTGAGTCCCGACGGCGAAAACGGCTTTCCCGGCACCTTGACGGCGGACGTCACCTACACGCTCACCGACGACAACACCGTGCGCATCGATTACCGCGCAACGACCGACTCGGATACGGTCGTCAACCTGACGAACCACAGCTACTTCAATCTGGCCGGACAGGACAGCGGCAACGTCGAGCGGCAACTGATCGAGATCGCCGCGTCGCGCTTCACGCCGACCGACCACACGTCGATTCCGACCGGCCAGTTGCAGAGCGTCGACGGCACGCCGATGGACTTGCGCGAATTGACGCCGATCGGCGCGCATTTGCGCACCGCGTATCCGCAGCTCGTCACCGCGCGCGGCTACGATCAGAACTGGGTGCTGGACCACGGCGGCGAGGCGACGCCCGCATTCGCGGCGCTCGCGTACGATCCGGCGTCGGGCCGCTTTCTCGAAGTGGATACGACGCAGCCGGGGCTGCAGTTCTACACGGCGAACGGACTCGACGGCAGCGTCGCGGGCAAGGGCGGCACCGTGTATCGACAGACCGATGCATTCGCGCTGGAGGCCGAACACTTTCCCGATTCGCCGAACCATCCGTCGTTTCCGAAGACGGTGCTGAAGCCCGGCGACACGCTGCACGAAGTGACGCTATGGAAGGTGGGCGCGCGCTGACGCATCGACCCGGTTTTTCGACGCGGTTCGACGGCGGGCATCGCATCGCGTCGGCGCACGCTCGCCATGCTACGCTGACGGACCCCGACCGGCCGCGGCGTGCGACGCCATCGGCCGCCCATCGACGAACCGCTCCACGAGGACTTCAATGAACGTCGCGACCGCCCGCGCCATCCTGCGCGCCGATGCACCCAACTATGTCGTCGATCTCGCTGCCGGTGCGCATGCGCTGCAAGGCGACGAAGGCCCTCACGAAGGCGGCGCGAACCGCGGGCCGACTCCGTTCGAATTCGTGCTGTCCGGCCTCGCGCAGTGCACGGCCGCGACGCTGCGGATGTACATGCAGCGCAAGGGCTGGCCCGCCGGCACGGTGTCCGTCGACGTCGAACTGCACATCGCCGGGGCGGAGCGCACGCAGACGATCCGGCGCACGGTGTCCGTCGATGCCGCGCTCGACGACAGCCAGTGGACCCGGCTCGCGGAAATCTGCGAGAAAACGCCGGTCACGTTGTTCATCAAACGCGGCACGCCGATCGAGACGACGATGCGGCGCAACGCGTAGCCGCGCGCTCGCGCGACGGAGCGCGGAACGGTTCGCGCTCCGGCAGCCGGCCCGCTCACGCGTGCGCGGAAGGCTTGATGTTCTGGTTATGGCGGAACAGGTTGTGCGGATCGTAGCGCGCCTTCACCGCAGCCAGCCGTTCGTAGTTCGGGCCATACGCCGCATCGATGCGCGCCGTTTCTTCTTCGGTCAGGAAGTTCACATACACGCTGCCGAGCGCGAACGGCGCCGATGCGTCGAAAAACGCGCGCGCCCATGCAACGCAGCGTTCGTCGTCCGCCCCCTCGTCCCAGCGGCCGTGCACGTTCATCACATACGTCGCGTCGCGGCTCGGATAAGCGGTCGCGTCGCGCGCGACGCGCGTCATTTGCCCGCCGACCGCGCCGAAGAAGATCTCGCACTGCGGCGACGGCAGATGCCCGATCGCGTGGATCAACGCATCGATCAGACCGTCTTCGATGGTCGTCAGGTTGTGCGACTTCCAGTAATTGCGCGCGCCCGGCGTCAGCAGCGGATCGAATGCCTGCTGCCATGCCTCGTAAGGCATCGGTCCAAGGTGCTCGCCATACGGCGTGCCGAAGCGGCGCACTTCGTCGACGGCGTTCGGCCCGTTTTCGAGCGGCCCCGTATAGCAGATTGCAAACACGAGCACCGGCTTGCCGTGCACGTCGGCAGGAAGGAACGGCAGCGGCGGCGCAAGACGCGCGACCGCCCAGACGGTCAGCTCGTCGGGCCACGTCTCCATTGCCGCGCGGTACTTGACCAGCGCGTCGCGGGCCTCGTCGAACGGCAGCACGACGAGGCCGCCGTAGATCTGCGGCCCCACCGGATGCAACTGAAACTCGAACATCGTCGCGACGCCGAAGTTGCCGCCGCCGCCGCGAATCGCCCAGAACAGGTCGTCGTGCGAATCGGCGCTGCAGTGTACGAGGCTGCCGTCGGCCGTGACGACGTCCGCGGACAACAGGTTATCGATCGACATGCCGAAACGGCGGCTCAACCAGCCGAAGCCTCCACCGAGCGTCAAACCCGCTACGCCCGTCGTCGAATTGATGCCGAGCGGCGTCGCGAGGCCGAACGCCTGCGCCTCGTGATCGAAATCGTGCAACGTGCAGCCCGGCTCGACGTACGCGAGCCGCGCGGCGGGATCGATGCGCGCCGACTTCATCGGCGACAGATCGATCGTCAGTCCGTCGTCGCAGACGGCGCTGCCCGCGATGTTATGCGCGCCGCCGCGCACCGCCAGCGGCAGGTCGTGATCGCGCGCGAAGCCCACGGCGCCGCGCACGTCGGAGACGCCCGCGCAGCGCACGATCGCGGCGGGACGTCGATCGATCATTGCATTCCACAGACTGCGCGCTTCGTCGTAGCCGGGATCGGCGGGCAGCAGCACCTGCCCTCTCGTCGTGGCTTTCAGACCTTCGAGTGCATCGCTGGATAAGCTGGCCATGAAATACCTCCTGACACGCGACGCCTTCACACGCTTTCACGTCGTGAAGTCGTCGCGTGATCGTCCTGCAAGGGCTGCGCGGGTCTCGCGCGGATCTGCGCCGGGGTTATGCGCGACGCGGTGCTTCCGCGGGCGGGGTGCCGTCATGAAACAGCGACTTCAACTGCGAGCGCAGTTCCGCTGAATCGGCATGTTTGTGAACGGTGACCGCGTGCTGAACGGCCGCTTCCAGCAACTCGTTTTCGGAATCCGCGGATATCGCAACGGAACAATTCATTTCACTCGGAAATTCCCGGCAATCGATGAACTTGCGCGCCATGATGTTCTCCTCATACGAAACTACCCAGTCATCCTGACTAAATATGCAGTGAATGATTACACTGCGTGCAACAAGCGAAATGATTCTGAAAGAGTATAGACGGCGCTTCGCGAATGAAATGACGTCGGCGAAATTTTCGGGCTCCCGCGCGCATGCGCCGGCTCGCGATTTGCCGGATTCATGAAGCCCCTGCGTACCGCCTCGGCGCTACCATGCCGAATGCCGGAATGACTTCAAACGCCCTTTTTGCCGTGTAACGTCGACCGCGACTTCCCATGCCGAAGAAAGCGACCAGTGCCTGGCTCAGGGGTCTCGAGCTGCTCACCAGACTGCCGGGTGCCGCGCCGAAGAAGAAGAAAACCGTCGCGCGCAAACCGCGCGCGGCCAAATCCACGCGCACGGTCACGGCGAAACGCGCCACCGAGCCGCGCGTCGGCCGCGCGCCGTCGACGCCGTTGCCGGGCCACTGGATACGTTCGTTTCATTCGGCCGCGCCGCTCGCCGGCCGGCTCGTCAACCATCTGTCATACGCGCTCTACTTGCCGGCTAACGCGCCGTCGCCGGCGAGCATGCCGCTCGTCGTGATGCTGCACGGCTGCAAGCAGACCGCCGAGTCGTTCGCGGCCGGCACGCGCATTTGCCGGCTCGCGGAGCGCGCCGGATTTGCCGTGCTGCTGCCGGAGCAGGCGAAGACCGCCCATCCGCATCGATGCTGGCACTGGCACGAAGCGCCGGCGCACTCCGAAGCGCCGGCCGTCGCGTCGCTCGTGGCGGCGATCGTCGACGCGCATCGACTCGACCACGAGCGCGTCTATCTCGCCGGCATCTCGGCGGGAGCCGGTCTCGCGGCGGTGCTCGGGGTTCACTATCCCGCGCTCTTTGCAGCCGTCGGACTGCACTCGGGGCCGGTGTTCGGCGCCGCCAGTTCGTCGCTGGGGGCGATGCGCGTGATGCGCGGCGGCAGTCGCGAAGATCCGCTGCGGCTCATCGAGACCTCCGTCGATATCGCCAGTCATCCGGGCATGCCGGCAATCATCATTCATGGCGAACTCGACGCGGTTGTCGCGAAGCGCAACGCCGCGCAACTCGGCATCGAATTCGCGCGGCTGAACCGGCTCGTCGATGCGCAAGGCACGTTGCGCGTCGGCGAGCAGCGGACCTACCGCCGCGACGCAGTCGACTATGTCGACTTCGCGAAGGCGGGGCGGCTCGTCGTCAGGGTGTGCATCGTGCGCGGCCTCGGTCATGCGTGGAGCGGCGGCGATCCTCGCGAAGCGTTTCATTCGGGCGAGGGCCCCGAGGCGACGGCGATGCTGTGGAATTTCTTCCGGCGCCAGCGGCGCAAGTAGTCAAACGCGCGAGCGGGTCACGTCAGCACGGAAATCGCGACCGCGAGCCACACGGCGCCCACGCCCGCCGCGAAAAAGCGGCGCGCTTTGCGGACGCCGCGGTCGCTGTCGTCGGCGGGCACCGAGCCGGTCGCGAGCCACGGCACGGCGGCGAGACAGACGAAACCCGCCAGCGCGAGCAACAGCACGAGGTAATCGAGGGGCCGCCACGGTCCCGTCTCGTGCACGCCCCAGTAGCCGAGAAACACGATGCCGAGCGAGAAGATCGTCGATGCCGACGAGCTGATCGCCACCACCGATCCGGTCGGGCTTGGCATGGTTCATCTCCTTTCGCGAAGCGGATGGGCATCGAGCACCGGTCACTTCGGCGGCTGCGGGCTGTTCGCCGGGTTCGTGTCGAACTTCGACACCGCGACGATGCCATCGGGCTCGACGAGCGCGCGCAAGTCCGTTTCCAGCGCGTCGGCAATGTCGCGCGAATAGACCTGCTCGCCGTCGACGTACACGGTAAACGAGCGCAGATAGCGCGCCTTCTTGTCGGGATTGTCGATCGTCGCGCGCGTCCACTGATACAGCGGATAGGCGTCCGGTCCGTTTTGCTCCGCTTCGCGCACGTAGCCCGCAAACGCATCGAACTGGCAGACGAGCGTCGCGCCGTGGCGCCTCAGCGCGGCGTGCAGCGGGAGATGCGCGCTCGCGGCCCCGTCACCGCGCAACGCACGCGCGAGCGTGTCCGAAGCGGTCAGTCGCACCTGATACAGCCATTCATTCGTCATGTGGGGTTCTCCGTGGTCGTCCCGGAAGTCGCACTACGAAGCGCCGTTCGCAAGCGCCCGCGCCCGTTCGAGCAACACGTCGCGATCGCGCGCGTTTTGCGTGAGCGCCGCCGCGCGCTCGAATGCGGCGCGCGCTTCGGCCACGCGTCCGAGCCTCGCGAGCAGATCGCCGCGCGCGGCCGGCAGCCACGGATACTGCCGCAGCGCCGGGTCGCCGGCCAGCGCGTCGACGATATCGAGCGCCGCCTGCGGACCCATCGCCCGGCTCACCGCGACCGCGCGATTGAGCGCGACCACCGGCGACGGTGCGACCCGCATCAACGCATCATAGATCGACACGATCTGCGCCCAGTCCGTCTCGTCGACACTCGGCGCGCGAGCGTGACACGCCGCCAGCGCCGCCTGCAACGCATACGGTCCCGGCGCGCCGCCGCACGCGGCCGAATGCGCGAGCGCCGCCAAACCGCGGCGGATCAGAAGCCGGTCCCAGCGGCGGCGGTCCTGATCCGCGAGCAACACCGCGCGTCCGCGGCGATCGACGCGCGAGCGCAGCCGCGACGCCTGCAACTCCATCAACGCGACGAGGCCATGCACTTCCGCATCGTCGGGCAGACGCTGCGCGACGATGCGCGCGAGCCGCAACGCCTCGTCGCACAGCGCGGGCCGCATCCAGTCGTCGCCGGACGTCGCCGCGTAGCCCTCGTTGAAGATCAGATAAATGACGTCGAGCACCGACGCGACACGCGCGGCCAGGTCGTCGCCACGCGGTGCCTCGAACGGCACCTTCGACGCCGCGAGCGTGCGTTTTGCGCGCACGATCCGCTGCGCAATGGTCGGCTCGGCGACGAGATACGCGCGCGCGATCTCGGTGGTCGTCAGGCCGCCGACGAGACGCAGCGTCAGCGCGATGCGCGCGTCGGGCGGCAACACCGGATGACACGCGACGAACATCAGCCGCAGCACGTCGTCGCCGATTTCGTCGGCACGCGCGGCGTCGAGCGCATCGACGAAGTCGGGCGCGACGCTCTCGCCGAGCGCGTCGCGGTCCGCGCCGATCGCATCGTGCGCGCGCGCACGCGACGCTGCGCGCCGCAGCCTGTCGAACGCACGGCGTTTCGCGGCGGTCATCAGCCACGCGCCCGGCTGCTCGGGAATTCCGCTCGCCGGCCAGCTTTCGAGCGCGGCCACGAACGCGTCCTGCGCGATCTCCTCCGCAATGCCCACGTCGCGCACGATCCGCGCGACGTAGGCAATCACCGCCGCGGACTCGATGCGCCAGATCGCGTCCAGCGTGCGATGCGTCGCCGAGTCGGTGCGGCGCGTGCGGGTGTCGTCCGTCACGACGCGTCGTCAGCCCGAGTGCGGGACGCCGCGCTGCGCGTCGAGCCTGCGAAAGCGTTCGATGTCTTCGTTCGGTTCGAAGTCGTCGAGTTCGTACAGTTGCCGCACCTCGATTTCACACTCCATCTGGCCGAACGGCGCCGGGAAGCGCCGCGTCCATTCGAGCGCCTCTTCGCGCGAGCGCACCTGGATCATCGTGTAGCCGGCGATCAGTTCCTTCGTGTCGGCGAACGGGCCGTCGACGACCGTCGGCTTGCCGCCCGAATAGCGCACGCGCCAGCCGCGCGAACTCGGCTGCAGCCCGGACGCGTCGAGCAGCGCGCCCGCCTTCGCCAGTTCCTCGTGATACGTGGCCATCGCGGCAAAGATGGCTTCGTCGCTCGGCATTTCGCCGGATTCGCTCTGCGCGTTCGCGCGGACCATGATCATGAATCGCATCGCTTTTCTCCTGTCGGTTTCGTCGGATGACGGCGGCCGCGGCTTGCGGCCGTCGTCATCCCCTACGACGCCCGGTGTACAGGGAAATCGACAGCGAACGACCATTTTTTTGCGAGTCCAGGGAAAGCACCTACGCTGTCGCGGCATTCATTCGAGCAGGTGACGCATCACCAGGTCGTTGAAGCGGCTGCCCGGCGGTCGCATCGCCGTGGACGCATCCGATTCTGCGCGTGCTGTCCCAGCACGGCGAACGCTACCGGCGCGCGTGCATCGGCCTCGAAAACTCGAACCGCGACCTGCACCGCGAACACGCGCGCATCTTCGAAGCCGCGATGTGCCGCGCGGACGCTCGCGCTCGAAGACCCCACCGGCATGACGCTCACGACCATGAAACACGCGCCGAAAGGGACGTATCCGTTCGACTGAGCGCGCAAGCCGGAAACGACGCGCTACACCCGTGCGCTACGCCATATGCATGCCGCCGTTGACGGCAAAATCGGCGCCGGTCACGAACGCGGCATCGCCGGAACACAGGAAGCCGACCAGCGCCGCGACCTCTTCCGGCTTGCCGAGCCGGCCCACCGGAATCTGCGGAAGAATCCGCTTTTCCATCACGTCCTGCGGCACGGCCTCGACCATCGCAGTCGCAAGATAACCGGGCGACACCGTGTTGACGGTGATGCCCTTCTTCGCGACTTCGAGCGCGAGCGACTTCGTGAAGCCATGCAGACCGGCCTTCGCCGCCGCATAGTTCGCCTGGCCGTACGAACCGCGCGAGCCGTTCACCGAGCCGACGTTGACGATGCGCCCGAACCCGCGCTCGATCATCCCGGGCAGAAACGGCTTCGTCATGTTGAACGCGCTGTCGAGGTTGGTGTGCAGCACCGCGTCCCAATCGGCTTTCGTCATCTTCGCGAGCGTCGTGTCGTGCGTGATGCCCGCGTTGTTGATCAGCGCGTCGACGTGGCCATACGCTTCGAGCACCTGCCGCGCGCATTGCGCGCACGAGTCGAAATCGGCCACATCGGCCGCGAACGTGCGAAACGACCGGCCCGCGTGGCGCTCCTCCTGCAGCCAGCGATCGACGTGATCGTTGTGCGGCGAATGCGACACGGCGACCGCGTACCCCATGTCGTGCAGCCGTTCGCTGATCGCGCTACCCAGCCCGCCCATTCCGCCCGTCACAAATGCGACGCGTGCTGATTCCATGGTTGCCTCCTCGTTTCGTCGTTGAATACGGGATCGAACGTTCAGTGCTTTTGCGCGGCATCCGCGAAAGCGCCCGGCGCTTTCCATGCCGCTTGACAGGCGTTCTCCCACGCCGACCCGCATTCGTGGCACGCGCCGCTCAGCGCGGCGCCGAGTTCGCCCTGGCTTTGCGCGAAGCGCGCCACGCTGTCCTGCCACATCGCGATGCCCGCCGTCAGGTACTCGCGGGCGAGTGCTTCATACGCACACGCGAACATGCTCCAGTCGCGTGCGTCGGAGAGCGCGTCCCACGCAAGAGCGAGCCGCTCGCCGCTGGCTTCGGTCGAAGCCGGATTCTGCGTTGACATGATGGAACTCCTTCAAAGAGGGCCCGGCCGGCGCGTCGCTTCACGCGTTCGCGACGGGTCCGCTGCCGCGCACCATCAGCACCGGCACCGACGACAGACGCAAAAAGCGCTCGGCGACACTGCCGAGCACCATCCGCCGCAGTCCGCGCCGTCCGTGCGTGCCCATCACGACGAGATCGGCGCCGAAGCGATCCGCGCACCGTTTCAGGCAATTCGGCACGTCGTCGCTGAGCGACTCGGTCTCCGTCAGTTCGACGTCGCCGGCGAGCCCCGTCTGCGCGATCGCGCTTTTTGCCTTTTCGAGCACCTTCGCACCGTCCTGGCGCGCGGCGTCGAGCAGCGCCGACGGATCGTAGTAGCCCGCGTAGGGCAGATACGGCGCCTGGTCGACCACGCATACGACATGCAGGCTGCCCCCTGTGACGGACGCCATTCTCAGCGCCTCGTCGAGGGCCTCGACCGACGTATCGCTGCCGTCCATCGCAACCAGAATCTTGCTGTACATCTGTGACTCCTCTATCGATGCGCCCCGCGGGTCCCGCGGGGCAGGGGAAAAGGGCAAAGGCCGTATTGGGATCATCTGCGCTGACAGCGCATCGCCATTGACATGAATCAAGCACATACCGGCGGCGAGACCGAGCGGCCGCGCGTCGTTCGCGCGGCGCGGGCGACTTGCAGGAATCGCCCCGGACAAGGCAGCATAGGCGTCTTGCCAAAAAGGGCCGCCTAAGACGGCCACTTACACCGATGAAAGCTTCCCGTCCGCAGACCCCGATGGCATCCGTCACTCCCCTGTCCGACGCCCGCGGAGGATCCGCGCGTGCGCCTGATGAAGCGCGCCAGGCGCCCGACGTCCCGGCCGCCGGCGCGCTCGACGCCGGCTCGATCGCCGCGCGACTCGACCGGCTGCCTGCGACGCGCACGGTCTGGAAGCTGGTCGCGCTGCTGTCCCTCGGGTTTTTCTTCGAACTGTATGACCTGCTGTACACCGGCTACATCGCGCCGGGCCTCGTCAAGGGCGGCATCCTGACGACCACCACGCGCGGCCTCTTCGGCACGACCGGCGTCGCGAGCTTCATCGCCGCGTTGTTCGCGGGCCTCTTCATCGGCACGATCGCGTGCGGGTTTCTCGCGGACCGCTTCGGACGTCGCGCCGTGTTCACGTGGTCGCTGTTGTGGTACTCGGCGGCCAACGCGGTGATGGCGTTTCAGGACACCGCAACCGGCCTGAACCTTTGGCGCTCCATCGCGGGCGTCGGGATCGGCGTCGAACTCGTGACGATCGGCACGTATATCTCGGAACTGGTGCCGCGCCACATCCGCGGCCGCGCGTTCGCGTGCGAGCAGGCGGTCGGCTTCATGTCGGTGCCGGTCGCCGCGTTCCTCGCGTATCTGCTGGTGCCGCGCGCGCCGTTCGGGCTCGACGGCTGGCGCTGGGTCGTGCTGATCGGCGTGATCGCGGCGGCCTTCGTCTGGTGGATGCGTCGCGAACTGCCCGAAAGCCCGCGCTGGCTCGCGCAGCAAGGCCGGCTCGAAGAGGCCGACCGCGTGATGACCGCGCTCGAAGCGAAAGTGACCGCCGAACACGGGCGGCCGCTGCCGCCGCCCGGCGCGCCGGAGCCGGTCGCGCCGCGCGGACGCTTCGGCGACATGTGGGTGCCGCCGTACCGCAGCCGCACGATCATGCTGGCCGTGTTCAACGCGCTGCAGACGGTCGGCTTCTACGGCTTCGCGAACTGGGTGCCGACGCTCCTGATCCACCAGGGCATCACGATCACGACCGGCCTGCTCTATTCGAGCCTGATCGCGATCGCGGCGCCGGTCGGCCCGATCATCGGGCTCTTCATCGGCGACCGCATCGAGCGCAAGACGGCGATCGTCGCGATGGCTGGCGCGATCATCGTCGCGGGCCTCGCGTTCAGCCAGACGACGAACGGCGTCGCGCTGATCGCGCTCGGCGTCTGCCTCACGCTCGCGAGCAACATCATGTCGTACAGCTTCCACGCGTACCAGGCGGAACTGTTCCCGACCGGCATCCGCGCACGGGCGGTCGGCTTCGTCTACTCGTGGAGCCGCTTCTCGGCGATCTTCACCGCGTTCGTGATCGCGGCGGTGCTGCGCGGGTTCGGCACGGTCGGCGTGTTCGTCGCGATCGGCGGCGCGATGGCCGGCGTGATGCTCGTGATCGGCGTATTCGGGCCGCGTACGAACGGACTCGCGCTCGAACGGATCGCGCACTGATCGCGCACTTTATAGACGGCGGCAACGAAGGGCGCGCGCAGTAGGGCATTCGCCGCTCGATAATCCCGCGGCACGGCGGCCACAGGCGCTCGTTTCAGTTGCCTCGGCCGCCGTAACCCACTACCATACGCGGCTACCCAGAATTGCACGAAGATTAAGCGCCGCCTGGGCTCCCGGTGCCTTGTGGGAAAACGCGTAGGGAAACGCGCAAGGCGCGCGAGCGCACGCCCGGCGGGAACGGCCATTCGCCTTTCGCCCCTCTCCCCTGCATTTCTCTCGTCGCCGGCAGGCCGCGCCGTCTGCCGCGAAAACCATTTGTGCTGCTGTCCGGCGAAAATCGGGCAGCTTTCGAGGAGAATGGATTGACCAGCCATGATCGTGAAGACCCGCGGCCGTCGACGGCGCGGACCTCCCGCCGTGGATCGAAGGACAAGACTGTCGAAGTCGAGTCGCCGGACGCGTCGCAGCTCGAATCGCGCCAGCATCAGATGCGCGCGCTCATCAAGCTCGGCCGCGAGCGCGGGTATCTGACCCACGCCGACATCAACGACCATCTGCCGGACAACTTCGCGCAGACCGCCGCGCTCGAAACGATCGTCGCGACGTTCAACGACATGGGTGTGCAGGTCTACGAACAGGCGCCGGACGCCGAAGCGCTGCTGCTCGGCGAGGGCTCGACCAGCACCGCCTCGGACGACGAAGCGGACGAGGAAGTCGAAGTCGCGCTGTCCACGGTCGACTCGGAATTCGGCCGCACGACCGACCCGGTGCGCATGTACATGCGTGAAATGGGGTCGAGCGAGCTGCTCACGCGCGCGGGCGAAATCGAAGTCGCGAAGCGCATCGAAGACGGCCTGCACGAGATGATCCAGGCGATCTCGATGTGCCCGATGACGGTCGCGACGCTGCTCGCGGACGCCGAGCGCGTCGAGTCGGGCGAGCTGCGCATCGACGAACTGGTCGACGGCGTCGGCCAGGACGCCGCCGAAGAAGCCGCCGACGCACCGTCCGCCGACGCCGACGCGCTCGAAGAAATCGACGCGCAGGCCGCCGAAGAGGAAGCCGACGGCGACGACGGCGACGACGATATCGACGGCGACGACGCCAGCAAGGCGAACGAGGCGCTGCTCGAACAACTGAAGGCCGACGCGCTCGCGATCTTCGCACGCGTGCGCGCGCTGTCCGCGCAGCTGTCGCACACCGGCGACGCGAAGGCCCGCGCGTCGGCCGCGGACCTGCGCATCCACGAGGACATCCAGCGCGAGCTCGCGCCGATCCGCTTCACCGCGCGCACGATCGACCGCCTGTGCGCGGACCTGCACGCGCAGGTCGCGCAGATCCGCGCGATCGAGCGCAATGTGCTGCAGATCGCGGTGGATCGCTGCGGGATGCCGCGCGACGCGTTCGTCGCGTCGTTCCCGGGCCGCGAAACCGATCTCGACTGGACCACGGACACCGCAGCCGCGCCGTCGGCGTCGCGTTACGGCGCATCGCTGCAGCGCAGCCTGCCGGCGATCCAGGCCGAGCAGCGCAAGCTTGCCGACATCGAGGCGTCCGCGTCGCTGTCGCTCAAGCAGATCAAGGAGATCAACCGTCGGATGACGGTCGCCGAATCGAAGATGCGTCAGGCGAAGGACGAGATGGTCCGCGCGAACCTGCGTCTCGTGATCTCGATCGCGAAGAAGTACGTGAACCGCGGGATGCAGTTCCTCGACCTGATCCAGGAAGGCAACATCGGCCTGATGAAGGCGGTCGACAAGTTCGAATATCGGCGCGGCTGGAAATTCTCGACGTATGCGACGTGGTGGGTCCGCCAGGCGGTCACGCGCGCGCTCGCGGACCAGGCGCGCACGATCCGCGTGCCGGTGCACATGATCGAGACGATCAACAAGCTGAACCGCATCTCGCGCGAAATCCTGCAGCAGACCGGCATGGAAGCGCATCCGGCCGAACTGGCCGAGCGCATGGGCATGACCGAGGAGAAGGTGCGCGGCATCCTGAAGATCGCGAAGCAGCCGGTGTCGCTCGAAAGCCCGGTCGGCGACGACGGCGACGCGACGCTCGGCGACATGATCGAAGACCAGTCGTCGAGCTCGCCGGCCGATGCGGCGATCCACGCGGACATGCGCGCGGCGATCGACGAAGCGCTGAAGGCGCTGTCGCCGCGCGAAGCGAAGGTGCTGCGCATGCGCTACGGCATCGACACGCCGTCGGACCACACGCTCGAAGAAGTCGGCAAGCAGTTCGACGTCACGCGCGAGCGGATCCGCCAGATCGAAAGCAAGGCAATGCGCAAGCTCATGCATCCGAGCCGCGCGGACAAGCTGCGGCCGTTCCTCGAACGCTAGACGTCGCGCGCTCGACCCACGCCGAAAGCCCGCCGCGTCATGCGGCGGGCTTTTTCGTTTGCGGCGCTGCGCTTTTCGCTTTGCGCTCGTGGCTACGCTAGCGCCACACGCGATAACCGTACGCGCGCGGGTAACCGTAGCCGCCGCCCCAGTATCCCGGCGGGTAGCCGGACCATACCGGCGCCGCGACCGCCACCACCGGCGGCTCGTACACCGGCGGGGGCGGCGCATAGTCGGTCTGCGCATACACCGGCACGTACTGGACGACAGGCGGCGGAGGCGGCGGCGCATAGGCCTGCTGCACGATCACCGGCTGCTGGTACACCTGCGGCGGCGCCTGATACACGGGCGGCGGATCGTACGATCCGTCCGCGAACCCGGGCGCCATCGTGTACTGCTGCGCGGGCGGCAGGCGACGGACCGGCTGCTGCGCCGGCAGCGCGCTTTGCGCGATCGGCACGGGCGTCGGCGGCGTCACGCGCGCACCGTCGCCTTCGGGCATCTTCGACGGCAGCGGCACCGGTTGCGCCGACGACGCCGCCGACGCCGATGGCGCATTGCGCGCGGTATCCAGTTGATCGCGCAACGACGCGTAGGTCTCGGCGTCTTCCTTCGCGCGCGCGTTGTAGCCGTTGTGGTAGGCGTCGCTCAGGTCCTGCATGCGCGCCTTGTTTTCTTCGTCGGCCGTCATCTGTTCTTCGCCGGGATCGAGCGACGCGTCGGCGACACCGCCGTTGGCGTACGCGGCGTGCGGCCCGTCCGCATGCGCGGTGCCGGCGTGGATCGACGCAACGAATATCACGGCGAGCGCCGCGATCGGACTGCGTTGCTTATTGGTTCTCATGGTCATGACCTCGCAGCTCGGTAAAGTTGCGGCCCACAACAAAAAAAGCCCCGTTTCAGGGCGACTTGCACTTCTCCGTCCGCGACCCGCCGTGAATGGCGACGACCCCGATGCAGGTTGCGTGCGAGAGAGTTGCCAATGCAAGCATAGGCGGGATTCGTCCGAACACCAGCGCGATGTGTGCGCTGGCGAGCGTCCGCGAACATCGATCGTCAGACGCCACCGGGGCGGCGCGCGGCAGCGCTTACACCGCGCTTTCGCCGCGCGTCATTCGTCGCCGAAGTCGAGTTCGAGTTCGACCGTGTCGCCGACACGAAGACGGCGTCCCACCCCTTCCACGACGATCGCGTTCTGCCCGAACGTCAGTCCGCCGTCGACTTTCGGATTCGCGCGATACGCGGCGAGCGTGTCGAGCGGTTCGTGCGGCCAGCGCGGGTCGGTCAGGCCGCTCGACTGGTCGAGGGTTGTGATCTGGCAGCGCGCGCACGGCTTCACGGCGCGCAGCACCACGTTCGCGCGCGCACCGTCGCCATCGGCGGCGCCGATCGACAACGTGCCCGCGAAATCTTCGTCGAATGCTTCGGTGCCGCCGAGCACCACGTTCGGCCGAAAGCGGCTCATCGGCAGCGGCGACACGCCCTTCGCGCCGAGCCGCCCGTTCAGGTCCGCGAGCGATGCCTCCGCCGTGACGAGCAGCGGGAATTCGTCGTTGAAGCGGGTCGGCGCGTCCAGGTCCTTCGTCCATTTGCGGCTCGCGAGCCGCGTGACGTCGTCCGCGAAACGCACGAGCCGCACGGGCGCGCCGATCGCATCCGAAAACCAGCGTGCCGCGTCGTCGCCCTCGTCGAGCGCCTGGAGGCCGTGACTCCACACGCTCACCGGCACGCGGGCTGCATGCGCCGGCGTCTCGAACGGCAGCGTCAGTGCCGTGCCCGCGCCGTCGACGCGCAGATGCAGCGCGTCGGCGCCGAGCGTCGGCTCGATGCGCGCCATCGACGGATATTCGCGCTGCGACACGGCGTTCCCTTGCGCATCGACGACCATCCAGCGACGGTCCCACTGCAGACCATCGCGCTCGATCAATACGTCGGTCATCGCGATCGCGCGACACGACTTCACGGGGTAAACGAACAGTGCGGTGATGAAGGGCATGATGGACACGGAAGGAAACGCCATGCGTACGGCGCAGGCCGAAATCGCGGGCGATGGATGGGACCGGGTAACGAACGATGAGCGTGACATTGTCCGTTGCCCGCTGCGGATGCGCAATCCGTCGTATCGCGTATCGCGATTGCGCGGGCGTTGTCAGGCCGCCGTCCGCCGTGTGATCGAGCCGCTGCGTTCGCGGGAGTCGCGGTGTCGCCCGATCCGGACGGCGGCGGCAAACCGGTCGTCCGCGCAACGGCTGCCGGCCAGGCACTCGTCAACGACACCGTCCCGCATGCGCGCGCTGAATCCCGCCTGGCGCGTCGCACTGAAATTCCCGCTCTCCAGGATGATCGAAGGGGACCCGCCGTAACACGCCGCGTCGCGGCGAACGTCGGAAGCCCGTCCTCATGCAAAACAACGACTTTGGGCTTCGCCCGGCGTGATTAGCCGTGGGCTGCCGATACAGCGGCCTCGCGCTCGCTTCGCTATTCCGGATTGGGGCAGAATACGCGTCGTCGGCATCCGTCTGCCGATGCATGGGCCGCATCGCGAAAGCCCGCCGCGAGCCTCAATCGAAGCGCTGCAATAACTGGTGTTCACACGCTATTTGCTCTGCAAAGGGTTGCGGATATGAAGGCCATTTATCGGCTCGCGCTGCTGCCTCCGGCACCGAACGTGGTCGGCGCGTTCTGTTCGCGTTCTGATACGCGATTCGTTTCCGGGATACCACCGTCGCTGGCATGGCTCGCCGGCGCGCTCGCGATGACCGCGTACGTTGCCGTCTCCGGCATGCACGGCTGTCCGCCGACGGCCATCGTGAACGACACGCTCGTGCTCGTGGTCTGCGTGCTCCTCGGGGTCTGTCTGCCGGTGCTCGACCCCGGTTCGCCGCGGAACGTGATCGGCGCGTCCGTCGCGCGGATGGCCGCGGCCACGACGCTCGCGGCGTCCGGCTCGTTTGTATCCGCACGTATCCGCCGCGCTCACGGACACACGCCGATTCACCCGCCACAGCCGCCGACACATCCGGGATACGCGCAGCGCTTCAAATGCGCGAAGACCCGTCGACGGACATCCATGGCCCCGGCCCGTTCCACCTATCGCCGCAGGCGGCACCATCCGGAGCCGTCCGGCAGACGTCCGGTCGATTGTTAGCGTCCGCCTGTTCCCGACCGTCGGCAGGCGGGCATTCCCTGGCACTCTTACCCAAGAGGAATCAGCATGTCGGATCAGATCAACGCTCGCCGTCGCCGTCTGCTCGGCACGACGGTAGCAGGCTTAAGCCTGATGGAACTGGGATTGAGCAGGCTCGCGAATGCGCAGCCCGGCACCGCGAATGCGGGCTCGCGCGTCACGTCATTCGCGAACATCAAGCAGATCGACGCCGGAACACTCAGCGTCGCGTACGCGGAAGCCGGGCCGCGAAACGGCCCGCCGGTGATTCTCCTGCACGGCTGGCCGTACGACATCTACAGCTTTGTCGAAGTCGCGCCGCTGCTCGCCGCGGCGGGCTACCGGGTCATCGTGCCGTATCTGCGCGGCTACGGCGGCACGCGGTTCCTGTCGGCCGACACGCCGCGCAACGGCCAGCAGGCGGTCGTCGCGGTCGACATCGTCGCGCTGATGGACGCGCTCCACATCGATCAGGCCATTTTCGGCGCCTTCGACTGGGGCGCGCGGACGGCGAACATCATCGCCGCGCTGTGGCCGCAGCGCTGCAAGGCGATGGTGTCGGTGAGCGGCTATCTGATCGGCAGCCAGGAGGCGAATCGCGCGCCGTTGCCGCCGAAGGCCGAACTCGCGTGGTGGTATCAGTTCTATTTCGCGACGCCGCGCGGCGAGGCCGGCTACGCCGCGAACCGCCGCGAATTCAACCGGCTGATCTGGCACACGGCGTCGCCGAAGTGGGACTTCGACGACGCCACGTTCGACCGTTCCGCCGAATCGTTCACGAACCCGGATCACGTCGCGATCGTCGTGCACAACTATCGCTGGCGTCTTGGCCTCGTCAACGGAGAGTCGCAATACGACGAGCTGGAGAAGCGTCTTGCGACCGCGCCGACCATTTCGGTGCCGACCATCACGATGGAAGGCGACGCGAACGGCGCGCCGCATCCGGAGCCGGCCGCCTACGCGAAGAAGTTCACCGGACGCTACGAGCACCGGAACGTCGGCGGCGGCGTCGGACACAACCTGCCGCAGGAAGCGCCGCAGGCGTTCGCGCAGGCGATCATCGATGTCGCGCGGTTCTGATTGGATCGAACGGCCAGCCGGGGTCCCATCGACTCCGGCTTTCTTCGCGCCAGGCCCTCACGCGGGCCTGGTTGCGTTTCGCGAAGCCGTTCGCCTGCGCCGTCACTTTTGCGCGAGCGCCGCCTGAATGGCCGCCTCGGTCTGCGCGTAGTCGCCTTCGCCGACGTGCGTGTAGACGACCCGCCCTCGCCTGTCGATCAGATAGAACGCCGGCCAGTACTGGTTGCCGTAGGCGTTCCACGTGCGGTACTGGTTGTCGAGCGCAACGGGATACGTAATGCCGTAGCGCCGGATAGCGGCCTGAACGATCGCCATGTCGCGCTCCGATTCGAATTCCGGCGTGTGAACGCCGACCACCGTCAGGCCCTGCTCCCGGTATTTCCGGTCCCACTGAGTCACGAACGGCAGCGTGTGAATGCAGTTGATGCACGACGCAGTCCAGAAATCGACGAGCAGCACCCGGCCCTTCAGTTGCCGCGCGGTCAGCGGATCGCTATTGAGCCACGCGGCGATGCCGGCGAACTCGGGCGCGGGCGCGCCGCTCCTGAGCGACGCGGCCACGGCGGCCGTCGGCGTGGCGGTGGCGATTCCGATCGCCGCGGCGCCCGCACAGCATGCAGCGGCGATACCCAACGTTTTCAGTCGTCCGAACATGTCATAGTCCTCTCGATGCACGCAGAAAGCCGCCCGGTCACGCTTCGAACCCGCGGCGATGACCATATTGAACTGCCGGCGGATATCCGGCTTGTGTCGGCCGACGCGCGTGCAAGCAACGTTGTGTGTCCGACGGCCGTGCGGATACATTGAGACACAATTCGCCGGCGCGTCCGCGCTATAAAAGCGGCTATGACCCGACCTGGAGACACCATGAGCGCCGCCTTGCTAAAAGGATCCTGCCACTGCGGGGCCGTCCAGTTCGAAGTCCGCGCCGCCGTCACGCCCGCCGCGCGCTGCAACTGCAGCCTGTGCCGGCGCAAGGGCGCGCTGATGACGCCGCCCGTCGCCGCCGACCACTTGACGATCGTGCACGGTGAAGACGCGCTCACGCTGTATCAGTTCAACACGCGCACCGCGAAGCATTATTTCTGCAGGCATTGCGGAATCTATCCGTTTCACCGGACGCGCAAAGACCCGCTGATGTGGCGAATCAATATCGGTTGCCTCGAAGGGATCGAGCCGTATACGCTCGACGCCGGAGTCAATGACGGCGCTAGCCTGTCCGTGGTGGACGACGCATGAAACGGCTACTGGCGATCCTCGCGTTTGTCGCGGGCGGCTTCGCGGCGGAACTCGCGCATCCGGCGGCGTGCCGGTTGATCGACGCGAACAGCCGCGCATACGAGAAACGCCAAAAGAGATGACGCATTGATGGATACGACCGACCACGTACTGATTGTCGACGACGACCGCGGCATCCGCGAACTGATTGCCGCGTACCTCGAAAAGAACGGTATGCGCGTTTCGCTCGCCGCGAACGGCCGGCAGATGCATGCCGTGCTCGACCAGGGCGCGCCCGACCTGATCGTCCTCGATCTGATGATGCCCGGCGAAGACGGCCTCGTGCTGTGCCGCGACCTGCGCGCGGGCAAGTTCCGCACGGTCCCCGTGCTGATGCTGACGGCCCGCAACGAAGAAGCCGACCGCATCCTCGGCCTCGAAATGGGCGCCGACGACTATCTGCCCAAGCCGTTCGCCGTGCGCGAACTGTTCGCACGCATTCGCGCGGTGCTGCGTCGCACGCGGATGCTGCCGCCCGGCATGCAGGTCACCGAATCCGCGCGGATTCTCGCATTCGGCGACTGGCGGCTCGACACGACGGCGCGCCATCTGCTCGACGCGCAAGGCACGATGGTCGCGCTTAGCGGCGCCGAGTACCGGCTGCTGCGTGTGTTTCTCGATCATCCGCAGCGGGTGCTCACGCGCGACCAGTTGCTCAATCTGACCCAGGGCCGTCAGGCCGACGTGTTCGTTCGCTCGATCGATCTGATGGTGAGCCGTCTGCGCCAGCGTCTGAGGGACGTCGCGCGCGAACCGCGCTACATCAAGACGCTGCGCAGCGAGGGCTATGTGTTCTCGGCCGCGGTCACCGCGCTCGGGGGGCCTCAATGAGCGTGGAGTCATGGCCGCGCTGGCCGCGTACGCTGTTCGCGCGGCTCACCGTGATTCTGTTCGTCGGGATGGCGCTCACGCAGGCGCTGTCGTTCTGGCTCACGAGAACCGAGCGCGACCTGACGATGACGAACGTGATGATGGGCTACATCGAACGCGAGGTGGCGAGTTCGGTCGCGCTGCTCGACCACCTGCCGGCCGACGAACGTGCGCAGTGGCTGCCGCGCCTGGCGCGGCGCAGCTATCAGTTCGTCCTCGGGCCAGGCATCACGGGCGCGCCGCCCGATGCGCGACTGTCCGAGCGGATCGCCGCGTCCATCGCGGAGGGCATCGGCAAGCGCTATCCGCTGACGGTCAATGCGGTGCCGGGCGACGGCGAGCGCCTGCAAGTGCATCTGACGCTGACGGACGGCACGCCGCTGACGATCGACCTGCGCCCGATGTCGAGCGCGCCGCTGTCGCGCTGGCTGCCGCTCGGGCTGCTCGTGCAACTGATTGTGCTGCTCGCGTGCTGCTGGCTCGCGGTGCGCGCGGCGACGCGTCCGCTGCATCAGCTCGCGCAGGCGGCCGACCGGCTTGGTCCCGACCTGCGATCTGTCCGGCTCGCGGAAGACGGGCCGTCCGAAGTCGCACGCGCCGCACGTGCCTTCAATTCGATGCAGGAACGGATCGCGATGTACATGACCGAGCGGATGCAGATTCTGGCCGCGATCTCGCACGACCTGCAGACCCCGATCACGCGGATGCGTCTGCGGGTCGACACGATGGACGCCGAATCGGACGGCGCGAAACTGCGGCAGGATCTGCAGGAAATGGAAGCGCTGGTGAAGGAGGGCGTGACGTACGCGCGGACGCTGCACGGCGCGACGGAGGTGCCGCTGCGCATCGATCCCGACGCGCTGCTCGACAGCCTCGTGTGCGACTACGTCGACACGGGGCGCAGGTGATGCTGACCGGCCGTTTCGACACGCCGGTCACCACGCGGCCGCAGGCGTTGCGGCGCATCGTCGGCAATCTGGTGGACAACGCGCTGAAATTCGGCGGCGCGGCGGACATCATCGTGGAAACGCTGCACGACGGACAGGCGACGATCACCGTGGTCGATCGCGGTCCCGGCATTCCCGCCGATCAGCTCGAAGCGGTGTTTCAGCCGTTCTACCGGCTCGAGGCGTCGCGCAACCGGCATACGGGCGGGACCGGACTTGGGCTCGCCATCGCCCGTCAGCTTGCGCTGGCGATGGACGCGACGCTTACGCTGCGCAATCGCGACGACGGCGGCGGGCTCGAAGCGACGCTCACGCTGCCGCTCCGCGCAGACTGAGCAGGCAGACGTGCGCCGATACAAGCAAGGTCCGACTTGCGTTTTAGCAGCGCTCTTTGCCGCGCGTAAACGCCAGAACCCCGGTTCTCTTTTGTGAGAAGCCGGGGTTCTGGACATACAGCATAAGGAGCCTGACGATTACCTACTTTCACACGGGCAATCCGCACTATCATCGGCGTGGAGTCGTTTCACGGTCCTGTTC
>DATJJN010000080.1:0-3375 GCA_035492135.1 Paraburkholderia sp. | reverse complement strand
CGTATCGACAATGCTATCTGGATCGACTTCAGCGAAGGCCGCATGACCAGCGCGGGCGGCCAGCTCAACGGTACCGACGTCGCGCTGCGCGTACGCCCGACACAGCCGAAGCTGCTGATGCCGGTCGCCCATTTCCAATGGCGCGTCGATGCGGGCGAAGGCGATTACAAGCTACAACTCGCCGACCTGCGCGCCGAACTCGGCCAGCCGCCGCTCGAGGACGGCACGCCGCTCACCCGCATCCTGGATTTGCAGACGCTGACCGGCCGCTACCGGACCGCGTCGCAACAGCATGGGCAATTGCTGAGCGTGAGCGGCGATCGCGTCGACCTCGGCATCCTCGCCGAGTTCAGCCGCGCGTTGCCGCTACCGCGGCGTTTCCTGAACGAACTCGTGCGCATCAATCCGCGCGGGCTGGTCTCCGACTACCTGATCGAGGTGGAGCGCGGCAAGCCGGAATCCGGCGAGATAGGCAGCGATCATCGGCCGGCGGGCGCCGAGCCGATCGAGCGTTATCGCTTCAAGGGCAATCTGCAGGGCATCAGCTTCGCCGCCCAGGAGCCGGGGCCGGGGCTCACGCCGCGCGGCCATCCGCGCGCCGGCATACCCGGCATCGAAAATCTGTGGGGCAATGTCGACGCCGACGAAAAAGGCGGCAAGGCGGTCTTCGATACGTCGAATGTAGCGATCACGCTGCCGGGCGTGTTCGACGATCCGCGTCTGAAGCTCGACCGCCTCCGCGGCCGCGCGGACTGGACCATGCTGCCGAGGGAGCCCGGCTCTACTCGCCCGGCGTTCGCGGTCAAGCTGGCCGATGTCAGCGTGTCGAACGCCGACGTCGCGGCCACCGCGACCGCCGACTACAGCAACCCCGGCCACGGCCGTGGCTCGCTCGACCTCAAAGCCGACTTCCAGCGCGCGCAGGTGGCCCACATCGCCCGCTACCTGCCGACCGCGGTCACCGAAAAAACCCGCATCTATCTCGGCCACGCTTTACAGGCGGGTATCTCGCGTGGCGGCACGATCGAAGTGCATGGCGATCTGACCAAATTCCCGTACGCGCGCGACCCCAACGCCGGCCTCTTCCATATCGTCGCGCCGTTCACCGGCGGCAAGTTCGACCCAACGCCGTTTCCACCGCGCAAGATGCGTAACGGCACCCCGAACGTGTGGCCGGCCCTGGACGGTATCGACGGCGTGTTCGAGCTGAAGCAGAACGTGCTGCGCTTCGACATCGATCGCGGACGATACGAGCGCGTCACGCTCACCGGCGTGCGCGGCAGCATCGACGATCTCGGCACAAAAGGCTCGAACCTGACTATCCAGGGCAACGCCCGCGGGCCGCTCGCCGACATGCTCGATTACGTGAACGGGAGCTCGCTCGGCATCATGGCGCGGCATCAGACCGAGCGGATCCGTGCGGAAGGGCGCGCGTCGCTCGCGCTCAAGCTGACGATTCCACGCATCCCGAAACCGCATGTCGGCGTGGAAGGCACGGTCGGCTTCGAGAACAACCGGCTGAGCGCGAACAACGTGCCGCCGCTGTCGCAGCTGAACGGCCGCGTGCGCTTTACCGAACACACGGCCCAGCTCGACCGGCTCTCAGGGCAATTCCTCGGCGGCGACGTGCACGCAAACGGCGGCCTGCGCCAGGACGGCACCTACTCGCTCGCGCTCGGCGGCCACGTCGCCGTCGACGCGGCGCGCGGCCTCAATCTGCATGGCCCCGCCGCGCAGGTGCTCACGCATATGAGCGGCAGCGCGCCGTACGCGCTGAACGTCAGCGGCGCCCGCGGCAGCTTGCCGGAAGTCAGCGCGAATTCGGATCTGACCGGGCTCGCGCTCGACTTCCCGGCGCCGTTCAACAAACCGGCCGGCACGCCGATGCCGCTGCACTTCGCGGTGAATCCGGCGACGGCGCCCGCAGATGCCGGTCTGGAGCGGCTCGATCTGACGTTCGGACCGGCCGCGGCCGCGTATCTGCTGCGCTATCAGCCGAAGCTGCAGCCCAATACGCCGCCCCAGGTCGTACGCGGCGCGATCGGCGTGAACCGGCCGGCCGATCTGCCGTCGGAGGGCGTGGTCGCCGCAGTCGACGTGAAGGCGTTCGACGCCGATGCATGGCGCGCGCTCGCCTCACAGATGCGCGCCGGCACCGCCGCGAACAACGCGAACGCCGCGGGCCCGCAAGCGGGTGCGGCCGAGCCGGCGCCCGCGCCCAACCCCACCGTCACGCAATTCCTGCCGAACCGCTTCGCGCTGCACATCGACACGCTGACGCTGTTCAAGCGTCACTGGGACAACGTGATCGTCGGCGCGTCGCACATGGATCGCACCTGGCAGGCGAACATCGCGTCGAACCAGGTATCGGGCCACGTGTCGTGGCTGCCGGGCGCGACCCGCGATTCGCCCGGCAAGCTGGACGCGCGGTTTGCACGCGTGGTCATTCCGGCGGTCGCGGACAAGGACATGCTCGGCCCAGTGATCTCGACGCCGGCAGTCAACATGCCGTCGATCGATCTGGTCGTGGACGAGCTGATCTTGCGCGACCGCAACATCGGCCGGCTCGAGGTCAACGCGCACAACTTCGAGGAAAACGGCGTGCCCGTCTGGGAGCTGGACAAGCTCGACGTGACGAACCCCGCCGCCACGCTCTCCGCCACCGCGAACTGGCGCACGTCGACCGGGCTCGACAACGCACCGGACGATGCCACGCCGCGCCGCACCGTGTTCGATTTCAAGCTCGACATCAAGGACGCCGGCGCGCTGCTCGAACGCTTCGGCCTCGCGAGGACGCTGAAAAGTGGCAGCGGCTCGCTGTCAGGCAAGGTGGCGTGGCAAGGCGGGCCGACCACGATCGACTACACGACGCTCAACGGCAACCTTGCACTCGATCTAAGTCACGGCCAGATCCTCAAGGTCGATCCGGGCGTCGCGACGCTGCTTGGCGTGCTCAGCCTGCAAAGCCTTGCGCGCATCGCAACGCTCGACTTTCGCGACGTGATCGGCGAGGGGCTGCCGTTTTCCAGCGTGACCGGTAGTGCACAGATTCATAACGGCATCGCCCACACCGACAACTTCAGGATGGTGACCGCGCCGGCGCGCGCCGAGATGACCGGCGCGGTCGATATCGCGCAGAAGACCCAGGACATCCATCTGCATGTCGTGCCGACCATCAGCGTAGGTGCCGGGGTGGTCGCCGCGACGGTCGTCAATCCGCTGTTCGGCCTCGGTGCGCTGATTGCCGACATCGCGTTCTCGCATTCGGTGTCGCATGTGTTCGCGCGCGAGTACAGCATCACCGGTTCGTGGACCAAGCCGCACGTCGAGCGGGTCACGACCGAACGGGGTAACATGGACGCTCCGGCTTCGACC
>DATJJN010000079.1:0-218913 GCA_035492135.1 Paraburkholderia sp. | reverse complement strand
GACCACGCGATCCGAGCCGGTGATATGAAAATTCGTGTTGACGCTGGCGACTTCCTCGGCCTGCGCGAGCGGCGCGCAGGTGAACGCTGCCGAAGCGGCGAGGATGGCGGCGGCGCGTGCGATGCACGCACAGGGCAGGGCGAGTTTCGTCAGGTGACCGGAAGAATGGGCGTTTGAAGAGCAGCACGGAGCAGGACGGCTGCCAGTGAGAACGCCATCGTAACCTGGTTGCCGGCGCTGGCTGCTGACGCGCGATACGCTTGCGGCGCTTCTCTTCTGTCGATGAAGCCGCGTGCCGATCAGCGGCGGCAGAAAAAGAAAAGGCCCGCACGAATGCGGGCCTTCGAATTTTGGCTCCCCGACCTGGGCTCGAACCAGGGACCTACGGATTAACAGTCCGGCGCTCTACCGACTGAGCTATCGGGGAACAGCAATACAACTTGTCGCTACATAAAAAAGCCCGCTGTGATTAACGGGCTCTTGCAATTCTTTGGCTCCCCGACCTGGGCTCGAACCAGGGACCTACGGATTAACAGTCCGGCGCTCTACCGACTGAGCTATCGGGGAACAACAAAAGCAGAGAAGCGGAATTGTAGGAGGTGTTGCAGAAGCTGTCAATACCCTCGAATCATCTCAATTTAATTCGACTGATTCGCGCCAGGGCGACAGCTTGCGGCGCTCAACGCTCGAGCAGCGCCAGCTTTTCCTTCACGTCCTTGAATTCGTCGGCTTCGGCCAGTGGGGCCTTGGTCTTGGTGATGCTGGGCCATGCCTTCGCGAGCTCGGCGTTGAGCTCAGTGAAGTGCTGCTGGTCGCCGGGCACGTCTTCCTCGGCGTAGATGGCGTTCACCGGGCATTCCGCAACGCACACCGCGCAGTCGATGCATTCATCCGGGTCGATCGCGAGGAAGTTGGGACCTTCGCGAAAGCAGTCCACCGGACACACATCGACGCAGTCGGTATAGCGGCACTTGATGCAGCTTTCGGTCACAACGTGAGTCATTCAGGCAACTCCTGCATGCGGTATGAAAATGGCGAAACAAGTGGCGAAACGCCCAAACCAACATTGTAACGTAACGCGAAACATCGCTGCGAGCGGCCCTGCAGCCCGTTTAGATCGTTTCGTGATTAGTTTATGGGGCCCCGCATGCCCCTGTTTGCGGCAGGGGGACGGGGCGGCACGGTGGTCGCGTACGCATTCGGGTAACATGGTCGCACCCGATGCGTAGGCGACCCCTGCACGAAAAAACATCACCGGCGGCTATCGAGGTCGACTCGACGTCGACTGCACCGAACGCATCGTCCGCATCGTCCGTTCGCCGCCCGGCTTGCTCACCATGATCATTACCTCGCTGCTCGACACCGATCTGTACAAATTCACGATGATGCAGGTGGTACTGCATCATTTCCCCGCCGCGAGCGTCGAATACCGCTTTCGCTGCCGCACGCCGAACATCGATCTCGTGCCGTACGTCGACGAGATTCGCGGCGAGATCAGGAAGCTCTGCAAGCTGCGCTTCACCGACGAAGAGCTCGACTATCTGCGCCGCTTTCGCTTCATGAAGAGCGACTTCATCGACTTCCTCGCGCTCTTTCAGCTAAACGAAAAGTACATTTCCGTGACGCCGTCGCCGAAGGGCAACGGCGAAATCGACATCGCAATAGAGGGGCCGTGGCTGCACACGATCCTGTTCGAGATTCCGGTGCTCGCGATCGTCAACGAGGTGTACTTCCGCAACACGCAGCAGCATCCGCACTACGCGGAAGGCCGCGAGCGGCTCACGAAGAAGATCGAGCTGCTCGGCGCGAGGCCCGAGTTCGCGGACTGCAAGATCGCCGACTACGGCACGCGCCGCCGCTTCTCGAAGCGCTGGCACGAAGAGGTGATTCTCACGTTGAAGGACGGTCTTCGCGAGCAGTTCGCCGGCACGAGCAACGTGTACTACGCGATGAAGCACGGCCTCACGCCGCTCGGCACGATGGCGCACGAATATCTGCAGGCGTGCCAGGCGCTCGGCCCGCGGCTGCGCGATTCGCAGATCTTCGGCTTCGAGATGTGGGCGAAGGAGTATCGCGGCGATCTCGGCATCGCGCTGTCCGACGTGTACGGGATGGAAGCGTTCCTGCGCGACTTCGACATGTACTTCTGCAAGCTGTTCGACGGCGCGCGCCACGATTCGGGCGATCCGTTCGAGTGGGGCGAGAAGCTGCTCAAGCACTACGAAGACAATCGCTGCGACCCGCGCACGAAGACGATGATCTTCTCCGATGCGCTCGACATCCCGAAAGTGCTGCGTCTCTATGAGCGCTTTCACGGGCGCTGCCGTCTCGCTTTCGGCGTCGGCACGAACCTGACGAACGACCTCGGCTATCAGCCGCTGCAGATCGTGATCAAGATGGTTCGCTGCAACGGCCAGCCGGTCGCGAAGCTGTCCGACTCGCCGGGCAAGAACATGTGCGACGACAAGGCGTACATCGCGTATCTGCGGCAGGTGTTCGGCATCGCGCAGCCGCTCGAAGACGAGACGGCCGGCAAGTAGGCACGCAAGCACGCCGGCACATAAAGGGGCACATAAAGCGGCAATCGGCGCGCGCCTTTTCGGGCGTCGCGGCGGGCGGGGCGCGCGCCGTATAATCGGCGCGTTCCGCCCCCTACGCTTCGGTCTCACCCACACGAGGATCGCTTATGGACACCACGGCTGCCCGCCGCAGCATACTCGCGCGCATTCGCGCGGCGCAGGGGCGCGACGCGACGCCCGCGGCGCACGAGCGGGAGGCCGTCGCCGACTGGCTCGCGCGTCATCCGCCAGGGCCGCGTCCGCCGCTGCCCGACGACCTCGTCGCGCACTTCGTGCAACAGGCGCAGAAGATGTCGACGACCGTCGACGAGGTCGACACGCTCGCGGCGGCGCCGGCCGCGGTGCAGCGCTATCTCGCGTCGCTCGGTCTGCCGATGCGCGCAATCGCGTGGCAGACGCTCGACGCGCTCGACTGGGCCGCGGCGAATCTCATCGTCGAATTCCGCAAGCCGCAGAACGACGATCTCGTCGGCATTACCGGATGCTTTTGCGCGACCGCCGAGACCGGCACGCTCGCGCTCCTGTCGGGCCCGGACACGTGGGCGTCGGCGGGCCTGTTGCCGGAGACGCACATCGCGATCGTGCCCGCGTCGCGGATCGTCGCCGGCCACGAGGACGCGTTCGCGCTGATCCGCGCGGAGCGCGGGGAGCTGCCGCGCGCGGTGAACTTCGTGTCGGGGCCCTCGCGCACCGGCGACATCGAACAGACGATCGTTCTCGGCGCGCACGGACCGTATCGCGTGCACGCGATCGTCGTTCGCGGCGCGTAACGTTCTTCTTCGAATTCGCGGGGGCTGCGCACCGCGCGGCGCTCGCACAACCATCACGACAATCGGCGAACGCATCACCGGCGTTCGCAACCGGCTCTGGAGAGTGACGATGCAAAAAATTCTGGTCGCACGCGGGATCTTCCCGGACGTGATCGAACGCCTGAAGCAGTATTTCGACGTCGAGTGGAACCACGGCGACGTGCTCCCCGCCGACGAACTGAAGCGCCGTCTCGCGGACAAGGACGGCGCGCTGACCGCCGGCGACCCGATCGACGCATCGACGCTCGCGGCGGCGCCGCGTCTGCGCGTCGTCGCGAACATGGCGGTCGGCTACAACAACTTCGACATGGCCGCGTTCGAAGCGGCGAACGTGCTGGGCACGAACACGCCGGACGTGCTGAACGAAACCACCGCCGATTTCGGCTGGGCGCTGATGACGGCCACCGCGCGACGCATCGCCGAGTCGGAGCACTGGCTGCGCGCGGGCCAGTGGACGAAGTGGTCGTTCGACAGCTTCCTCGGCTCCGATCTGTACGGCTCGACGCTCGGCGTGATCGGCATGGGGCGCATCGGCCAGGCGCTCGCGCGTCGCGCGAAGGGCTTCAACATGCAGGTGCTGTATCACAACCGCTCGCGCGTCGCGCCGGAGATCGAAGCAGAGCTGAACGCGCAGTACGTGTCGAAGGACGACCTGCTGCGCCGCGCCGATCACGTGGTGCTGGTGCTGCCGTACAGCGCGCAGAGCCATCACACGATCGGCGCGGCGGAACTCGCGCTGATGAAGCCGACCGCCACGCTGACGAACATCGCGCGCGGCGGCATCGTCGACGACACGGCGCTCGCCGCCGCGCTGCGCGAACGCCGTATCGCGGCGGCCGGGCTCGACGTGTTCGAGGGCGAGCCGGCCGTGCATCCGGATCTGCTGACGGTGCCGAACGTCGTGCTGACGCCGCACATCGCGAGCGCGACGGAGGCCACGCGCCGTGCGATGGCGAACCTCGCGGCGGACAACCTGATCGCCGGTCTCGGCGAGGGTCCGCGCGCCGGGCGTCCGCCGAATCCGATCAATCCCGGCGTGCTGGGGAAAACGCGTTCATGAGCCCTTTGCTGTTGATGTCCGTCGCGACGCTCGTCGTCGCGATCGCCCTCGTCATCGCGCTCGTGCTGCTGATGCGCGGCCGCCGCACGGACGACGAAGACGCCGCCGCCGAAGCGCTCGGCGCGCTGGCGGACCGCGTAGCCGCGTCGACCGACACGCAGGCGCGCGCCGCCGAGCGCATCGAACGCGAACTGCGCAACGAGATCGCGCGGACCGCGCAGGCGTCGCGCAGCGAGTTCGGCACCGGCTTCACGCAGGTCCAGCAGGCGCTGGCATCGCAGCTCACCAGCATCGCGACCGTGCAGAACAACCAGATCGATGCGTTCGCGCAGCAGCTCGTCAAGCTGACCGAAACGAACGCGCAGCAACTGGAAGCGGTGCGCCACAGCCTGCAGCAGCAGGCGCTGCAGCAGCGCGACGAACAGGGGCAGACGCTCAAGCGCTTCGGCGACACGCTCGCGCAGCAGCTGTCGCAACTGATCGAGGCGAACGATCGCCGCTTCGCCGAAGTGCGCGCGACGCTCGAACAGCGTCTGAAGGACATCGAGGCGAACAACGCGGCAAAGCTCGAAGAGATGCGCCGCACCGTCGACGAGAAGCTGCATGCGACGCTCGAACAGCGGCTCGGCGAATCGTTCAAGCTCGTGTCGGATCGCCTCGAACAGGTGCATCGGGGCCTGGGCGAGATGCAGACGCTCGCGGCGGGCGTCGGCGACCTGAAGAAGGTGCTGACGAACGTGAAGACGCGCGGCACGTGGGGCGAAGTGCAGCTCGAAGCGCTGCTCGAACAGATGCTGACGCCGGATCAATACGCGAAAAACGTCGCGACGGTGCCGAAGAGCAGCGAGCGCGTCGAGTTTGCGATCCGTCTGCCGGGCCGCTCGGACACGGACGGCAGCGCCGCGCCGGTGTGGCTGCCGATCGACGCGAAATTCCCGCGCGAGGACTACGAACGGCTGATCGACGCGCAGGAGCGCGCGGACCTCGCGGCCATCGACGAAGCGGGCCGCGCGCTGGAAGCGCGGGTGCGGGCCGAGGCGCGCACGATCGCGGAGAAGTACGTCGCGCCGCCGCACACGACCGACTTCGCGCTGCTGTTCCTGCCGACCGAGGGGCTGTACGCAGAGATCCTGCGGCGTCCGGGGCTGACCGATCTGCTGCAGCGCGACTATCGCGTGACGATCGCCGGCCCGACGACGCTGACGGCGCTGCTGAACAGCCTGCAGATGGGTTTCCGCACGCTCGCGATCGAGCGCCGTTCGAGCGAGGTGTGGCAGGTGCTCGGCGCGGTGAAGACGGAATTCGGCAAGTTCGGCGACGTGCTCGCGAAGACGAAGTCGCAACTGGAGACGGTTACGCGCTCGATCGAAGCGGCTGAAGTGCGCACGCGCGCGATGAACCGCAAGCTGCGCGACGTCGAGGCGCTGCCGGGCGAGGAGGCGACGAACCTGCTCGGCGATGCGGTGCGCAACGGCGTGAGCGACGAATAGACCGAATACCGGCCAGGCGAGGACCGTGGTGTCGAAAAACGGGCCGCCTGGGCATGACGCGCAGGGCCGGGCCGACGACGTCGGCTCAGGCGGACGCGGCGAGCTTGTCGAGCGCGTCGCCCGTCACGCGCACGACACGCCAGTCCTGCAGTACCGTCGCGCCCATCTTCTCGTAGAAGCTGATCGCCGGCTGGTTCCAGTCGAGCACGGTCCATTCGAAGCGGCCGCAGCCGCGCTCCACGGCGAGCGCCGCGAGCCGGCGCAGCATCGCCGTGCCGAGCCCGCTGCCGCGCTGCGACGGCTGCACGTACAGATCCTCGAGATACAGCCCGCGCCGCCCGAGAAACGTCGAATAGTTGTGAAAGAAGAGTGCATACGCAACGAGGCGTCCGCCGTCTTCCGCGACGAGCGCCTCCGCCGACGCGCGCGCGCCGAACAGCGCGTCGCGCAAATCCGCGTCGGTCGCGACGAACAGATGCGTGAGCTTTTCGAACTCCGCCAGTTCGAGCATCAGCGCCACCATCGCGCCGACGTCGGCCGGCGTCGCCGGACGAATCGCAGCGCTCATCACGCCTCCTCCGGCGCGTCCGACAGATGGATTTCGATCCCGCCGAAGCGCGACGCGACCCAGTTGTACGCGTGGCACGCGATCCACAGCAGCACGAACCCGAGAATCGCGTTCAGCAACAGCGCGCTGAACACCGTGCTGATTTCGACCGAGCCGTAGCGGAAGAACGCGACCAGCACCGCGAGCAAGACGATCGGCACGCTGAAGGTCAGGTACACGAGGATCAGCGCTTTTGCGGTTTGCCCCGGGGCGATGAACGAGATTTGTTTTTTCATAAGAGTCGTATCCGTAGAGCCAGAGGTATGCACGGTCGGGTGGGGTCGAGGTAGGGTCGTGTGGTCGAAACGCGGCGCGGACCGGCTCAGACCAGTCCGTCGAACAGCATGATGTCGACGGGGTCGCCGGCATCGAGATCGGAGGCGTCGTGCGCGAGCACGATGAAGCAGTTCGCGGCGCTCATCGTGCTGAGCGCGCCCGAGCTTTGCGAGCCGGTCGGCGCGACGCGCCACTGGCCGCGTGCGTCGCGCGCGGCGAGCCCGCGCTGGAATTCGGTGCGGCCCGGCCGCTTGCGGATCCGCTCGCGGCTGGCGGCCGTAATCAGCGGCACCGGCGCGGGCGCGGCACCGGACATCGCGAGCAGCGCGGGGCGTACGATCTGATAGAACGTGACCATCGTCGCGACCGGATTGCCTGGCAGCCCGAACAGCAGCGCGGGACGACCGGCGCCGACGCGGCCGCCGGACCACACGCGTCCGAACGCGAGCGGGCGGCCCGGACGCATCGCGAGGCCCCAGAACGCGACGTCGCCCATCGACTGCAGTTGCGCGCGCGTGAAGTCGGCCTCGCCGACCGACACGCCGCCCGACGTCAGCACGACGTCGGCGGTTTCGGCCGCGGTCGTCAGTGCCGTGGCGAGCGCGGCGGGCTCGTCGCGCACGATGCCGAGATCGATCGCGTCGACGTTCAGCCGACGCAGCATCGCGCCGAGCGTGTAGCGGTTGCTGTCGTAGATCGCGCCGGGCGCGAGCGGCTCGCCCGGCGAGCGCAGTTCGTCGCCGGTCGAAAAGTACGCGACGCGCAGACGCCGCCGCACGCCGACCTCGACGACGCCGAGCGACGCGAGCAGGCCGATGTCCGCCGCGCGCAGCACGCGCCCGGCCGCGAGCGCCGGCCGGCCCGCGGCCAGATCCTCGCCCTTGCGCCGGCGATTCGCGCCGGGCACCACCGCGCCGGCCGCGAAGCTGACGTATTCGCCGTCGAGTTCCACGTGTTCTTGCGGGACCACCGTATCGCAGCCGGCGGGCATCGGCGCGCCGGTCATGATGCGCACGCACGCGAGCGCCGCGACGCGGCCGTCGAACGGATGACCGGCGAACGCCTTGCCGCACACGGCGAGCCGCAGCTTGCCGTCGTTGCCGGCCGCGGACGTGAGCAGTGCGCCGTCGAATGCATAGCCGTCCATCGCGGCGTTGTCGTGCGCGGGCACGTCGATTGGCGAGATCAGGCCGGCGGCGAGCACGCGGTCGAGCGCGTCGACGAGCGGCACGCAAACGCTCGCGGCGAGCGGCGTGGCCCACTGCAGCACGATCTGCTGCGCGGCGCTGACGGGTAAAGCCTGAGAGTCGAACTGCGCGACGCAGCCGGACAGGGTGTTAAGCGTGGTCATTTAGTGGAGAAGCGTCGCATCCGCGTGGGCGGCGGTTGTCCCGATGGGTGTGCGATGCGGGCGACGGCTGGCGGGCCGGACGCGCTGTCAGGCACGGTCCTGGGCGGCGAGTTCCTGTAAGGAATTGATATTGTAAAACGCACGCCCATCGGCAAACGGGACTTCGACCGTCTTGTGGCGCGCGTACCACGCGCGGACCTTGCGTTCGCCCGCGCCGAGGAACGCCGCGAGATCGGCTGCGAGCGACGTGCGCAACAACACGAAGACCGGATGCAGCGACATCTCGCCTGCCGGATCCGGCGCGAGCACCGTCGCGATATCCGCGTGCTGCGCGAGCGCAGCTCTGCCGAGCACGGCGGCGAGGTCGTCGCCCAGATACGGCGAGTCGCACGGCACCGCGAGCAGCCAGTCGGTTTGCGCCGCGTGAAGACCCGCGAGCAGCCCGGCGAGCGGCCCGGGAAAGTCGGGCAGCGAATCGGCGACGATCGTCGCGTGCCACGGCGCGCCGAGCGCCTCGTACGCGTGCTCGTTGCGGTTCGCGCTGATCGCGAGCGCGCCGGTCTGCGGCGCGAGACGTTCGAGTACGTGCGCGACGAGCGGCCGGCCGTGCAGCATCTGCAGGCCCTTGTCGGCGCCGCCCATGCGCAGCCCGCGGCCGCCGGCGAGCACGAGGCCGGTGATCGACGCGGCGGGTATCGCTTCGGACGGGAAGGGCGCGGACGGCGTCGTCATGCTGGATCGGCGTGCGGGCCGCTCAGCCGCCGATATACGACATTTCGACTCGCCGCTCCGCGCTCGACGGCGTCGCGTCGCTGCCGCGCAACTGCGAATAGCGGTCGGTGCGCGCTTCCCAGATCTGCGCGACGGTCGCGGCGATCGTGTCGTCGGTGGCGCCGTTGCGCAACAGCGCGCGCAGGTCGTAGCCCATCGACGCGAACAGGCACAGGTACAGCTTGCCCTCGGTCGACAGCCTCGCGCGCGTGCAGTCGCTGCAAAACGCGCGCGTGACGCTTGAGATCACGCCGATCTCGCCGGCGCCATCCGCGTAGCCCCAGCGTTGCGCGGTCTCCGCGGCGGTGTGCGCTTCCAGCGGCACGAGCGGGAAGTGCTCGCCGATCCGCGCGACTACGTCCGCCGACGGCAGCACCTCGGTCATGTTCCAGCCGTTCGACGTGCCGACGTCCATGTACTCGATGAAGCGCAGCGTCACGCCCGAGTGCCGGAAGTGGCGCGCCATCGGCACGATCTCCCGATCGTTGGTGCCGCGCTTGACGACCATGTTCACCTTCAGCGGCTTAAGGCCGACGCGCTCTGCGGCGGCGATGCCGTCGAGCACGTCCGCGACCGCGAAGTCCGCGTCGTTCATGCGGCGAAAAAGGGCGTCGTCGAGCGCGTCGAGGCTCACGGTCACGCGCGCGAGACCCGCGTCCTTCAGCGCGCGCGCCTTGCGCCCGAGCAGCGAGCCGTTGGTGGTCAGCGTGAGGTCGAGCGGCTCGCCGTCCGGCGTGCGCAGCGACGCGAGCCGCTCGATCAGGAATTCGATGTTCTTGCGCAGCAGCGGCTCGCCGCCGGTCAGCCGGATCTTCGTGACGCCTTGGGCGACAAAGAGCCGCGCCAGACGCTCGATTTCTTCGAGCGTCAACAGCGCCGAGTGCGGCAGGAACGGATAGTCCTTGTCGAACACGGCGCGCGGCATGCAGTACACGCAGCGGAAGTTGCAGCGGTCGGTGACCGAGATACGCAGATCGCGCATGGGCCGCGCAAGCGCATCGGCGACCACGCGTTGCGGGGCGCGGGCGATGCCGTCCTTCGGGAGGGGCGGCAGCGAGCGGGCGTCGGTCACAGGAATGATGCGTCGAGGCATGATGATTCTGATCAAGCGATGCTTATATTCTAGCCGAACCCCCGCGCGCCCACTGACGAGGGACAACGCGGAGACACCGGCGAAAAAGAAAAAGCCCGCCTGGCGGGCGGGCCTTTTCGGGTTGGTCGAACGATCCGTTATTGCGGGTGACGGACCGTCTCGACCTGCTGCATCGGCGTCGTGTCGGCCGGCGGTAGCGGTTTGCGCTCGCGCGCAACGCGCGCCGGCTTCACGATTTGCGCAGCGGATTCCTGCGCGGCCCGCAGCTTGTCGGCGTCGGTGTTGACCCACACGAGGCCAGCCGATTCGAGCATCGGACCCAGTGCTTCGGGCGCCAGCGCGGTCGACCGAGCGGGTTGTGCCACCGGTTGCGCGGCTTGCTGTGCGACCGGTTGTGCAGCCTGCTGCGCTGCCGGTCGCTCCACTGCCGGCGCCAGTGCCGGTGCCGGCTCGGCTGCGGCCTGGGCGGCCGGCTCAGTTGCCGGCGGAATCACCGGCTGCACGACAGGCTCGCTGACCGTCTGCGGCTCGCGCTGAACCTCGACCCGGGCGGCGACCGCTTCTTCGCGTGCGATCGGCGCTTCGGCGGGTTGCGTCTCGACGATGACCGGCGCCGCTTGCGGCGCCGGCTCGACCGCTGCCGGTGCTTCGGCGGCAGGCGTCGCCTCGATCGGCGCCGGTGCTTCCACTTGCGGCGCGGCCTTCGGCGCTTCGATCGGCGTCGGGGTCGGGGTCGGCGTGACAGCCGGTGTTTCGACCACGGCCGCGGGCGTCTGCGCCACTTCCTCGGCGCCCGGCAGCGCGGTCACGATAACCGTTTCGGCAACGACCTTGCTGACGACCACGCCGGTCTCTTCGACCGGTTGCGGCCGCGGCTCGACCGCGGCGGCGGCTTGCGCTCGAACCGGCGCTTCAGCCGGAGTTTCTTCCGAGGCCGCTTCTTCGGTGCCTGCGCCCCCTTCGAGCACGTCCGGTGCCGACGTCACCAGGTTGCCTTCCGCATCGCGCTCGCGGCGGCCGCCACGGCGACCGCGACGGCGACGACGGCGCTCCTCGCCGTCACGCGGCGTCGCTTCGTCGCCGGCCGGCATGCCGACGCCTTCGGCGACGTCGGTGGCGGTCACGGCGCTCGCGTCAGGCGTCAGCGCGTCGTTGCGGACGTCGAGCGCTTCCGCGTTTTCCTGCTGCTGGCGACGGCGCTCGCCACGCTCGCGGCGTTCGCCGCGCTCCTGGCGTTCGCCGCGCGGTGCGGCGGCTTCGGCCGACTCCGGGCGCTCCTGACCGCGCTCGACGCGCTCGATGCGCTGTTCGCGCGGCTCGCGGCCTTCACGCGCCTCGCGACTCTCACGGCTTTCACGCGGCTCGCGGCCTTCACGACCCTCGCGGCTTTCACGCGGCTCGCGATTGCCGCGCGGCTCCCGCGCCTCCCGTGCCTCGCGCGGTTCGCGTTCCTCGCGGCGCTGCGCCGGCTGGCCCTGACGGGCACCCGGTGCAGCCGCCTCGCCACGCGCTGCGGCATCGCGGCCACCGCCGCGACGGTTACGGTTGCGATCGCCGCCGCCGGTACGCTCGCCGCGTTCGGCGCGCTCGCCGCCGCGCGCTTCGCGCGCCGGACGAGCCGGCTTGTCAGTCTGGGCGACCGGTGCCGGCGCGGGCTGCGCAGCCGGCGCACCGGTAAAGAGACGCTTCAGCCATCCGATGAATCCGCCGTTTGCCGCCGGCGCGGCCACGGCCGGCGCGGCGGCCGTAACGGCTTCGGCCGGCTTCGTCGGCGCGCTCGGCGCCGGACGCTCCGGCGTGATGCCCTTGACCGCCGCTTCCTGCTTCGGCTTCACATCGGCGGCGCGCTTGCTGTAGCCGGTTTCGGACTCCAGTTCGCGGGCGGCTTCCTCGGCCATCTTCCACGACGCACGCGGATCGTCGAGGCGCGCATCGTCGTGACGCAGACGCTCGAGCTTGTAGTGCGGCGTTTCGAGATGCTTGTTCGGAATCAGCACGACGGCGACCTTGAAGCGCGACTCGATCTTGTTGATCTCCGAGCGCTTCTCGTTCAGCAGGAAGGCGGTCACCTCGACCGGCACCTGGCAGTGGATCGCCGCGGTGTTTTCCTTCATCGCTTCTTCCTGAATGATCCGCAGCACCTGCAGCGCGGACGATTCGGTATCGCGGATGTGGCCGGTGCCGTTGCAGCGCGGGCAGGTCACATGGCTGCCCTCGGACAGCGCCGGACGCAGCCGCTGGCGCGACAGCTCCATCAGCCCGAAGCGCGAGATCTTGCCCATCTGCACGCGTGCGCGGTCGTGGCGCAGCGCATCCTTCAGACGCTGCTCGACTTCGCGCTGGCTCTTCGCCGATTCCATGTCGATGAAATCGATCACGATCAGGCCGCCCAGGTCGCGCAGACGCAGCTGGCGCGCCACTTCGTCAGCCGCTTCGAGGTTCGTGCGCAGCGCGGTTTCCTCGATGTCGGCGCCCTTGGTCGCGCGCGCGGAGTTCACGTCGATCGCGACGAGCGCTTCCGTGTGGTCGATAACGATTGCGCCGCCGGACGGCAGAGGCACCGTGCGCGAGTACGCGGTCTCGATCTGGTGCTCGATCTGGAAGCGCGAGAAGAGCGGGACATCGTCGTGGTAGCGCTTCACCTTGCTGACATTGTCCGGCATCACGATATCCATGAAGGCGCGCGCCTGGTCATGGATTTCGGTCGTGTCGATCAGGATTTCGCCGATGTCGGGCTGGAAATAGTCCCGGATCGCGCGGATCACGAGACTCGATTCCAGGTAGATCAGCATCGGGGTGCCGGTCTGGCCGCTTTGCGATGCGGCTTCGATCGCGCGCCACAGTTGCAGCAGGTAGTTCAGGTCCCACTGCAGTTCCTCGGCGCTGCGTCCGATGCCGGCCGTGCGCGCGATGATGCTCATGCCGTCCGGCAGTTGCAGCTGCGCCATCGTTTCGCGCAGCTCCTGGCGGTCGTCGCCCTCGATGCGGCGCGACACGCCGCCGCCGCGCGGGTTGTTCGGCATCAGCACGAGGTAGCGGCCGGCGAGCGAGATGAACGTGGTGAGCGCAGCGCCCTTGTTGCCGCGTTCTTCCTTCTCGACCTGGACGATGAGTTCCTGGCCTTCCTTGAGGGCGTCCTGGATGCGCGCAGAGCGCATGTCGACGCCTTCGCGGAAGTACTGGCGGGCGACTTCCTTGAACGGCAGGAAGCCGTGGCGATCTTCGCCGTAGTTGACGAAACAGGCTTCGAGCGACGGCTCGATGCGCGTGACGATGCCCTTGTAGATATTGCCTTTGCGCTGTTCGCGCCCGGCGGTTTCGATGTCGATGTCGATCAGCTTCTGACCGTCGACGATGGCGACGCGCAGTTCTTCCTGCTGCGTCGCATTGAACAGCATGCGTTTCATTGAACGGCTCCAGTGCGGCTTCGCACGCGTGTCGTCTTGCGTCGCGCGGACGTGCCGCACGGCGCAAGGCGGGTCGTGGCGTGCCGCGCCTTGTTGTGTTTTCACAAGCACGCTGGAGCAGGAACGATGGCGGGGAGAATTGCCTTCAGGGCGCCCGATCCGGATATCGATCGTGGACGGGCCGCGGGGCACATGCGAAACACGGCTTCAAGAAACGGCGGAACCTGCCGCAGGGAGGGCAACGGCCTGGCTTTCCTGTCGTCCTCGATCCGTCGCGCGGGCAAGCTGCAGGCGGCAGCACCATTACGCGCGCTGCCGGCGGGATCGGGACGCGCGGCGGAGCCGCGCACGGGAAGCAATCAGAACGCCCGTCTTCCCCCTCGGGTGTCTCGCCACACTTGACGTCGCCATGCCCCGCACGATACCGCGGGGCACTTTTTCCTGGCGCTCGCCATGTTTTCGCCACCGACGCGTTCCGGAGCAGTCGCCTAGACCACCCCCGGAACACGCCAGATTAAATTCTTTATACCAACCTTCCGTTACCGTCGGAATCCACGCCGACCGAACGTGCCTGTGGGCGCCGTCCCTGCCGGGCGGGAATTCCGTGCGTGCAACTCGTTGCTTCTCGTAAGTGCGGGGTGAGCAACCAGCCCCGGGCGCAAGTAAAATAACGGTTTCTCGCTTGCTGCCTACGCAGGCCACGCGGTTTGGCGGATCGTCCGGCAAGCCCGCTGGCCAATCCACTGACCAGCCGATCAGCCGATCTGCCGTTCGGTCAACCGCCGTGGTGCGCTCGGCAAATTATATTCAGAATGAAAGGGTTAGGCAAAACATCCCAGAATCAGGTCGCAAGCGACCAGGTTTCTTTCGTCGAAATCGATGACGGCGCGGCCGGTCAGCGGATCGACAATTTTCTCGTGCGCGTCTGCAAGGGCGTGCCGAAAAGTCATATCTACCGGATTCTGCGCAGCGGGGAAGTCCGCGTGAACAAGGGCCGGATCGATGCGCAATATCGGCTCGAAGCTGGCGATGTCGTGCGCGTGCCGCCGATCCGCATCGCCGAAAAAACGGGGATCGATCCCGCGGCGCCGATTCCCTCCGCGCAGTTCGACGTGCTGTTCGAAGACGATGCGCTCCTCGTCATCAACAAGCCCGCGGGCGTCGCGGTGCACGGCGGCAGCGGCGTTGCGTTCGGCGTGATCGAGCAGATGCGCGAGATGCGCCCGCAAGGCCGGTTCCTCGAACTCGTGCACCGGCTCGATCGCGAAACCTCCGGCGTGCTGATGCTCGCGAAGAAGCGCTCGGCGCTCGTCGGCCTGCACGAGCAGATCCGCGACAACCGGATGGACAAGCGCTACTACGCGGCTGTCCACGGCGAGTGGGCGAGCGACTGGGGGCGTCGGCGCGCGGTCAAGGAGCCGCTGCACAAGTTTTTCACGCCCGACGGCGAGCGCCGCGTGCGGGTGCAGGCGGACGGGCTGCCGTCGCATACGGTGTTCAACCTCGTCGATCGCTGGCCGGGCTACGCGCTCGTCGAGGCGGAGCTGAAAACCGGCCGCACGCACCAGATCCGCGTGCATCTCGCGCATCTGGGGCTGCCGATCGTCGGCGACGCGAAATACGGCGACTTCGCGCTGAACAAGGCGCTCGCGCGCTCGAACGCGCGGCCCGGCATCAAGCGGATGTTCCTGCACGCGCACCGGCTCACGCTCACGCATCCGCTCACCGGCGAGACGCTGCGGTTCGACGCTCCGCTGCCGCCCGAGTGCCGCCGCTTCATCGACGAACTGAACGCGCTGCGCGACGCGGGGCGGCCGGCGAGCGCGCCGGCGGACGTCGGCGAATGACGCGCCACCACAATCGAACGAACGTTTGGAGAAGGACCGCATGGCCCGACAGCAATTTGACCTGATCGTGTTCGACTGGGACGGCACGCTGATGGATTCGACCGCGCACATCGCGCGCAGCATCCAGGCCGCGTGCCGCGACCTCGGGCTGCCGGTGCCCGCCGACGAAGCCGCGAACTACGTGATCGGCCTCGGCCTGCGCGAGGCGCTGCAGATCGCGGCGCCGACGCTCGATCCGGCCGAATATCCGCGTCTCGTCGAGCGGTACCGGTTCCACTTCCTGATCAAGGACCCGCAGATCCAGCTGTTCAGCGGCGTGAAGGAGATGCTGGTGGAGCTGCGTGACGCCGGCTATCTGCTTGGCGTCGCGACCGGCAAGAGTCGTGTCGGGCTGAATCGCGCGCTAGACCAGTTGCGTCTGACGAGCTTCTTCGACTGCACCCGCTGCGCCGACGAGACGTTTTCGAAGCCGCATCCGGCGATGTTGCAGGAACTGACGCGTGAACTGGGGCAGGAGCTGGCGCGCACGGTGATGATCGGCGACACGACGCACGACCTGCAGATGGCGCAGAACGCCGGCGCGGCGGGCATCGGCGTCGCGTACGGCGCGCATCCGGCGGCGTCGCTGCAGGCGTTGATGCCGCGTTACATCGCGCGCGACGTGTCGTCGCTCGTCGGCTGGCTGCGGGAACACGCATGAGCGACAGGTCCGCGCCGGTGCGTGTCTGCGCGTCGGACGAACTCGTCGACGGCGGGCCCGGGCGGCGCCTGCCGGCGTCGTTTGCGGGCGACGGCGCGGTCGTGTTCTTCGTGCGCTACGGCGGCGACGCGTACGGCTATCTGAACCGCTGCGCGCACGTGCCGATGGAGATGGACTGGGTCGAGGGCCAGTTCTTCGACACGTCCGGCCTCTATCTGATGTGCGCGACACACGGCGCGATTTACGCGCCCGATACCGGCAAGTGCGTCGGCGGCCCGTGCCGCGGGGCGCGGCTGCGTCCGGTGCGTGTCGAAGAACGGGACACACCGGACGGCCGTGCGGTATTCTGGCTGCCGGACGACGAACTGCGTCCGCTCGACCCCTGATCGTTCAGACTCCTCCGACCGCAACGCATGTCCGACCATCTGCCTCCTGAGCCGAACGCGGCTGCTTCACCGTCACCTGCTTCAACCCCGCCCGCCGCTGCCGAGGCGGCCGCTGCGCCAGGCTGGGAGCGCGCAGCGCTCGAACGGATCGCGCTCGCGGCGATCCACGAGCAACGCGCGGCGCGCCGCTGGAAAATCTTCTTCCGCTTCGCGTTCCTGATCGTGCTGCTGCTGTTTCTGTGGGGCCTCTTCAGCGTGTTCGGCGCGAAGGTCGAGACGGGTGGGCGACATACGGCACTCGTGTCGCTCGACGGCGAAATCTCGTCGGATAGCACCGCGAACGCCGACGATATCGACACCGCGCTGCAGAACGCATTCGAAGACTCCGGCACCGCCGGCGTGGTGCTGCACATCGACAGCCCCGGCGGCAGCCCGGTGCAGGCCGGCCTGATCAACGACGAGATCCGGCGCCTGCGCGCGAAATATCCGGCGATTCCGCTGTACGTGGTCGTCGGCGACATGTGCGCGTCGGGCGGGTATTACGTCGCGGTGGCGGCCGACAAGATCTATGTGAACAAGGCGAGCATCGTCGGCTCGATCGGCGTGCTGATGGACAGCTTCGGCTTTACCGGGTTGATGAACAAACTCGGCGTCGAGCGGCGGATGCGCACGGCGGGCGCGAACAAGGGCTTTTACGACCCGTTCTCGCCGGATACGCCGCAGATGGACGCGCATGCGCAGCAGATGCTCGATCAAATCCACGCGCAGTTCATCGACGCGGTGCGCACCGGGCGCGGCAAGCGTCTGCACGAGACGCCGGACATCTTCTCGGGCCTCTTCTGGACCGGGCAGAAGAGCGTCGAGATGGGACTCGCCGATGGTTTCGGCGATACGAACTATGTCGCGCGCGAGGTGATCAAGGCGCCGGATATCGTCGATTACACGGTCAAGCCGAGCCTGAGCGACCGGGTGGCGCGGCGCTTCGGCACGTCGATCGGGTCGGCCGCGGTGCATTCGCTGATCGGCAGTGTGCGGATGGCGCTGCACTGACGTTTTCCCGCCTGGATAGAGTAAAGCGGCGGCCGCGCGCGAAGCGCGGCCGCCGCTCTTTCTTGCCGGGCGCCTTCAGTTCGCGAGCAGCAGGAATATCGCGGGCCGCTTGTGCAGATCCGGCGCGGCGGCTTTCTTCCAGTCGGACACCGGGCGGCTCGCGATCGTCTCGGTTGGCAGCGTCAGGTCGACCGCCACGCAGACGAGCGTCGACGGCGCGCACGTCGCAAGCAGCGTGTCGAGCAGCGCGCGGTTGCGATAGGGCGTCTCGATGAAGATCTGCGTCTGTTTCGACTTGCGGGACTGCTGTTCGAGATCGCGCAGGCGTTTCGCGCGCTCCGATGCGTCGACCGGCAGATAGCCGTGAAACGCGAAGCTCTGTCCGTTCAGCCCCGACGCCATCAGCGCAAGCAGAATCGAACTCGGCCCGACGAGCGGCACGACGCGAATCCCGCGCTCGTGTGCGCGCCGTACCAGCAGCGCGCCCGGATCGGCGACCGCCGGCACGCCGGCTTCGGACACGAGGCCCGTGTCGACGCCCGCCAGCAGCGGCGCGAGCAGTCGGTCGATCTCGGCGGGCGGCGTGTTCACGTTCAGCTCGCGAATCTCGATTTCCTGGATCGGACGCGTCGTGCCGACGCGCTTCAGGAACGCCCGCGTGGTCTTCGCGTTCTCGCCGATGTAACTCGCGAGCGCGCCCGCGCGTTCGCGCACGGGCGCCGGCAGCACGGCGGCGAGCGCGGCGTCGTCGCCGTCGCCGAGCGTGTTCGGGATCAGGTAGAGCGTGCCTTTCATCGCGTCTCCAGCAGCGGGTAACCGGCGGCGATCAGCATCCGCGTGAGCGCGATCAGCGGCAGGCCGATCAGCGCGGTCGGATCGTCGGAGTCGATCGCATCGAGCAGCGCGATCCCGAGGCCCTCGGACTTCGCGCTGCCGGCGACGTCGTAGGGCTTTTCGGCGTGCAGGTACGCGTCGAGCGCCGCGTCGGACAGCATGCGAAAACGCACCGTCGTCACGACATCGACGGTATCCGTTCGGCCAGTTGCGGTGTCGAACAGCGATAGCGCACTATGGAACAACACTTCGCGGCCGCGCATTGCCTGCAGTTGCGCCAGCGCGCGCTCGTGCGTGCCGGGCTTGCCGATCTGGTGGCCGTCGAACGTCGCGACCTGATCCGACCCGATCACCAGCGTGCGGCCCGCGTCGGCAGGCAGCGAGTCGGCCACTGCGCGGGCCTTGGCTTCGGCAAGGCGCAGCGCGGTCGCTTCGGGCGTTTCGCCGGCATGCGGCGTCTCGTCGACGGCGGGCACGGCAGTGCGAAACGGAATGCGCAGGCGCTCGAGCAGTTCGCGGCGATAGCGCGAACTGGACGCGAGAATCAGCGCGGGACGGCCTTCGTGCGGGCCTCGGGCGGGAATGACGGAGTCGGACATGTCGATCGGAAGAGGGTGGAGGGCGTTCTCGGGCGCGGTTCGGAGCGCGAAAAACGCGGCTGTGGGGCCAGTTGCACGCCCACCGTTAAGTGTTTGACTCGTAAAGACAAAGGCGATATTATTTTGGGCTTTTCATCGTGACCCTTGCCTTTAGGCGCCTGAAAGAGCGATGAGCGGGGCCGGCCAAGCAAGTGGCAGGGAGTACACAATGACGGAACGTTCGACTGGGCATTCGGGCAAGCCGGGGTCGAAACCTGGCAAGCCGGGCGACAAGCCGGCTGGCGCCGTTGATCGGCCAAATTCGCTCAATCCGCGCGATTTCGACCTTTTCGAATTCGCGCGCAGCGGGCGCGACGCGGCAGGCATGGTGCGCGTGTCGCAACTGCCGCGCATGTTAAACGAAGTCCCGGCCGAGGTGCGAGCCGAAGTCGTCGCCAACTCGCCGGATCGCGATACCGCGTTTTCGTGGCGGGCGGAAGGCTCGACTCGGGCGGAATTGCAGGACGACGGCACCGAGGGTCGCCAGCCGTATCTGCGCATGGCCATCCACGGTAGTGCGTGGCTCGAATGTCAGCGTTGTCTCGCTCCGTACGAGCAGGCGTTCGACGTCGACGCGACCTACCGGATCGTGGCCACGGAAGAAGAGGCGGACGAGTTTCCGCTCGACGACGATGAAGTCGAAGTGATCGTGGGCTCGCGCCATTTCGATCTCGTCGACTTGATCGAAGAGGAGCTGTTGCTGTCGCTGCCGCTCGTGCCGAAGCACGACGTTTGTCCGGAAGTACACGAAAGCCTCGCCTCGGGTGCCGATGGCACGGACGGCGTGGATTCCGTCGACGACGTGCCGGAGCAGGAGGTCGACTCTGAACGCGCGAATCCGTTCGCGGCGCTCGGTTCGCTGAAGAAGGACGATCCCGGCAGCACGCACTGACAGACGTTCGTCGGATTGCGCGGGTTTTAGTTTGTGTGGGCCAGGACCTGAGTCGGGCCGCCGTACAGGTGGCTGGAGGCCGGTTCCGGCTGTGTTAGAATTCGGAAAATTTTCAGGAGTTATCATGGCTGTTCAACAAAACAAGAAGTCGCCGTCGAAGCGCGGCATGCACCGCTCGCACGATTTCCTCACCGGCGCGCCGCTGGCTGTTGAGCCGAGCACGGGCGAAGTGCATCTGCGTCACCACATCAGCCCGAACGGCTACTACCGCGGCAAGAAAGTCGTCAAGACCAAGAACGACTAAATCGTTCCGGCATGCTGCGCCGCCATGGCGCGGCACCGGTCGATCCGTTCGCTTGATCATCTTTCCCGGCTCGGCAACAAAAGGCGGCATTCAACTGCCGCTTTTTTATGCCTGAAATCCGTCGCACTCCATGACTGTTACGCTCACGATAGATTGCATGGGAGGCGACCACGGTCCGTCCGTGACGGTGCCTGCCGCAGTCCATTTCGTTCGATCGCATCCCGATGCGCACCTGATGCTGGTGGGCGTCGAGGCGGCGATCCGCGCCCAGTTGAAAAAGCTGAAGGCGCAAGACGATCCCGCGCTCGCGATCATCCCAGCGACCGAGGTCGTTGCGATGGACGACCCGGTCGAAGTCGCGCTGCGCAAGAAGAAAGACTCGTCGATGCGCGTCGCGCTCAATCGCGTGAAGGACGGCGAGGCGCAGGCCTGCGTGTCCGCGGGCAACACCGGCGCGCTGATGGCCGTGTCTCGCTATGTGCTGAAGACGCTCGCGGGCATCGAGCGCCCGGCAATCGCGTTCGCGCTTCCCAATCCCACCGGCTACACGACGATGCTCGACCTCGGTGCGAACGTCGACTGCGAGCCGCAGCATCTGCTGCAGTTCGCGGAGATGGGGCACGCGCTCGTCGCCGCGCTCGAAGGCAAGGAGCGCCCGACGATAGGGCTCCTGAACATCGGCGAAGAAGTCATCAAGGGTAACGAAACAATCAGGCGCGCGGGCGAGCTGCTGCGCGCGAGCACGCTGAATTTCCGCGGCAACGTGGAAGGCAACGACATTTACAAGGGTGCCGTCGACGTGATCGTCTGTGACGGCTTCGTTGGGAATGTCGCGCTGAAAACGTCGGAGGGCCTCGCGCAGATGCTCAACGACATGATCAAGGAAGAGTTCGGCCGCTCCTGGCTGACCCGGCTGATGGCGCTCGCCGCGATGCCGGTGCTGCTGCGTTTCAAGAAGCGTGTCGATCATCGTCAATACAACGGTGCGGCGCTGCTCGGACTGCGCAGTCTCGTGATCAAGAGCCACGGTTCGGCCGACGCGTACGCGTTTGAGTGGGCGATCAAACGCGGGTATGATGCCGTCAAAAACGGCGTGCTGGAGCGCCTCGCGCGCGCCATGGAAGATAACGCCGGTTCGCTCGAACAGGCGGCACGCAATACCGATGGCGACAAGGGCGGCGGCCAGACCGGTTCGCTGCCGGGCCAGCTGGCGGAGCCCGGCGCCGCATAATCCTCGAAGGCATGATGGCTCAATCGACTCTCTATTCCCGCGTGCTCGGCACTGGCAGCTATCTTCCGCCGGAGCGCGTCACCAACCAGGATCTCGCTGATCGCCTCGCCGCGAGAGGCATCGAGACGAGCGACGAATGGATCGTCGCACGCACGGGCATCCATTCGCGTTACTTCGCTGCGCCCGACGTGACGACGAGCGAGCTCGCGTTCAACGCATCGCAGCGTGCGATCGAAGCGGCGGACGTCGATCCGCAGTCGATCGATCTGATCATCGTCGCGACGTCCACGCCCGACTTCGTGTTTCCGAGCACCGCGTGTCTTCTGCAGAACAAGCTCGGGATCCGCAATCACGGCGCTGCGTTCGACGTGCAGGCGGTCTGTTCGGGCTTCGCGTATGCAGTCTCCGTTGCCGACAGCCTGATTCGCACCGGCCAGCATCGCACCGCGCTCATCGTCGGTGCCGAAACGTTCTCGCGCATTCTCGATTTCAACGACCGCACGACGTGCGTGCTGTTCGGCGACGGCGCCGGCGCGGTGATCCTGTCCGCGTCCGACACGCCGGGCGTGCTGTCGAGCGCGCTGCACGCGGACGGCAGCTATGCGCACATCCTGTGTACGCCGGGCAACGTGAACGGCGGGGCCATCGCCGGTAACGCGTTCCTGCACATGGACGGCCAGGCCGTGTTCAAGCTCGCGGTCAACGTGCTCGAAAAGGTCGCGCTCGAAGCCATCGACAAGGCGCAACTGACGCCCGATCAGATCGACTGGCTGATTCCGCACCAGGCGAACATCCGCATCATGCAGGGCACCTGCCGCAAGCTCGGCCTGCCGCAGGAACGGATGGTCGTGACGGTCGGCGAGCACGGCAACACGTCGGCGGCGTCGATTCCGCTCGCGCTCGACGTCGCGGTTCGCGACGGCCGCATCAAGCGCGGTCAGAACGTGCTGATCGAAGGCGTGGGCGGCGGCTTCACCTGGGGCGCGTCCGTCATCCGCTACTGAGCGCCGTGCGATGTGCCGCCCGTGCGTTGCCGCGTCGGGCGTCGCCGGCGGGCCGGCGCGCATCGTTCTCGCGGTGCTTGCGATTACGCACCGGCATTCGCATCTGAATTGATAAAACTTGGGGACGTCATGAAATTCGCGTTCGTTTTTCCCGGGCAGGGCTCGCAGTCGGTCGGCATGCTCAATGCTTTCGCCGACAACGCTGTCGTGCGCGAGACGCTCGAGGAAGCGTCCGACGCACTCGGCCAGGATCTCGGCAAACTGATCGCCGAGGGGCCCGCCGAAGAGCTGAGCCTGACCACCAACACGCAACCGGTGATGCTGACCGCCGCGTACGCGGTGTACCGCGCATGGCAGCAGGCCGGCGGCCCGGCGCCCGCGATCGTCGCGGGCCACAGCCTCGGCGAATACACGGCGCTCGTCGCGGCGGGCGCGCTCGCGTTTCGTGACGCCGTGCCGCTCGTGCGTTTTCGCGCACAGGCGATGCAAAACGCGGTGCCGGTCGGCGAGGGCGGCATGGCCGCGATCCTCGGTCTCGACGACGACACCGTGCGCGCCGTGTGCGCCGAAGCGTCGGCGACGGGCGGCATCGTCGAAGCGGTGAACTTCAATGCACCGTCGCAGGTCGTGATCGCCGGTCATAAGCCGACGGTCGAGAAGGCCTGCGAAATCGCGAAGGCGAAAGGCGCGAAGCGCGCGCTGCCGCTGCCGGTGTCGGCGCCGTTCCACTCGTCGCTGCTGAAGCCGGCGTCCGATCAGCTGCGCGACTATCTCGCCGATGTGTCGCTCACCGCGCCGGCGATTCCGGTCGTGAACAACGTCGACGTCGCGATCGTCAGCGACCCGGCCGCGATCCGGGACGCGCTCGTGCGTCAGGCCGCAGGCGCAGTGCGCTGGGTCGAGTGCGTGCAGGCGATCGCCGCGCAAGGCGTCACGCACGTGCTCGAATGCGGTCCCGGCAAGGTGCTCGCGGGCCTCACGAAGCGAATCGACGGCAACCTGACGGGCGCGGCGGTCGTCGACCCCGCGTCGCTCGACGAAGCGCTGAAGCTCGTCGCCTGACGCCTGACGCCTGACGCCCGACGCCCGACGCAAACGACGGCCCGCCAGTCACGCTCGAACCGCTTACGCAGCACGTTCGATTAGCGGCGGCCGCATACCGGATCTCATCGATGGAAAAGACTCTCGACAAACAGACTGCTCTCGTGACCGGCGCGTCGCGCGGCATCGGCCGCGCGATCGCGCTCGAACTCGCGCGCCAGGGCGCGACAGTGATCGGCACCGCGACGAGCGACGCCGGCGCGCAGGCGATCACCGCCGCGCTCGCGGCGGAAGGCTTCGCGGGCCGCGGCGCGGTGCTCAACGTGAACGACGCTGCGGCGGCCGAAGCGCTGATCGACAGCATCGTGAAGGAATTCGGCGCGCTCGCGATCCTCGTGAACAACGCGGGCATCACGCAGGACCAGCTCGCGATGCGGATGAAGGACGACGAGTGGGATGCGGTCATCGACACGAACCTGAAGTCGGTGTTCCGCCTGTCGCGTGCCGTGCTGCGCCCGATGATGAAGGCGCGCGGCGGACGCATCGTCAACATCACGTCGGTGGTGGGCTCGGCGGGAAACCCCGGCCAGGCGAACTACGCAGCGGCGAAGGCTGGCGTCGCGGGCATGACCCGTGCGCTCGCGCGCGAAATCGGCAGCCGCGGCATTACGGTGAATTGCGTCGCGCCGGGCTTCATCGATACCGATATGACGAAGGACCTGCCGGCCGAACAGCAGGCCGCGCTGAAAACGCAGATTCCGCTTGGCCGCCTCGGCAGCCCGGAAGACATTGCGCATGCGGTCGCGTTTCTCGCGTCGCCGCAGGCGGGCTACATCACCGGCACGACGCTGCATGTCAACGGCGGCATGTACATGTCTTAACCGGATTCAGGTAGTATCCGCGCGTCGCTGCGTCACGCTTTGGCGTGGGCTTTGCGTCACTGACGAGCCGCCGCGCGGGCTGCCGGTCTGGAACCTTGAGCGGCGCAATTTTGCCGGGTCAAACCTGATAAAATGCGCGCACTCGTATTTCTGAACTAACTTTCCCTTGGAGGGGTAATGGACAACATCGAACAGCGCGTCAAGAAGATCGTCGCGGAACAACTGGGTGTCGCGGAAGCCGAAATCAAGAACGAAGCGTCATTCGTGAACGATCTGGGCGCCGACTCGCTCGACACCGTCGAGCTGGTGATGGCCCTCGAAGACGAATTCGGCATGGAAATCCCGGACGAGGAAGCCGAAAAGATCACCACCGTCCAGCAGGCGATCGACTACGCGCGCGCTAACGTCAAGGCTTAAGTCTGGCGTACCGGCGGGCGCAAACGCGTCTGCCAGGCTGGCGCCGGCAAGCCAGTGAAGCTGTCTCCTGTGGCCGGCACCGCCCGTCAGCACATTCGCCAAAGATGCCGCGTGCGTTCCTTGCATCTGCCGCGTGCATTCATGCGTTATCCGTGCGCTGTCGTACGCTAGCCGGCTAACTAGCCACAGGGCTCACAGGAGCATCTCCTGTGGTTTCTGTGGCTTTTGCTTTTGTCATTCTATGGAAAAGGGGTTACCGTGAGCCGCCGTCGTGTTGTTGTTACAGGCCTGGGACTGATTTCGCCTGTTGGCAATAATGTTGCCGATGGGTGGGCCAATCTGGTCGCCGGCAAATCAGGCATCGCCAACATCACCCGTTTCGACGCGTCGAACTTCTCGACGCGTTTCGCCGGTGAAGTGAAGGGCTTCAATATCGAGGACTACATCCCCGCCAAGGAAGCCCGCCACATGGATACGTTCATCCATTACGGCATCGCGGCCGGCATCCAGGCGATGCAGGATAGCGGCTTCGAGATCACCGAAGAGAATGCGGAGCGCGTCGGCGTCGTCGTCGGCTCGGGCATCGGTGGCCTGCCGATGATCGAAGTCACGCAGACGGAATTGCTGAACCGCGGCCCGCGCCGCATTTCGCCGTTCTTCGTGCCGGCGTCGATCATCAACATGATCTCCGGCCACCTGTCGATCAAGTACGGGTTGAAGGGCCCGAACCTCGCAATGGTGACGGCCTGTACGACCGGTCTGCACTGCATCGGCGAGGCGTCGCGCCTGATCGAGTACGGCGACGCTGACGTGATGATCGCGGGCGGCGCCGAAGCGACAGTGTCGCCGCTCGGCATCGGCGGCTTCGCGGCGGCGCGCGCGCTGTCGCAGCGCAACGACGACCCGGCCACCGCCAGCCGCCCGTGGGACAAGGACCGCGACGGTTTCGTGCTCGGCGAGGGCGCCGGCGTGATGGTGCTCGAAGAGTACGAACACGCGAAGGCCCGCGGCGCGAAGATCTACGCCGAAGTGGGCGGCTACGGGATGAGCAGCGATGCCTTCCACATGACCGCGCCGCCCGAAAACGGCGACGGCGCACGACGCTGCATGCTGGCCGCGCTGCGCAACTCGGGCGTGAACGTCGACGAAGTGAACTGGCTGAGCGCCCACGGCACGTCGACGCCGCTCGGCGACCTCGCGGAAACCATCGCGATCAAACGCGCATTCGGCGACCACGCGAAGCAGATCGTCGTCAACTCGACGAAGTCGATGACCGGGCACCTGCTCGGCGGCTCGGGCGGCCTCGAATCGGTGTTCACGGTGCTCGCCGTGCACAACCAGGTGTCGCCGCCGACGATCAACATCTTCAATCAGGATCCGGAGTGCGATCTCGACTACTGTGCGAACACCGCGCGGGAGATGAAGATCGACGTCGCGCTGAAGAACTCGTTCGGGTTCGGCGGCACGAACGGCACGCTGGTTTTCAAGCGTCACGCTTGATTTCGCTTTCGCGAATAGCGGCTTCGCCGGCCAGTCCGGCGGGCCGCGATCCCCTTTCTCCGGCGGCGCGCGCTGGCGCGCGCCGTCTCTCGCTGCGCCCGTCCGCGGCGCTCTTGGCCATCCTCGTCTTCAGTCTGTTGATCGCCGCTGCCGCGCTGTGGACCACGCTCACGTCGTCGATCGGCGTCTTGCGTGCGATTCCGGCGACGCTCGCGTTCGCGGCGGCCGCGGCGCTGCGTATTCTCACGTGGCGACGCTCCCAACCTGCCGTCATCGAAATCGGGGCGAATGGCGTCCAGGCATTGGCACGCGACGGCACGACTGTCGCGTGCGGTCCGCTGACCGGTTATTCGCAGTGGGGCGCGTCGCTTCTCGTGCTCGCCGTCGGTGCGAGGCGGCAGCGGCGCGCGTTGTTCGTCGCCGCTGACGCGCTGTCGGCAGAGTCGTTTCGTGAGCTGGCCGTCCGCGCCCGAAGCGCGGTCGGTCGTTGATGCGGCCATCGGGCGAACGGCCGTCGAGTCGGAGCGTCCGACCCTGTAACCACTGTAACGGGTGTTACGCGCGTAACGTTAGCGGGTGACGGGAAGGCTACAATGGTGCCCCCGCGTCCACTTACTAGCTAACGGATTTTCAGGTGAGCGAAAAAGAAATCGATCAGCTGCTGGTCGAGCGCGTGCAGAAGGGCGACAAGGCGGCGTTCGAACTGCTGGTCTCCAAGTACCACCGCAAGATCATCCGGTTGATCTCGCGCCTCGTGCGGGACCCCGCAGAGGTCGAGGACGTAGCCCAGGACGCATTCATCAAGGCGTATCGTGCATTGCCGCAGTTTCGCGGCGAGTCGGCGTTTTACACGTGGTTGTACCGGATTGCCGTCAATACGGCGAAGAATTACCTTGCGACACAAGGTCGGCGAGCGCCCACTTCGACTGAAGCCGATGCGGAAGAAGCTGAAACTTTCTCGGATGCCGATCAACTAAGGGATATCAATACGCCCGAGTCGATGTTGATGAGCAAGCAGATCGCGCAGACGGTCAACGCAGCGATGGCGATGCTGCCGGAAGAACTGCGCACTGCGATCACGCTTCGGGAAATTGAAGGGTTGAGCTATGAGGAAATCGCCGAGATGATGGGTTGCCCAATCGGCACCGTCAGATCGAGAATTTTCCGCGCTCGCGAAGCCATTGCGGCAAAATTGCGTCCGCTGCTGGATACACCGGAAGGCAAGCGCTGGTAAGCCGGCGACCGTCCGGGCACGGATCCGGTTCACAGGGGTGGTTGGTGTCACCAGGCGGCCCGCGGTGGGCGTCTGAAAGGAATGGGGAGCATCATGGGGGCGATCTCGATGCAATCGGTGCCAGGCTCGCGCGGCGAGCGGTTGTCCGCGATCGTCGACGGCGAGCTGCCGGTCGGCGAGCATTCGAGCAGTATCTTTTCTGACTTCGATCGCGACGATCGCTTGCAGTGGTCGAGCTATCACCTGATCGGCGACGTATTGCGCTCGGACGATCTCGCGCTGAATCCGGCGGCGAGCGACGCATTCATGGCCCGCTTCGCGGCGCGCCTCGAATCCGAACCGCACGTGCTGGTCCCTGCGGTGGCGGCTGCGCCGGGTGCATCGGCACCGTCGGCGGCCCGCCTGCTGCTCGGTCTGCGCCGACGCGTCGTGCCGACCCTCGCCGTCGCGGCGGCCGCCGCCACGCTCACCTGGATCGTGGTGCCGCAGATGCACGGCATCGGCGACGGCGGCGCCCAGGTCGCGTCGCTGCAGTCGTCGCGCGGCAACGACGTGCAGCGGGTCGCAATGGCGTCCGTTCCGTCACAGGACGGCAATATCATCCGCGACGCGCGACTCGATCAATATCTCGAAGCGCATCAGCAATTCGCGCAGCAGCCGGTGATGATGGACTCGATGCCGCCGATCCGTTCCGCGGCCCTTACTACGCGAGGCCAGTAAGCCTGATGCAGACAAAGCGGGGAAATAGAACGACGATATGGGGGCGGCTGCCGGTTTTCCTGTGCTGTGCAGCCGTATTGCTAACCGCTCTGTCCGAAGCGCCGTGCGCGCAGGCGCAGCCCGCGTCCGCCGCAGACCCCGCGGCGCGCAAATCCGCTGCACAGTGGCTCGACCGGATTCGCGTCGCGGCCCAGCAGCAGAACTACGAAGGCACGTTCGTCTATCAACGCGGCGATTTCGTCCAGTCGACGCGGATCACGCATTATGCGACCCGCAACGACGGCGAATACGAGCAGCTCGAAAGTCTCGACGGCAAGCCGCGCAAGATGCTGCGCCATAACGACGACCTGTACACGTTCGTGCCCGAGCGGCATCTGCTGGTCGTCGAAAAGCGGCAGAACAAGGACTCATTCCCGTCGCTGCTCGCGACGAGCGGCGACGAAGTGCTTGCGTTCTACGAGCCGAGGCTCGTCGGCACCGATCGCGTCGCCGGCGTCGATGCGCAGGTGATCCAGCTCGATCCGAAAGATGCGTACCGCTTCGCGTACCGGTTGTGGGCCGACCAGAAGACGGGCCTGCTGCTGCGCGCGCAGACGCTCGATCCGAACGGCCAGGTACTCGAACAGTTGTCGTTCACGCAGGTCCGCGTCGGCGTTCCGGTCGACAAGACGCCGATTGCGAACGACATGCGCAACACAACCGGCTGGACGGTCGTGCATCCGCCGCTCGAAACGGTCGACATGGAAGCGCAGGGCTGGACGTTCCCGTCGGCAGTGCCGGGATTTCGCAAGATTCGCGAGCTGCGCCGGCCGATGGCCGCGCGCGACGCGAAGGATCCGCCGATTCCGGTCGATCAGGCGGTGTTCACCGACGGGCTCGCGGCGATCTCGATCTTCGTCGAGCCGGTCGAGCACAACAGCCGCAAGGAGGGCACCGGCAGCAGCGGTGCCACGCACGTGCTGGTGAAGCGTCGCGGCGACTACTGGATCACGCTCCTCGGCGAAGTTCCCGAGACGACGTTGCAGCAATTTGCGGCTGCCATAGAATACAAGGCTCCCAGGTAACCCTTCCGGCTGACTACGATATGACGATCTTCCCGGTGCGCAAATTCTTCGCGGCCGCGGTGGTGGCTGTTTGCCTGCCGTTCGCGCCGCACGCGGCGTCGGCGGCGCCGGCGGCCGCGAATCTGCCCGACTTTACCGATCTCGTCGACAAGGTCGGCCCGGCGGTCGTCAACATTCGCACCACGGCGCACGTGCCGACCTCGCAGGGCGGGCTGCCGCCCGGTCTCGACGACGGCGACATGTCCGAATTCTTCCGCCGCTTCTTCGGCATTCCGATGCCGCAGGGGCCGCAAGGGCAAGGCCCCGGCCAGACGCCGCCCGGCGCGCCGGACTCGTCGTCGCCCGACAACGGCAACGACACCGAGCAGAACAGCGGCGTCGGCTCCGGCTTCATCCTGTCGGCGGACGGCTACGTGATGACGAACGCGCACGTCGTCGACGACGCGGACAGCATCTACGTGACGCTGACCGACAAGCGCGAATACAAGGCGAAGCTGATCGGCGTCGACGAGCGCACCGACGTGGCGGTCGTGCGGATCAACGCGTCGAATCTGCCGGTCGTCACGATCGGCGACTCCAACAAGGTGCGCGTCGGCGAATGGGTCGTCGCGATCGGCTCGCCGTTCGGCCTCCAGAACACGGTGACGGCCGGCATCGTCAGCGCGAAGGGACGCGACACGGGCGACTATCTGCCGTTCATCCAGACCGACGTCGCGGTGAATCCGGGCAACTCCGGCGGTCCGCTGATCAACATGCAAGGCGAAGTGATCGGCATTAACTCGCAGATCTACAGCCGTACCGGCGGCTTCATGGGGATTTCGTTCGCGATTCCGATCGACGAGGCGATGCGCGTCGCCGACCAGCTGAAGGCATCCGGCAGGGTCGTGCGAGGTCGCATCGCGGTCGCGATCGGCGAGGTGACGAAGGACGTCGCGGATTCGCTCGGGCTGCCGAAGGCGCAGGGCGCGATGGTCAGCAGCGTCGAGCCGGGCGGCCCGGCCGACAAGGCGGGCGTGCAGCCGGGCGACATCATCCTGAAGTTCGACGGCCACGCGGTCGACTCGGCGACGGACCTGCCGCGCATGGTCGGCGACACGAAGCCCGGCACGAAGACGACAGTCACCGTGTGGCGCAAGGGCCAGACGCGCGAGCTGCCGATCACGGTCGTCGAGATGCAGACCGACAAGGCGGCGAAGGCCGCGCTGAAGAAGGCGCCGCCGCCGAAGCCGCATCCGTCGAATTCGCTTGGCATCGCGGTCACCGACATTCCGGCCGACCAGCAAAACGAGCTGAAGCTGCATGGCGGCGTGCAGGTCGTCGCGGTCGAGGGCGCGGCGGCGCGCGCCGGGCTGCAGCGCGGCGACATGGTCTTGCGCGTCGGCGACGTCGACATCACGAGCGCGAAGCAATTCGACGAAGTGACGTCGAAGCTCGATCCGCAGAAGACCGTCGCGGTGCTCGTGCGGCGCGGCGACAACACGCAGTATGTGCCGCTGAAGCCGCGCGCTTCGGCGCCGAAGTGATCGGGCGTGAGTGGCGCGCGCGCCGCGGACGCGCCGCATCTGGTTCTGTACGGGCGCGCATGGTGTCACCTGTGTGACGACATGCGCACCGCGCTCGCGCCGCTCATCGCCGGCATGTCGGTGCGGCTCGATGTGATCGACGTCGACTCCGACCCCGCGCTTTGCGCGCGCTACGACGAGCTGGTGCCGGTGCTGGTTTGCGACGGCATCGAGCTGTGTCACTACCGTCTGGACGAGCCGCGCGTGCGGGCCGCGCTTGCGCGGCGCTCCCGCTAGCCGTTTGCCGGTCTTGTGGCAATGCGCCGGGCGGCCCCCTTTTCGGCTAAAATAGGCCGGTTTTTCATCTGTTTACAAAGGCGTGCTCTGCTTTTCGGACGGGCGCGCCTTTTTCGCTTGATCGGCACTGAATGAATCATATTCGTAACTTCTCGATCATTGCGCACATCGACCATGGCAAGTCGACGCTCGCCGATCGCATCATCCAGTTGTGCGGCGGCCTGTCCGACCGCGAAATGGAATCGCAGGTGCTCGACTCGATGGATCTCGAACGCGAGCGCGGCATCACGATCAAGGCGCAGACTGCCGCGTTGTCCTATCGGGCGCGCGATGGCGAGGTCTACAACCTGAACCTGATCGACACGCCGGGGCACGTGGACTTCTCGTACGAGGTGAGCCGCTCGCTGTCCGCGTGCGAGGGCGCGCTGCTCGTCGTCGACGCGAGTCAGGGCGTCGAGGCGCAGACGGTCGCGAACTGCTACACCGCGATCGAACTCGGCGTCGAAGTGGTGCCGGTGCTGAACAAGATCGATCTGCCCGCCGCGAACCCGGAAAACGCGATCGCCGAGATCGAAGACGTGATCGGCATCGACGCGGCCGACGCGACGCGCTGCAGCGCGAAGACCGGCGTCGGCGTCGAGGACGTGCTCGAAGCGCTGATCGCCAAGGTCCCGCCGCCGAAGGGCGATCCGGACGCGCCGTTGCAGGCGTTGATCATCGATTCGTGGTTCGACAACTACGTCGGCGTCGTGATGCTCGTGCGCATCGTCAACGGCACGCTGCGCCCGAAGGACAAGATCAAGCTGATGGCGACCGGCGCCCAGTATCCGGTCGAGCACGTCGGCGTGTTCACGCCGAAGTCGCGCGATCTCGAAGCGCTGTCCGCGGGGCAGGTGGGCTTCATCATCGCCGGCATCAAGGAACTCGCGGCGACGAAGGTCGGCGACACCGTCACGAACGCGGCGAAGCCCGCCGCCGAGCCGCTGCCCGGCTTCAAGGAAGTGAAGCCGCAGGTGTTCGCGGGCCTCTATCCGGTCGAGGCGAATCAGTACGACGCGCTGCGCGAATCGCTCGAAAAGCTGAAGCTGAACGATGCGTCGCTGCAGTACGAGCCGGAAGTGTCGCAGGCGCTCGGCTTCGGTTTCCGCTGCGGCTTCCTTGGGCTGTTGCACATGGAGATCGTGCAGGAGCGTCTCGAGCGCGAATTCGACATGGACCTGATCACGACGGCGCCGACCGTCGTGTACGAGGTCGTGCAGCGCGACGGCACCGTGCTGATGGTCGAGAATCCGGCGAAAATGCCGGACCCGTCGAAGATCGAGGAGATCCGCGAGCCGATCGTCACCGTGAACCTGTATATGCCGCAGGACTATGTCGGCTCGGTGATCACGCTGTGCACGCAAAAGCGCGGCGCGCAGATCAACATGCAGTATCACGGCCGCCAGGTGCAGCTCACGTACGAAATTCCGATGGCGGAGATCGTGCTCGACTTCTTCGACCGGTTGAAGTCGGTGTCGCGCGGCTATGCGTCGATGGACTACGAGTTCAAGGAATACCGCGCGTCGGACGTCGTGAAGGTCGACATGCTGATCAACGGCGACAAGGTCGACGCGCTGTCGGTGATCGTGCACCGCTCGCAGTCGCAATACCGCGGCCGCGAGGTCGCGGCGAAGATGCGCGAGATCATTCCGCGCCAGATGTACGACGTCGCGATCCAGGCAGCGGTCGGCGCGCACATCATCGCGCGCGAGAACATCAAGGCGCTGCGCAAGAACGTGCTCGCGAAGTGCTATGGCGGCGACATCACGCGCAAGAAGAAACTGCTGGAGAAACAGAAAGAAGGCAAGAAACGGATGAAGCAGGTGGGCTCAGTCGAAATTCCCCAGGAAGCCTTCCTTGCGATTCTCCGGGTCGAAGACAAATAAGATCGAACACTGGACCGTCTAATGAATTTTGCACTGATTCTTTTTGTGCTCGTCGTCTTGACGGGCCTTGCATGGGTTGCGGATAAACTGGTTTTCCTGCCGGGCAGGCGGCGCGCCGCCGAAGCGGCGGTCGCGGAGTTCGACCGACAGCAGGCGCGCGTCGGCGAGCGTTTCGCCGACGAGAACGCACCGGTCACGCGGCAGAAGCTGCGTAACGAGAAGCTGCGCCAGCCGTGGTGGCTCGAATACACGGCGAGCTTCTTCCCGGTCATCCTGGTCGTGTTTCTCGTGCGCTCGTTCGTGGTCGAGCCGTTCAAGATTCCGTCCGGATCGATGGTGCCGACGCTGCTCGTCGGCGACTTCATCCTCGTGAACAAGTTCCACTACGGCATCCGTCTGCCGATCACGAACACGCGCGTGACGCAAGGCTCGCCGGTCAAGCGCGGCGACGTGATCGTGTTCCGCTATCCGAAGGACGAGTCGGTCGACTACATCAAGCGCGTGATCGGCCTGCCGGGCGACGTCGTCGCGTATCAGGACAAGCGTCTGACGGTGAACGGCGAACTGGTTCCGCAGACCGCGCTGCCCGATTTCTTCGACGAAGAGCGCATCGGCTATGCGAAGCAGTTCAAGGAGACGATCGGCGGCGTCACGCACGCGATCCTGAACAATCCCGCGGTGCCGCCGTACATCATCGGCGCGGAAGACTTCCCGTATCGGCAGAACTGCCAGTACAACGATCGCGGCGTGATCTGCAAGGTGCCGCCGGGCAACTACTTCATGATGGGCGACAACCGCGACAACAGCGCGGACAGTCGCTACTGGGGCTTCGTGCCGGATGCGAACATCGTCGGCCGCGCGTTCTTCATCTGGATGAACTTCAGCAGCCTGCGTCGCATCGGCGTGTTCCAGTGACCTCGATAACCCGTCGATCGATGATCTGATTCGGCGATGTCGTGCATGCGTGTCGCTCACGCGTCGCGACATCGTCGCAATCACGACCGCAAGATCGGCGACAAGCGACGTTGCAGCGGGTCTGCAACGTCGATCTGGCCGGCCACCGCGCGTTTTCGCCCGTGCTGGGCGGCGCGTTATACTCTCCCCCATGCCCCAATCTCCGCTGGAAAGCCGGTTGCGCTATGAATTTCGCAATGCGGAATTGTTGCGCCAGGCTCTCACTCACCGCAGTCACAGTGCCACGCATAACGAACGCCTCGAATTCCTCGGCGATTCGGTCCTGAATTGCGCGGTGGCGGCGCTATTGTTCCAGCGCTTCGGCAAGCTGGACGAAGGCGATCTGTCCCGCGTGCGCGCGAACCTCGTCAAACAGCAGTCGCTCTACGAAATTGCTCAGGCCCTGAATATTTCGGACGGTCTGCGGCTCGGGGAAGGCGAACTGCGCAGCGGCGGCTTCCGCCGTCCGTCGATCCTCGCGGACGCGCTGGAAGCGATCTTCGGCGCGATCTTTCTCGATGGCGGCTTCGACGCCGCGCAGACGGTCATCAAGCGGCTCTACGTGCCGATTCTCGACCACATCGATCCGCGCACGCTCGGCAAGGACTCGAAGACGCTGCTGCAGGAGTACCTGCAAGGCCACAAGATTCCGCTGCCGACGTATACCGTCGTCGCGACGCATGGTGCGGCGCACAATCAGCAGTTCGAAGTCGAATGCACGGTGCCGAAGCTGGACGTGAAGGTATCGGGCTCCGGCGCGAGCCGCCGCGCGGCCGAGCAGGCCGCCGCGAAGAAGGCGCTCGACGAGGTGGTCGCGGCGGCGCCCGCGCTCGTCGCGAAGCCGCGGCGTTCGAAGGGCGCGCGCGCGGCGAAGGCCGAGCTGGAGGTCGTGCCGGGCGTCACGGGCGTGCAAGGCGCGCTCGATCTGCGCTCGCCGGAGCGGCGTGAGCGGCGGCCGAACGTCGAGCGTGCGACAGCGGGGCACGCGGTCACGGTCGAGGCGGAGCCGGCGAACGAGCGCTCGCCCGTCGCGTCGGCACCGCTCGCGTTGATACGCGCGGCGCATGTCGAATACACGCCGGAGCGCACTGCAGCGCCGGTCGACAAGGACAAGCCCGCGCCTGGCGGCCAGACTGCGCAGTCTGGCGAAGCCTCGGCCCGCACGGGCGGCGGCACGGAAAAGGCCGCCGAACGCGCGCAGGACAAGAACGCCGGCCGCCAGGGCGACAAGCCGTCCGACAAGGCCGCGGATCGGCCCGAAACCGGCGCCGGCCCGTCCACCCCTCATCACCACCACCGCCAGCCGGCGACCCGGGCGGAAGCCGCATTGCGCGCGGTCGAACGCGCGGACACGTCGCCGCAAGCCGACCGTCATTCGCACCGCAACCGCGACGCCGCGTCGGGCGGCGCCGAGCCGTCGTCGTCCGGCGACAGCACGGCCGAAGCGGGCGCCGCCACCGTCGTGCCGGTGCGCGCCGCCGATGCCGGCCATTGATCCATCCGGCGCACGCGACGCGTGCGCCTCCTCCTTTCTACGCGCGGTCCGCACATGAACGACGCCCCCATTCCTACTCCCGGTCACGCCGGTTTTCGCTGCGGCATGATCGCGATCGTCGGTCGTCCGAACGTCGGCAAGTCGACGTTGATGAACGCGCTCGTCGGCCAGAAGATCAGCATCACGTCGCGCAAGGCGCAGACGACGCGTCACCGGATCACCGGCATCAACACGGTCGACGACGCGCAGTACATCTTCGTCGACACCCCCGGCTTCCAGACGCGCCACAGCACCGCGCTGAACCGCTCGCTGAACCGCGCGGTCACGTCGACGCTGAGCTCGGTCGACGCGGTGCTGTTCGTGATCGAGGCGGGCCGCTTCGGCCCCGACGACCAGAAGGTGCTCGACCTGATCCCGCCGTCCGCGCCGGTGCTGCTGATCGCGAACAAGATCGACCGCGTGAGCGACAAGGCGACGCTGTATCCGTTCATCCAGCAGGTGCAGGCCGCGCGTGAATTCCGCGAGATCGTGCCGCTGTCCGCGAAGAATCCGGACGACATCAAGCGGCTGCTCGACACGTTGAAGCCGTATCTGCCCGAAGGCGAGCCGATCTACGGCGAGGACGACCTGACCGATCGCAGCGAGCGTTTCCTCGCCGCCGAAATCCTGCGGGAGAAGGTGTTCCGCTGGACCGGCGACGAGCTGCCGTACACGAGCACGGTGCTGATCGACAAGTTCGAGACGGAAGGGCGGCTGCGCCGGATCTTCGCGACGATTCTCGTCGAGCGCGACGGACACAAGGCGATGGTGATCGGCCAGAAGGGCGCGAAGCTCAAGCAGATCAGCACCGAGGCGCGTCTCGACATGGAAAGACTGTTCGACGGGCCGGTGTATCTGGAGACCTTCGTGAAGGTGAAGAGCGGCTGGGCCGACAACGAAGCCGGGCTGCGCGCCTATGGTTACGAGTGACGAGACCGTCACCGCCGGCGACGAAGCCCGCGATACGCGCGATGCAGGCGAAACCCGCGAAACCCGCGCGAAGCCCACACCCCGCCGCGCGCCGCGCGCGCCGTCCGTGCCGGACTTCCGGATCGCCGGCCAGCCAGCGTTCGTGCTGCACAGCTACCCGTATCGCGAGACGAGCCTGATCATCGACGTGCTGTCGCGCGATCACGGTCGCGTCGCGCTCGTCGCGAAGGGCGCGAAGCGTCCGCATTCGGCGCTGCGCGGCGTGCTGCAGACGTTCCAGCCGCTGTCGCTGGCGTGGACCGGCAAGGGCGAAGTCCGCACGCTGACGGGCGCCGAGTGGGTCGGCGGGATGCTGCCGCTCGCGGGCGACGCGCTGCTCTGCGGGTTTTACGCGAACGAGCTGCTCGTGAAGTTCCTCGCGCGCGAGGACGCGCATCCGCAACTGTTCCAGCACTACGTGGTCACGCTGACGCGTCTCGCGCACGACGAGCCGCCGGTACAGGTGCTGCGCTCGTTCGAGCGCGTGCTGCTGCGCGAGACGGGCTACGCGCTCGCGCTCGACAAGACCGTCGCGCGTCGTGCGGTGGTGCCGGAAGGCCGCTACGTGTTCGACCCGGAGCGCGGCGTGCGCGAGGCGTCGGACGACTATCCGGCGCAATGGCCGGTGCTTTCCGGCCAGACGTTGCTCGACATGGAGCAGGACGATTACCATCGTCCCCAGACCGTCGCGCAAAGCAAGGCGCTGATGCGGTTCCTGCTGAACACGTACCTTGGGGGCACGCCGCTCGCGACGCGCCAGATCCTGATCGACCTGCAGAATCTATGAGCTTCTTCCTGACCTCGCCCAACGTGATCGAACTCGGCGTCAACATCGATCACGTCGCCACGCTGCGCAACGCGCGCGGCACGTCCTATCCCGATCCGATCCGCGCGGCGCTGCAGGCCGAAGAAGCCGGCGCCGACGCGATCACGCTGCATCTGCGCGAAGACCGCCGGCATATCGTCGATGCGGACGTGCGCGCGATGCGCGGCCAGCTGCGCACGCGGATGAACCTCGAGTGCGCGGTCACCGCCGAGATGCTCGACATCGCGTGCGAGGTCAAGCCGCACGACGTGTGTCTCGTGCCGGAAAAGCGCGAGGAACTGACCACGGAAGGCGGCCTCGACGTCGCCGGCCACTTCGATGCGGTCAGCGCCGCGTGCCGGCAACTCGCGGATGCGGGCATTCGCGTGTCGCTGTTCATCGATCCGGACGAGGCGCAGATTCGCGCGGCGCACGAAACCGGCGCGCCGGTCATCGAGCTGCACACCGGCCGCTACGCGGAAGCGCGCGACGCGGCCGCGCAGGAGCGCGAATACGAGCGCGTCGTGCGCGGCGTCGACAGCGGGATCGGGCTCGGTCTGAAGGTCAACGCGGGCCACGGGCTGCACTACACGAACGTCCAGCAGATCGCGGCGATCGACGGCATCGCCGAACTGAACATCGGCCACGCGATCGTTGCGCACGCAATCTTTGCGGGCTGGGACAACGCGGTGCGCGAGATGAAGGCGATCATGGTCGCCGCGCGCCTCGGCGCACGCGCCTGACCCCACCGCGACGAGGGCGCCCCGCATGGCGATCTACGGCATCGGAACCGACATCGTCCAGGTGAGCCGCGTCGCCGCCGTGATGGAGCGCACCGGCGGCCGCTTCGCGCAACGGGTGCTCGGGCCCGACGAACTGCGCGTGTACGAGGCGCGCCACGCGCGCTCGGCGGTGCGGGGGCTCGCGTACCTGGCCACGCGTTTTTCCGCGAAAGAGGCATTCTCGAAGGCGATCGGACTCGGCATGCACTGGCCGATGACCTGGCGCGCGGTGCAGACGCTGAACGAGCCGAGCGGCAGGCCGGTGATCGTCGCGTCGGGCGAACTCGCGCAATGGCTCGACACGCGCGGCATCGCGACCGTGCAGGTCACGATCAGCGACGAACGCGACTACGCGGTGTCGTTCGTGATCGCCGAGACGGACGACGGCGGGAACCCGGCCACCCGTGCATCGCCGCGCATCGCATGATTTCTCCCGGCCCAACCCATCCCTGTACCAGATGAAAAACGGACCCGTAATGCTGGACGTGGTCGGCAAGACGCTGACCGACGACGACGTACGTCGTCTTGCCCATCCGATGACCGGCGGCGTGATCCTGTTCGCGCGCCACTTCGAGAGCCGCGCGCAGCTGGTCGCGCTGACCGACGCGATCCGCGCGGTGCGCGACGACCTGCTGATCGCCGTCGATCACGAAGGCGGCCGCGTGCAGCGCTTTCGCACCGACGGCTTCACGGTACTGCCCGCGATGCGGCGCCTCGGTGATCTGTGGGACAGCGACGTGCTGCTCGCGACGAAAGTCGCGACCGCGGCCGGCTACGTCCTCGCCAGCGAGTTGCGCGCGTGCGGCGTCGATTTCAGCTTCACGCCGGTGCTCGATCTCGATTACGGACAATCGAAGGCGATCGGCGATCGCGCGTTCCATCGCGATCCGCGCGTCGTCACGCTGCTCGCGAAGAGCCTGAACCACGGGCTCGCGCTCGCCGGCATGGCGAACTGCGGCAAGCACTTTCCTGGCCACGGCTATGTCGAGGCCGATTCGCACGTCGCCGTGCCGGTCGACGACCGGCCGCTCGATGCGATCCTTGACGAGGACGCGATGCCGTACGACTGGCTCGGTCTGTCGCTCGCCGCGGTGATGCCGGGGCATGTGATCTACCCGCAGGTGGATCCGAAGCCGGCGGGCTTCTCGCGGATCTGGGTGCAGGAGATCCTGCGCGGCAAGCTGCGCTTCACCGGCGCGGTGTTCAGCGACGATCTGTCGATGGAAGCGGCGCGCCAGGGCGGCACGCTGACCGAGGCCGCGCAGGCGGCGCTGGCGGCGGGTTGCGACATGGTGCTCGTCTGCAACCAGCCGGACGAAGCGGAGAAGGTGCTGAACGGGCTGCAGGGCGAGCCTTCGAAGGCGTCGCGCCGGCGTATTCGCCGGTTGCGTCCGCGCGGCAAGGCGCTGCGCTGGAACAAGCTGGCGGCCGATCCCGCCTATGTCGCCGCGCAGTCGCTGCTGCGAAGCACGATGTCTTGAGCGGGCCGCCGGCGCGGTCAGAAGACACAAAAGAGGGCCGCACAGCACGCTCGCTGTGCGGCCCTTTCGTTTGATCGTGTGTCGCGGGCGGCCTCAGTTCGGCCGCATGCGCTGCAGCTTGTTGTAGAGCGTCTTCGGGCTGATGCCGAGCAACGACGCCGCGCGATGCCGCGTGCCGCCGACCGCGTCGAGCGTCGCGCGGATCAGCATTTCCTCGACGTCGGCGAGCGGCGTGCCGACCGTCACCTGCACGCGCCCGCCGTTCAGTTCGCGCGAACCGGCGCCGGTCATTTCGTCGGCGGCCAGCGTTTCGAGCACGTCGCCGGACGCGTAATACGCGCGCTTGACCGTGTCCTGCAGTTCGCGCACGTTGCCGGGCCAGTCGTGCGACAGACACTCGCGGATGAACGACGGCGCAATGAGCCGCGTCGTCCCGGTCAGCCCGCGCGCGTGCGTCGCGAGATTCAGTTCGTCGACCCAGGCGGTCGCGAGCAGCGCGGCGTCGTCGTCGCGTTCGCGCAGCGGCGGCAGACCGAGCGACGCCGCGTCGAGCCGCAGCCACAGGTCCTCGTGCAGCTTGCCCTCGGTGACGGCCTGACGCGGCACCGTGCGCGTCGCCGCGACGAGGCGGAAGTCCATGCCGACCTCGCTGCTGCCGCCGACGCGCATGAACGTCTGCGAGTCGAGCGCGCGCAGCAGCGCTTCCTGTTGTTCGAGTTCGAGTTCGGTCAGTTCGTCGATGAACAGCGTGCCGCCGTTCGCCTGATCGACAAGGCCGGGTTCGCGCTGCTCCGCGCCGCTGAACGCGCCGCGCTCGTGACCGAACAGCACGCTCGCGAGCGGCCGGCCCGCCGCCGCTTCGGACGACAGCACGAGCGAGTCGCAGACGACGAACGGCCCCTTGCGACGCCGGCTCAGCTGATGGAGCGTCTGCGCGGCGACCTGCTTGCCGGTGCCGGGTTCGCCGTACACGAGCACGGCCGCCTCGGTCGGCGCGAGTTGCTCCATCGTGTCGTAGGCCATCTGGATCGCGCTGCTGCGGCCGATCATCGGGCCGAAGCGGCCGAGACGACGCAGCGTCGAGCGCAGCGACCGCACTTCCTCGCTCAACTCGTAGGGGCGCGGAATCCGCGCGAGCAGGCTGCGCAGACGCGGAATGTTGACGGGCTTCAGCAGGTAATCCCAGATGCCGTGCCGCAAGCCTTCGATCGCGCTTTCGACTGTCGCGTTGCCCGTCATCACGATCACCGGCAGCGAGCCGCCGGGCGGTTGCGCCGGAAGGTGGTGCAGCAGGTCGAGGCCGCCGCCGTCGGGCAGGTTCAGGTCGACGAGCACCACGTCCGGGATAAAGCGCGCGAGCGCGGCGCGGGCGTCGGCGAGCGTGACGGCAGTGTCGACGGAGAAGCCGTCGGCCGCGAGGATCGCGGACAGGCCGGAGAGGCTATTGGGATCGTCTTCGACAATCAGGGCGTGTGGCATGGCGCAAGCGGGCTTTGACAGGCGATCGTGATAGTTGGCCGCGTCGCTGCCGGCAGCCGGCGCGGGGCGGCGAATGTGTGACACACCGCGTGCAGTTCAGCGCATGGTTCTCCGTTTGGTCGATTCAGCCGGCGCGCCGCGCGGCGCGGATCAAGCACCGCCGCGGCGGCTGCCGCAGCGGCGCTCCTTGCGCTTTTCGCCAGTGGCCGCTTACCGGTCCGGGAAGTCCCGGTTCGCTTCCAGGAAGCGCCGCACTTCAAGTTCGGCTTCGTCCCGGGTCTTGCCATAGCGTTCTTGGATCAACCCGGCGAGACGGTCGGCGCGGCCTTCGGCCTTCGTGAGCTCGTCATCCGTCAACTCGCCCCATGCGGACTTGGCCTTGCCGATCATCTGCTTCCACTTGCCTTCAGCGATGTCGTTGTTCATCTGAATCTCCTGGTTGGGGAACGGGGCCTCGCGAGGGCTGAACCCGAACCAGCAGAAAACGTGCCGCGCATCGTCCCGGCACGAGAGCGCGTGTGGCGGCGCTTCCGGTGCGTCCGGCCGGTAATTTTTCCCGCGGCAATCTGAAACATACACGTTCGCGAAAAAAAGAAAAAGCGCCCCAGAGGGCGCTTTTCGGAAAGCCGCGCCGGCAGGGGCCGCGGCGAGTCAGACAGTCGGGCGATTTATGCGCGGCTGCGGTATTCGTTCGTGCGCGTGTCGATTTCGATCTTGTCGCCGATGTTGCAGAAGAGCGGCACCTGCAGTTCGTAGCCGGTGTTCAGCTTCGCCGACTTCAGCACCTTGCCCGACGACGTGTCGCCCTTGACGGCCGGCTCCGTGTACACGATTTCGCGCACGAGCGTGGTCGGGAGTTCGACGGAGATCGCCTTCTCGTTGTAGAACACGACTTCGCAGCCCATGCCGTCTTCGAGGTAGTTCAGCGCGTCGCCCATCATTTCCGCTTCGACTTCGTACTGGTTGTAGTCGGCGTCCATGAACACGTACATCGGGTCGGCGAAGTACGAGTACGTCACTTCCTTGCGGTCGAGCACGACGACGTCGAACTTGTCGTCGGCCTTGTACACGGTTTCCATGCCCGCGCCGGTCAGCAGGTTCTTGAACTTCATCTTGACGACCGCGGCGTTACGGCCCGATTTGTTGTACTCGGCGCGCTGCACGACCATCGCGTCATTGCCGATCATCACGACGTTGCCGACGCGGAGTTCCTGTGCAATCTTCATAAAAAAACTGTCCTATCCAGATTTAAATAGCTTCGAGAGTGCTCGACGGCAAGCGTCGCAAGCAGTTCAGACGGTGCCGCGTGCCTGCGCCGGCACGTGCCGTGCCCGAATCGGGTATTGCCACGTTGACTCGTGCGCTGAATCAGCGGTGGGCCCTTAAGCTCGATCCCTTATTGCTGGCTCGCCGCGGGTTGTGCCCGCGTTGTGCTGCGGCTAAACCCGCAGGGGTGCCGCCGCAGTCGGTGCAGCTTGAGACCCGCTTGAGCCCCGCTTGAGCCTGAGCCCCGCTTGAGACGGCTGCCGTCGGATAACCGCTTATTTTAACTGAGTATTTGCGAATCCGGCGAGATTTCCGGCGAGATCACCGTGAGCCGCCAGTTCGTCCGCCCACTCGCGTGCGCGGGCCGCGAACGACGGCAGATGGCGCGCGAACTCTGGCCAGGAAGGCGTGCCGCGGCCGTTCCACGCGTGCCAGAACCGGGTCAGCGCGTCGCGGGCGGCGTCGGGCAGCGTGCGCGCGTAGTGATCGAGCGCCGAATCGAGCTTCGGCAGATGCGCGTCGTCGGCCTGCGGATAGATGTGCCAGACGAACGGCCGCACGGCCCACTGCGCGCGCACGAACGAATCCTCGCCGCGCACGAAATTGACGTCGCTCGCCCACAGCAGCCGGTCGTAGCCGGTCTGACCGGTGAACGCGAGCCCGTGCGCGGACAGCGCGCCGCGGCTCGCGTGCGCGTGCGCGCCGAACGACGTCATCCCGAAGAACCGGGCGACGGCCCCGGAGATGCGGCCCTCCGGCACCAGCAGCGCGATCGGCGTCGCGCTGTCGCACCACTGCGCGAGCAGCGCATCCGCCGCGGGGTTTTCGTACGCGAAGAGCGAGATCACGGTCGTGTCCGCGGACGGCGGCGGGCCGCCCGTCGCCTGTTGCCACCATGCGGCGCGCGCGACGGCGTTCCCGTCGAACGCAGCGCGCGCGGCATCGAGTTCGCGCTCCTTCAGCACGCCGCCGGTCCCTCGTCCGAGGCCGGGGAAGAAGAACGTCTTCGTCAGCGGGTAACGCGGATGCGGCGACGGCCGCAGATGAAAGTCCGCGACCCAATCCTCGGCGCTCAGGTATTCGAGATTCAGCCAGACGGGCCGCCGCGCACGCCCGGCCATCGCGGCGACGTACGCGGGCGGCAGCTCGCAGGCGAACGCCTCGATCACGACGTCGGCGATCTGCAGCGTGTCGCCTGCGTGCGTCGGGTCATGCCAGTGCTCGACGACGACGCCGTCGACCGTCTGCGTCGCGCGCTCGACGGACAGCGTCGGACACAGTCGCTGGAACGTATGAAGATCGTCGACGAACACGCGCACCTGCCAGCCGTGCTCGTCGGCCAGCTGGCGAGCGAGCCGCCACGCGACGCCGATGTCGCCGAAGTTGTCGATGACCGCACAGAAGATGTCGCAGGCGATCGGTGCGCAGGAGTCGAGCGGCGAAGCGGCGTTGGCGTCGGACATGGTCGCAGGTAGCGCGTAGCGGCGAAGCACGGATCGGGCGAACCGGCGAACCCGCGAAGCGGCGGGCACCTCGCCCGCGCCGACGGTCGATGACCGGTGCGGCCCGGCGGCGAGCCCGCGGCGGCCGGCTCGGACGCACGCGCAAATGATCTAAACTGGCGATTCTAAAGCACCCTTGTCGCCGCGTCCGACGCGCGTGCGACTCACCCGAGTGAGCACGATCCGCGCGACTCGCCGCGCGGCCGGCCCGATGCCCTGAATGACCGATCCCGAAGTTTTCGACCCGAAGAAGACGCTCGCGCAACTGCCGCATTTGCCCGGCGTCTATCGCTATTACGACGCGCAGGGCGCGGTGCTCTATGTGGGCAAGGCGCGCGATCTGAAGAAGCGCGTGTCGAGCTATTTCACGAAGACGCAGCTGTCGCCGCGCATCGCGATGATGATCACGCGGATCGCGCGCATCGAAACGACGGTCACGCGTTCCGAGGCCGAAGCGCTGCTGCTCGAAAACAACCTGATCAAGGCGCTGACGCCGCGCTACAACATCCTGTTTCGCGACGACAAGTCATATCCGTTCCTGAAGCTCACCGGCCACCGCTTCCCGCGGATGGCGTATTACCGTGGCGCCGTCGATCGCCGCAACCAGTACTTCGGGCCGTTCCCGAGCGCGTCGGCGGTGCGCGAGAGCATCCAGATCCTGCAGCGCGTGTTCCAGCTGCGCACCTGCGAAGACTCGGTGTTCAACAACCGCACGCGTCCGTGCCTGCTGCATCAGATCGAGCGTTGCACCGCGCCGTGCGTCGGCGCGATCAGCGAGGAGGACTACGCGCGCGACGTCGGCAATGCGTCGCGCTTTCTGCTCGGCCGGCAGAACGAAGTGATGAACGAGCTGGAAACGAAGATGCACGCGTTCGCAGCCGAGCTGAAGTTCGAGCAGGCGGCGGCGGTGCGCAACCAGATGAGCTCGCTCGCGACCGTGCTCCATCAGCAGGCGATCGAGACCGGCAGCGAGAGCGACGTCGACATTCTCGCGGTCGTCGCGCTCGGCGGCCGCGTGTGCGTGAATCTGGCGATGGTGCGCGGCGGGCGGCATCTCGGCGACAAGGCGTATTTCCCGGCGCACGTCGAGAGCGTGCTGACGGGCGAAGAGGGCGGCGTCGCCGAGGAAGTGGACAGCGACGTGGTGATGGCGGCGTCGGCGTTGACGGGCGTGAGCGCGCGCGGGGTGGGCGCGCGGGTCGACGTCGGCGCGGGCGGCGCCGGGGGCGAGCAGTCCGAAGAAGCGCCGACCGCTGCAACCGGGACCGACCACGGCCTCCCCGACCCGCTCGCGATCGCGCGCGACCTTCCGCCCGAGACGGACGACGGCGCCGAGGCCGGCGCAGCCGATGACACGGCGGCAACCGACTACGACGACGCCGACCCGGCCGGCCCGGAAGCGCGATCGGCGGGTGCTTCGTCCTCGCGTCAACCCGGCATCGAATCCGACGTGCTCGATGCGTTCATCGCGCAGCATTACTTCGGCAATCGCGTGCCGCCGGTGCTGGTCGTGAGCCACCCGCTTGCGAATCGCGAACTGATCGACGTACTGAGCGAGCAGGCCGGCCACAAGGTCACGCTGCTGCGTCAGCCGCAAGGCCAGAAGCGCGCGTGGCTCGCGATGGCCGAGCAGAACGCGCGGCTCGCGCTCGCGCGTCTGCTGTCCGAACAGGGCTCGCAGCAGGCGCGCACGCGCACGCTCGCGCAGTTGCTGTCGATCGAACTGGACGACCTCGCGCACCTGCGCATCGAATGCTTCGACATCAGCCACACGATGGGCGAGGCGACGCAGGCGTCGTGCGTCGTCTACCACCATCACAAGATGCAGTCCGGCGAGTACCGGCGCTACAACATCACCGGCATCACGCCGGGCGACGACTACGCGGCGATGCGTCAGGTGCTCACGCGCCGCTACGAGAAGATGGTCGCGCAGTCCGCGCGCAACGAGGCCGACGACGCCCAGACTGAGCAGACCGCCGACGCGGCCGACCCCGATGCGACACCCGACGGCGCCGCTCCCGCGGCGGCGGGGGGACTGCTGCCGAACATCGTGCTGATCGACGGCGGCAAGGGGCAGGTCGAAATCGCGCGTCAGGTGTTCGGCGAACTGGGGCTCGATCCGTCGATGCTCGTCGGCGTCGCAAAGGGCGAGGGGCGCAAGGTGGGCCTCGAGACGCTCGTGTTCGCGGACGGCCGCGCGCCGCTCGAACTCGGCAAGGAGAGTGCGGCGCTGATGCTGGTCGCGCAGATTCGCGACGAGGCGCACCGGTTTGCGATCACCGGCATGCGCGCGAAGCGCGGCAAGACGCGGCAGACGTCGCGCCTCGAGGAGCTGGAAGGCATCGGCGCGAAGCGGCGCCAGCGGCTGCTCGCGCGGTTCGGCGGGCTGCGCGGCGTGATGGCGGCGAGCGTCGAGGATCTCGCGAGCGTCGAGGGCATTTCGCGCGCGCTCGCCGAGCAGATATACCAGCAGCTGCATTGAGCGGTGCCGCGGGCGGCGGGGGATCGGCGAGGGAAACCGGCGGGGGCGATACCTTACGAATTCTCACTTGTGTTTGCTTGCCGGTGCACTGACGCGGCACAATTGCATCTCCGTTGATTCCCCAGCGCCCGCCAATGCCGTTCAACTTTCCGATATTCCTGACGTGGCTGCGGATCGTGCTGATTCCGCTCGTAGTCGGCGTGTTCTACCTGCCGGACGGGGTGTTGAGCCCGATGCAACGCAACGTGGCCGCGATGGTGATCTTCGTGCTGGCCGCGCTGACCGACTGGTTCGACGGCTATCTCGCGCGCCGCTGGAACCAGACGTCGTCGTTCGGCGCGTTCCTCGACCCGGTTGCCGACAAGCTGATGGTGACGGCCGCGTTGCTGATGCTCGTGCAGCTGTCGCGGCTCGACGCGGCGATCGCGCTCGTGATCGTCGGCCGCGAGATCGCGATTTCGGCGCTGCGCGAATGGATGGCGCAGATCGGCGCGTCGAAGAGCGTCGCCGTGAATTCGCTCGGCAAGTTCAAGACCGCGTGCCAGATGGTGGCGATTCCGATGCTGCTGTTCTACGCGCCGCTCACCGTCGGCGGCGTGACGCTCGATACGCGCGTGTGGGGGCAGTGGCTCATCTACGTCGCCGCGTTCCTGACGATCTGGTCGATGCTCTACTACATGAAGCTCGCGTGGCCGCAGATTCGCGAGCGGGGCAGCCTGTAGCAGCCCGTCGTGCAGCCGTCGTGCGCGTTCGCCGTTCGCGCAAAGAGTTCGCCGGAGGGGCTTGACACGATTCTGTGCCTTATACATAATCTCACTTCTCCGATGCGCGCGTTTTTGAGCGCGACGGAATGCGGCAGAAGCGAGTTAAAAGCGGAAGCAAAAACGCGGGAGTAGCTCAGTTGGTAGAGCGCAACCTTGCCAAGGTTGAGGTCGCGAGTTCGAGACTCGTCTCCCGCTCCAGATTCGCGGTGCAGCGTCGAGAAGTTCGGCGGCGCTGACCTGCCAGGCAGTACAAGCAGGATCAAAGCAGGACCAGTTAGCAAGACGCGGGAGTAGCTCAGTTGGTAGAGCGCAACCTTGCCAAGGTTGAGGTCGCGAGTTCGAGACTCGTCTCCCGCTCCAGACACATGGGGAAGCAGCGCTTCCCTTTTTGTTTGGTTGGCCGATGTGGCCACCGCACAATCTGTCAGGTCGTAGTGGACGCAACGGGTTCGCGACGTATCGACAGTCCGCTTACGGCGCGATAGCAAAGCGGTTATGCAGCGGCCTGCAAAGCCGTGTAGGCCGGTTCGACTCCGGCTCGCGCCTCCAGATGAAAACAAAAAGCCCTGACTTGTCAGGGCTTTTTGTTTTTCTGCACTACTCCACTATCCTCCGTGTCCGTTCGTGGACGATGTCTCGAACGCCGCCCACACGCGCAACGTCCGCCGCAACGCCGCGCAGGCGAGCCGACCGCTCGCGCTCGCTTCGATGTCGACCGAGTCGATCGCGTTGCGAACGATCAGGCCGAGTTCGGTATCGCCCTGTATCACCAGACGCCGGTTGAAGAAAAGCGTGTCCGCGTCGATGTCGCGTGCAGCGAGCCGAACGAAGTCGACGCTCTTTGCGGTGATGCGCAGATCGGGCTCCGACTGCGGCGCATGCGCTTCGAAACGCGCGTCGCGAAGCGTGAGCCCCAGGACAAGACCGATGTCGGCGACGTCGATCACGTAGCGACGGCCTGTCATTCGGGCGCGGGTGTCGGCGTCGAGTGTCGGCAGCACGATCTGGTTCAGCATCGCGCAGCAGGCCATCGCCGGCGGACGCGCCGGCAGCCGGCTCACGAAGCCGCGCAGCAATGGAACGGGAAAAGCGGCAAGCAGGTTCATCGGAAGGCTCATGTCGGAATGACGATCGGATCGGCGTGGCCGGACGCGTGTCCGGATGCGGAGGCGGGCGATACGCCCGGTTGGCCGAACCAGAAGCCGTCGGAGGAAGGCGCGTCCTGCAGCTCGCACAGCTGACGGCAAGCGTCGTTCGCGTCGACGCTCTGTTGCGCCAGCGCGGCGAACAGCTCGACGATGCGCGGCGTGTGCTGCGACTGCGGGCTGATCCGCAGCACCGACACGCCTGCGTCCGCGAGTGCGCCGACTTCGCGACTCAGGTTGACGACCTGCGCGGTCTGAATCTGCGTGCCGTTCAGGGTGACGAACGGCTGGCCGTCCTGCGTCGATATGCGAATGCCGTCGGGGTTGTTCGCACAGCGCTGTTCGCACTGGTCCTTCTGCAGACCGTGATGCCGCGCGGTGAAGCAGCGCGATGAAAGCGCAAGCGGCGCGCGACCGAACGCGAAAAACTCGATCTCGCATCGCGAACGGGAGTGCCGGCGAATCGCGCGCAGCGTGTCGCCGGTGCAATCGATCGGGGGAATCCAGCGGCGCGCGCCGAGTCCGTCGAGCCAGTCGAGCATCTGCGCGCTGTAGCAGTTCAGATGCGGGCCGGCGACGAACGGCCGCTGCCGCGCGAGCAGCGCGAGCGCGGACATGTCGTTCGCCTCGACGAGGAATCCGGTGTTGTCGGCGAGTCGGCGCACGCGCCGCAAGTCGGCTTCGGTCTCGATCAGCGCAAGCGTGGACAGCACGACTTCCTTGCCGTGCGACGCGAGATCGCGCGCGAGTGCGAGCCAGTCGTCGAGTCGCAATGCGTGTCGTCGCGCGCAGACGGCTTCGCCGAGATAGACGATGTCCGCGCCCGAGTGCGCGATGGTGTCGTAGAACCGCGTGACGTCGCTGCGATTCCAGTGATAGAGGATCGGTCCAACGGAGATTTTCATCGGCCTATTTCCACGGACGGGAATACGCGCCGAGCGTCGCGGTCTGCCCTTCTGACAGCTTGCTGAGCGCGTCGAACGACGCCTGCCCGATCTGCGTCGCCGGGCCATGTTGCGCGAGTGCGTCCAGAGCCGCACGCCACACGCGCGTGACCGCGGCGGTGTAGGCCGGGCCGCGCTGCCGTCCTTCGATCTTGATCGCCGCGACGCCCATTTGCGCGAGCGTCGGCAACAGCGCGAGCACGTTGAGGCTCGTCGGCTCTTCGAGCGCATAGCCGCGCTCGCCGTCGATCTCGAATCGGCCCTTGCAGATCGTCGGATAACCGGCGGGCTCGCCTGCGCGATAACTGTCGACGAGCACCGTCCCGAGGCGGGCGTCGAGCCACGTCTCGCCGTTGTGCTGCCGCTCGATCCAGCGCACGTGGCGCGCCGGCGAGCAGACGCCGTCGAGATTCGGCGCTGCGCCGCTCGCATGCGCGGACAGCGCGCAACGTCCCTCGACCATCACGCAGAGGCTGCCGAAGCCGAACACCTCGATTTCGACGGACGTGTGCGCGATCACGTTCGCGATCTGCTCGACGGACAGCACGCGCGGCAGCACGGCGCGCTGAACGCCGAACTCGCGCTGCAAAAAATTGATTCCCTCGTAGGTCGTGACCGAGCCCTGCACCGACAGATGCAGCCGCAGCGACGGATGTGTGCGCACCGCATACGCCATCAGCACGGGATCGGCGACGATGATCGCGTCGACACCCGCTTGCGCCGCGCAGTCGATCGCATCGGTCCAGCGCGCGAGGTCGTCGCCGTGCGCGTACGTGTTGATCGCGAGCAGGACCTTGCGCGCCGCGCGATGCGCGTATCCCACGCCCTCGGCGAGCGTGCGCTCGTCGAAGTTCAGGCCGGGAAACGCGCGGGCGTTGGTGTCGTTCTTCAGCCCGACGTACACGCAGTCGGCGCCGCTGTCGACGGCGGCGCGCAGCGCGGGAAGGTTGCCCGCCGGGCAGACCAGTTCAGGTATTCGGAAGGTGTGCATGAACTCGCGGATGGGAATCGGGGAAACGTGGCGGCGCTCGCATGCGGCGGGATGTCCAAAGCCGGCGCGCCGGCTTGCGCAATCATCCGGGGCGGCGGGCCGCCGACAAGTGGCTCTGCGCCGCATAACACGACGTGCGCGCCTCGCGCGGAAAGCAGCGACGACGCGCTGTCGCTCGCCGTCTCGGTACCGCGGCGTCGAAGCGACCGCGACGTCGTCGAGCGATGCGAGACGATCGAGCCACGCTGTCGCAAAGCTGCCCGGCCCGGCCGCGTCGCGGGCGGCCAGTTCACCGGCGACCGCGCAGACCGCGAGCGCCGCGACGGTGGCGCACCAGCGGTCGGTCGCGGCCCGCCCGCTAGCGAGCCAATATGGACCCCGTGCGTCACCGCCGCGATACGCCGGGTGGGCTGATACCCGCGTCGTCGCCCGTCCGTCGCGCGGTTTGCTTCAGGCGGCGGCGAGGTAGCGCGGCGCAGGCGTCGACCGGCTGAGCAGCGGCGACATCGCCTGCCGCGACGCTTCGAACTGTGTCCACCGGTCGCCGTCGTGCAGCCCCGGAATCGTCACGCGCTCGCCCTGCGCGAGCCCCGCGAGCGCCGCGTCGACCATCGCGTCGGCCGTCATCACCATCGGTGGCGGCAGCTTGTCGACGGTCATGCCGGCGATCGGCCAGAAGTCCGTCGCGGTCACGCCGGGCAGCACCGCCTGCGCATGCACGCCCTTGTCGGCGAGTTCGTGGTTCAGCGAATGGTTGAGCGCGAGCACGTACGCCTTGCTCGCCGTGGTCGCGTACGCGCGGGCCAGCGCGGGCACCGCTCGGCGCACCGCGTCGATCTGCACCGGCGCGTTCGTGCTGGCCGAAGCGGGACTGCTCGAAGGCCGGCGCGCGACGACTCACTGGTACTACGCGCGCGAGCTGCGCACGCGCTATCCGTCGATCGACGTCGAGGACGACCGGATCTTCATCGTCGACGGGCCGATCTGGACGTCGGCCGGCATGTCGGCCGGCGTCGATCTCGCGCTCGCGATGGTCGAAAAGGATCTCGGCGCCGACGTCGCGCGCCGGGTCGCGCAAAAGCTCGTCGTCTACCATCGGCGCGCCGGCGGACAATCGCAGCACTCCGAACTGCTCGATCTCGAACCGAAGTCCGACCGGATCCAGTCCGCGCTCACCTATGCGAAAAAGCATCTCGCTTCGCCGCTGTCGGTCGAGCAACTGGCCGACGTGGCCCGGCTCAGTCCGCGCCAGTTCAGCCGCGCGTTTCGCGCCGAAACGGGGCAGTCGCCGGCGAAGGCGGTCGAGCGGCTGCGTCTCGAGGCGGCGCGATTGATGCTCGAAGAGAGCCGTCACACGATCGACCAGATCGCGACGCACACCGGGTTCACCGATTCGCGGCACATGCGCGAGGCGTTCCTGCGCGCGTTCGGCCAGCCGCCGCAGGTGATTCGCCGCAGCGCGCGCTTGCCGGCGACCGCCGGGTGACGCGGGCGTTCGACCTGCGCGTCGCCGGCCGGAACGGGCGCTCGGGCATAATCGCAGTTTTGCCCGACCGTCGATTCAGGATCCTTCGTCGATGAACGAGATGTCTTTGTTGCCGTCTGCCGCGACCTTCGACTGGCGCTGGAAGCCGTTCGCCGGTCTCGACGCGCGCGAGGTGTATGACGTGCTCGCCGCACGCTCGGCGGTGTTTGTCGTCGAGCAGGCTTGCGTGTACGACGACGTCGACGGGCTCGACGTCGACGCGTGGCATCTGTTCGCGTATGCGACGAAAAACGGCCGTGCGGCGCTCGCCGGCTATCTGCGCGTGCTGGTGCCAGGTGTGCCGGGCACGGAAAACGCGGACGTCCGCATCGGTCGTGTGCTGACCACCGCCGACTATCGCGGCATCAAGCTCGGCAATGCGCTGCTCGAGACCGCGCTCTCGCATATCGCGCGGCAGTGGCCGGGCGTGCCGGTGCGGCTGCATGCGCAGGCGCATTTGCAGCGGTTCTATGGCGCGTTCGGTTTCTTGCCGGTCTCGGACGTGCACGACGAGGACGGCATCCCGCACGTGTGGATGCGCCGCGCGTAGTGCGCCGGTGCGCGGCGCTTCAGCGGGTGTCGCGGATCACGCGCTGCACGTCTTCGGCGATGACGTTGGGCGCGTCGTTGTCGGTGGCGAGCAGGCGCGCATGGCCGCGCGCGTCGAACACGTAGACGGCCGAACTGTGCGTGACCTCGTAGCTGCCGTCCGGCGCGCGCTTTTCGGTCTGATAGGCAACGCGGTAGCGCCTCGCAAGCGACTCGATCTGTCCATCGGTGCCGGTCAGGCCGATCGCGTGCTGCGCATCGAACGCGTCGACGTACGCATGCAGCGCGTCCGGCGTATCGCGCGCCGGGTCGACGGATACGAACAGAATGCGCACGTTCCGCGCGTCGGGGCCGAGTTTGGCGAGCACCTGCATCAGGCGCGCCATCGTCTCCGGACACACATCGGGGCAATGCGTGTAGCCGAAGTACACGAGCGTCGTCTGTCCGCGAAAGCTTTCGCCGGTGACCGGTTGCCCGTTATCGGCAGTGAGCGAGAAATGCAGATCCGGCAGATGGCCGCTGACGTCGGCGAGGTGCCACGGCGCGGTTTCGCGGGAACAGGCGCCGAGCAGCGTCGCGGCGAGCGCGAGCGCGAGCGCCGCGGCTGCCCGCGCGCAGCGGCCGTGCGAGGCCGTGCTCGCGGTCGGGCGATGCGGACGACGGAGCATGAGGGCGGGCTTCGGGAACAAAAGATCGTCTCGTCGACTCGGTTCTTTGGCAGGCCGCGGCTCGACAACGCGCCGCGTGTCGCTGGACTGTAACAAAAAACGGGCCGCCGCCGTAAGCGGGCCATTACGGGTCCGATGACGCCTTACATTCTCGAAAAAAGAGGGCAGGCGCGGTAAGATTCGCAGACTTCCCGGCGGCCCGCGCCAAGCGCCGCCGGATCAACCCGGCCTCGACGGCCGAGGGACGAAAGAGACGCGATGCAAGGACTTCCGGCTGTACTGCCGTCCGATCAGACGGCATTCTTCTTCGACTTCGACGGCACGCTCGTCGAACTTGCGCCGACCCCCGACGGCGTGCTGGTCCGCGACGACATGCTCGCGTCGCTCGCCGAGCTGCGGCGGCTGACGCACGGCGCGGTCGCGGTCGTGTCGGGGCGCGGGATCGACAGCATCGACGCGTTTCTTCGGATGCCGGATATGCCGGTCGCCGGTCTGCACGGCGCCGAGCGGCGCGACGCGAACGGCGACACGCAGCGCATCGGCTTCAACGATCAGCGTTTGCTGCACATGGAGCAGGTGCTCGCCGACGTCGTGCGCGCGCATCCCGGCATGCTGCTGGAAATCAAGGGCGCTGCGCTCGCGCTTCACTTTCGCAACGCGCCCGAGCACGAGGGCGTCGCGCGCACGGCCACCGAAAGGCTCGCGGCCGACTATGCGGACGCCTACGTGCTGCAACCCGGCAAGATGGTCTACGAGATCAAGCCGAAGGACGTCGACAAGGGCCGCGCGGTGCGCGCGTTTCTCGACGAGCTTCCGTTCGCGGGCCGCCGTCCGGTGTTCGCCGGCGACGACCTGACCGACGAGAAGGGCTTCGCGGTCGTGAACGAGCGCGACGGGCTGTCGATCAAGGTCGGCGGCGGCGACACGATTGCGCGCACGCGTGTGGAATCGGTCGGCGCGCTGCTGCGTTGGCTCGACGCGCTGGTCGCGGCAATGCGCGGCGCGCGATGAACCCCGCATTGGCACGGCGCGCAGCGGGCCGCCATTCACCTGTCGCGGGAGCGTCGATTTCATGAGCCGACTGATCATCGTATCGAACCGGGTGGCGCCGATCTCCGAGGGCGGACCGGCCGCCGGCGGCCTCGCGGTCGGCGTGTACGACGCGTTGAAGGAAACGGGCGGCATGTGGTTCGGCTGGAGCGGCGACGTGCTGTCGACCGGCCAGCCGCAGATGACGCTCGAAGAGCACGGACCGGTGACGTTCGCGACGATCGGGCTCCTGCGGCGCGACTACGACCAGTACTATCGCGGCTTCTCGAACGCGACGCTGTGGCCCGCGTTCCACTACCGCGCGGACCTCGTCCAGTACGACCGCCACGACTTCGAAGGCTACCGTCGCGTGAACACGTGGCTCGCGCAGCAGCTCGCGTCGCTGTTGCGCGACGACGACGTGATCTGGGTCCACGACTATCACCTGATTCCGTTTGCTCAGGCGCTGCGCGAGATGGGCGTGCGCAACCGGATCGGCTTCTTCCTGCATATCCCGTTTCCGGCGTCGCAGGTGCTGCTCGCCGTGCCGCCGCATCGCGAGCTGGTCGAGGCGCTGTGTTCGTTCGACCTGCTCGGTTTTCAGACGAAGCCGGACCTGCGCGCGTTCTGCGATTACGTCGTCAACGAGGCGGGCGGAGCGGTCGAGCGGATGGACGACGGACTCACGCGCATCGACGCGTTCGGCCGGACGCTGACCGCGTCCGACTATCCGATCGGCGTGTATCCGGACGAAATCGCCGAACTCGCGAAGGACGGCGAGCGCGGCAAGCCGGTGCGCACGCTGAAGGAGACGCTGCACGGCCGCAAGGTGATCATGAGCGTCGACCGGCTCGACTACTCGAAGGGGCTCGTCGAGCGCTTTCGCGCGTTCGAGCGGCTGCTCGACCATGCGCCGGCGCATCGCAATCACGTGTCGTTCGTGCAGATCGCGCCGCCGACGCGCGCCGATCTGAACGCGTATCAGGACATTCGCCTGCGGCTCGAGGCGGAGTCCGGCCGCATCAACGGACGCTTCGCGGAGCTGGACTGGACGCCGATCTGGTACATCCATCGGCAGTACGAACGGGCGGTGCTGGCCGCGCTGTTTCGTGCGTCGCAGGTCGGCTACGTGACGCCGCTGCGCGACGGCATGAATCTTGTCGCAAAGGAATATGTGTCCGCGCAGGATCCGGAGGATCCGGGCGTGCTGGTGCTGTCGCGCTTCGCCGGCGCGGCGCAGGAGTTGACGGGCGCGCTGATCGTCAATCCGTTCGACATCGACGGAATGGCCGACGCGCTCGCGACCGCGCTCGCGATGCCGCTGCCCGAGCGAAAGGCGCGCCACGCCGACATGCTCGTGCAGCTGCGCGAGAACAACGTGTCCGTGTGGCGCGATCGCTTCATGCGGGACCTGTCGCAGCGCGGCGAGCGGGGCGGCGCCGCGCGTGCGCCCGCGCCGGTGCCGATGCCGCTTGCGGACTGACGAGCTTCTTCTCGCGCCGCATTTGCGCCATCGCACGCGCACACAAACGCAAAAAGGCCGCTTCGCCGATGAACTGACCCCAGGTTCAGTTCGCGACCGAAGCGGCTTTTTTGGTTTTAAGCGACGTGCTTTTCGTCGCTCTTCTTGCTGCCGAGATGCAGCGTCGATCCCTTCCCGTATTGCTTCGCGAGCAGGTCGCGGTACAGGCCCGGGCGGTTGCGCAGCTCGTCCGGGCTGCCGTCGTCGATCACCTTGCCGGTGCTCATCACGATGATCCGGTCGAAGTTCTGCAGCGTCGACAGCCGGTGCGCGATCGCGATCACCGTGCGGCCGACCATCAGCCGGTCGAGCGCCTGCTGGATCGCCTCTTCCGATGCGCTGTCGAGCGCCGACGTCGCTTCGTCGAGCAGCAGGATCGGCGCGTTCTTCAGGATCGCGCGCGCGATCGCGATCCGTTGCCGCTGGCCGCCGGACAGCTTCACGCCGCGGTCGCCGACGATCGTGTCGTAACCCTCCGGCATCGCCTCGATGAAGTCGGTGCAGCGCGCCTCGCGGGCGGCGGCGAGTACCTCCTCGCGACTCGCTTCGGGACGGCCGTACGCGATGTTCTCGTAGATCGTCCGGTGGAGCAGCGAGATGTCCTGCGGCACGAGCGCAATGGCGTGGCGCAGGCTGTCCTGCGTGATCGACGCGATATCCTGGCCGTCGATCCGGATCGCGCCGCCCTGCACCTCGTAGAAGCGTTGCAGCAGCGCGAGCACGGTCGTCTTGCCGGCGCCCGACTTGCCGATCAGGCCGACGCGCTGCCCCGGTTCGATGTTCAGGTCGAAGCGGTCGAGAATCGGCTTGCGATGCGGATACGCGAACGTGACGCTCTCGAACGACACGCGGCCGCCTTGCGGCACGAGTTCGGTGGCGTCCTCGCGATCGGGCATGCCGTGCGGCTCCAGCAGCGTCTGCACGGCTTCCGAGAGCCGCGCGACGTGCTGCGTGACGTCGACGAGCGCTACCGCGAGGTCGCGCGTGCCGTGCAGGATCGTGAAGCCGAGCGAGCTGACGAGCACGATGTCGCCGGACGTCGCCCGGCCCTGGTCCCACAGCCACAGCGCCCAGCCGAGCAGGCCGGCCGACAGGAACGCGGTGATGACCGCGTGCAGCAGGCGCAGCTTCTCTAGATACAGCAGGCTCGCCTCGCGTGCGTCCATCTCGTGCTTGACGGTGAGGCCGAAGCGCTTTTGCTCGCGCAACGTCATCCCGAACGCGCGCACGAGCGCCATGTTGCTGATCACGTCGACGAGTTCGCCGTCGACCGCGGCAGCCTTCGCTGCGAAGAAGTGGTGCCGTGCCGAGCCCTTGCCGGCGAGCTTGTACAGGATCACCGACAGGATCGCCGAGCACAGCAGCAGGCCGGCCGCCATCAACGGATTGACGGCGACGATCATCACGATTGCGCCCATCACCGCGATGCACGGGGGCAGCACGTTCCAGGCGGTCGTGTTCTCGGCGGTGTAGACGGCGTTCGACGTCGCGGTGATGCGGCTCGCGAGCGTGCCCGGCTGTTTTTCGGCGTAGTAGCTCGGCGAATGGCCGCTCAGGTACTGAAAGAGATCGCGGCGCAGGTCGCCGGTGACGGCGACGAACGTGTGCGCGGCGACCCAGCCGCCGACCCGCCACAGCAGGTTGTCGGCGGCGATCAGGCCGACGAGGATCGCGAACGCGCTCCACAGCGGGCCCGGGTGATGCCGGCCGTTCGCGAGCACGTCGATCAGATGCTTGATCGCGTACTGCGACGCGAGCGCGCAGCCGACGGCCGCGAACACGCTGCACAACACGATCGTGTGCGCAACCGGGTGGCGCCGGATGTAACTGAAAAGGAACGCGAGCGGCCGCCGCGCATAGCTCGCGAGCTTTGCGTTGTAGGCGTTACGCTGGGCGATGGTCAACTGGTCCAATGGTCGGGAATCGTCGGTCGGGCGGACGCGAAGGTCCGTGGGAGGTGAACGGATTGCGCGAAGGCAATGGCGGACTTCCCGCATTGTAAACATGCCTTGCGCGTGACGCACCGCTTCGAGCGCGTTGGAGCGCCGCTCGAAGCTCAAGGCGGCGCATCTTATCGCGACGGCGGGCCGGTCGCGCAGCCCGCGCGAACCGCTGTTGCAGCAACGGTTCGGCCAGATTGCACAGTAAATTTGGAGATATAATTACGGGTTGCATTCGACCGGCGTCGGAAATGGGGCACGGAAAGCACGCCGGCGAGCGTGATCTGTCGCCATTGCCCGTGTGCGTTGCGGCTTTGCACAAACATTCGTCCTAATCTAAAACTGTCTTTTAAAACATAGGGTTGCCGAGTGTTTCTGGTCTGTAACAATGTAAAGAAATTGAAATGTCCCCGCCGGGTTTTGTGCAGAGCAACGATAATTCCGATTCGGACGATAGCGTAGGGATTCTGACAGCTAATGTGTCAACGACCGCGAACCCTGCGCGTTTACCCCGCATGTGCCGTTTCGTCCATCCAGCTGCGACGGCTCGTTGTACCGGCGGTGCCGGTGCGGTAGCGGTACGAAACGCCTCGTGCGGCGGACGGCCAGGGTGGCCGGCGCGCTCGAGGGTCGATTGTCGAAATCTTGCAGTCTTAGCCTGAATACTTAAGGAAGGAGTTCATCAACTATGCGAATCGCTCAAATCGCTCCCTTGCACGAGGCGGTTCCCCCCAAGCTTTACGGCGGCACGGAACGGGTGGTGTCCAACCTGACCGAAGCGCTCGTGGAGTTGGGGCACGACGTCACGCTGTTCGCCAGCGGCGATTCGGTCACCTCGGCAAAGCTCGAAGCGTTCTGGCCGCAGGCGCTGCGTCTGGACCCGACGATTCGCGACGTGATGGCTCCGCACATGCTGCTGCTCGAAGAAGTGCGCCGCCGCGCGGACGAATTCGACGTGCTGCATTTCCACATCGACTACTACCCGTTCTCGCTGTTCCAGCGCCAGTCGGTGCCGTTCGTCACGACCATGCACGGACGTCTCGACCTGCCGGAACTGCAGCCGATCTTCAACGCGTTCCGCGACGTGCCGGTGGTCTCGATCTCGGACAACCAGCGCATTCCGCTGCAGCAGGCCAACTGGCAACAGACCGTCTATCACGGCCTGCCGGAAAACGTGCTCCGGCCGATTCCCAACGTCGAGCCCGGCTACCTCGCATTCCTCGGTCGCGTGTCGCCGGAGAAGGGCCTCGACAAGGCGATCCGCATCGCCGGCAAGGCGGGCATGAAGCTGAAGGTCGCCGCGAAGATCGACAAGGCCGACCGCGCCTACTACGAAGAAGTCATCAAGCCGCTGATGGCGCAGCCGCACGTCGAGTACATCGGCGAAATCGGCGAGGCTGAAAAGACCGAGTTCCTCGGCAACGCGCATGCACTCGTGTTCCCGATCGACTGGCCGGAGCCGTTCGGTCTGGTGATGATCGAGGCGATGGCGTGCGGCACGCCGGTGATCGCGTTCAATCGCGGTTCGGTGCCCGAAGTGATCGAGAACGGTGTGTCGGGTTTCGTCGTCGAAGACGAAATCAGCGCGGTCGCCGCGATCAAGCGTCTGTCGTCGCTGCCGCGCGAGGCCGTGCGCGCTGCGTTCGAGGCGCGCTTCTCGTCGAAGGTGATGGCGCGCAACTACGTCGCGGTCTACGAAGAGCTGCTGCGTCAGAAGCGTCGCACCGTGCTGCGCGAAGTCGCGGCAGGCTGATGCCCGTATCGGCGGCGGGCGTTTCGTCCGTCCGTCGCCGCGCCTGCCTCGCACACGCCACGCCCCGCATGCCGCAAGGCTGCGGGGCGTTGTCGTATCCGGGCGCCGGCGGCATCGACGCGCGGCGACTTGAGCGTCCACCCGCGAGACGGTGCGGCAATCTCCCTATAATGGCGGCCGTGCCGCCGCCTCGCGGCGCCCCTGCGACGAGACTGGAGAAAGCCCTTGGCGAGAACGAATGAGACGCGCACGGCAGCAGTTCCCGGTGCGGGAGCGCTGTTCGCACTGCGCGCGATCGGTCTCGTGCTTCTCGCGCGCTGGTTGTTCTCGATGGCGCAGATGAACTTCGTCGCCGCGCTGACGGGCATGGCGTCGTCGCCGTGGGCCAGCATCAATCTGATCTTTCTGTTCCTGCTGATCTTTCTGCCCGGCGCGCGCGCACGCGCCGAACGTCCGTTTCATCCGTTGCCGCAATGGCTGCGTCAGGCGTTGCGGCTCTTCGCGCTGCTCGGCTTCGTGTTCGCGCTGTGGTCGGTGGGCGCGTTCGCGTGGACGGCCGGCTGGCGCCGCACCGGGCACGCGATCGCCGCCACGAACGGCTGGCTCGTCGTCGCGCCGGCGCTCTACGCGGCCGTGATCTGGATGTGCCGGCCGCGCGCGCTGTGGCGCACCAACGTCGCGGCGCGACGCTTCGCGATCGGGCGCTACGCGATTTCCGTCGATACGGCGACGCGCACGACGACCGTCTGGGCCGAAAGCCGCAAGGTCGGCCAGTACGACGCGCGCGAGCTTTCCGTGCGATGGGGAGCCGATGCGCGCTCCGCGAGCGGGCGAGCCGGCACGGAGGGCGCCGTTGCCGTGCCGCCGCCCGCGCCGGACGAAGGCGGCGTCGCGGCGCCGGTCGCATCGGAGCCGCTGCCCGTGCGCGATGACGCGAAGGCGGGGCGCTTCGCGCCTCGTCGTCGTCCGCGGGTGGAATTGCTGTGGGACTCGCCGGCCGCGGCCGGTCATAATCGACAGACGGTGCTTCGCACACCGCTTACGAGCGAAGGGGATCGCGCCGCTGCGCGCGCGCTCGATGCGGCGCTCAGGCAGGCGTAGCTTCAGTCTGGTTCGCGCATCACTGGGTTGAGAATTCGGGCGTCACTTCGGAGGAGTCGCCATGACCGCCAGTTGGTTGCTTGCTGCCATTCATCTGCTCGCATTCGGTTATGCGCTCGCGTCGATCCTGCGACGCTCGCGCGGATTGCGCCGCTGCACGACGACGGAGGATCTTCCCGCCATATTCAGTGCGGACAACGGCTGGGGCCTCTCGGCGCTTGTGCTGCTGGTGACGGGACTGATGCGGGCATTCGGCGGCTTCGAGAAGGGCGCTGCGTATTACCTGCACGAGCCGCTCTTTCAACTGAAGATGGCCGCGCTGATCCTGATCCTCGCGCTCGAGATTGCGCCGATGATGGGACTGCTGCGCTGGCGGCTCGCGTATCGGCGCGGCGACGTGCCGGACTTGACGGTCGCGTCGAAGTACTCGCGCATCGGTAACGTGCAGGCGTTGCTGCTGGTCGTGATGGTGTTCGCTGCGACGGGGATGGCGCGCGGAATCGGAGCGGCGGCAGGCGTCGCGGGTGTCGATTAGCGAGGCTGTGCGTCTTGTGCGCACCGGTAATGAAAAAAGCCCTCAGGCTGACACCTGAGGGCTTTTGTTCTTCGGGTTCCAACAACCCACGAATTCTGGTGGGTAGTACTGGGATCGAACCAGTGACCCCTGCCGTGTGAAGGCAGTGCTCTACCGCTGAGCTAACCACCCGAAGAGATAGAAATTATGACAGGCGATCTCCGTCTCGTAAAGCACTTTTTAAACAGTCTGCACATCGGCTGAACTGCCCGACGTCTGCGGCGACGGTTCTGTCCGCCAGACGCTCGTGCCTTTGAGCGCCTTGTCGAGATCGTCGAGCACCGCCTGGTGCGCGGCCAGTTCGTCGTCGCTCGCCGCGATCACCGGCAGTGCGAGCGCTTCGAATTGCACGCCCGGCGTCGCGGCTTCGCTGGTCGCGGCCGTCTCGTTCAGCATGTCGATGACGAGGCTTTCCTGGCCGCGCGTCATCGCGAGGTAGACCTCGGCCAGCAGTTCCGAGTCGAGCAGTGCGCCGTGCAGCGTCCGATGCGCGTTGCTGATGCCGAAGCGGTCGCACAGCGCGTCGAGCGAATTGCGCTTGCCGGGGAACATCTGCTTGGCGTGCACGAGCGTGTCGATCACGTCGCCGCAATGCTCGCAGACGCCCGGCAGTCCGAGCAACGCGAGCTCGGCATCGAGAAAGCCGATGTCGAACGGCGCATTGTGGATGATCAGGTCCGCGCCGCGGACGAAGTCGAGGAACTGGCCGGCGATCTCGGCGAACTTCGGCTTGTCGCTGAGGAACTCGGTTGTCAGCCCGTGCACGGCCAGCGCGCCCGGATCGCTGTCGCGTTCGGGGTTGACGTAGAAGTGCAGGTTGTTGCCGGTCAGCCGACGGTTCACCAGCTCGACGCAGCCGAGTTCGATGATGCGGTCGCCGCTGCGGGCGTTCAGGCCGGTGGTTTCAGTATCGAGAATGATCTGGCGCATGGTCGGATGAGTCGTGGTTCCTGTTCGTGCCCGGCTGGCGAACCGGCGGGCAGCGGGCAATCGATCGGTGCGACGCCGGTCGCTCGAACTCGAGCGACCGGCTCAAAGCTCGGCGAGCGTCGCGACGCCGCGGTTCGCGAGGGCGTCCGCGCGTTCGTTCTCCGGATGGCCCGCGTGGCCCTTCACCCAGCGCCATTCGACGTCGTGCTGTGCGACGAGCGCGTCAAGCCGCTTCCACAGATCGTCGTTTTTCACCGGTGTTTTCGCGGCGGTCATCCAGTTTTTCTTCTTCCAGCCGTGGATCCACTCGCTGATGCCTTTCTGCACGTACTGCGAGTCGGTATGGACGATTACGCGGCACGGGCGCTTCAGTGCGTCGAGCGCGGCAATCACCGCCATCAGTTCCATCCGGTTGTTGGTCGTGACGGCCTCGCCGCCGAACAGTTCCTTTTCCTGTGCGCCGAAGCGCAGCAACGCACCCCAGCCGCCGGGGCCCGGGTTGCCCTTGCAGGCGCCGTCCGTGAAGATTTCGACGAAGTCGGGAGAGTTCATGAGTCCTTGTTGCGTGTGGTCGGATGGGTGGCGGGCGCAAGGCTCGGCGCGCGCACCGGTTTTTTCACCTTGACGGGGCCGACGAGATGCATGCCGCGCACGCGCTTGATCGCCGTGACGAGATAGACCGCGCCGAAGATCGGCCACCAGCGGTCGCCGGCGGCTTCCATGAACGCGTGGCGCGCGAGCCACTTGTCGGTCGAGAGCGGCGGACGATAGCAGCCGAAGCGCCCGCGTTCAAGCTCGAATCCGAGCAGCTTGATCCAGTCCTTTAGCCGCGTGAACGCGATCAGGTCGTGGCGCGCGGGGATAAACGGCCGTCCGGCGAGGCGCCCAGCCGACTGCCGCGCCCCCCACAGGCTGAGCGAATTGAAGCCGACGATCATAAGCCGGCCTTCCGGCATCAGCACGCGCTCGGCTTCGCGCAGCAGCCGGTGCGGATCGTTCGTGAATTCGAGCGTATGCGGCATCACGATCAGATCGACACTTTGCGCTTCGAACGGCAGGTCGAGTAGATCGCACCAGACGGTGCTGCGTCCCTCGGGGGCGTGCCGTCCGGGCAGCGGCGGCCGGTCGCCGGGCGCGTGCCCGGGCGGCGGCGTGTACGGCTCGCTCGCGGCGATCGCCGGGTCGAGCACGAGACCGCGGCCCGGCATCCGGTTTTCGCGCAGCGCGTCGAGCTGCGGCATGCCGAGTTGAAGCGCGTGAAAGCCGAACACGTCCGACACGACACGGTCGAGCTGCTGCTGCTCCCAGCCGAGCACGTAGCGTCCGGCGGGCGAAGCGATCCAGTCGGTCCAGTCTATAATCGTTCGGTCAGACATAATGAGATATGCGTCGCCCCATGAATGCGCTAGCGTATGTGCCAGTTCCGGCTTTTGAAGATAACTACATCTGGGTCGTGTCCGATGGCGCCAATGCGGTCGCCGTCGATCCGGGAGAAGCCGCGCCGGTTCGTGCGTATCTCGAGAAGCGGGGCTTACGGCTCGCCGCTATTTTACTCACCCATCACCACAACGACCACGTCGGCGGCGTAGCCGGCCTTCTGGATAAGGCGCGCGTGCCGGTGTACGGGCCGGCCGGCGAGATGCTGCGTGCGGCCGAGCCGTTCGTCACGCGCGTGAAGGGTGGGGACCGCGTGCATCTGGACGCGCCGTTGCCCGACTTCGAAGTGATCGACGTGCCGGGCCATACGAGCGGCCACATTGCGTACTTCCAGGCAGCGGACACGAACGGCACCCCCCACGTTTTCTGCGGCGACACGCTGTTCGCCTGCGGCTGCGGACGGCTGTTCGAAGGCACGCCCGCGCAGATGCTCGCGTCGCTCGACGCACTCGCCGCGCTGCCCGGCGACACGCAGGTGCACTGCGCGCATGAGTACACGCTGTCGAACATTCGCTTCGCACTCGCGTGCGACCCCGACAACGACGCGCTGCGCACGTGGAGCCGCGACGCCGCCGCACTGCGCGAGCGCGGCGAGCCGACGCTGCCGACGACGATTGCTCACGAACGCGCGGTCAATCCGTTTTTGCGCGCGGGCGACCCGGCGGTCCAGGCGAGGCTCGGCGAAGAGTTGCACGAAACGGTGACGGATCGGCTCGCGGCGTTCACATTGATGCGCGAATGGAAAAACAGGTTCCGCTGACCTGGATTCGTATACGGTTATGCTCAACTCCAATGTATGGAATCCCGCCCAAGCTGCGGATTTTCATGGTTTTTTTCGATTTTTTTCGTTGACGGGCGGGGCAGGCTTTCGTACTATCGGCTGCAAATTCCAGCCATGCGGAAGTCGAGACGTTCATGCGATTCATCTTTAGTGCGCTGCTGGTTCTGCTGCTCGCCGCGTGCGCGAGCGGGGGACCAACCGCGAATAATTCCGCCAGCAAGTCGGCGCAGGCCAATCCGCAGGCCGCAGCCGATACCCTCCGCAAGACCTCCGCCGCCAAAGAAACCATCGATGTCGATCACGGTTCCGTCAGCCAGCTGACGAGCGCCGATGCCGATCTGTGGGGCCGCATCCGGCGCGGTTTCCAGATCCCCGATCTGCAAAGCGACCTCGTCGACATGCAGGTGAACTGGTACGCGCAACGCCCCGACTACGTCGCGCGGATGACCGAGCGCTCGCAAAAGTACCTGTATCACATCGTCGAGGAGCTGGAGGCGCGCCACATGCCGACCGAGCTCGCGCTGCTGCCGTTCATCGAGTCGGCGTACAACCCGCAGGCGTTGTCCGTCGCGAAGGCGGCGGGGATGTGGCAGTTCGTGCCGGGCACGGGCCGCACGTACAACCTGAAGCAGAACATGTGGCAGGACGAGCGGCGCGACGTGCTCGCGTCGACGAGCGCGGCGCTCGACTATCTGTCGAAGCTGCACGACATGTTCGGCGACTGGTATCTCGCGCTCGCCGCGTACAACTGGGGTGAGGGCAACGTGCAGCGTGCGATCGCGCGCAACGAGGCCGCGGGCCTGCCGACCGACTACCAGAGCCTGCGGATGCCGAACGAGACGCGCAACTACGTGCCGAAGCTGCAGGCGGTCAAGAACATCGTGATGAACCCGCAGCAATACGGGCTCACGCTGCCGTCGATTCCGAACCACCCGTATTTCGTGACGGTCACGACGTCGCACGATATGGACGTCGACGTCGCCGCGCGGCTTGCGAACATGTCGACCGACGAGTTCCGTTCGCTGAATCCGTCGTTCACGAAGCCGGTGATTCTCGGCGCGAATCAGCCGCAGATCCTGCTGCCGTTCGACAATGCGAGCGCGTTCGAGCGCAACCTGAAGTCCTATTCGGGGCAGTTGTCGTCGTGGACGACCTATACGGTCGACCAGCGCGCGACGCCGGCGGTCATTGCACAGAAGATCGGTGTCGACGCCGATACGCTGATGTCCGTGAACAAGATTCCGGTCGGCATGCGGCTGAAGGCCGGCTCGACGATCGTCGTGCCGCGCACCGACGATGGCGACGACGAGGACATCAGCGCGGACGTCGCCGAAAGCGCGGTACTCGCGATGGAGCCCGACGTTCCCGACACGCGCAAGATGCTGATCCGCGTGCGCCGCAAGCAGTCGATGGCGGCGGTGGCGAGTCGCTATGGGGTGTCGCTCGGTCAGTTGAAGGCGTGGAACAAGACGCGCCGCGACGAGGTCTCGGCGGGCCAGGTGCTGGTGCTGCACGTGCCGGTCGGCAAGTCGATGCCCGCGGAGCCGGGTCCGGAGCGCTTCGCGACCGACGTGCGTGGCGGCAGTGTTCAGCGCATCGGCACGCGGTTCCACGAAGGCGCGTCCCGATCGCGGTACGAAAAGCGGGGCGGGCGCTTCGTGAAGGTCTCCGATCCGGTTGCGGCGAAGGCCGACGAGCCCGCGAAAGGCAGGGGCAAGACGGAAGCGCCGAAGGCGAAGGGCGTCGAGCCGATCAAGACCAAAGTCGCGGCTCCGGGGAAGGTCAAGGTGTCCGAGCCGGCGAAGGCGAAGGCGTCCAAGGACGCCGAGCCCGTGGCCAAGGTCACGCACAAGCACAACTAACCAGAAACAGGCAGTTCGCGAAGAGTGGCCACGTACGCTGCGGGGGCAGCGCACGGATTTACGCTCCGATCACTTGTCGCTTTTCGATGCGCCGCGCCCTTCGGGTGGCGGCGTTTTTCCTTTCGGATGGCTGCCCGCCCCGAAACGGGGCGCGATGCGTCGCCCGCTGCGGCGGCTTTGCTGCGTCCGTCCCCGCGCCCTATAGTGTTGTGAGGCTGCACCGATCCGTCCGGTGAGCGTCAGTTTGAAGATAGGACTGATTTCGCGCTATAATTTGAAGGTTTGAGCTTATCAACCCGCACCCTAGCGCCTACCTTCCCCCATCCGTTCATCCGCCGCAGCGTGTCATGCGTTTGTTGCATTCGCGTGTCTGTCCGGAGTCCGAGCCAGTCGCCGCACCGATCGATCTCCGGTCGGTCGTGAGCAGACGGGCTTCGCACGATCGACAGCGAATCCATGCCGAATCGACGCCACGAACCGCGAGCGAGCCTGCCGCGCGCATCCCTGACGATGCCGCCGCCGCAGCCGCACAACGCACGGTCGGATAAACAGGTCGGCACTGGGTGTTCCCCAAGGAGTCTCCCGTGTTGCCGTCTTTCTCTCCCGCTCTACTCGCGCTTGCCGACGGCACGGTTTTTCGTGGTTATTCGATCGGCGCGCCGGGCCATACGATCGGCGAAGTCGTGTTCAACACGGCGATCACCGGTTATCAGGAAATCCTGACCGACCCGAGCTACGCACGCCAGATCGTCACCTTGACGTATCCGCACATCGGCAACGTCGGCGTCAATGCCGAAGATGTCGAAGCCACGAAAGTCCATGCCGCCGGGCTCATCATCCGCGACCTGCCGGTGCTCGCGTCGAACTTCCGCATGGAGCGCACGCTCGCCGACTATCTGCGCGACGAGGGCGTCGTGGCGATCGCCGGCATCGACACCCGCAAGCTGACGCGCGTGCTGCGCGACAAGGGCGCGCAAAACGGGGCGATTCTCGCCGGCTCCGATGACGAAGCGAAGGCAATCGAACTCGCGCGCTCGTTTCCGGGTCTCGCCGGAATGGACCTCGCAAAGGTCGTGTCGACGCAGAAGCCGTACGAATGGACGACCGCCGAGTGGCGTCTGGGCGAAGGTTATCGCCAGCAATCCGCGCCGAAGTACCGCGTCGTCGCGTTCGATTACGGCGTCAAGTACAACATCCTGCGCATGCTCGCCGAGCGCGGCTGCCAGGTGACGGTGCTGCCCGCGCAGGCGAGTGCCGAAGACGCGCTCGCGCTGAATCCGGACGGCGTGTTCCTGTCGAACGGCCCCGGCGACCCGGAGCCGTGCGACTACGCGATCCGCGCGACGCAGCAGTTCATCGCGCGCGGCATTCCGACGTTCGGCATCTGCCTTGGCCACCAGATCATGGGCCTCGCGGTCGGCGCGAAAACGGTGAAGATGAAGACCGGCCACCACGGCGCGAACCACCCGGTGAAGGATCTCGGCGACGGCCGCGTCGTGATCACGTCGCAGAACCACGGCTTCGCGGTCGACGCGAACACGCTGCCCGCGAACGCGCGGGTGACGCACGTGTCGCTGTTCGACGGCACGCTGCAGGGCTTCGAGCTGACGGACAAGCCGGCGTTCTGCTTCCAGGGGCACCCGGAGGCGTCGCCGGGACCGCACGACATCGGCTATCTGTTCGACCGTTTCACCGCGCTGATGGACGCCGCGAAGAAGAAGGGCGCGGCCGCGTAACGACGCACACGGCGCGCACGGCGAAAAGCAGACAGACAGCACGAAGATATAGAGCAATACATTAGCGAGAGCGTTATGCCCAAGCGGACAGACATCAAAAGCATCCTCATCATCGGCGCGGGGCCGATCATCATCGGCCAGGCGTGCGAGTTCGATTATTCGGGCGCGCAGGCCTGCAAGGCGCTGCGTGAGGAAGGCTACAAGGTCATTCTCGTCAACAGCAACCCGGCGACGATCATGACCGACCCGAACACGGCGGACGTCACGTACATCGAGCCGATCACGTGGGAAGTGGTCGAGCGCATCATCGCGAAGGAGCGTCCGGACGCGATCCTGCCGACGATGGGCGGCCAGACCGCGCTCAACTGCGCGCTCGATCTGCATCACCACGGCGTGCTCGAGAAGTACAACGTCGAGCTGATCGGCGCGTCGCCGGAGGCGATCGACAAGGCCGAAGACCGCCAGAAGTTCAAGGACGCGATGACGAAGATCGGCCTCGGCTCGGCGAAGTCGGGCACCGCGCATTCGATGGAAGAGGCGCTGAAGGTGCACGCCGAAATCGCAGCGGCCACCGGCACGGGCGGCTATCCGGTCGTGATCCGGCCGTCGTTCACGCTCGGCGGCTCGGGAGGCGGCATCGCGTACAACCGCGAAGAGTTCGAAGAGATCTGCAAGCGCGGCCTCGACCTGTCGCCGACGCGCGAACTTCTGATCGAAGAGTCGCTGCTCGGCTGGAAAGAGTACGAGATGGAAGTCGTCCGCGACAAGAAGGACAACTGCATCATCGTCTGCTCGATCGAGAACCTCGACCCGATGGGCATCCACACCGGCGACTCGATCACGGTCGCGCCGGCGCAGACGCTCACCGACAAGGAATATCAGATCCTGCGCGACGCATCGCTCGCAGTGCTGCGCGAGATCGGCGTCGACACCGGCGGCTCGAACGTGCAGTTCTCGATCGATCCGCAGACCGGCCGCATGATCGTCATCGAGATGAACCCGCGCGTGTCGCGTTCGTCGGCGCTCGCGTCGAAGGCCACCGGCTTTCCGATCGCGAAGGTCGCGGCGAAGCTCGCGGTCGGCTACACGCTCGACGAGCTGAAGAACGAAATCACCGGCGGCCAGACGCCGGCGTCGTTCGAGCCGACGATCGACTACGTCGTCACGAAGATTCCGCGCTTCGCGTTCGAGAAGTTCCGCGAAGCCGACCCGCGCCTCACCACGCAGATGAAGTCGGTCGGCGAAGTGATGGCGATCGGCCGCACGTTCCAGGAGTCGTTCCAGAAGGCGCTGCGCGGCCTGGAAGTCGGCGTCGACGGGCTCGACGAAAAGACCGCGAACCGCGACGAGATCGTCCGCGAGATCGGCGAGGCCGGTCCGGATCGCATCTGGTACGTCGGCGACGCGTTCCGCATCGGCATGACGCGCGAAGAAGTGTTCGAGGAAACGGCGATCGATCCGTGGTTCCTCGCGCAGATCGAGGAAATCGTGCGCAAGGAAAAGGCGCTCGCCGGCCGCACGCTCGCGAGCCTCACGAAGGACGATCTGCGCTACCTGAAGCAAAGCGGCTTCTCGGACCGGCGCCTCGCGAAGCTCGTCGGCGCGAAGCCGGCCGACGTGCGCGCGCGCCGCATCGAGCTGAACGTGCGTCCGGTGTACAAGCGCGTCGACACGTGCGCGGCCGAATTCGCGACGAAGACCGCGTACATGTACTCGACCTACGAGGAAGAGTGCGAAGCGCAGCCGACGAACAACAAGAAGATCATGGTGCTCGGCGGCGGGCCGAACCGGATCGGCCAGGGCATCGAGTTCGATTACTGCTGCGTGCACGCGGCGCTCGCGATGCGCGAGGACGGCTACGAAACGATCATGGTCAACTGCAACCCCGAGACCGTTTCGACCGACTACGACACGTCCGACCGCCTGTACTTCGAGCCGCTGACGCTCGAAGACGTGCTCGAAATCGTCGACAAGGAAAAGCCGCTCGGCGTGATCGTCCAGTACGGCGGCCAGACTCCGCTGAAGCTCGCGCTCGACCTCGAGGCGAACGGCGTGCCGATCATCGGCACGTCGCCGGACATGATCGACGCGGCCGAAGACCGCGAGCGCTTCCAGAAGCTGCTGCAGGATCTGAAGCTGCGCCAGCCGCCGAACCGCACCGCGCGCGCCGAAGACGAAGCGCTGAAGCTCGCCGACGAAATCGGCTATCCGCTCGTCGTGCGTCCGTCGTACGTGCTCGGCGGCCGCGCGATGGAAATCGTCCACGAGCCGCGCGACCTCGAGCGTTACATGCGCGAGGCGGTGAAGGTGAGCAACGACTCGCCGGTGCTGCTCGACCGCTTCCTGAACGACGCGATCGAGTGCGACGTGGACTGCATCTCGGATGGCGACGCGGTGTTCATCGGCGGCGTGATGGAGCACATCGAGCAGGCCGGCGTGCACTCGGGCGACTCCGCGTGCTCGCTGCCGCCGTACTCGCTGTCGAAGGCGACCGTGGCCGAACTCAAGCGTCAGACCGCCGCGATGGCGAAGGCGCTGAACGTGGTCGGCCTGATGAACGTGCAGTTCGCGATCCAGCAGGTTCCGCAGGCGGACGGTTCGAAGGAAGACGTGATCTACGTGCTCGAAGTGAACCCGCGTGCGTCGCGTACGGTGCCGTACGTGTCGAAGGCGACGAGCCTGCCGCTCGCGAAGATCGCCGCGCGCGCGATGGTCGGCCAGAAGCTCGCGGAGCAGCGCGTGACGAAGGAGGTCGAGCCGCCGTACTTCAGCGTGAAGGAAGCGGTGTTCCCGTTCATCAAGTTCCCGACCGTCGATCCGGTGCTCGGACCCGAAATGCGTTCGACCGGCGAAGTGATGGGCGTCGGCAAGACGTTCGGCGAGGCGCTCTTCAAGTCGCAGCTCGCGGCGGGGTCGCGCCTGCCGGCGTCGGGCACAGTGTTCATCACCGTGATGGACGCCGACAAGCCGAAGGCGGTCGAGGTCGCGCAGATGCTGCACGAACTCGGCTACCCGATCGTCGCGACGAAGGGCACCGCGGCCGCGATCGACGCCGCCGGCGTGCCGGTGAAGGTCGTGAACAAGGTGAAGGACGGTCGTCCGCACATCGTCGACATGATCAAGAACGGCGAGATCGCGCTCGTGTTCACGACGGTCGACGAGACGCGCGCCGCGATCGCCGATTCGCGCTCGATCCGCATGAGCGCGCAGGCGAACAAGGTCACCTACTACACCACGATGTCCGGCGCACGGGCTGCAGTCGAAGGTCTGCGCTATCTAAAGAACCTGGAAGTCTATGATTTACAAGGCCTCCATGCTCGCCTAAACTAAGGTTTCGATTGCCTGTCCAGCCGACCTGAACGTCACGTCGAGACGGGCATCAACCGCCAAGTGCCGCGGTTAAGCGGCGTCCCTCCAGAGGATGGCCGGATGCGTCGGAATGCGCGCCGGCTCCTGTCGGGATGCACTTAACCGCGGTGATTTTTTTTATGGCCGGTTTTAATGGTCCGTTCTAATGGCCCGTCGGGGCCCATGGTTGTCTAAATGAGCACTATTCCCTTGACGAAACGAGGCGCAGACCAACTGCGCGACGAACTGCAGCGCCTGAAGTCCGTGGAGCGTCCGGCGGTCATCAATTCGATCGCCGAAGCGCGGGCGCAGGGTGATCTGTCGGAAAACGCGGAATACGACGCGGCAAAGGAGAAGCAGGGCTTCATCGAAGGCCGTATCGCCGAAATCGAATCGAAGCTGGCGGCCGCGCAGATCATCGACCCCGCGTCGCTGGATGCGGACGGCCGCGTGGTGTTCGCGTCGACGGTCGATCTCGAAGACCTCGACTCGGGCAAGAAGGTCACGTATCAGATCGTCGGCGACGACGAGGCGGACCTCGAGCACGGCCTGATCTCGGTCAGCTCGCCGATCGCGCGCGCACTGATCGGCAAGACCGAAGGCGACGTGGCCGCCGTGCAGGCCCCGGGCGGCGTGCGCGAATACGAAATCATCGAAGTGCGCTACATCTGACGGGCGGATCGACGTGGAGTCCGCCTCGTTGCTGCCCGCTTCGCTCGTGCCGTTCCGGTTGTTCCGGCTCCTCGCGATGCTGTGGGTCGGCAGTCAGCTGACGATCGGCTATGTGGTCGCGCCGGTGCTGTTCGCGTCGCTCGATCGGACGAGCGCGGGTTCGATCGCCGCGCAGCTGTTCCGCGTCGAAGGAATCATCGGCGTCGTGTCCGGCGTTCTGCTGCTCGCGCTCGGCAATGTGCTGTCGCGACGCGGCGGCGTGGATTATCGGCGGCTGCGCTGGCTGCTTTTCGGCATGCTCGTGTGCGTGCTGATCGGCTATTTTGCGTTGCAGCCGTTCATGAACGCGCTGCGCGTCGCCGCGATGAATGCCGGGATGGACGTCGGCAATTCGCCCTATGCAAGTCGCTTCGGCATGCTGCATGGCGTGTCGAGCGTGTTCTATCTGATCGAAAGCCTGCTCGGCATCATGCTCGTATGGCTGTTGCCGGTGTCCCGCGCGCACGCCGGTCTCGCGCAAGGCGAGGTTCACTGAGCGCCGAACCGGCATCGCATGCTGCCGATGACGGTGTGGCACATGCGACGGGAAGACGGGAAGGGCGCCGGACTTCTCGACCCGCGCCCCCGCTGTTTTACTTTGTTCCCTGGTGCGGGCGCTTCGCGCTCGTCTGGCGCTTCTTCGCGCGCTTGACGTTGCCGCCCTGGGTCACGCGCTCGTTGCCGCGAACCACGAGCTTCTGCGGCTTCGGACGGCGCATCGGGTTGTCGCTCGGCTTCACGACCTTGACTACGCGCGGCGCGGCGCCACGCTTGCCCGCGTCGCGCGCTTCGCGTGCACCGGGGACATCCGCTGCCGGGCGCTTCACGGTGCCGCGCGCGCCGGCGCGTGCGGTGGTGGTCTTCGGCGCCGGCTCGGCGGGCTTCCAGATCACCAGCAGCTTGCCGATGTGCTGGATCGGCGCGGCGTTCAGCCGATCGCAGATTTCGTCGTAGATCGCGATGCGCGCATCGCGCTCGTCGCCGAACACGCGGATCTTGATCAGCTGATGCGCGGCCAGGTGGACCCCGATCTCCTTGAACACGGCGTCGGTCAGCCCCTCGGCGCCGACGAGCACAACCGGTTTGAGCGCATGAGCCGCGGAGCGCAGTTCGGCGCGCTGTTCGGCAGACAGTGAAAGGGCGGGCATGGGATGTGGCAGACTCGACTAAAATGACGACGCCCGCGCGGTCCGGCGCAATCGATTGTCAACTGCGGGATCAGGACCGAGCGGCGGGCAGCGCGTCGGAAACAACGGTAAAACCGTGAAGAAAGCGGCGCGCAACGAAACCGGCGAGATTTGCCGGACTGACCGCGGCGGCCGCACGAATAAAACGCGTATTATCCGCCAAAAGCGCGGCATCACGCAGCAAGAGTTCACCTTTAATGGCAAAAAACCGCTTCAACCAGTCGTGGCTGCACGACCATATCAACGACCCGTATGTGAAGCTCGCGCAGCGGGAAGGCTACCGCGCCCGCGCCGCATACAAGCTGAAGGAAATCGACGAGCAGGACAAGCTGATTCGCCCGGGCATGGTAATCGTCGACCTCGGCGCGGCGCCCGGTAGCTGGAGCCAGTACGCGCGCAACAAGCTCGCGCAGGGCTCGCGTCGCGATGCCGAGCGCCAGGGCGGCATCGACGGCACGATCATCGCGCTCGACCTGCTGCCGATGGAGCCGATCGCTGACGTGCAGTTCCTGCAAGGCGACTTCCGCGACGACAGCGTGCTCGAACAACTCGAAGAAGCTCTCGGCGGCCGTCCGGTGGACCTTGTAATTTCGGATATGGCGCCCAACCTGTCGGGCGTTGCATCCGCCGATGCAGCACGCATCGAGCACGTGTGCGATCTCGCGCTCGAATTCGCGCAGAATCATTTGAAGCCGGATGGCGCCCTTTTAGTCAAGTGCTTCCACGGCAGCGGGTACAGTCAGATCGTCGAGAAATTCAAGCATCAGTTCAAGGTCGTGGCCGCCCGCAAGCCGAAGGCTTCCCGGGATAAATCGGCCGAAACGTTTATATTGGGCAAACAGCTGAAACGCCCGGGCTAACGAGGCATTCGATTGGTCCATCGCCGCCTTGCCGGCTGGCCGGAAACCGGCCCCGGAGGCTATTCCTGCGCTAGTTATTCGTTATGGCAGGGGTCTGCGGACTGGATTAGAATGTTTTGATGGTGCAGCAAGGCAAATGTAGGCGCCCCGTCTATGAGTGAAGGAGTCGTGCTTTGAACAACAACATGTTTTCGAAGGCAGCAGTGTGGCTGGTTATCGCACTGGTGCTGTTTACGGTGTTCAAGCAATTCGACAGGCCACGTGTCCAGGAGGGCGTCTCGTACTCGCAGTTCATGGACGACGCGAGGAACGGCAAGGTCAAGAGCGTCATCGTGCAAGGGCGCAACCTGACTGTCACCCCGGCGGACGGCCAGAAATACCAGATCGTGTCGCCCGGCGACATCTGGATGGTCGGCGACCTGATGAAGTACGGCGTGCAGGTGAGCGGCAAGGCAGATGAAGAGCCGAACGCGCTGGTGTCCGCGCTGTACTACCTCGGGCCAACGATACTGATCATCGTGTTCTGGTTCTACATGATGAGACAGATGCAAGGCGGGGGTAAAGGCGGGGCGTTCTCGTTCGGCAAGTCACGCGCCCGCCTGATCGACGAAAACAACAACGCCGTCAATTTCTCCGATGTCGCCGGCTGCGACGAAGCGAAAGAGGAAGTCTCCGAGCTCGTCGACTTCCTGCGCGACCCGCAGAAGTTCCAGAAACTCGGTGGCCGCATTCCACGCGGCGTGCTTCTCGTCGGTCCTCCGGGTACCGGCAAGACGCTGCTCGCGCGCGCGATCGCCGGCGAGGCGAAGGTGCCGTTCTTCAGCATTTCCGGTTCGGACTTCGTCGAAATGTTCGTCGGCGTCGGTGCGGCGCGCGTGCGTGACATGTTCGAGCAGGCGAAGAAGCACGCGCCGTGCATCGTGTTCATCGACGAAATCGACGCGGTGGGCCGTCATCGCGGCGCCGGCATGGGCGGCGGCAACGACGAACGCGAGCAGACGCTGAACCAGATGCTCGTCGAGATGGACGGTTTCGAGGCGAATTCGGGTGTCATCGTGATCGCGGCGACGAACCGCTCCGACGTGCTCGACAAGGCGCTGCTGCGTCCGGGCCGCTTCGACCGCCAGGTGTATGTCGGCCTGCCCGATATCCGCGGTCGCGAGCAGATCATGAAGGTGCACCTGCGCAAGGTGCCGATCGCGAACGACGTCGACGCGGCAGTGATCGCGCGCGGCACGCCGGGCTTCTCCGGTGCGGATCTCGCGAACCTCGTGAACGAGGCGGCGCTGTTCGCCGCGCGCCGCGGCAAGCGCATCGTCGAGATGCAGGACTTCGAGGACGCGAAGGACAAGATCTTCATGGGTCCGGAGCGCAAGTCGGCCGTGATCCGCGAGGAAGCAAAGCGCGCCACCGCGTACCACGAGTCGGGCCATGCGGTGATCGCGAAGCTGCTGCCGAAGGCCGATCCGGTCCACAAGGTCACGATCATCCCGCGCGGCCGCGCGCTCGGCGTCACGTGGCAGCTGCCGGAGCACGACAACGAGACGTACTCGAAGGACTATCTGCTCGACCGTCTGGCGATCCTGTTCGGTGGCCGCGTCGCGGAAGAGCTGTTCCTGAACCTGATCAGCACCGGCGCGTCGGACGACTTCAACAAGGCGACGCAGACTGCTCGCGCGATGGTCGCGCGCTTCGGGATGACCGATGCGCTCGGACCGATGGTCTACGTCGACGACGAGAACGATGCAGGCCCGTTTGGCCGCGGCTTCACGCGCACGATCTCCGAAGCGACGCAGCAGAAGGTCGACGCGGAAATCCGTCGCGTGCTCGACGAACAGTACGGTCTCGCGCGGCGTCTGCTCGAAGAGAACCGCGACAAGGTCGAAGCGATGACCGCCGCGCTGATGGAGTGGGAAACGATCGACGCCGATCAGATCAACGACATCATGGCCGGCCGGCCGCCGCGAACGCCCAAGAGCACGCCGCCGGCGAGCGATGCGTCGTCGTCGGGCGGCAGTGCGGGCGAAGTCAAATCGGGCAACGCCACCGCACCGGCGTAAGCGAAGTCTCACGAAGTTGCGTTGAATGGCGGGCCGGTGTGCGCATCGGCCCGTTTGCTTTTTTGGACCTCTCCCGGCTGATCGACGTGCACGACCTTTCCGCGCCACCGGTTCCCCCCATTCCCGAGCCGCTCCAGTGCGGCCGCTTCGCGCTGAGCTTCGAACGGCCGCTCGTGATGGGTATTCTGAACGCGACGCCGAATTCGTTTTCGGATGGCGGCCGCTACCTTTCCCGCGACGACGCGCTGCGCCATGCCGACGAGATGGTGCGCGAAGGCGCCGACCTCATCGATGTCGGCGGCGAGTCGACGCGCCCCGGCGTCGAGCCGGTTCCGCTCGACGAAGAGCTTGCGCGCGTGATTCCGCTCGTCGAGCGGCTGCGCGATCTGAACGTCCCGTTGTCGGTCGATACGTACAAGCCCGAAGTGATGCGCGCCGCGATCGAAGCGGGCGCCGATCTGATCAACGACGTGTGGGGCTTCCGGATGCCCGGTGCAATCGACGCGGTGCGCGACAGCCGTTGCGGACTATGCGTGATGCACATGCTCGGCTCCCCGCAGACCATGCAGTCCACCGAACCCCAGTACGACGACGTCGTCGCCGACGTGCGCGCGTTCCTCGAAGAGCGCGTCGCGGCGTTGCGGGCGGCGGGCGTCGCGAAGACGCGGATCAGTGTCGATCCGGGTTTTGGCTTCGGCAAATCCGTCATCGAACATAATTACGCGCTGCTCGCACACTTGCCCGACACGGCGCCGCGCGCGGTGCCGCCCTATCCGATACTCGTCGGCATGTCGCGCAAGTCGATGGTCGGCAAGCTCGTCGGCCGCAAGGCGCACGAGCGCGTGGCCGCCAGCGTCGCCGCGGCCGTCTGCGCGGCCGAACGCGGCGCCGCGATCATTCGCGTTCACGACGTCGCACCGACCGTCGACGCGCTAAAAGTATGGGCCGCCGTGCGCGACGCGGCGCGCGCGTGAGCAGCGCCGGATCACAGGCCAACGGCCTCGGCGGCAAGGGCGGACCGTCCGCCGCCGATATCAACAGACCATGAAGGGGTCAGCAATGGGACGTCGTTATTTTGGAACGGATGGGGTGCGCGGCAAGGTCGGCGAGGCGCCGATCACGCCCGATTTCGTGCTGCGGCTCGGCTATGCGGCGGGCAAGGTGCTCGCTGGCTCGTCGTCGGAGCCGTCGGGGCCCCGGCCGGCCGTGCTGATCGGCAAGGACACGCGCATCTCGGGTTACATGCTCGAGGCCGCGCTGGAAGCGGGTCTGTCGGCGGCCGGCATCGACGTGATGCTCGCCGGGCCGATGACGACGCCCGGCATCGCCTACCTGACGCGCGCGCTGCGACTGGCGGCGGGTATCGTGATCAGCGCGTCGCACAATCCGTACTACGACAACGGCATCAAGTTCTTCTCGGCGGACGGCAACAAGCTGCCCGACGAAGTCGAGGCGCAGATCGAAGCGATGCTCGATCAGCCGCTCCATTGCGCGCCGTCCGAGGAGCTCGGCAAGGCGCGGCGTCTGGACGACGCAGGCGGCCGCTACATCGAGTTCTGCAAGAGCACGTTTCCGCAGGCGTACAACCTGCGCGGCATGAAGATCGTCGTCGACTGCGCGAACGGCGCGGCGTACGACATCGCGCCTCACGTGTTCCACGAACTCGGCGCCGACGTGATCCGCATCGGCACGTCGCCGAACGGGTTCAACATCAATGACGGCGTCGGCGCGACGTCGCCGGATGCGCTGGTCCGCGCGGTGCGCGCGAACCACGCGGACATCGGCATCGCACTCGATGGCGACGCGGACCGCCTGCAGGTCGTCGATTCGAAGGGACGTCTCTATAACGGCGACGAACTGCTGTACGTGCTCGTGAAAGACCGCATCCAGACAGACGGAAAGGTCGAAGGCGCGGTCGGCACGCTGATGACGAACCTGGCGGTCGAGCAGGCGATCGAGCGTCTCGGCACGCGGTTCGTGCGGGCGGCGGTCGGCGACCGCTATGTGCTCGAGCAGCTCCGCGAGCACGGTTGGCAACTGGGTGCGGAGGGGTCGGGCCACATGCTGTCGCTCGACCGGCACACGACCGGCGACGGGATCGTATCGGCGCTGCTCGTGCTCGCCGCGATGAAGCGCAGTGGGCGGACGCTCGCGCAACTGCTCGAAGGCGTGACGCTGTTCCCGCAGAAGCTGATCAACGTGCGGATTGCGCCGGGAGCCGACTGGAAGAGCAATACGCGGATCCAGGGCGCGATCCGGAAGGCGGAGACGGCGCTCGACGGCAAGGGGCGCGTGCTGATCCGCGCGTCGGGGACCGAACCGGTGCTGCGCGTGATGGTCGAGGCGCGCGACGCATCCGACGCGACGCTTCATGCGGAAGCGATCGCCGCTTCCGTCAGGCAGGCCGTCGCCTGAGCGTTTCCCGCCGCTATCGCCGGCGCGTGGCGGTGGCCCGCAGCCGGTCTCCCCGACGGCGGCCGCCGTTGGATATGTTCAGGCGCGGCCGGCGAGGCGCCGCCGGCAAGGCGCGAACGTCCCGAATCCACGCGTGCAACCTCCGTCAATCGCCGGCGCGCCGCGTCTTTTCCCACCCTTCGCAGCGACTTTCATTCCCGTAATGTGACTGTCACGTTTGCTTCACGGATTGTCACGTGACTGTCATAGAGAGCCCCTAAGCTTCGCGGTGTCGTTCACCCGCTCACACTCTTGGAGGTCTCATGAAATTGATGCAAACCGCGTTCGCTGGCGTTGCTGGCGCGCTCTTCGCGATCGCAGCGCAAGCAGCAGACATCACCGGCGCGGGCAGCACCTTCGCGGCACCGATCTACACCAAATGGGCGGCTGCATATCAGCAGTCGGGCGGCGGCAAGGTGAATTACCAGGGTATCGGCTCGTCGGGCGGTATCAAGCAGATCGTCGCGAAGACGGTCGATTTCGCGGGCTCGGATGCCCCGCTGAAGGACGACGAACTCGCCAAAGACGGCCTGTTCCAGTTCCCGACGGTGATCGGCGGCGTCGTGCCGGCGATCAACGTGCCGGGCGTGAAGGCCGGTCAGCTCGTGCTGTCGGGCCCGGTGCTCGGCGACATCTATCTCGGCAAGGTCAAGAAGTGGAACGACCCGGAAATCGCCGCGCTGAATCCGAACGTCAAGCTGCCTGACCTCGACATCGCCGTCGTCCGCCGCGCGGACGGTTCGGGTACCAGCTTCATCTGGACGAACTACCTGTCGAAGGTGAACCCGGAGTGGAAGTCGAAGATCGGCGAAGGCGCGACCGTTGCATGGCCGGTCGGCACGGGCGGCAAGGGCAACGACGGCGTCGCGGCGTTCGTGCAGCGTCTGCCGGGCGCGATCGGGTACGTCGAATGGGCGTACGCGAAGCAGAACCACATGACCTACACTGCGATGAAGAATGAGTCGGGCGCGGTCGTCCAGCCGGAAACCGACACGTTCAAGGCCGCTGCGGCCGGCGCGGACTGGAAGAAGTCGTTCTACCAGATCCTGACGAACGAGCCGGGCCAGAAGGCATGGCCGGTCGTCGGCGCGACGTTCGTGCTGCTGCACACGGCGCAGGACAAGCCGGAGCAGGGCAAGGAAACGCTCAAGTTCTTCGACTGGGCGTTCAAGAACGGCACCTCCGCCGCAGACAGCCTCGACTATATCTCGCTGCCGCAATCGGTCGTGACCGAGATCCGCACGCAGTGGCAAGAGAAGGTGAAGGACGCAAGCGGCAAGGCGATCGCCGCGCAGTAAGCCGGTTGTACGCACTAAGGGCCGCTGCCGCGGGGTAGCGCGCGGCCCGCATCCGATGTGCCGCCCGGGATCCCGTTCGAGCGCAGGCCAAGGCCTGCGTGCGGACGGGGGACGGGCGGCATTGCAGTCATGGCGGTTTCACGCCGCGCAGCGGCCACGCGCCCGCGCAGCAAACGGAATACAGGTCATCATGTCCGACGTCCCGCTCGTGTCGAATCAGCCCGGCCGCGCCTCCCAGCGGAGAGCGCCGAGCCCGGCCGGCGACATCATCTTCGGCGGCCTGGCGCGCCTTGCCGCCATCGTCACGTTGCTGCTGCTAGGCGGCATCATCGTGTCCCTGATCATCGCGTCGATGCCGTCGATCCAGAAGTTCGGGCTCGCGTTCCTGTGGACCTCCGACTGGGATCCGCCGAGCGAGCAGTTCGGCGCACTGGTGCCGATCTACGGCACGATCGCCACGTCGATCATTGCATTGCTCATCGCGGTGCCGGTCAGCTTCGGCATCGCGCTCTTTCTCACCGAACTCTCGCCGGCCTGGCTGCGTCGTCCGCTCGGCATCGCCATCGAGCTGCTCGCCGCGATCCCGTCGATCGTCTACGGGATGTGGGGCCTGCTCGTGTTCGCGCCGATCTTCGCGCAATGGTTCCAGAGGCCGCTGCAGGCGGTGCTCGGCGGCATGCCGTTCGTCGGCAAGCTGTTCGCCGGGCCGCCGATCGGCATCGGCATCCTGTGCGCGGGCGTGATTCTCGCGATCATGATCATTCCGTACATCTCGTCGGTGATGCGCGACGTATTCGAAGTCACGCCGGTGCTGCTCAAAGAGTCGGCCTACGGCATCGGCTGCACGACGTGGGAAGTGATGTGGCGCATCGTGCTGCCGTTCACGAAGTCCGGTGTGATCGGCGGCGTGATGCTCGGCCTCGGCCGCGCGCTCGGCGAAACGATGGCGGTGACGTTCGTGATCGGCAACACCAACCTGCTCGACAACATCTCGCTGTTCTCGCCGGGCAACAGCATCACGTCCGCGCTCGCGAACGAATTCGCGGAAGCGAGCCCCGGCCTGCACACGGCCGCGCTGATGGAGCTCGGCCTGATCCTGTTCGTGATCACGTTCATCGTGCTTTCGATCTCGAAGCTGATGCTGCTGCGTCTCGAGAAGGCGGAGGGCGCGCGATGAGCGAACCGACGATGAAGATTCCGGGCGCGGTCTACGGACCGAAGCTCGACGCGATGCGCAACCGGCTGCAGCGCCGCCGGCGCGTGACGAATGCGATCGCGCTGACGCTGTCGCTCGTCGCGATGGCGTTCGGCCTGATCTGGCTGATCTGGATTCTGTACACGACGCTCAGTCTCGGCGTCAGCGGTCTGTCGGTGCAGTTGTTCACGCAGTCGACGCCGCCGCCGAACACCGATGGCGGCGGTCTCGCGAACGCGATCGTCGGCAGCCTGATGATGGTCGCGGTCGCGACGCTCGTCGGCACGCCGATCGGCATTCTCGCGGGCGTCTATCTGGCCGAGTACGGGCAGAAATCGTGGCTGGCGAGCGCCACGCGCTTCATCAACGACATTCTGCTGTCGGCGCCATCGATCGTGATCGGTCTGTTCGTGTATGCGGTCGTCGTCGCGCGGCTTGGGCATTTCAGCGGCTGGGCCGGCATGATGTCGCTCGCGCTGCTGCAGATCCCGATCGTGATCCGCACGACGGAGAACATGCTGAAGCTCGTGCCGAACGCGCTGCGCGAAGCGGCGTTCGCGCTCGGCACGCCGAAGTGGAAGATGGTGATGGCGATCACGCTGAAGGCGTCGGTCGCGGGCATCGTGACCGGCGTGCTGCTCGCGGTCGCGCGCATTGCCGGGGAAACCGCGCCGCTGCTGTTCACCGCGCTGTCGAACCAGTTCTTCTCGTGGAATATGAATCAGCCGATGGCGAACCTGCCGGTCACGATCTTCCAGTTTGCGATGAGCCCGTTCGCGCAGTGGCAGTCGCTCGCGTGGGCCGGCGTTTTCCTGATCACGCTGAGCGTGCTGGGGTTGAATATCCTCGCGCGCTCGGTCTTTTCGAACAAGTAACGGCGGAACTCACCGATGAACATGGCAGAGAGTCATCTCAACTCGACGGGCACGGCGGTCTCCGCGCCGACGGCCCAGGTCCCCGCCCAGGGTTCGCAGTCGACGCAGGCGCCGGTACTGGGCACGCCGAAGATCGAAGTGAAGGACCTGAACTTCTTCTACGGCAAGTACCACGCGCTGAAGAACATCAACCTGCAGATTCCGGAAGGCAAGGTGACCGCGTTCATCGGTCCGTCCGGGTGCGGGAAGTCCACGCTGCTGCGCACGTTCAACAAGATGTTCGCGCTCTATCCGGAGCAGCGCGCCGAGGGCGAGATCCTCATGGACGGCGAGAACCTGCTCACGTACAAGCGCGACATCTCGCTGTTGCGTGCGCGCGTCGGCATGGTGTTCCAGAAGCCGACCCCGTTTCCGATGTCGATTTACGACAACATCGCGTTCGGCGTGAAAATGTTCGAGTCGCTGTCGCGCTCGGAGATGGACGACCGGGTCGAATGGGCGCTCACGAAAGCCGCGCTGTGGAACGAGGTGAAGGACAAGCTCGGCCAGAGCGGCTATGGGCTGTCGGGTGGCCAGCAGCAGCGTCTGTGCATTGCGCGCGGCATCGCGATCCGTCCCGAAGTGCTGCTGCTCGACGAACCGTGCTCGGCGCTCGATCCGATTTCGACGGGCCGCATCGAAGAGCTGATCGCCGAGCTGAAGAGCGACTACACGGTCGTGATCGTCACGCATAACATGCAGCAGGCCGCGCGCTGCTCGGACTACACTGCGTATATGTACCTCGGAGAACTGATCGAATTCGGCGATACCGAAAAGATCTTCATCAAGCCAGTCCGCAAGGAAACCGAGGACTACATTACCGGCCGCTTCGGTTGAACGGCGACTCACGGAGATTCCAATGACCGACAAGCATCTGTCCAGCCAGTTCGATGCCGACCTGAACCTGATTTCGTCGAAGGTGCTCGAAATGGGCGGCCTCGTCGAGTCGCAGATCGTGTCGGCGATGCAGGCGTTGAACGAGTTCGACGCCGACGCCGCCGACCGCGTGATCGCGGCCGAGGAGCATCTGAATACGATGGAAGTGGAGATCGACGAGGAGTGCAGCAACATCATCGCGCGCCGTCAGCCGGCCGCGCGCGACCTGCGCCTGTTGCTCGCGATCTCGAAGACGATCACGAATCTGGAGCGCGCCGGCGACGAAGCCGAGAAGATCGCGAAGCGCGTGAAGCGTCTGATGGAAGACGGCACGCTGCGCACCGTGAACATCGCGGAGATCAAGGTGTCCGGCGAGATGGCGGTGACCATCCTGCGTCGCGCGCTCGATGCGTTCGCGCGTCTCGACACGGTGGCCGCCGCGCAGATCGTGCGCGACGACAAGGCGATCGACGAGGAATTCCGCGCGTTCGTGCGCAAGCTCGTCACGTACATGATGGAAGACCCGCGCACGATCTCGGCGGGGCTCGATTTTCTGTTCATCGCGAAGGCGATCGAGAGGATCGGCGATCATGCGAAGAACATCGCCGAGTTCATCATCTATATCGTGAAGGGCACCGACGTGCGGCACAAGTCGCGCGACGCGCTCGAACGCGAAGCGCTCAGCTGATCCGCCGAGCTTCGTTCACTTAATCCGCTTTACTTCGTTCAGGAAAAGGTCCAGAGGTGCCGATGCCCAGCAGCATTCTCGTCATCGAAGACGAACCCGCGATTTCGGAGCTGATTTCCGTTAACCTGCAGCACGCGGGCCACTGCCCGATCCGCGCTTACAACGCGGAGCAGGCGCAGACCCTGATCAGCGACGTACTGCCCGATCTGATCCTGCTCGACTGGATGCTGCCGGGCAAGTCGGGCGTCGCGTTCGCGCGCGACCTGCGCGGCAACGAGCGCACGAAGCACATCCCGATCATCATGCTGACCGCGCGAGGCGACGAGCAGGACAAGGTGCTCGGGCTCGAAATCGGCGCGGACGATTACGTGACGAAGCCGTTTTCGCCGAAGGAACTGATGGCGCGCATCAAGGCGGTGCTGCGCCGCCGTGCGCCGCAACTGACCGAGGACGTCGTGGCGATCAACGGGCTGAAGCTCGATCCGGCGACGCACCGTGTCGCCGCGCACGCGGACGGCAGCGAGATCAAGCTCGACCTCGGCCCGACCGAGTTCCGGCTGCTGCACTTCTTCATGACGCATCCGGAGCGCGTGCACAGCCGCACGCAACTGCTCGACCAGGTGTGGGGCGATCACGTGTTCGTCGAGGAACGCACGGTCGATGTGCATATCAAGCGGCTTCGGGCGGCGCTCAAGCCCGCAGGCTGCGATGCTATGATCGAAACGGTGCGCGGCAGCGGCTACCGGCTCGCGAAGAGCGCCTGATACGGCGTGCGGCGTCGGCGGCGCTGCGCCGCCGGAACCATGGCGCGGCACGGGACGCGCGGCGGGCCGATCCGGGCTTCTCGCCCGCCGTGTCCGGTCGCGGCGCGAACAGTCTATTTTCGATCGCTACACCATGAACATCATCTGGGCGCGCTCCCTCGTTTCGATCGCGCTGCTGGCGGTTGTCTGCGCGGTGGTCGGCGCGGTTTTCGGCATCAAGGCCGGGCTGTCGCTGGCTGTCGTCGTGCTGGTCGCGCAAAGCGGGCTCGCGACGTTTCATAAAGACCGGCTGTGGCGCCTGCTCGATGCGCCGGTCTACGGGGAAGTGCCGAGCGCTCCCGGCGTCTGGGGCGAAATCTATTACCGGTTGCACAAGCTCGCGAAGCGCTGGCACGCGCAGGTGCGCCAGGTCGAGCAGCAGCATTCGCGCTTCATTCAGGCGATCCAGGCGTCGCCGAACGGCGTCGCGATGCTCGACGATCACGACCAGATCGAGTGGTGCAATGCGATCTCCGAGGTCCATTTCGGCCTCGATGCGAAGCGCGATCTGCGTCAGCACATCACACATCTCGTGCGCCGTCCCGAGTTCGTCCGCTATCTGAATTCGCATCGCTACGACGAGATGCTGATCATGCGCGGGATGGGCGACAAGCGGCAGAACGTGCTGTCCGTGCAGGTGTTTCCGTACGGCGAGAACCGCAAGCTCGTGCTGTCGCAGGACATCACCGAACTCGAACGCACGGACGCAATGCGCCGCGATTTCGTCGCGAACGTGTCCCACGAACTGAAGACGCCGCTGACCGTGCTGTCGGGTTTCCTCGAGACCATTCGCGAGCTGCCGCTGGCCGAGGCGGAGCGTCGTCGCTACTTCGACCTGATGGAGCAGCAGGCGGGCCGCATGCGCCATATCGTGAACGACCTGCTGGTGCTCGCGAAGCTCGAAGGCGAAGGGCATCCGCCAGGCGACCGGATCGTCGACATGCGCGCGGTGCTCGGCCATGTGCGCGAGGATGCGGAGAATCTGTCCGGCGGGCATCACACGATCACCGCCGACATCGACGACTCGCTCAGCGTGACCGGCGCCGAAACGGAAATCCTGAGCGCGCTCGGCAACCTCGTGACGAACGCGATCCGTTACACGCCGAATGGCGGCAGCGTGCATATCCGCTGGCATACGGAAAACAACGGGGCGGTGTTCTCGGTGACGGACACCGGTCTCGGCATCCCGGCCGCGGACATTCCGCGGCTGACCGAGCGGTTCTATCGCGTCGATCGCAGCCGTTCGCGCGACACGGGCGGCACCGGCCTCGGCCTCGCGATCGTCAAGCACGTGCTGCAACGGCACGACGCGGCGCTCGAAGTGGTCAGCGACGAAGGGCGCGGCAGCACGTTCACCGTGCGGTTTCCCGTGGCGCGCACGACGCGGCGGCATCCGACGCCGGCTTGATGCGAGTTTGATGCCGGCGTTGCAAGGCAAAAAAGCCGCGCAAAATGCGCGGCTTTTTTTCATCGCACGCTGCGACGCGCGCAAGCGTTACGAGCAGAACTTCGCGAGCAGGCTCAATTGCGCGTTGCGTGTCGACTTGCCCGAGCGGCGGCGACGATAGTGGCCGTCGTTCTGCATCAGCCACGCGGCCTGATTGTCGCCGAGAAACGCGGACAGACCTTCGGCGATCACACGACGCTTCAGGCGCCGGTCGTGGATCGGGAACGCCACTTCGACGCGCCGGAACAGATTGCGGTCCATCCAGTCGGCGCTCGACAGATACACGTGTTCGTCGCCGCCCGCATAGAAGTAGTAGATGCGGTGGTGTTCGAGGAACCGGCCGACGATCGAGCGCACCGTGATGTTCTCCGACAGCCCCGGCACGCCCGGCTGCAGCGAGCACACGCCGCGCACGATCAGGTCGATCTTCACGCCGGCCTTCGATGCTTCGTATAGTTCGTCGATCACGCTGGGTTCGAGCAGCGCGTTCATCTTCGCGACGATGCGCGCCTTCTTGCCGGCGCGCGCCGCCGCTGCCTCCGCGCGGATCGCCTCGATCAGGCGCGGATGCAGCGTGAACGGCGACTGCCACATCTCGTGCAGCTGCAGCTCGCCGCCGATGCCGGTCAGCTGCTGGAACACGTGATGCACGTCCTCGCAGATGCGCTGCTCCGACGTCATCAGCCCGAAGTCGGAATAGAGGCGCGCCGTGCGCGGATGATAGTTGCCGGTGCCGAGGTGCACGTAACGGCGCAGCGTCATGCTGCCGTGCACCGGCACGCGTCGCACGATCAGCATCATCTTCGCGTGGCACTTGTGGCCGACCACGCCGTACACGACGTGCGCGCCGACCGCTTCGAGCTGCGACGCCCAGTTGATGTTGGTTTCCTCGTCGAAGCGCGCGAGCAGTTCGACGACGACCGTCACTTCCTTGCCGTTGCGCGCGGCCTGCATCAGCGCGTCCATCAGCGGCGAATCGGTGCCGGTGCGATAGATCGTCTGCTTGATCGCGACGACGTTCGGATCGTTCGCCGCCTGCAGCAGCAGTTCGAGCACCGGCTGAAAGCTCTCGTACGGATGATGCAGCAGCACGTCGCCCTGGTCGATCACGTCGAACAGATTGCTGCTCGCGGCGATGCGCTTCGGAATCGACGGAATGTGCGGCACGAACTTCAGATCGGGCCGGTCGACCATCTCGGGCAACTGCATCAGACGGACGAGGTTCACCGGCCCGTTCACGTAGTAGCAGTCCTTGTCGGTGAGTCCGCTTTCGTCGAGCAGCCGTTTCGCGAGATGAGGCGGCGTGTCGGCGGACACTTCGAGCCGCACCGCATTGCCGAGATGGCGCGCGGGCAGCTCGCCCTGCAGCGCGACGCGCAGATTCGTGATTTCGTCCTCGTCGACGAACAGTTCGCTGTTGCGCGTAATGCGGAACTGGTTGCAGCTGCGCACGACGAGGCTCGGAAACAGCTCGCCGACGAAGCGCTGCAACAGCGACCCGAGCAGCACGAAGCCGTGCTGGAAACCCGATAGTTCCTGCGGCATCCGCACGAGGCGCGGCAGCGCGCGCGGCGCCTGCACGATGCCCATCACCGCCTGGCGGCCGAACGCGTCCTTGCCTTCGAGTTCGAGCACGAAGTTCAGGCTCTTGTTCAGCACGCGCGGAAACGGATGCGCGGGGTCGAGGCCGATCGGCGTCAGCACCGGCAGCAGTTCGTCGACGAAGTACTTGCGCGCCCAGGCGGTCTGCGCTTCGTTCCACGTCTCGGTGCCGTGAAAATAAATGCCTTCCTGTTCGAGCGCGGGCAGTACGGTGTCGTGCAGCATCCGGTACTGGCGATGCACGAGGCGCTGCGCACGCTCGACGACGAGCTCATACACGTGCTGCAGCGACATGCCGTCCGGCGACAGCGTGCCGGGGTTGTCGCGCATCTGCTCCTGCAGCCCGGCCATCCGGACTTCGAAGAATTCGTCGAGATTGCTGCTCGTGATGCAGATAAAGCGCAGACGCTCCAGCAGCGGAACCGCGGGATCGGCGGCCTGCGCGAGCACGCGCTCGTTGAAATCCAGAATGCCCAGTTCGCGATTGAGCAGGGGATAGCGGATGGACATCGGCGGTGAGAATGGAATGTCGGGTGAAGACTCGAAAGGACGTTCGGAAATTCTCACAGTTATGTGACTTTCTGATGAAATATGGACTGTCATAAATTCTACGCTGCATTTTCACGTAATCGACGGCCTTTGTCGCCATGATGCACAGTGGTAAATACCATGCCTCGTGGAGAGCGACATCATGACGGCGCGAACGCTTAAAATGCAGGATTTGAATAGCGTCGTGGCTGCGAGAGTTGCCGCGTTAGCACGAATGGAGCCCGTACAGCCGATGGTCAACAATCCGCACCTGCTTGCCGCCGTAGACCTGGGTTCGAACAGCTTTCGGCTGATTGTCGGACGGGTCGAGGAGTCCGGCGCGGGCACGCAGATCTATCCGGTCGATGCGCTGCGCGAGCCCGTGCGGCTCGCAGCCGGGCTTTCGCGCGAGAAACTGCTCGACCGGGCTTCGCAGGTGCGGGGCTGGGACGCGCTGCGCCGCTTCGGCGAGCGGCTGCGCGACTTCCACCCGGACCACGTGCGCGCGGTCGCGACCAATACGCTGCGCATCGCGAAGAACGCCCGCGAATTCCTGAACGAGGCCGAAGCGGCGCTCGGTTTCCCGATCGAAGTGATCGCGGGGCGCGAAGAAGCGCGGCTGATTTATGCAGGCGCTGCACATTCGGTGCCGGCGAGCGCGGGCAAGCGGCTCGTCGTCGACATCGGCGGCGGCTCGACCGAATTCATCATCGGCGCGCACTACACGCCGATCCGCATGGAGAGCCTGTATATCGGCTGCGTGAGCCACAGCCGCCAGTTCTTTCCGTCCGGCAACGTCGACGAGTACACGATGCGTCAGGCCGAACTCGCGGCCGCACGCGAAATCCAGCTGATTTCAGCGGACTACCGCAAGACGGGCTGGGACCAGGCGATCGGTTCGTCGGGCACCGCGCGGGCGCTCGCGGAACTCGTCGAGGCGAACGGCTTCAACGATCCCGGTGTGTCGCACGGCATTTCGCGCGGCGGTCTGGAGCGGCTCAAACGCGCGCTGATCAAGGCCGAAAACGTGAACCGGCTGAAGCTCGTCGCGCTGAAGCCCGATCGCGTGCCGGTGCTCGCGGGCGGGCTGTCGATCATGATCGCGGTGTTCGAGGAACTCGACATCGACTACGCGGACACGACCGACGCCGCGCTGCGTCTCGGCGTGCTGTACGACCTGCTCGGGCGCTCGCAGCACGAGGACATGCGCGCGGTCACGGTCGGTGCGTTCATGCGCCGTTACGGGGTCGATCGCGCGCAGGCGACGCGCATCGGCACGCTCGCGACGAAGTTCTACGAGCAGTTCGAAGAGCCGGACGAAGAGCCGGACGAAGAGCGCCGCGAAGAAAGCCGGATGTTCCTGAACTGGGCCGCGTCGCTGCATGAAATCGGGCTGTCGATTTCGCACAGCGCCTACCACAAGCATTCCGCGTATATCGCGAGCAACGCGGACATGCCGGGCTTCTCGCGCACCGACCAGGCGCGGCTCGCGGCGCTCGTGCTCGGGCACGTCGGCAAGCTCGGCAAGCTGTCACAGGCGCGCGACGTCGAATGGCCGCTGCTGTTCTGTCTGCGGCTCGCGGTGCTGCTGTGCCGCCGGCGCACGGATGTGGGCCTGCCGAACATCTCGGTGGCGCGCGAAGGCGAGGGCTTCGAAGTGCTGCTTCCTGACGACTGGGTCGCGAACAACCCGCTGACCGACTACAACCTCGTTCAGGAAGCGGCGGAGTGGGGGAAGATCGGCATTCCGTATCGCGTCGTGTACACGGACGAGTAATCGCCGTCGTAGCGCCATAAAAAAAGCCCGGCGGGTTCATCGACGCCGGGCTTTTTCGTTGGGGCTTGATGCGAGGTTAGCGAATCAGACCGCGTCGCCGAGGAAATGCCGCGCGTAACGCGCGTTGATGTCCGAGAGCCGGAACAGCGTGAGGAAGTCGGCGGTGTTGAAGTCCGGATCCCACGCGGGCGCGCCGCACAGTTTCGCGCCGAGGCGCAGATAGCCCTTGATCAGCGGCGGCGGCACGACGCGCGCACCGGTGCGCAGATCGTCGACCGGCAGCGGCGTGTGCGGGAACGCGCGGTATTCGGGCGACGTCAGCGCGCCCGCGTCGAGCGAGCAGTACAGATTCGCCGCGTAGTGACCGCCGTCGCCCATCGGCACGCTCGCGCAGCCGAGCATCGTTTCGTAGCCGTTGCAGGTCATGTAAGCGCCAAGGCCGCCCCACAGCGACATGATCACCGAGCCGCTGCGGTAGTCCGGATGCACGCACGAGCGGCCCACCTCGACCATCTTCGGGCGCAGGTGCGCAAGACGCGACAGGTCGAATTCGCCTTCCGCATAGAGCCGTCCGGCGCGCAGCGCCTCGTGCGGCGGCAGCACCCGATAGGTGCCGACGACCTTCAACGTATCGAGATCACGCACCAGCAGGTGATCGCAGAACTGATCGAACGCATCGACGTCGAGGCCGGCGGGACCCGTGAGGCGCGCGCCCATTTCTTCGGCGAACACGCGATAGCGCAGCCGCTGCGCCTCGCGCAGTTCTTCGTCGGTGCGGGCCCATGCGACTTGCAGACGATGCTGCGCGGTGACGGTTTCCTCGGCGCGCGGCAGCCGCCGGGACGAATCGAGCTGGCCGGAAACGAGGGTAGTGGGCGTCGGCAGATCTCGCATGGTGCGTTCCTCGTCGAAAGGTAATTAAACTTTTTCGGCAAATGTAGTAACGCGCAGTGACGGTCCAATGGCAAACGGATGACCGTTTGATGACGTGATGTAAGGATGAAACGCCTCGCGCATTGCATCACATGCAAGGCGCCTCTGATTGACGTGGCACCGTTGGCGAATGCGCCAGCGGTTAATCGCCCTGATGAAGCGGGCGACCGAGCGGGCGGACGATGGGTTTGCGATCATCGGCGACGCCCGACAGGTGCGTGCGGATGCATGAGTCGACTATATCGGCTTTTGCCGATGGGTTCGCCGCAGGTGTGCGATACCGGTTGGAGCACGACTCAATGACGGCAATGTGGCGTCGGCGCTCGCCAGGATCATCGCAATATTTCTCACATAACGGAGAGAATTGCTCGTTTTGCAACGGCGCCGCCGCCCATTAGGATGGCGGCACGCGTCGCGTGCCTGACGCACGCGCATTCTCTCGATCATGAATCCCACCAATATCGTTCAACTGCTCGTGCTCGCTGCCATCTGGGGCGGCTCATTCCTGTTCATCCGGATCGGCGTGACCGACTTCGGCGTTGCGCCGCTCGTCGCAGTGCGCGTGGGCGTCGGCGCGCTGTTTCTGCTCGCGGCGCTCTTTGCGACGCGACCGGCGCGCGACGTCGTCACGACGCTTCGCTCGCATGCGCGAGCGCTGCTGATCGTCGGCATCCTCAATTCGGCCGCTCCGTTCTGCCTCTTTTCGTGGGCCGAGTACACGCTGTCGGCCGGCGTCACGTCGGTGCTGAACGCGACCACGCCGCTGTGGGGCGCGCTCGTCGCGTGGCTGTGGTTGAAGGACCGGTTGAGCGGCCTGCGCGTCGTGGGGCTAGCGATCGGCTTCGTCGGCGTCATTGCGCTCGTGTGGGATCAGGTGGCGGCGCCGCCGCCCGGCGGCGCGACCGCGACGACGACCGCGCTCGCCGCCGCTGCGGGTCTCGCCGCAGCGCTGCTGTACGGCATCGCGGCGAGCTACACGAAGCGGCATCTGACCGGCGTCGAGCCGCTCGTGGTCGCCGCGGGCACGATGACGGGCGCGTCGCTCGTGCTGCTGCCGTTCGCCGTGTTCACGTGGCCGACGGGCCCGGTTTCCGTGCAGTCGTGGGCGGCCGCGATCGCGCTCGGCATCGCCTGCACCGGCATCGCGTACCTGATGTATTTCCGGCTGATCGCGTCGATCGGCCCGGCGCGCACGATCACCGTCACGTTCGTGATTCCGGTGTTCGGCATCCTGTGGGGCGCGCTGTTCCTCGGCGAGCGCGTGTCGGCCGGGATGGTCGACGCGTGCGTCGCGATCCTCGCGGGCACCGTGCTCGCGACGGGCGTCGTCGCGCGGCTGCCCGGCGTGCGCGCGGGCAGCCGCCGCGCCGACGCGAAACGCTAGTCGTCGTCATTCGCTTCGCGTTTGCGCGTTCGTGCGCTGCGGGCGGCGCATTCGCCGTCGCCCCGTTTCCGTTCTTCGTTCCCGCGAGCGTGCCCGCACGTCTGAAGAAGCACCGACGCCAGTCGATTCGTTCGCCGATCCCATCGCGAGTCGGTTTGTTTGGTCCAGCACGTAAAAATTGCTTCACGACTAAACTTGCGAACCTGATCAGCGCGCCGCGCGATTCGCGTGTGCGCTCATCGGCGCGGGCGCGCGGATTGCGAGTCCCCGCCGCGCTTACTGCGCGCCGGGACGTCACGGTGAATGGCGGCACTGAAGCTTTCGGTCAGCCAGCAGACCGTGGCTTTCGTTTGCCTGACGCGCTTCGCATGAAGCGGCCAATTCAATTGCGTGCCGCGGACTTCGGTGGGTTCGAGGACATTCATGACAAGAAGAGAATCGGTATGGCAGGGCCGTGTCGCGCGCGGCGCAGTGGCCGTGTTCCTGGGTGCCGGTTGCGCGGCGGCGCACGCGGATCAGTTCGGCATCCAGTTCGCGGGCGGCATCGGCGATCATGACGTAAAGAAGCTGGATCTTGGCGGCGTCTGGGATCCGGGGCTCCAGTGGTGGCATGTCGGCGGTTATCACTTCACGCTGGTCGGCGAGGCCCACATCGCGTACTGGAACGTGCGCGGAAGCGGCGTCCTGAATCCGGATGTCTGGGAATTCGGCGTCACGCCGGTGTTTCGCATCATCAAGGATGCCGGATGGTGCCGGCCCTACTTCGAGGCGGGCGCCGGCGTGCGCGTCCTGTCGCACGCTCGCGAGACGGCGGATATCACGCTGTCGAGCGCGTTTCAGTTCACCGAAATCGTCGGCGTCGGCGCGCAGTTCGGCGCCCATCAGCACTATCAGGTCGGCTATCGCTTCCAGCACGTGTCGAACGCCGACATTCACCGGCCGAATCCCGGCATGGATTTCCACCAGATCTACGTGCAGTACAACTTCTGATCCGCTCCGGGTAGCATGACGCAGTGACGTTGGAACCGCGGGGAACGACATGGCAATGGGCAGTCAACTGACGCTGTATGCGAACCTCAGTCAGCGCAAAGGCAATCGCACGGTGGTCGAGTGGATCCTCGACACCGCAAGGGAGGCCGGCGTGCATGGCGCGACGGTGGTCGAGTGCAGCGAGGGCGTCGACGCGCATGGCCGCGTGCACGCCGCGCATTTCTTCGAGCTTGCCGACGAGCCCGCGGTGGTCGTCGTCGTGGCCGTCGATGCGGCGATCGACACGCTCGTCGAAAAACTCGCGCAGGGCGGGTTGACGCTTTTCTATACGCGCGCGCCGGTCGAGTTCGGCCATCTCGGCGAGTCTTCGTAAGCGTCGCCGGGCGTCGTACGTCGGGCCACACACTCGCGGCCCGCGCGTCGCGCGTTTTCCGGACGAACCGCTACACTGACGTCGAACGATGCGGCGGCGCGCTCGCGCGTCGACCGGTTGATCCACGCACGCGGTGCAACCATCGCGTGCAACGTCAGTGGGGAGCAACGAATGGCTATCGAATCGGTGGGGATCGTCGGCGCGGGCACGATGGGCAACGGCATCGCGCAGGCCGTCGCGGTCGCGGGGCTGAAAGCCGTGATGATCGACGTGAGCGACGATGCGCTGAAAAGGGGCGTTGCGACGCTCACGCACAGCATGGAGCGCCTCGTGTCGAAGGGCAAGCTCGACGGCGCGGTGCGCGACGCCGCGCTCACGCGCATCGACACGTCGACCGACTATCAGCGTCTTGCCGGCGTCGATCTGGTGATCGAGGCGGCAACGGAAAACGCGGAACTGAAGACGCGCATCCTGAAGCAGATCGACGCCGCTGCGAGGCAGGGCGCGATCGTCGCATCGAACACGTCGTCGATCTCGATCACCGCGCTCGCGACAATCCTCGCGGACCCGACGCGCTTCATCGGCATGCACTTCTTCAATCCGGTGCCGATGATGCCGCTGATCGAAGTGATCCGCGGTCTGCAGACCAGCGACGAAACCGCGAAGGCGGTGCACGACCTCGCGACGCGGCTCGACAAGACGCCGATCGGCGTGAAGAACGCGCCGGGCTTCGTCGTGAACCGCATCCTCGTGCCGATGATCAACGAGGCTTTTTTCGTGCTCGCCGAAGGCATTGCGAGCGCGGAGGAAATCGACGCCGGCATGAAGCTCGGCGCGAATCATCCGATCGGGCCGCTCGCGCTCGCGGATCTCGTCGGCCTCGACGTGTGCCTGTCGGTGATGGACGTGTTCCTGAAGGACTTCGGCGACTCGAAGTATCGCGCGTGTCCGCTGCTGCGCGAGATGGTCGCCGCCGGGCGGCTCGGGCGCAAGACCGGGCGCGGCGTGTATCGGTACGACAAGGTATCCTGAACGACGCGCAGCAGTAATCGCGCAAACAAAACGCGCGGCGCCGTCGACCGGCCGCCGCGCGTTTTCATTTCGACGTGAAGCGCCGCGTTATCCGCGCACGTCGATCCGGTATTGCGTGACCTGCCGATACGTTTGCCCGGGCCGCAGAATCGCTTCGTCGCACAGCGGCGCGTCCATGTTCACCTGATCCGGAAACGCGCCGGCTTCGAGACACATGCCCGCGTAGCGCTGGTACGTCGCGCCGTGCCGGCCCGGCTCGCCCGCGAGACCGTTGCCGGTGTAGCACTGCAGTCCGCGCTGGTCGGTCGCGACGGTCAGCTCGCGGCCGCTGCCGGGATCGTAGACGCGCGCGACGATGCGCACCGCGTCTTCGCCGCGCTGGCCCGCGTGCGCCGGATCCTCGCGCAGCACGTAGCAGTGATCGAAGCCGCCCGCGCGCGCGAGCTGCGCGTGCGGCCAGTCGAGCCGCGCGCCGAGCGGCGCGCCGTGGCGAAAGTCGAACGCGCTGCCCGACACGTCGGCGAGTTGCACGGGGATCAGCTGCGCGTCGACTTCGTAGAACGCATCGGCGTCGATCGTCAGCATGTGTCCGCGAATATCGGTGCCCGGCTCGCCGGTCAGGTTGAAGTACGGATGGCTCGTCAGGTTGAGCGGCGTCGGCGCATCGGTGACGCCCTTGTAGTCGATCGTCAGCGTGCCGTCGTCGTCGAGCGTATAGCGCACCTGCACGTCGACGTTGCCCGGAAAGCCCGCGTCGCCCTCCGGCGATTCGAGCCGCATCACGAGCGAGCCCTGATCGTCTTGCGCATGCCACAGCGCGCGATGAAAGCCGCTCGCGCCGCCGTGCAGCAGGTTGCCGTTCTCGTTGCGATCGAGCGCGTAGTCGATCCCGTCGAGCGTGAAGCGCGCGCCGTCGATGCGGTTCGCCCAGCGGCCGACCAGCCCGCCCATGTACGCCGGCGACGTGTAATACGCGTCGGGCGTGTCGTGGCCGAGCAGCACGTCCGCCAGCCGGCCCGCGCGATCCGGCGCGTGCCACGACACGAGCGTCGCGCCGAGGTCGCTGATCGCGACCTTCATCCCGTGCGTATTGCGCAGCGTATAGAGCCGCACGGGGTCGCCGCCGGGCAGCGTGCCCCACGGTTCGAAGGAGAGGCGTGCGGTGCTGATCATGGGTTCTGACGGAATCATCGAGCGTGTTTCGGCTTCAGTTTGCGGGGGTGGTCGGCGCCGCCCGTTCCTGGTATTCGCGCGGCGTACAGCCGAGTTCGCGCTTGAACACCGCGTACATGTATTGCAGCGACGTGAACCCGCAGCGGATCGCGACCTCCGCGCTCGACGCGTCGCGGCTCGCGAGCAGCGCCTTCGCCGCGTCGAGCTTGTGCCGCAGGATCTCCTGGTGCACCGTGCATTGCAGTTCGCGGCGGAAGTGCTCTTCGAGCGACGAGCGCGACACGCCGACATAGTCGGCCACCTGCTCGGTCTTGATGCCCTGGCACGCGTACTGGCGGATGAAGTGGCGCGCGCGCATCACGTGCGGGCTCGACAGCGGTTCGTGGCGCGTCGATTCGAGCACGTTGATGCCGACCGGCGGCACGAGAATGCGCCGGCCCGGAAAGCGCGCGCCGCGCAGCATCTGATGCAGCAGGTGAGCCGCGGTGCGGCCCATTTCTTCGGTACCCTGAATGACGGACGACAGCGGAATGCGCGTGAGCATCCGCGTGAGCGGGTCGTTGTCGATGCCGATGATCGCCACCTGCTCGGGCACCGGAATGCCCGCGGTCAGGCACGCCTGCAGCACGTGCCGCGCGCGCCCGTCGGTGACCGCGATCACGCCGACGGGCTTCGGCAGTGCGCGCAGCCACTCGGTCAGCTGCTCGATCGACTGGTCCCACACCGGCGCGCTCGTCTGCAGTCCGCGATAGATCTGTCCCGCGAGGCCCTCGGCGCGCAGCAGTTTCTCGAACGCGAGCTCGCGCTGCTGCGCCCAGCGGTTTTCCTCGGCGGCCGGCAGGCTGTACATCGCGAAATGCTGCAGCCCCGCGCCGATCAGATGCGTGAACGCGAGCGACACGAGCTTCTGGTTGTCGGTCGCGATATACGGCACGTTGCCCGGATACTGCGACGGGTTCTCGAACGACGAGCCGACCGCGACGACCGGCAGCGGCGAGCCGCGCAGCGCGTCGGCGACCGCGGGGTCGTCGAAGTCCGCGATGATGCCGTCGCCCGCGAAACGCTCGATGCCCGCGAGCCGGCAGCGGAAGTCTTCTTCGAGGAACAGGTCCCACGCGACGCGCGTCGAGCGCAGGTAATGACCGATGCCGGTGATGATCTCGCGGTCGTACACCTTGTTCGCGTTGAACAGCAATGCGATCCGGTGCGGCGGGGTCTGCGCGGACGGGGCGCGGGTCATGTCGTCTCCATGTCCATTCCAGCGCGGGTTTGCCCTGGTGGCGGGGCGCTCGCACAGTCGTCTTCACAGGCGCTGCGCGGATTTGGTGTCGCCGCGCGGCGGGACTCGTGATTTAAGCGTCCGGTTATTCTAGGCCGACAAGCATCGATGCGTGACACACTTTGCGCGCGACTGGAAAGAAACATTAAGGCCGCCGCGCAATTTCGCAATTGCCGCGCGTCGCGCGTGGCGGGCAGTATGGCGTCCAATAGCAAGTGGGCCATTTCCCGCGCGCGCATGCAGTGAGTCGACGACTCGCTGCATCGCAACAAGAACAGGAGACAGCATGTCGTACTTCGAACACATCCCGTCGATCCGCTACGAGGGTCCGCAGTCGGACAATCCGCTCGCGTTCCACCACTACGACCGCACGAAGAAGGTGCTCGGCAAGACGCTCGAGGAGCATCTGCGCATTGCCGTCTGCTACTGGCACACGTTCGTGTGGCCGGGCGTCGATATTTTCGGCAGCGGCACGTTCCATCGTCCGTGGCAGCAGCCCGGCGACGAAATGGAGCGCGCGAAGCAGAAGGCCGACGCCGCATTCGAATTCTTCTCGAAGCTCGGCGCGCCGTACTACACGTTCCATGACACCGACGTCGCGCCCGAAGGCCACGACCTGAAGGACTACACGAACAATTTCGCGCGGATGGTCGACTATCTGGCGGAGCGTCAGGAGGCGAGCGGCATCCGTCTGTTGTGGGGCACCGCGAACCTGTTCTCGCATCCGCGCTATGCGGCCGGCGCGGCGACGAGCCCGAATCCGGAAGTGTTCGCGTATGCGGCGACGCAGGTGCGCCACGCGCTCGACGCGACGCGCCGGCTCGGCGGCGAGAACTACGTGCTGTGGGGCGGCCGCGAAGGCTACGACACGCTGTTGAACACCGACCTCGTGCGCGAGCGCGACCAGTTCGCGCGCTTCCTCGCGATGGTCGTCGAGCACAAGCATCGCACCGGCTTCACGGGCACGCTGCTGATCGAGCCGAAGCCGCAGGAGCCGACCAAGCACCAGTACGACCACGACGTCGCGACGGTGCACGGCTTCCTCACGCAATACGGGCTCCAGAATGAAATCCGCGTGAACATCGAAGCGAATCACGCGACGCTCGCCGGCCATTCGTTCCATCACGAGATCGCGACCGCGTACGCGCTCGGCGTGTTCGGCAGCGTCGACGCGAATCGCGGCGACCCGCAGAACGGCTGGGACACCGATCAGTTCCCGAACAGCGTCGAAGAGCTGACGCTCGCGTTCTACGAAATCCTGCGCCACGGCGGCTTCACGACGGGCGGAATGAACTTCGATGCGAAGGTGCGCCGCCAGAGCGTCGATCCCGAAGATCTGTTCTATGGCCACATCGGCGCGATCGACGTCCTCGCGATCGCGCTGGAGCGCGCGGCGGCGCTCGTCGAGAACGACCGCCTCGAACAGTTCCGCACGCAGCGCTACGCGGGCTGGGACACCGAGTTCGGCCGCAAGATCCTCGCGGGCGGCTATTCGCTCGAATCGCTCGCAGCCGATGCGCTCGCGCGCGGCGTGAATCCGCAGCACGCGAGCGGCCAGCAGGAACGCCTCGAAAACATCGTCAATCAGGCGATCTACGCGTCGCTCTAACCACGCCGGACGGGACACGTCGGGCCGGGTGCGATGCATGACCCGGCTCGACGAGAGAGAGGATGGGGACCATGTTCATTGGTATTGACCTCGGTACGTCCGGCGTGAAGGCGGTGCTGCTCGACCGCGACGGGCGCGTGCGCGGCAGCGCGGTCGCGCCGCTCGCCGCGAGCCGTCCGCACCCGCGCTGGTCCGAGCAGAAGCCCGCCGACTGGTGGGACGCGACGCGCGCCGCGCTGCGCGCGCTGCTCGCGAGCGCGCGCGCCGAAGGCATCGACGCCGCGCAGATCGAAGCACTCGGCCTCACCGGCCAGATGCACGGCGCGACGCTGCTCGACGCGCAAGGCAACGTGCTGCGCGACGCGATCCTGTGGAACGACGGCCGCTCGGACGCCGAGTGCGTCGAACTCGAACGCGACGTGCCGAACCTTCACGCGATTGCCGGCAATCTCGCGATGCCGGGCTTCACCGCGCCGAAGCTGCTGTGGGTGCGCCGTCACGAACCCGATGTGTTCGCGAAGATCGCGCGCGTGCTGCTGCCGAAGGATTATCTGCGCTATCTGCTGACCGGCGACTTCGCGACGGACCCGTCCGACGCGGCCGGCACGCTGTGGCTCGACGTCGCGAAGCGCGACTACAGCGATACGCTGCTCGCCGCGTGCGGACTGTCGCGCGAGCAGATGCCGACGGTCTACGAAGGCAACCGCGTGACCGGCACGCTGTTGCCGTCGGTCGCGCGCGAACTCGGCCTGCGCGAGATTCCGGTGGTCGCCGGCGGCGGCGACAACGCGGCGGGCGCGGTCGGCGTCGGCATCGTGCGGCCGGGGCAGGCGATGCTGTCGCTCGGCACGTCGGGCGTGTACTTCGCGGTGTCCGACGGCTTCCTCGCGAACCCCGCGTCCGCGGTGCACAGCTTCTGCCATGCGCTGCCCGATACGTGGCACCTGATGTCGGTGATGCTGAACGCGGCCGGCTGCATCGACTACACGGCGCAGCTCGCCGGTTACGCCGATGTCGCCGCGCTGCTCGCCGACGCCGAGGCGAACGCGAACGACGCGCGTCCGTGGTTCCTGCCGTATCTGAGCGGCGAGCGCACGCCGCACAACAACGTGAACGCGAAGGGCGTGTTCTACGGGCTCGTCCCGCAGACGACGCGCGCCGATCTCGCGAACGCGACGCTCGAAGGCGTGGGCTTCGCGCTGCTCGACGGGATGGACGCGCTGCATGCGGCGGGCCTCGTGCCCGACGACATCACGGTGATCGGCGGCGGCTCGCGCAGCGCATGGTGGACGCAGATGCTCGCCGATATCAGCGGCCGCGCGCTCACGCTGCGCGCGGGCGGCGAAGTCGGCCCGGCGCTCGGCGCCGCGCGGCTTGCGCACCTCGCGCTCGCGCCCGATGCACCGCTCGACGCGGTGTGCCCGCAGCCTCCCGTCGTCGCCGTGCGCGAGCCCGACGCGGCGCGCCATGCGTGGTACGACGCGCATCGCCGTCCCACATTCAAGGCGCTGTATCGCGCGCTCGAACCCGTGTTTGCAACCGGTGCGTGACGGGCGTCCCGCCCTTTTTGCGCACCGGTGAAGACAAGCCTCGCGGCAGGCGTCAGCGCGGGGCAGCAGGTCAAGTAGTTCCAACCACGAAGAGGAGTGAGACATGAAATTTGCAAAACGCCGTTCGGTCCTGAGTTCGCTCGTTTGCGGCGCCGTGCTCGCCGGTCTGTCGCTCGCCGCGCCGCTCGCGCACGCAAGCAAGGATCATCCGGAGATCGGCTTCTGCATCGACGATCTGCGCGTCGAGCGCTGGTCGCGCGATCGCGACTACTTCGTCGCGGCAGCCGAGAAGCTCGGCGCGAAGGTGTCGGTGCAGTCGGCCGACGCGAGCGAAGAGCGCCAGATCTCGCAGATCGAGAACCTGATCTCGCGCGGCGTCGACGTGATCGTCATCGTGCCGTTCAACTCGAAGGCGCTGACGAATGTGGTCGCGGAAGCGAAGAAGGCCGGCATCAAGGTCGTGTCGTACGACCGCCTGATCCTCGATGCGGACATCGACGGCTACATCTCGTTCGACAACGAGAAGGTCGGCGAGCTGCAGGCGCAAGGCGTGTACAACGTGCAGCCGAAGGGCAACTACTTCCTGCTCGGCGGCGCACCGACGGACAACAACGCGAAGATGCTGCGCGAAGGCCAGCTGAAGATCCTGCAGCCGGCGATCGATCGCGGCGACATCAAGGTCGTCGGCCAGCAGTGGGTGCCGGAGTGGAGCGCCGCGACCGCGCTGCGCATCACCGAAGACGCGCTGACCGCGAACAACAACAAGATCGATGCGATCGTCGCGTCGAACGACGGCACGGCCGGCGGCGCGATCCAGGCGCTCGCCGCGCAGCACCTCGCGGGCAAGGTGCCGGTGTCGGGCCAGGACGCGGACCTCGCGGCGGTGAAGCGCGTCGCGGCGGGCACGCAGACGATGACCGTCTACAAGCCGCTGAAGCTGATCGCGAGCGAAGCGGCGAAGCTGTCGGTGCAACTCGCGAAGGGCGAGAAGCCGGGCTACAACGCGCAGTACGACAACGGCAAGAAGAAGGTCGACACGGTGCTGCTGCAACCGACGCTGCTCACGAAGAGCAACGTGGACCTCGTCGTGAAGGACGGCTTCTACACGCAGGCGCAGCTGGCCAGCAAGTAAGCCTCGTCACGGTGCGAGAGAACGTGCGCGGGTCGCGAGGTCCGCGCACGTTTGTCGACACGCTCGCGCGTGCGCACGCACGCGCTCGAGCGGACAGAAGCGAAATACAAGCGGAACAAGCGAATGACCGAACCATTACTGACGATGCGCGGCATCGTCAAGTCCTTCGCCGGCGTGAAGGCGCTCGACGGCATCGATCTGACCGTGCACCCCGGCGAATGCGTCGGGCTGTGCGGCGAGAACGGCGCCGGCAAGTCGACGCTGATGAAAGTGCTGTCGGGCGTGTACCCGTACGGCACCTGGGAAGGCGAGATCCGCTGGGAAGGCGAGCCGCTGAAGGCGACCGGCGTGCGCGACACGGAACGCGCGGGCATCGTCATCATTCACCAGGAATTGATGCTGGTGCCGGAGCTGTCGGTGGCGGAGAACATCTTCCTCGGCAACGAAATCACGCTGCCCGGCGGCCGGATGAATTACGCGGCGATGTACCAGCGCGCGGACGAACTGCTGCGCGAACTGAACATCGACTCGATCAACGTCGCGCAGCCGGTGATGAACTACGGCGGCGGCCACCAGCAGCTGATCGAAATCGCGAAGGCGCTGAACAAGCGCGCGAAGCTGCTGATTCTCGACGAGCCGTCGTCGTCGCTGACGGCGGCCGAGACGAAAATCCTGCTCGACATCGTGCGCGATCTGAAGCGTCGCGGCGTCGCGTGCGTGTACATCTCGCACAAGCTCGACGAAGTCGAGGCGGTGTGCGATACGGTGTCCGTGATTCGCGACGGACGTCACGTCGCGACCGAGCCGATGAAGGACCTCACGACCGATCGCATCATCGCGATGATGGTCGGCCGCGAAATCCGGAACCTCTTTCCGCGCGAGCCGCACGACATCGGCGACGTGATCTTCGAAGCGCGCAACGTGACCTGCTACGACGTGACGAATCCGCGCCGCAAGCGCGTCGACGACGTGTCGTTCCAGCTTCGCGCGGGCGAGATTCTCGGCGTCGCGGGGCTCGTCGGCGCGGGCCGCACGGAACTGATGCAGGCGATCTTCGGCGCGTACCCGGGCACGAGCCAGGCGACGGTGCTGCTCGACGGCAAGCCGCTCACCGTGCGCGCGCCGCTCGACGCGATCCGCGCGGGCATCGCGATGGTGCCCGAGGACCGCAAGCGCCACGGGATCGTGCCGCAGCTCGGCGTCGGCCACAACATCACGCTGTCGGTGCTCAAGCGCTTCTCGGAGCACGGGCGCATCGACACGGCCGCCGAACTCGACACGATCCGCACCGAGATGCAGCGCCTCGCAGTGAAGGCCGCGCATCCGATGCTGTCGATCGCAAGCCTCTCCGGCGGCAACCAGCAGAAAGCGGTGCTGACGAAGATGCTGCTGACCGACCCGAAGGTGCTGATCCTCGACGAGCCGACGCGCGGCGTCGACGTCGGCGCGAAGTACGAAATCTACAAGCTCGTGTTCCAGCTCGCGAAGCGCGGCGTCGCGATCGTCGTCGTGTCGTCGGAGCTGCCCGAAGTGCTCGGCCTGTCCGATCGCGTGCTCGTGATCGGCGAGGGCGAGCTGCGCGGCGACTTCGTCAACGACGGCCTCACGCAGGAACACATACTCGGCGCCGCGATCCAGAGCGCGAAGCGTCCCACGCAATCCACCGTAGCGAGTGCAGCATGACACCCGACGTGACCTCCCAGCCGGCGCAAAACGGCGCCGCATCCGGCCGCGCAGCCGGCGGCCGGCAATGGCAGCAACTTTTCGCGCGCTACAAGATTCTCGCACTGTTGATCGCGGTGGCCGCGATCTGGCTGTTCTTTGCGTTCCTGACCAGCGGCGCGTTCATCACGCCGCGCAACGTGTCCAACCTGCTGCGGCAGATGTCGATCACCGGCATGCTCGCGTGCGGGATGGTGTTCGTGATCATCGCGGGCGAAATCGACCTGTCGGTCGGCTCGCTGCTCGGGCTGCTCGGCGGCGTCGCGGCGATTCTCGACGTGAACCGGCAGTGGCCGATCGGCGCGACGCTCGCCGCCGTGCTCGCGCTCGGCGTGCTGATCGGCCTCTTCAACGGCTGGTGGTCCACGTATCGCCGGGTGCCGTCGTTCATCGTGGGCCTCGGCGGGATGCTTGCGTATCGCGGGATTCTGCTCGGCATCACCGGCGGCTCGACGATCGCGCCGGTGTCCGACTCGTTCGTGTTCCTCGGTCAGGGCTACCTGCCGCGCGTGTTCGGCGATTCGCTCGCGGTCGTGCTGTTCCTGCTGCTCGCGTTGCTGACCGTGCGCCAGCGCGCGAGCCGCCGGCGCTATCAGCTGGCGGTCGTGCCGGTGTGGCAGGACGCCGTGAAGATCATCGCGGCCGGCGTGTTCGTGTTCGCGTTCGTCGCGACGCTCGACCGCTACGGCGGCATTCCGGTGCCGGTGCTGATGCTGCTCGCGCTGCTCGGCGTCTTCACGTGGGTTGCGACGCAGACGGTGTTCGGCCGCCGCATCTACGCGGTCGGCTCGAACCTCGAAGCGACGCGTCTTTCCGGCGTGAACACGGACCGCGTGAAGCTCGTGATCTTCGCGCTGATGGGCCTGATGTGCGCGTTCGCCGGCATCGTGAACACGGCGCGGCTCGCGGCCGGCTCGCCGTCGGCCGGCAACATGGGCGAACTCGATGCGATCGCCGCGTGCTTCATCGGCGGCACGTCGATGCGCGGCGGCTCGGGCACCGTGTACGGTGCGCTGATCGGCGCGCTCGTGATGGCGAGCCTCGACAACGGGATGTCGATGCTCGACGTCGACGCGTACTGGCAGATGATCGTGAAGGGCGGCATCCTCGTGCTCGCGGTGTGGATCGACGTGGTGTCCGGATCGAACCGGCGCTAAAGCGCCAGCGTGACGACGCTTCAAGCATGACGGCGGCGCGTGGTCTCACGCGCCGCTTTTTTCTTCGTCCTTCATCTTCCACCACGCGGGCAGCAGCGCGCGCACGTCGGCGCGCGCGAAACGCTCGTCGAGCAGATGCACGACGCCGCGATCGTTTTCGGTGCGGATCACGCGGCCCGCGGCCTGCACGACCTTGCGCAGCCCCGGCACCAGATACGTGTAATCGAAGCCGGCGCCCGCGCCGTACAGCGCGTCCATCCGCGCGCGCATCTGCTCGTTGACGGGGTTCACCTGCGGCATCCCGAGCGTCGCGATGAACGTGCCGACGAGCCGCGTGCCCGGCAGATCGATGCCTTCGCCGAACGCGCCGCCGAGCACCGCGAAGCCGATCCCGCAGCCGTCGTCGACGAAGCGCGCGACGAACGCGTGCTGCGCCGCCTCGTCCATCGTGCGCGACTGGCGCCAGGTTGCGACGTGCGGATGGCGCGCGTCGAATGCGTCGGCCGCGCGCTGCAGATAGTCGTAGCTGCTGAAAAAGCACAGGTAGTTGCCGGGCCGCTTCGCGTACTGCGCGGCGATGCGTTCGATCAGCGCGTCGAGCGAGCGCTCGCGATCGCGATAGCGCGTCGACAGCCGGTGCGCGACGTGCACGTCGAGCTGATCCGCGTGGAATGGCGTGTCGATGTCCACGTGGACGGTGTCGTCGGGCAGCCCGAGCATGTCCGCGTAGTAGTGCGCGGGCGACAGCGTCGCGGAAAACAGCGTGACGCTATGCGCGGCCGCGATCCGCGCGCGCAGCGCGCCGGCCGGCACGACGTTGCGGATGCAGAGCGTCGTGCGCGGGCCGCGCTTGCCGCGCGTCGCGTGCGCGGGCAACGGCGCGATGTCGAACAGCGACTGCGCGTCGAATCGTTCGGCGATCCGGACGAAATGCAGCGCGTCGAAGTAGAGGCGTTCCAGTTCGGGATCGCGGATGAGCGCGGGTTCCGCGAGCTGGTCGCCGAGCGCCGCAATCAGATCGCCGAGCGCGGCGAGCAGGTCCGACGGCAGCGTGTCGCTCGCGCGATACGCGTTCGGCTCGATCGCGTTCAGCGCGTTCCACTGCCGTTGAAGGCGCGCGAGCGCGCGTTTGACCGGCGCGCTCGCGCTGCCGCGCACGGCGTCGATGCGCGTCTGCACGAGTTCCGCCGAGTACATCGCGCGTGCGCGTTCGGGCAGGTTGTGCGCCTCGTCGACGAGCACGCTCGTGCGCCACTGGTTGTGCGCGGCGAGCATGAACAGCATCGCGCTCGTGTCGAAGTAATAGTGGTAGTCGCCGACGATCACGTCGCTCCAGCGCGCGAGTTCCTGGCCGAGGTAGTACGGACACACGCGATGCTCGCGCGCGACCTCGGTGAGCGCCGCGCGGTCGGCGCGAACGCGTTCGAGCGCCGCCGCGCGCGCGGCCGGCAGGCGGTCGTAGAAGCCGCGCGCGAGCGGACACGATTCGCCGTGGCACGCCAGATCCGGGTGCTCGCACGCCTTGTCGCGCGCGACGAGTTCCAGCACGCGCAGCGGCAGCGGCGCCGCGTGTTCGCTGCTGGGTTGCGCGGCGATCAGCGTGTCGAGCGCATCGAGCGCGAGCTGCCGGCCCGAGCTTTTCGCGCTCAGAAAGAACACCTTGTCGAGCGACGCGCGCGGCGCCGCCTTCAGTTGCGGAAACAGCGTACCGATTGTCTTGCCGATGCCGGTCGGCGCCTGCGCGAGCAGGCAGCGGCCTTGCGTCGCCGCGCGCCACACCGCTTCGGCGAGATCGCGCTGGCCGCGCCGGAACGTCGGATGCGGCAGCTTCAACTTCGCGAGCGCCGCGTCGCGCGCCGCGCGATGCGCGCTTTCCTGCCCGGCCCACGCGATGAAGCGGCGGCATTGATCTTCGAACGCGAGCTTCAGTTGTTGCGCGCTCGCGTGTTCGACGAGCGCGGTCTCGCGTCCGGAGCCGACGTCGTAGTAGACGAGTGCGAGCTCGATCGCGTCGACGCGAAGGCGCTCGCACATCAGCCAGCCGTACACGCGCAACTGCGCCCAGTGCAGCGCGCGCTGGTTTTCGCGCATCGCGTCGAGGTCGCCGCGGTAGGTCTTGAATTCTTCGAGCCGGCGCGCGGCCGGATCGTAACCGTCGGCGCGGCCGCGCACGGTCAGCTCGCCGAAGAAGCCCGACAGCGCGATCTCGGTCTCGTAGCCGCTCGGCCGCCGCGACGCGATCGCGAGATGGCCCGCGCGTCCTTCGTTCGCATCCGGCGACGGCGTGAAGCGCAGATCGAGGTCGCCGCGCTTCGCGGTGAACTCGCACAGCGTGCGGACCGCGACGGTGTACGTCATCGCGACGTCTCCGCCGGCGCGGCTTCGCTCGCATCGGCCCAGCGCACCTGCAGCACCGACACCGGCATCCGGTGCGCGACGCAGTACGCGAGCCAGCGTCGCTGGTTGTCCTGCAGACGGTCGCCGGGGCCCTTCACCTCGATCAGTTCGTAACGGCGCTCGCGCGGCCAGAAGCGCACGAGGTCGGGCAGGCCGGAGCGGTTCGTCTTCGGATCGTCGAGCAGCCGCGCGAACCAGAGCCGCAGATGCGTCGCCGGCAGACAGTCGAGCGCGAGGTCGAGCAATGCCGGCGTCAGCGCGCCCCACGCGACGAACGGCGACTGGATGCCCGCCTTCTCGCGATAGCGGCGCGCGATCGTGTCGCGATACGCGCCGCTGTCGAGTTCCGCGAGACACGCGGCGAACAGTGCGGCGCGGCGCGCGACGAAGTCCGGCGCATGAAGGTCGGCCGGCCCGCGCTGGAACGGATGAAAGAACGCGCCGGGCAGCGGCGCGAACAGCGCGGGCCAGCACAGCAGCCCGAAGAGCGCGTTGATCAGCGTGTTCTCGACATGGAACGCGGGCGATTGCGGCGCGTGAAGCGACGCGCACGCGGCTTCCTCGACGCGTACGGCGGGCGCCGGCAGCGGCAGCACGATCTCGCGGACTTCGAACGACTCGTTGGCGGTTGCGGCGATTTCGACGTCGGCCGCTTCACGCGCGCGTCGGCCGCCGCCGCTGCCGCGCGAGCGCCTGAGCCGCCCGAGTGTGCGCGTCGCGCGCTGCGCTTCCTCTTCGTTCGCCGGCGCGGCGACGATCTGCTCGGCGAGCGCGAGTGCATCGTCGCGGCGTCCCAGTTGTTCGAGCACGCGAATGCATCGGTAACGCGCTTCGGGATGCAGGCAGTCCTCGTACGCGCGCCACGCGAGCGCGGGGTCGCGCGCGCGTTCCGCGTGCAGGCCGAGCGCGTGACGCAGCTTGTCGTGACGCGCGCGCAGCCACGCGTTCGCGTGCGTGCGCGGTGCGACGCGCGCGAGCGTGTCGAGCACCGCACCCAGCGCGGCGGCGCGCGACGCGGGGTCCGGCGCGCTCGACGCGGCATCGAGCGCATCGCGGCAGTCGCGCAGCGCGAGATACGTGTCGACGTCCCCGCGCTGCGTGAACGCGCGCGAGGCGAGATCGAACGGCACGCGCTCGTAACGGAACACGCCAAGCTCCGCGAGCACGAACTCGGACCAGGCCTGATGCAGATTGCCGAAGAACATCAACCGAAGACGCTCGCACAGCGGCGCGGCCGTCAGGTCGAACACCGCGTCGGCGGAGTCGGGGAACCACGCGTGCCACGCGCGCGGCGCGAGATCGGCTGCGTCGAACCCGGCGAGCGCATCGAGCAGTTGCGTGCGCGTCGTGCGTGGATTCGCGCGGGCCGCATCGACGCCAAGCCGCACGGCCAGCTCGAACAGCTCGGCCTTCGTGACGAGCGGCGCGAGCGCGTCGAGCGACAGCAGCGGCGCGTCGTCGAGCCAGCCCGCCGCGACGAGCGGCGCGGCGGCCGAGCGCGGACAGCCGATCTCGTCGTATTGCAGCCGGGACACGCGAAAGTGCGGGCCCTTGCGCATCAGCATCCGCGTGAACAGCGCCTGGGAGGCGCGCGGCGCGAGCGCGAATCCGTCGACGAAGCGGCGCTCGGCGGCGTCGAACAGGTCGGCGCAGCGCGCGTCGAGCCAGGCGAGCGCCTGCTGGAAGTTCGCGAGGTAATAAAACGGATCGGGCGACGGACGGAGCACGCGAGGACTGTATGGATATACAGCGCGATGATAGCAGGCGACGGGGGCCGGGCGGGAGCGCTCCGGGGCGCTCGCGTGGGCGCAAGGCGGAGCGGCGCGGCCGGGCGCTCACCGACGCTACGCTACAATTGCGCCAACCCGATCCCGGAGCCCCAATTGAATCAACGGAACGTCTGCATCGTCGGCCTCGCGGCCCTGGTCACCGTGCTCGGCGGCTGTGCTGCCGAGTACCGCAACCCGAGCTGGTGCGTCGACGAAATGCGCACGCGGCTCGACTCGACGTCGCACGGCGAGCTGACGGTCACGCATCGGGCGGTGTCGTATCGCGGGCAGCGGGTCGTGGTCGAAGGGCGGCTCGAGCGGGCGTCGATCGCGGCCGGAGCGTCGGCGGCGGATGCGTCGACGAAGCCGGGCACGACGGCCGGCGGCGCGCAAAGCGCTGCGGCGGCCTCGATGCCGGCGGCAGCCTCCCAGCCGACCGAAGCCTCCCAGCCGACTGCAGCTTCCCAGCCGACTGCCGCCTCCCAGCCGACTGCAGCTTCCCAGCCGACCGCCGCCGCGAAGCCGCATCCGACGACGCCGGTCGGCGCACTGGTCGCGCACTTCTCGCACCCGCGCCAGATCACGCAGACTGCCGCCGAGTGCACGTTCGACGAATCGGGTCTCAAGTCGTTTCGCTGGCTCGCGCCGGCCGCGCTCGCGAAGACGACGCTGGCCCCCGCGCACGGCAGTCAATCGGGCGCGAACGGGTCCACCCCAATCGAGCCCTGAAAAACCGCCGCCGAAACGAAATTGCGCGCGCGGCGCGACGCACGGCAGCGAAATGCGGCCACCGCGCGCGGGCGAGCAGCAACGCCGACAAAACCGCTTCCGCCCGCACTCGCGACGCGTCCGGCGCTCTGCGAGTGGCCGGTCATCCGTACCATCCGCCCGGCGATTTACACCGCAGTTTTTGCACAGCGCGCCGCGTCGCCGGTAGAATGGCTGGTTGATCCACGGAAACTGGCCGTGGTGTAGCCGAAGCGAGGAATTACCCGAACATGAGTGATTTTCATCAACGTCTTGCCAGCCGGGCAGCGGCACTCCTGATGGCAGGCGGGCTGGTCGCCGGCTGCGCCTCGCAGTCGCCGGGCAAGATCGATTACCGCAGTGACTCGAAGGTGACGGACCCGTCGCTCTCGCTGGCCCTGCCGCCGAACATGCTCGACGAAACGTCCGACGAGCGTTCGCTTCCGCCCGTGAACGGCCAAACGTCGCTCGCGGCGTTGAAGGAAGTGCAGAGCGCCGCCCCCACGTCGCCCGACAACGGCGTGCTGCCGCAGGTTCCAGGCATGCACATCCAGCGCGAGGGCACCGAAAGCTGGCTCGTGATCGACAACCGCTCGCCGGACGACGTCTGGGCGCAGGTCCGCCGGTTCTGGCAGGAGCAGGGCTTCCTGCTCGTCGTCGACCAGCGCACGAAGGGCGTGATGGAAACGGACTGGAACGAAACCCATCCGAGGATCAACGACGGCCTGATCCGCAACGCGCTCACCTGGGCGACCGACAACTCGTACGTGACCGCCGAGCGCAACAAGTACCGCACGCGTCTCGAAGCGACGCCGAACGGCGGCACCTACGTGTTCATCAGCCAGAAAGGGCTGCGCGAAGTGCTGACCGGCACGACCAACGAAAACAGCGCGTGGCAGCCGAAGCCGAACGATCCGGCGCTCGAAACCGAGTACCTGAAGCGGCTCATGCTGACGCTCGCGCGCGCGAAGCCGGGCGTGCCCGACGCGCAGATCGCCGCGCAAGCCGATGCGTCGAAGTCGGCGAGCAAGGACGCGAAGCCGGCGAAAGCCGACTCGGCCGCCGCCGCCATCGCCGCGCAGAACGTCGCGAACGCCGGCGCCGCGCAAGCCGACGACGCGTCCGGCCAGTCCTCGCGCACCGAGCTCACGCTCGGCGAGCCGTATGACCGCGCGTGGCTGCGCGTCGGCGTGGCGCTCGACCGCGCGAACTTCACGGTCGACGACCGCGATCGCGCGAACGGCATCTACTACGTGCGCTACGTCGACCCGAAGGACATGACGTCGGCCGAGCAGAGCTTCTGGAACCAGGTGTTCCACGGCCGCAAGGAAAAGATCGCGAAGCAGTATCGGCTGAACGTGCGCGCGATCACCGAGACGCAAACGCGCGTCGCGGTCGTCGACCCGAAGGGCGACATCGACACGTCGCGTCCCGCGCAGGAAATCATGGCGCTCGTCGTCGACGAACTGCAGTAAGCCGCCCGCGTCGCGTCAAAACAAAACCCGCCTGCACGAATCCAGTGCAGGCGGGTTTTTTTATCGTCGATGGCGGCGTTCGCGGCCGGCCGTGACGATCGTCATCCCGCCGGACGCGCGCCGCCCGCCGCTCAGTGCGGCGGAATCATCCACGTGAACACGTTCTGCTGCAGCCACACGAGGATGCCGAGCAGCACCGTCAGCAGGATCGAGTGCTTGAACGTCTTCGCGAACACGACGCCTTCCTTGCCCTTCAGGTCGGTCGTCGCGACGCCGGTCGCGATGTTCTGCGGCGAGATCATCTTGCCCATCACGCCGCCCGACGAGTTCGTCGCGGCCATCAGCACCGGGTTCAGGTTCAACTGCTGCGCGGCCACCACCTGCAGGTTGCCGAAGAGCGCGTTGCCGGACGTGTCGCTGCCGGACAGGAACACCGCCACCCAGCCGAGGAACGCGGACACGAGCGGGAAGAACGGCCCGACCGACGCGACGCCGAGACCGAGCGTGTACGTGAGCCCCGAGTAGTTCATCAGGAATGCGAGGCCGACGATCGTCGCGACGGTCAGGATCGCGATGCGCGTCTGCACCCACGTGTCGACGATCGCGCCGACGAAGTCCGATGGCTTCAGGCGCACGACGAACGCGGTGATGATCGCCGCGACGAGGATCGCGGTGCCGGTCGCGAGCGGCTGGAAGTCCCAGATCGCGCCGTAAGGCGTGTTGTACAGCGTGATGAACACGGCATTGTGGAGGCCCGGCCACTGGATCTTCACGTCGCCGATCGTGAACACCTTCGCGATCGTCCACACGATCACGACGACCGACACGATGATCCACGGATACCAGCCCTGCGCGCCGCTCAGTTCGCCGCGCACTTCCTTTTCGCGATCGATGCGGATCGCGTAGTGCGGATCGGGCGCCGGCTTCCACACCTGCAGGAACGCGATCGTCAGGATCAGCGACACCATCGACGACAGCACGTCGGTCAGGCTGTAGTTGATGAAGTTCGCCGTCACGAACTGCGTGAGCGCGAAGCTCGCGCCCGACACGAGCAGCACCGGCCACACGCGCAGCATGCCGCGGAATCCCGCGTAGATGCCGATCACGTAGAACGGCAGCAGCAGCGCGAAGAACGGCAACTGGCGGCCGACCATCTGCGCGAGCACGTCGGACGGCAGGTGCGACACCGCGCCGAGCACCGTGATCGGCACGCCGAGCGCGCCGAATGCGACCGGCGCCGTGTTGAAGATCAGCGTGTAGGTCAGCGCTTCGAGCGCCGGGAAGCCGAGCATGATCAGCAGCGAGCTCGTGATCGCGACCGGCGTGCCGAAGCCCGAGATGCCCTCGAACAGCGCGCCGAACGAGAAGCTGATGACGATCAGCACGACGCGGCGGTCGTTCGGCAGATTGTCGAGCAGCCACATCCGGAACGCGGCGAAGCGCTGCGAGCGCAGCGCGATGTTGTACAGCAGGATCGCGTTGACGACGATCCACATCACCGGCCACAGCGCGAACACGGCCCCGGCGGCGACCGAGTTGAACGCGAGTCCGGCCGGGAACTGCCAGCCGAAGATCGCGACGATGAGCCCGACGACGAGCCCGGCAAGCGACGCTTGCCAGGCCGGGCGTCTCGCCCACCCGAGCAGAATGAGCACCGTCGCGATCGGTAGTGCCGCGACGATGAACGACGGCAACAGCGCGTTGCCGATCGGCGTGAGTAACTGGTGGAACACTCCGGTCTCCTTGATGATGGTTCGAATCGGCGCGTTGCTTCTGTACCGCTGCGCCTGTTGCGCACGACAGTGAGCGAGCCTCGCGTGCCCGCTTTTCGCGGGGCAGGCTGTTAATACGGCACTTTATTACTGCAGCTTTAGGAGAATAAGAAATCGCGGCGCTGCGTCAAGGAGGGAAAGTACGGTTATTGGCGGCGATTCGCTGCCCGAGCGCGGATTACCGACGCGCGGCTTGCGCGCCGGTGACAAACCAGGAATAAAGCGAAGAAAAGCGCGAAGAAAAACGCGGAAAAGCGTAAAGCCCGCGTAAAGGTGCGCTCAGTGGTGCCCGTGGCCGCCCCAGTAGCCGCCGATGCCGAACGACACGGACGGATACGCATACGCCGGGTAGGCCGGGTAATAGGCCGGATACGCGGGATACGCCGAATACGCGGGTGCGGTCGCGGTCGCGTAATACGGCGCCGGGCTGTATCCGTATGCGGGCGGATAGTAATAGCATCCGGACAGCGAAAGCAGCGCAGCGGCGCCGCAGGCGGCGGCGACGCACGTGCGGATGGTGCGGATCGTGCGGATCGTTCGAATCGTGCGAACGCTTGCGGACGGCTCGGAAAAACGACGGGACGAAAGGTTCATGGTGTGACTCGGTGAATCGGCCAGCTTCTGCGGGCCCGGCGACGAGGATATTACGCCGCCTCGCGCGCGAACGCGGCGACGACCGTGTAACACTCCATTGCAGGCTTCGCGCCCGGTGCGCGGGGCTCCGGAAAAGACACGCGGCGCGTTCCGGCTGGAAACGCGCCGCATGGATTCGAAGCCGATATTCGCGCGGGCATTCGGTTACTTTCCAACCTGATTGCCGATCAGGCCGCCCGCGGCCGCGCCGCCGAGCGTCGACAGCGCATTGCCGCCGATCGCGGCGCCCGCGGCGCCGCCGACGCCCGCGCCGATCGCGGTGTCGCGCTGGCGTCTCGTCATGCCGTCGCATGCCGAAAGGCTGGAAACAGTGGTCACGACGGCCGCGACCGTCAGCACGACCCTGGCTTGCCGGATGGACTTCGTCATGGTTCGACTCCTTCGTGAATGGCACAACGGCCGATGCATGCGCAACAGCAATGCCCATGCCATGCCGTCATATTCACGAGAGTAGGCGCGCAACCGGTATCGCGTTGTATGCGCTTGTCAACGAATTGCAGGTTCGGTAAGAAACTGTTTCTTCGCTGGCATCGCGCACGTGGCTGCGTTCGACGAAGCCCTCCGGAGCGGGGCATTCGTCACTGACGCTGATAGATCTCCGCGCCTTGCTTGACGAACTCGACCGCCTTCACTTCCATGCCTTTTTTCAAGGCTTCCTCTTCGGTCACGCCTTGCTTCGCGGCGAACTCGCGCACGTCCTGCGTGATCTTCATCGAGCAGAAGTGCGGCCCGCACATCGAGCAGAAGTGCGCGACCTTCGCCGAATCCTTCGGCAGCGTTTCGTCATGGAATTCGCGCGCCTTGTCCGGGTCGAGGCCGAGATTGAACTGGTCTTCCCAGCGGAATTCGAAGCGCGCCTTCGACAGTGCGTTGTCCCGCACCTGCGCGCCCGGATGCCCCTTCGCGAGGTCGGCCGCATGCGCCGCGAGCTTGTACGTGATGATGCCTTCCTTCACGTCGTCCTTGTCCGGCAGACCGAGGTGCTCCTTCGGCGTCACGTAGCACAGCATCGCCGTGCCGAACCAGCCGATCATCGCCGCGCCGATGCCCGACGTGATGTGGTCGTAGCCCGGCGCGATGTCGGTGGTGAGCGGCCCGAGCGTGTAGAACGGCGCTTCCTTGCACCAGTCGAGCTGCAGGTCCATGTTCTCCTTGATCAACTGCATCGGCACGTGGCCGGGGCCTTCGATCATCACCTGCACGTCGTGCTTCCACGCGATCTGCGTGAGCTCGCCGAGCGTCTTCAGTTCGCCGAGCTGCGCTTCGTCGTTCGCATCGTAGATCGAGCCGGGGCGCAGACCGTCGCCGAGCGAGAAGCTCACGTCGTACGCCTTCATGATTTCGCAGATCTCTTCGAAGTGCTCGTAGAGGAAGCTTTCCTTGTGATGCGCGAGACACCACTTCGCCATGATCGAGCCGCCGCGCGACACGATGCCGGTCATCCGCTTCGCGGTCAGCGGCACGTATTGCAGACGCACGCCCGCGTGGATCGTGAAGTAGTCGACGCCTTGCTCGGCCTGCTCGATCAGCGTGTCGCGGAAGATTTCCCACGTGAGGTCCTCGGCCTTGCCGTTGACCTTTTCGAGCGCCTGATAGATCGGCACCGTGCCGATCGGCACCGGGCTGTTGCGGATGATCCACTCGCGCGTTTCGTGGATGTGCTTGCCGGTGGACAGATCCATCACCGTGTCGCCGCCCCAGCGGATCGCCCACGTCATCTTGTCGACTTCCTCGCCGATCGACGACGTGACCGCCGAATTGCCGATGTTCGCGTTGATCTTCACGAGGAAGTTGCGGCCGATGATCATCGGCTCGCTTTCCGGGTGGTTGATGTTCGCCGGAATGATCGCGCGGCCGCGCGCGATTTCCTCGCGCACGAATTCAGGCGTGATTTCCTTTGGCGCATCCGCGCCGAACGCGGCGGCGCCGAACGCCTGGCCCGGATGCTGGCGGCCCATCATGTCGGCGAGCTTCGCACCGTTCGGGCCGCTCGCCTTCAGGCTCTCGATGTACTCGGCGCGGCGCTGGTTCTCGCGGATCGCGATGAATTCCATTTCCGGCGTGACGATGCCCTGGCGCGCGTAGTGCATCTGCGTGACGTTGCGGCCGCTCGCGGCGCGGCGCGGCGTGCGGTGCAGGCCGGGAAAGCGCAGCTCGGCGGTCGCCGGATCGGCGGCGCGCTCGCGGCCGTACTCGCTCGACAGGCCAGGCAGCGCCTCGGTGTCGCCGCGCGCCTCGATCCAGCGCTGACGCAGCGCCGGCAGGCCCGCGCGGATGTCAATCTTCGCTTCGGGGTCCGTATAAGGACCCGACGTGTCGTACACGTAGATCGGCGGATTCTTTTCGCCGCCGAACGCGGTCGGCGTGTCGGCCTGCGAGATTTCGCGCATCGGCACGCGAATGTCCGGCTGCGAGCCGGCCACATAGATCTTGCGGGAGTTCGGCAGCGGCGCGACCGCGGCCGCATCGACGTGAGCGTCGGCGGAAATGAATTTCGGATTCGCGTTCATGCGGTGTCTCCATTCAGCGTGGAAGCCCAAGGTTGGGGCGGCAGGCTTCGCAGGAGACGACGGGAACGTGGTCGGGCTTCGCTGGAGGAGGGTGCTGCGAAACGGGTTGCACAGCGGGGTAACACAGCGAAGTCCGGACGCTTCCCTGCGCTGGCATTACCCAGATCAGGTTCAAAGGGTATTTCTCACCCGCTCCGACACGCCGCCGCTGCGGCGCTCGACGCAGGACCCCCGCGTAAGCAGCGGCAAAGATACACCGCGACCGGCGCGGCTGGCAAGCCCCTCGGCAGCCAATGGGTATTCGGCGCGCGCAAAGCGGCGCCCGCGCGCGTCGCGCGACGGACGCGCTTGCTGGAGAACGGAGCGCGCATGAACGGGCCGCCGGCGACGAGGCGCTGCGGCTCGAATCGCCCGCGGCTCGCGCTCCGCTACTTCGCCTGCTCGGCGCCGCGCGTGACCGCGTGGCCGCCGGCGGACATGTCCTCTCCGGCCCCGGCGACCGTATTGCACGCGGCAAGTCCCGCGCAGGCAGTCACAAGAAGCAATGCGATGAAGCGTTTCATGGGCATCCTCCATGTAAATGGCAAGTAAGGGAACTAACGTTCAGCACGCGCCATGCCCATCCCGCGTTCGCGCGCGCTGCGTTCAGGTCCGCGCCTTGCTGATGCTCCGCTGCGGCCCGCGGCGCGCCGCCGTTCAGCGCGCCGGGGCTGGACGACGACGACGGCCGGCAGGCGACGCGGCGACGCGACAGACGCCGCGCGCCTCTCGCGCCCGGCCTCAGGACACAACCGGAGGACAACGCCATGCTCCATTACGCCATCGTGTTCTTTGTGATCGCGCTGATCGCCGCCGTATTCGGCTTCACCGGCATCGCGGCCGGCGCCGCTGAAATCGCGAAGATCCTTTTTTACATTTTCCTGGTGGTGTTCGTCGTCACGCTGTTGCTCGGCGTGCTGCGGACCTGAGCGTGAGCTCCGTTTCCATTTCCGTTAAAGGAGAAACAGATGTCGAAGTCCCCATCCTCATTCGAGATCGATGTGAAACGCGTGCGCGAAGAGGCGCGCCGCAACATGGAACAGGGCTCCGTCACGGCGGCCTACGGTGCGAACCGCGAAACGGTGCTGAAGCTGCTGAACGATGCGCTCGCGACGGAAATCGTCTGCACGCTGCGCTACAAGCGGCATTACTTCATGGCGAAGGGGATCGAGTCGGAATCGGTCGCCGCGGAATTCGCCGAGCACGCGACCGAGGAACAGGAACACGCGGACAAGCTCGCCGCGCGTATCGTGCAGCTCGGCGGCGAGCCGGATTTCTCGCCGCAGACGCTCGCGCAGCGCTCGCATTCGGAGTATCGCGAAGGCACGGACCTGAAGGACATGATCCGCGAGAACCTGGTGGCGGAGCGGATCGCGATCGAAACGTATCGCGAGATCATTCGCTACCTCGGCGACAGCGATACGACGACGCGGCGGATCTTCGAGGAAATTCTCGCGGTCGAGGAAGAACACGCGGATGACATGACCGACCTGCTCGACACGAAGTAAGCCGCGAAGCGAGCCTGCGATGCACGACGCGCGGGCGCCGCGCGTCGTGCGGGACGACGGCTCAGGGCGACGTCTGCGCGCCGACGCGCGGCCGCGTGCCGATGTGAATCCACGCGGCGAGCGCGATGAAGCCGAGCCCGGCCGCGCACACGCCGGTCCAGCCGAACGCGTGCCACATCGCGACGCCGACCGCCGAGCCCACTGCGCCGCCGATGAAATAGCACACCATGTAGACCGTATTCACGCGGCTGCGCGCATCGGGCCGCAGCGCGTAGATGCGCGACTGGTTCGCGATCTGCGCGCTCTGCACGCCGACGTCGAGCACGATCACGCCGATCACGAGCCCGACGATGCTCGTCGCCGACAGCGCGAAAATGACGAACGACAGCGCCAACAGCACGATCGCCATCGTGACGATCGCGCGCGGTCCGCGCTTGTCCGCGAAGCGGCCCGCGACGGGCGCGATCAGCGCGCCGCCCGCGCCGACGACGCCAAAGAGGCCCGCCGCCTGCGGCCCCAGATGGAACGGCGCGCCGGCGAGCAGCAGCGTCAGCACCGGCCAGAAGAGGCTGAACGCGGCGAACAGCGCGGCGCCCGTCGCGGCGGCCTCGCGCAGTCCGCGCAATTCCACCGTCAGATGCCACAGCGACGCGAAGAGCTGCCCGAAGCCGAGCGTCGACGTGGGCTTGCTTTTCGGCAGCTTCAGCACGATCACGACGCCGAGCGCGATCAGCGCGACGATCGACGCGCCGAACACCGAGCGCCAGCCAAAGTATTCGCCGATGAAACCGGACGCCGTCCGCGCGAGCAGGATGCCGATCAGGAGGCCGCTCATCACGGTGCCGACCGCATGGCCGCGACGCTCGGGCGGCGCGATTTCGGCGGCGAACGGCACCGCCTGCTGCGCGATCGTCGACACGACGCCGATCGCGAGGCTCGCGACGATCAGCACGGTGAGCGTCGGCGCGGTCGCGGCGACCAGCAGCGCGACGCACAGCGCGGCCGTCTGCATGAGGATCAGCTTGCGGCGATCGATGCGGTCGCCGAGCGGCGCGAGCAGCAGCATGCCGGCCGCGTAGCCGAGCTGCGTGCAAGCGGGCACGGCGCCGATCCACGCGGCGCTCTGCGGAAACGAGTGCCGGAAGTCGTCGAGCAGCGGCTGGTTGTAGTAGATGTTTGCGACCGACACGCCCGCGATGATCGCGAGCAGCAGCAACAATGCGCCGAGCGACATCGGCTCGCGCGCAGGGATCGATTCGGAAGTGGACATGGAAACGGCGGCAGTCTTCGAGCGAGCCGATCATACCGGAGCGCAGATGATCGTGCTGGCGCGGCCGTCAGTCGATCAGGTTGCCGTGGCTGTCGAAGAACGGATACGGGCCGTCGGCGGCGTCCACGTAAGCATGGTGCGTGACGACGCCGCTCTGCCGTTCGTAGCGATGCAACGCGAACGCCGGTGGTTCGAGCGAGAACGCGGACGGGCCGTGCTCGCGCAGATCGAGCGTCACCTGGTGCGCGGGCGCCGGCACCGCGGATGCGATCGTGCCGCCGAAGCGCACGAACATCGGCCGGTGCACGTGACCGCAGATCACGCGCTCGACGTTCGGATGCCGGGCGACGAGCGCTTCGAGGCGCGCCGATGCGTCCGCCGCGAGACGGATCGCGTCCATGTGCGCGATCCCGCAATCGAACGGCGGATGGTGCAGCGCGACGATCACCGGCCTTCCGCGCGCGGCGTCGAGTTGCGCGGCGAGCCAGTCGAGCCGCGCGTCGTCGAGCGAGCCCGCGCTTTGCCCGGGCACCACCGAGTCGAGCGCGAGCACGCGCAGCGCGCCCACATCGACCGCGTACTGCACGAACTCGCCGCCGACGTGCAGTTCGGGGCGCTCGGCAAATGCGTCGCGCAGCGCATCGCGGTCGTCGTGATTGCCGACGAGCAGGTAATACGGCAGATCGAGCGTCGCGAGCAGCGACTTCAGGTGCGCGTATTCCTGCGGCGTGCCGCGATCGGCGAGGTCGCCGGTCATGATCACCGCGTCCGGGCGCGGGGAGAGCGCATTCAGGCGCGCGATGCAGCGCGCGAGCGACGCGGCCGTATCGACGCGGCGATACGCGAGCGCGCCCGGCGCTTTGATATGAAGATCACTGATCTGGGCGAGCAGCATGCTTTCGTGAACTCTCGAAGTAATTCGTTGGGGTGACTGACACTGGCGGCGCTCACGCGAGCGCGATCAACGCGTCGGCTGCCACCGACAGGCCGACCGGCGTGCCGCGCGCCAGCTCGATGCGGCCGGCGACGTCGACGATCAGCGCGTCGGGTGCCGCGCCGCAGATCGTGAGCCGCGTGCGTTCGCCGAGAAACGCCGCGTGTTCGATCACGCCGCGCAACTGCGCGTCGGCCGGATCGACGAGCCACGCGTCCTCAGGGCGGAAGAACAGTTCGGCCGCGCCTGCCTGTGCGTCGCGCACCGCGCGTGCGGGCAGCAGCGCGCCGCCGGTGGTCTCCAGTGCGCCGTCGCGCCATTGTCCCGCGACGCGGTTCAGCGTGCCGACGAACTGCGCGACCGCGCGATTCGCGGGCCGGTAGTAGATGTCGCGCGGCGTGCCGGCCTGTTCGATGCGGCCCTCGCTCATCACGACGATGCGGTCGCCGAGTTCCATCGCTTCGGCCTGATCGTGCGTCACGTACACGGTGGTCACGGCGAGTTCGCGCAACAGCGCGTTCATTTCGCCGCGGAGCGTGTCGCGCAGACGCGCATCGAGCGCCGTCAGCGGCTCGTCCAGCAGCAGCACGCGCGGACGCGGCGCCAGCGCGCGCGCGAGCGCGACGCGCTGGCGCTGACCGCCCGACAGCTGCGCGACGGGCTTGTCCGCGTGCGCTTCGAGCCGCATCATCGCGAGCAGCTCGTCGACGCGTTCGCGCGCCGCCGCTTGCGGCACGCGCTGGATCTTCAGCCCATAGCCGATGTTGCCGCGCACGTTCAGATTCGGAAACAGCGCGTAGTTCTGGAACACCATGCCGACCTTGCGGCGCTCGATCGGCAGCGCGGTCACGTCTTCGTCGCCGAACCTCACGCGGCCGCCCGCGTCGGGCGTTTCGAGCCCCGCGATCAGCCGCAGCGTCGTGGTCTTGCCGCAGCCGGACGGGCCGAGCAGCACGAGCGTCTCCCCCGCGCCGATCGTCAGGTCGAGCGGCTCCAGCACGCGCGTGCCGCGAAACGTCTTCGCACACGACGACAGGACGATCGGAATCGAATCGAGTTTCATCGGGAATCCTTCTTGTCCGGCGCGCGGCGCGCGGGGTTCGAGCCGGCGGCATTGACGCCGAGCCATTGCATCGCGACGAGCAGCGGCATCGTCATGATGAAGAACAGGATCGTGTACGCGCTGCCGATTTCGATGCGCATCGACGCGTACGTGTCCGCGAGGCCGACGGGCAGTGTCTTCGTGTCGGGCGTGTGCAGCATCCACGTGAGGTTGAATTCGCCGATCGACAGCGTGATCACCGACAGTGCGCCCGCGACGATGCCGGGTCGCGCGTTCGGCAGCACGATCGTGAAAAAGCGCTGCACGAAGCGTGCGCCGAGGCTCGCTGCGCCTTCTTCGAGCGTGCGCAGATCGTGCGACGCGCAGACGGCCGCCACGGGCCGCACCATGAACGGCAGCGTGAACACGACGTGGCCGACGACGATGAACATCGCGCTCATCCGGAACGTGGAGAAGCCGCCGTACACGACGAGCAGCGCGAGCGCGGACGCGAGCCCCGGCAGCGCGACCGGCATCACGAGGAGTTCCTCGATCACGCGCGAGATGCGCGTGCGGCTGCGCGCGAGCGCGTAACCGGCCGGCACGCCGGCGAAGAGCGTGACGGCGAGCGTCAACGCCGCCACTTCGAGCGACAGGAACACGGACGCGTGATACTGCGTCCACACCTCGTCGAGCCAGCGCAGCGTGAGGCCGCTCGCGACGCCGCGAAAATAGTTGACCGTGACGCCGGCGACGATCGACATCACGACCGGCACGATCAGGAACGCGCACGTCGCGAGCGTGACGAGCCATTGCGCGAACGCGAGCCACGCGCGCGCCGACGGCAGCGCGAACGCGCGGCGTCGCGACGACGGCGGAGTCTGCGGCACAAGCGGCGGCACCGTCGGCGGCGAGCCGGACGAAGCGTCGTGCGACGCCGGATCGGCGAGCGTATTCATGCGGACCTCACGAGCATGCGACTCAAGGGGCAGGGCGGCGCTCATGCGGTCGCGGCGACCGTCGCGCCGGTGAGCGTGCGCGCGACGGTCAGCACCGCCCACGTGACGAAGCCGAGCACGATCGACAGCCCCGCGGCCGTCACCATGTTCGCGTTCAGCGTGAATTCGGTGTAGATCGTCATCGGCAGCACGTCGATGTCGGTGGCGAGCGTGAACGCGGTGCCGAACGCGCCCATCGCGGTCGCGAAGCACACGGCGCCGGCCGCGATCAGGCCCGGCGCGAGCGCGGGCAGGATCACGTCGAGCAGGATCCGCCACGACGACGCGCCGAGCGAACGCGCCGCCTCTTCGAGCGACGCATCGAGTTGCGACGCGCACGCCATCACCGTGACGACCACGCGCGGAATCGAAAAGTACAGATAGCCGGCGAAGAGCCCGGCCATCGAGTACGCGAACACCCAGCGCTCGCCGGTCACGCGCATCGCCAGCGCGCCGATCAGCCCCTGGCGGCCGGCGAGCATGATCACCATGAAGCCGACGACCACACCCGGAAATGCGAGCGGAAACGTGAGCAGCGCGACGAGCGTGCGGCGGCCGGGAAACTCGCGGCGCGCGAGCAGCAGCCCGCTGATCACCGACAGCACGAGCGTCGTCACGGTGACGGCCGCGGACAGCACGACCGTCGCCGCCAGGCTCTCCATATAGCGGCCGTTGGTCAGCAGCGCGCGGTAGGTCGCGAGCAGACGACCGTCGGCGCTCACCTCGACGAGCGCGATCATCGGCAACAGCCAGAACGCGCAGAAGACGGCGAGCGCCGGCGCGAGCAGCGCGACGCGCCAGCGCAGCGGAAAGGTCAGGTCGTGGTGCATCGTGTGAGTCGTCCCGCTTAATGCATCACCTGCAGGTAGCGCTCGCCGAACGCCTGCTGCTTTTCGGCCATCTTCGCGAAGTCGACCGGCTTCGCGCGCGCATAGTCGCTCGCCGGCAGGAACCTGCTGGCCGCCTCGGGCGACATCGCGCTCGCGCGCACCGGACGCAGATATGCATTCGCCCACAGCTTCTGGCCTTCGTCGGACAGCACGAAGTCGAGCACCTTCTTGCCGTTCGCCGCGTGCGGCGCGTTCTTCACGAGGCTCATCACGTACGGCACCGCGATCGTGCCTTCCTTCGGAATCACGAACTCGACGTTCGCGTGGTCCTTGTACTTCGCGCGATACGCGTCGAAGTCGTAGTCGAGCAGGATCGGAATTTCGCCGGACAGCACGCGCGCATACGCGGTCTGCTTCGGCACGATCGGCTCGTTCGCCTTCAGCTTCGCGAACCAGTCGAGGCCCGGCTGAAAGTTGTCGAGCGTGCCGCCGAGCGCCTGATTCACCGCGACCGCGCCCGCATAGCCGACGAACGCGCTCGACGGATCGAGGTAGCCGATCATCCCCTTGTACTCGGGCTTCAGCAGATCGGCCCACGAGCGCGGCACCGGCTTGCCTTCGAGCGCGTCCTTGTTCACGAAGAAGCCGAGCGTGCCCGAGTGGATCGCGAACCAGTAGCCTTGCGGGTCCTTCAGGTTCGCCGGGATGTCGTCCCAGTGCGCCGGACGGTACGGCTCGATCACGCCCTTGTCCTTCGCCTGGAACGCGGACGACACGCCGAGATACACGACGTCGGCCACCGGGCTCTTTTGTTCGGCCATCAGTTGCGCGATGGCCTGGCCCGAGTTCTTGTTGTCGAACGGCACGCGAATGCCGGTCTTCTGCTGGATCGCGTTGATCTGGCCTGCCCAGTCGGCCCATTCGGGCGGGCAGTTGTAGCAGATCGCGGTCTGCTGCGCGTGCGCGGCCTGCGGCAGCGCGAACGCCGACACCGCGGCGAGCGCGAGCGCGGCGGATGCGGCACAGGAAGCCACGCGAGCGGCGACGCGCGAAAGGAGGGGCAACGGGTGCGAGAGGGCGCCAGCAACGGCCGGTCGATGAGTCACAACAGGTCTCCAGGGACGGTGGAAGAAGTTCTGGTTGGTCTGGTTTTCTAGTGCTATTTCATCGAACCGACGCGAGCGTGGCGGCCGGTTCGTGCGCGATCGCCGCGACGGTCGCGCCGTGGCGCAGCGTATGCGGCAGCCTGAGCGCGAGCGGCGTCGCTTCGTCACCCGCGATGCTGCTCGCGCGCCGACCGTCGATGCGTTCGAGCAGCCGGCGCCACGCCGCGCAGCCGATGCCGTGATTCGGCGAGCCGATGCTCGCGAGCGCCGGCGACAGCAGTTCGCCGACCGCGAGGCCGTCGAAGCCGAGGATCGACATGTCGCGCGGCACGTTCAGGCGCACGCGGCGCAGCCCGCGGATCACGACCATCGCGAGCAGGTCGTTGCTGCAAAAGAGCGCGGTCGGGCGTGCGGCGCCGCTCGTCAGATGCGCGAGCACGGACGGCGCGAGTTCTTCCGCGTTGAAGTCCACCTCGAGCGGCGGCGCCGGATCGAGCCCGGCGTCGTGCATCGCCTGTGCGTAGCCCTGGTAGCGCAGCCGCGCGCGATCGGACGCGGCCAGCGTGCCGGCCAGCATCAGGATGCGGCGATGACCGTGCGCGATCAGCATCCGCACGCCGTCGTACGCGGCCCGATGGTTGTCGACGCAGACCGACGGCCGCCGCTTCGTGTCGTTGTGCATCAGCACGTAGAGCGGGCCGTCGCGATCGAGTTCGTCGAGCACGGGGTGCGTGTCCGCGTCGGCGACGGTCAGGATCAGCCCTTCGACCCGATGCGAGCGCAACGTGTCGATCGCGTGGCGCTCGCGTTGCGCGTCGTATTGCGTGGTCATCAGCATCAGCCGGTAGCCTTGCGCCGACGCCAGTTCGTCGATTCCTTGCAGACACTCGGCGAACACCGGGTTCGACAGCGTCGGCAGGATCACGCCGACGACGCGCGTGCGCTCGCCGCGCAACTGGCGGCCGAGCGGATTCGGACGGAAGTTCAGTGTCTCGATCGCCTCGCGCACGCGTGCGAGCGTGAGCGGATTGACGGTGTCCGGCGCATTGATGGCGCGCGATACCGTCGCGATCGAAAAGCCGGCGTAGGCGGCGACATCCTTGATCGTTGGCGTCATGCGGGCGTCCGTCGTATGGAAACGTTTTCGACGCCCGGATTATCGGGAGCGCAGATGACGGTCATATGACGCGCGGCGCGGGTGCGCGCGTTCGGCGGGGCCGTTGCGCAGCGGGCCTCGCGGCGCGCCGTCCTTTGCTGGGCGGGCGCCGCGCGTGATAGTATCTCGTCCGCTTCACCGCGCTGTCGGGGTGATGAAATTGGTAAACATAGCGGACTTGAGTGATTGAGTGCCCGATTGGAAACGGTCGGTGCAGAACCCCTCAAATTCGGCGAATCCCCTGGGTCGCGCGGTGCATCGCGCTCGCGGCGCCGAGGCAACGCCGAGCCAAGCCGGCCGCCGCAACGGCGGCACGGAAGGTGTAGAGACTAGACGGGGGGCGCCTAACGTCGTGCCGCGCACGATCATGGCGAAGGCATAGTCCAGCGCACGAACGCAAGCGGCGAAGCCGCGAACGCGGCGTCGAAAGACGTGGTGTGACGAAAATCCGCCGCCTAACGGCTTGCCGGTTCGAGTCCGGTCCCCGACACCATCGAATGTTGCGGTGAAATTCGCTGCGCGTTTTTGAAGACCCGCGATAGCTAAACGCTTCGCGGGTTTTATCTTTCTGATGAACCGAAGACGGACGCCCTTAGCGGTAATCGTCCGTATCGTCGATCTTCGTGATTTTCCAGGCGCCGTCGATCTGGCGCAGGAAGACGAGCACGCGGGTCTTGTTCGTCGAACCGAACGTCACGGGCACCACCGCAACGTTGCCGAGTTCGATCGCCGCGCCGGTTTCCCGGTGCGCGAGCCAGTCGCGGCCGTCGTAGTCCTGCACCTTCAGGAAGTAATCCACGCCGCCCGGGGGACCGGAGCGCGCGTAGTCGTCGCGCAGGCGGCTCACTGTTTTCGTCGTCACGTATTTCTCGATTTCCGGCAGATCGAGCGGATACGACGTATCCGTGTCGTGCGCGATGAACCACGAATAGAAGCTTGTCGTGAGCGCTTCGGGACTGTCGGCCGTGGCGGCCGCAAAGGTGCTCTGCGACGGCACAAACAACGAAAGCCCGAAGAGGGCGGCAATAACGAAACGGTTCATGGTGGGTCAGTGATGCCGGTAGAGTTTGCAGGATGGCCGCGCCTCCCGGTATGCCGGGCCCGGATAAAAGCCGTGCTGCTGCCTGAAATCGGATATCCACATCTGGCCGTCGTAAATGGCGGCATGCCCGTGAGGATGCCCGGGCGCCGCCTGGATAACCATCACGTCGCCCGCCAGCGGCGTGCCGTGCGCTTCGCGAAAGCCGGCGCGCTGAAGCGCCCGGCCCATGTCCTTCGCGCTTCGCGTGCGCTCGAGCGACACGCCGCCGCCGTTTTCGACAGCGAGCCGGACGAACTCCGCGCATCGTCCAATACTGATAGATCGTGCGTGCAGCTGAGCATAGTTGCCAGCGGCATAACCGTTATATGGCATTGTCGTAGTTCTCCACGAGATTTGTCTGAACGTGCGCCCCTGTAAGTCGGCATGCGCTGCATTTCCGCTTTACAGGTCGTCATTTATGCCTGGTTGCCAACGTGGAGTGTTGATACGCGTTGAATCGCTCGTGGTTCCGTGAAAAGGGTGCGCTGATTCGTCTGCACGCAGCGCGCCCGGCGCGCTGTTGTCTACTCCGCTGCGTCACTTGCGTCGCGTGCCGCGTCATCGATGCGCTTCATGTTGTCGAGCAGTTTGAGCAGGTAATGCAGCGCATGCGTGACGTCGTTGACCGAGAAATCGGTGAGCACGTCTTCGTAATATGCATTGATCTTCGGCGTCGCCTTCTGCAGCCAGAGCTTTCGTCCCGAATCGCTGATGCGCACGAGCCGCGAGCGGCGGTCGCGGTCGTCCGCGGCCGTCGTCAGGTGACCGTCGCGTTCCATGCGGCTGATCAGCCCCGACAGGTTCTGCCGGCTCACCATCAGGTAGCGCGCCAGATCGCCCACGCTCATGCCGGCGCTGCCTTCGTCGCGCGACAACGCGCCGAGCACGGCCCATTGCTGTGTTGTCAGGCCTTCTTCTTCCACCGCGCGGCTGCCGGTTTTATGCAACATGTTGCTGCACTGATACAGCTTGAAGAAAAGCCGGTTGGCCAGATCCAGTTTCGTCTTGTCGATCTTCTGCTTCGTATTTCGCACGGGTTTTTCCTGGTGGTCGAGTCCTTGCCGTCTCATGCGGCACCTCCTACTATTACGTCAACATATTGACGTAAATGGCGACGGGCGACGGGGTGCGGCCGGCCGCAGCGCAATGGTACCTCTGAAGACGGGAGAAAGACGCATGATGCAAGGCCTGGCAGGCAAGACCGTCGTCGTGACGGGAGGCGGCGGAGGCATCGGCGGGGCGACGTGCCGTCGTTTCGCGCAGGAGGGCGCGCGAGTGGCGATTCTGGATCTTTCGCTCGCGGCCGCACAGCAGGTTCGCGACGACATCCGCGCGGCGGGCGGGACGGCCGACGCGATTCGCTGCGACATCACGAACCGCGCCGACGTGGACGCAGCGATCGCGGCTACCGAAAGCGAGTTGGGTCCGATCGACGTGCTCGTCAACAACGCGGGTTGGGATGTGTTCCGTCCGTTCGTGAAGACGGAGCCCGCGCAATGGGAGCGGCTCATTGCGATCAACCTGACGGGCGCGCTGCATCTGCATCACGCGGTGCTGCCGCGCATGGTGGAGCGCAAGCGCGGGCGCATCGTCAACATCGCGTCCGATGCGGCGCGCGTCGGTTCGTCGGGCGAGGCGGTCTATGCGGCGTGCAAGGGCGGTCTCGTCGCGCTGTCGAAGACGCTCGCGCGCGAGCATGCGCGTCACGGCATCACCGTGAACGTCGTGTGCCCGGGCCCGACGGATACGGCGCTGTTCGCCGGGTACAAGGACGGCGCGGGCGACCCCGACAAGCTGGTCGAAGCGTTCCGGCGCGCGATTCCGCTCGGCCGCATCGGTCAGCCGGCCGACCTGCCGGGCGCGATCGCATTCTTTGCGAGCGAAGACGCGGGCTACATCACCGGGCAGGTGCTGAGCGTGTCGGGCGGCCTGACGATGGTCGGCTGAGCCTGCTTTTTTTTTCATCGTCAGGAAGAGGCATGAACTACGAAGACATTCTCTACGAAGTCCGACACGGCGCGGCGTGGATCACGATCAACCGTCCGGACAAGATGAACGCATTTCGCGGCAAGACCTGCGACGAGCTGATCCACGCGATCACGCGCGCGGGCTACGCGCGCGACGTCGGCGTGATCGTGCTGGCCGGCGCGGGCGATCGCGCGTTCTGCACTGGCGGCGACCAGTCGGCGCATGAAGGCCAGTACGACGGCCGCGGAACGATCGGCTTGCCGGTCGAGGAGCTGCACAACGCGATCCGCGACGTGCCGAAGCCGGTGATCGCGCGCGTTCAGGGCTATGCGATCGGCGGCGGCAATGTGCTGTGCACGATCTGCGACTTCACGATCGCGTCGGAGAAGGCGCAGTTCGGACAGGTGGGTCCGAAGGTCGGCTCGGTCGATCCGGGGTTCGGCACCGCGTTCCTCGCGCGTGTGGTCGGCGAGAAAAGGGCGCGTGAAATCTGGTATCTGTGCCGCCGCTATCCGGCCTCCGAGGCGCTCGCGATGGGGCTCGTCAATGCGGTCGTCCCGCATGAAGCGCTCGACGCCGAAGTGCGGAAATGGTGCGACGAAATCATGGAGAAAAGCCCGACGGCGATCGCCATCGCCAAGCGCTCGTTCAACATGGACACCGCGCATCAGGCCGGTATCGCCGGCATGGGCATGTACGCGCTGAAGCTCTACTACGACACCGAAGAGTCGAAGGAAGGCGTGCGCGCGTTCCAGCAAAAACGCAAGCCCGAGTTCCGCAAGTACGCGAAGTGACAACGAGGCGCCGGGCGGCTCGCGTGCCGTCGCGGGCCGAACACTTTCAGGAAGCCGAACGAACGTGAATCCCTATCTCGACGAAGACTTGATGGCCCTGAGCGAGCACGCGCGCCGTTTCGCGCGGGAAGTCGTGGCACCCGGCTTTCTCGAACGCGACACGACGCGTGTGCTCGACCGCACGATCATGCGCGAGATGGGGCGCATGGGTTTCATCGCGCCCGAACTCCCCGAGCGGTTCGGCGGCCAGGGGCTTGGGTGCCTCGCGGCGGGCGTGATTCACGAGGAAATCGCACGCGCCGATCTGAGCCTCTCGTACGTCAACCTGCTCGCGTCGCTGAACGGCCAGATCGTCGCGCAGCACGCGCGGCCCGAGGTCGCGAAGCCGTGGCTCGAACGACTCGTGGCCGGCGACGCGCTGTTCGCAATCGCGCTGACCGAGCCGCGCGGCGGGTCGGATGCGGCGAATCTGCGTCTGAAGATGGAGCGCATCGGCAACGACTACGTGCTGAACGGCGAGAAGACGTCGATCTCGGCCGCCGATCAGGCCGACGCGGCCGTGGTGTTCGCGCGCACGGGCGATATCGGAGAGGGCGCGCACGGCGTCTCGGCGGTGCTCGTGCCGATGGATCTGCCGGGCATCACGCGTCAGCGCTTCGATTGCCATGGGCAGCGCGCGATCGGTCGCGGATCGATTTTCTTCGAGAACGTGCGCGTGAGCGCCGATCATCGGCTCGGCGACGAGGGAAAGGGTTTCGTGCAGGTCATGCAGGGATTCGATTTCTCGCGCGCGCTGATCGGCCTGCAGGTGCTGGCGGTCGCGCGCGCGAGCCTCGACGAAACGTGGGAATACGTCGCGCAGCGCGAAGCGTTCGGCAAGCCGCTGTCGGCATTCCAGGGCGTGTCGCATCCGCTCGCCGAGTACGAGACGCAAATCGAGGCCGCGCGCCTGCTGTGCCTGCAGACGCTGTGGCTCAAGGACCGCGACCTGCCGCACACGGATGCCGCCGCGATGTGCAAGTGGTGGGCGCCGAAGCTGGCGTACGACGCGATTCATCAGTGCCTGCTTTCGTTCGGTCACGGCGGCTATGACCGGGGGCCGATCGAACAGCGTCTGCGCGACGTGCTCGGCTTCCAGATCGGCGACGGCACCGCGCAGATCATGAAGACGATCGTCGCGCGCCGACGCGCCGGCCGCGACGCGGTGCCGGCCTGAACGAAGCGAAGCCGAGGAGACGACGCATGACGTTCGACCCCGTGCTGATCGGGCCGCGCCGCGCGGCAAGCGTCGCCGGCGGTTTCTGGCCGGACCGGACGATCAACGACGCACTGGACGACGCGCTCGCGCAATGCCCGGATCGCGTTGCGCTGACAGCCGTGTGCGCCGCGGACGGCTCGCGTGTGCAGTTCACGTGGCGGCAGGTCGCGCGGCTGGCGGACCGCATCGCGATCGGCCTCACGCGGCTCGGCGTGGCGCGCGGCGACGTCGTGTCGATGCAGTTGCCGAACGGCTGGCCGTTGACGCTGCTGTATCTGGCGTGTTCGCGCATCGGCGCGGTGGCCAATCCGCTGATGCCGATCTTCCGCGAGCGCGAGCTCGCGTTCATGCTCGCGCATGCGGGCAGCAAGGTGATGATCGTCCCGCAGCGATACCGCCAGTTCGATTACGCGCGGATGATGGACGGGCTGCGCGTGCGTCTGCCCGATCTTCAGCATGTGGTCGTGGTCGGCGCGGAACATCGCGGCGAGCCCGCGCCGCAAAGCTTCGAGGCGCTGCTTTGTACGCCGGCGTGGGAGGACGAGCCCGATGCGCGGCGCACGCTGGGCGCGCATCGTCCGGGTCCCGACGACGTCACGCAACTGCTGTACACGTCGGGCACGACCGGCGAGCCGAAAGGCACGATGCACACCGCCAATACGCTGATGTCGAACATCGTCGAGTACGCGCACGCGATGCGGTTGTCCGCCGACGACGTCGTGCTGATGGCTTCGCCGATGGCCCATCAGACCGGCTTCATGTACGGTCTGATGATGCCGGTGATGCTGCGCGCGCGGGCCGTGTTGCAGGACACATGGGATCCGGCGCTGGCGATACGCGTGATCAACGACGAGCGGGTGACGTTCACGATGGCGTCGACCGCGTTTCTGACCGACCTCGCCAACGCGGCAACCGGGCACGGGCACCCCGTGCCGAGCCTGCGCGCGTTCGTGTGCGCAGGGGCGCCGATTCCGGGACCGCTCGTCGAACGCGCACGCGCGGCGCTCGGCGCGAAAGTCGTGTCGGCATGGGGGATGACCGAGCTTGGCGCGGTCACGCTGACGCGACCCGACGACGATGACGAGCGCTCGTTCAACACCGACGGCCACCCGTTGCCCGGCGTCGAGCTGAAGGTGCTCGACCACGACGACCGGATCGCGCCCACCGGGGCCACGGGGCGGCTCTTCGTGCGCTCGTGTTCGGGCTTTGCGGGCTATCTGCATCGCCCGCATCTGAACGGCGTCGATGCGGACGGCTGGTTCGACACCGGCGACCTCGCGACGCTCGATGAACGTGGGTATCTGCGCATCGTGGGGCGCAGCAAGGACGTCATCATTCGCGGCGGCGAAAACATTCCGGTCGTCGAGATCGAGGCGTTGCTGTATCGCCATCCGGCGATCGCGCAGGTGGCGATCGTCGCGTATCCCGACGAGCGGCTCGGCGAACGGGCATGCGCGATGGTCGTCCCGAAACAAGGGGAAAGTCTCGACCTGCCTGCGCTCGTGGCGTTTCTGAAAGCGCGCCAGGTCACGCCGCAATACATACCCGAACGTCTCGTGCTGCTCGATGCGATGCCGACCACGCCGTCGGGCAAGGTGCAGAAATTCAGGCTGCGCGAGATCGCCAGCCGGTCGCAGTAGCAAGCCACAACAAGCCATAACGAACGGCAACGGCACGCCCGCGCGAATCGCCGCGCTACTTGTGATGCTTCTTCGGAATCTTCGCGCCCGACTTGCGCGCCTGATTCAACGAAATGGCGACGGCCTGCTTCTGCGACTTGCCGTGCTTCATTTCCGTCTTGATGTTCTCGGAAACCGTCTCTCTCGACTTTCCTCTCTTGAGTGGCATGATCGTCCTCCGTTCAGGGGTTCGCGATGCGCCGCGTGCGCACGCTTGCGCCTCGTAACCAAGCAACGACCGTTCCGGCTGCGTCGCGCGCCACCCGAAAAAGCAGGATGTCGGGCATTCGAGTACTGTGATGACCGTCACCCGACGACGCACGATCCAGCCCGAGCCGCCATGCAGCGCACTTACGAATACCGGGGCTTCACGCTCGACGTGAGCGTCGAGGCCGACTTCAAGGTGTCGAAGCCCGGCCATCCGGTTTCGGCTGTCGGCTATGTCGCGCTCGTGAAAATTCTTCACGGCGACGACCCGATCACTGCCATTACCCCGCTGCGTCTCGGCGATCTCGCCGGCCGCCCGTTCGCGTCGGATGCCGACGCGCTGATGGGCGGCTATTCGGCCGCGCGCAAGCTCGTCGACGATCTCTTTTCGGGCGACGCCGGCTAGTTCGACGGCGAGGTTGCCAATCGTCCGATAGCACGAACGCGCCGTGCGCTGATCGGGAGCGGAATATGCTGGCGCGTTTCTTCTTGCGGTGTCCGGCAACGATAGCGGGCGGCTCGTGCGCCGCCTCCTTCACTGCGCTCACTTTAAACCTGACAACCCGAGGTCAACGCCATGTCGACGGATTCTTCGCCTGGTAGCGTCATCAGGTGGATCACGCTGCTTTTCGCCGGATTGACCGGTCTGTATCTGCTGATCGGCGGGATATGGCTGACGGCGATCGGCGGCTCGGCGTATTACGTGATCGCGGGGATCGTGCTCATCGTGATTGCGCTGCTGATCTACCGGCGCAGCGGCGCCGCGCTCGCGCTGTATGCGCTGCTGCTGGTCGGCACGATCGCGTGGGCGGTGTGGGAACGCGGCTTCGATTTCTGGGCGCTCACGCCGCGCACCGACGTGCTCGTCATCTTCGGCATCTGGCTCGTGCTGCCGTTCGTGTCGCGCACGTTCAACACGTCCGGCCGCGGCGTCGTGCTCGCGCTGGCCGCGGGGCTCGTCGTCAACGTGGTCGTGCTCGTCTACGCGGCGTTCAACGATCCGCAGCAGATCAACGGCACGGTGACGGCGAGCGCCGCGGCGCCGGGCGCCGCGACCGCCGCCGGGGCGGGCGGCCCCGCCGCGGGCGACTGGCCGGCATACGGCCGCACGCAGGCGGGCACGCGCTATTCGCCGCTCGCGCAGATCACGCCGCAGAACGTGAAGAACCTGGCGGTCGCTTGGACGTTCCGCACCGGCGACAAGAAAGGCCCGAACGATCCGACTGAAATCACGAACGAGGTCACGCCGATCAAGGTCGGCGATTCGCTGTATCTGTGCTCGCCGCACCAGATCCTGTTCGCGCTCGACGCGGCAACCGGCGCGCTGAAATGGAAGTTCGATCCGGGCCTGAAGGCGGACCCGACGTTCCAGCACGTCACGTGTCGCGGCGTGTCGTATCACGAGACGGCCGCCGCGAAGGCGGCGGGGCCGCTCGCGCAGGCGTCGTCGCTGCCGCAATGCGCGCGGCGCGTGCTCTTGCCCGTGAACGACGGCCATCTGTACGCGCTCGATGCGCAAACGGGCCAGCGCTGCGCCGGCTTCGGCAACAACGGCGATCTCGACTTGCAGCATCTGGAGCCGGTCACGACGGCGGGGCAATACGAGCCGACGTCGCCGCCGATCATCACCGACCACGTGATCGTGATGGCCGGATCGGTGACCGACAATTATTCGACGCACGAGCCTTCCGGCGCGATCCGCGGCTTCGACGTCGAGACCGGCAAGCTGCTGTGGGTGTTCGATCCCGGCGCGGCCGACCCGAACGCGATTCCGGCCGACCAGCACAGCTTCACGCCGAACTCGCCGAACTCGTGGGCGCCGGCCGCGTACGACCCGAAGCTCGACATCGTGTATCTGCCGATGGGCGTCGAGACGCCCGACATCTGGGGCGGCAACCGCACGCCGAACATGGAGCGCTACGCAACCGGGCTGCTGGCGCTCAACGCGTCCACCGGCAAGCTCGTGTGGTTCTATCCGACCGTGCATCACGATCTGTGGGACATGGACCAGCCGTCGCAGCCGACGCTCGCCGACATCACCGACAGCAGCGGCAACGTGATCCCGGCGATCTACGCGCCCGCGAAGACCGGCAACATCTTCGTGCTCGACCGCCGCAACGGGAAGCTGATCGTGCCGGCGCCGGAAGAGCCGGTGCCGCAGGGCGCGGCGCCGGGCGATCACGTGTCGCCGACGCAGCCGTTCTCCCAGCTGACGTTTCGTCCGGCGAAGAACCTGACGGGCGCCGACATGTGGGGCGCGACGATGTACGACCAGCTGATGTGCCGCGTGCAGTTCCATCGCCTGCGCTATGAAGGACCGTTCACGCCGCCGTCGACGCAAGGCACGCTCGTGTTCCCGGGCAACCTCGGGATGTTCGAATGGGGCGGTCTCGCGATCGATACGGACCGGCAGATCGCGATTGCGAATCCGATCGCGCTGCCGTTCGTGTCGAGGCTGATTCCGCGCGGACCCGGCAATCCGATCGAGCCGCCGCAAGGCGCAAGCGGCGGCGGGACCGGCACGGAAGTCGGCATCCAGCCGCAGTACGGCGTGCCGTATGGCGTGACGCTCAATCCGTTCATGTCGCCGCTCGGGCTGCCGTGCAAGCAGCCGGCGTGGGGCTATGTGGCGGCGCTCGACCTGAGGACGAACCAGATCGTCTGGAAAAAGCGCATCGGCACGTCGCGCGACAGCGCGCCGGTTCCGCTGCCGTTCAAGGTCGGCATGCCGATGCTCGGCGGTCCGATGACGACGGCGGGGCACGTGTTCTTCATCGGCGCGACGGCCGACAACTACCTCCGCGCGTACAGCACGGACACCGGCGAGGAATTGTGGCGCGCGCGTCTGCCGGCGGGCGGTCAGGCGACGCCGATGACCTACGAGGTGAACGGCAGGCAGTACGTGGTGATCGCGGCGGGCGGCCACGGGTCGTTCGGCACGAAGCTCGGCGATTACGTGATTGCGTATGCGTTGCCGGGCAATGCGCAGCAGTGACGGCATCGGTCGGCCGGCTGGCGTGATCGCGTCGTTCGTGCCGAAGCCGCCTCATCGCGACGACGTCGCGCCGCTGCGGGCCAATACGCGTCTTGCCCCCGCGCGGTGAGCGCGCGGCGGCGGCTGGCGACGCGCTTCGTTCGCCGCCTCAGCGCGATCGCTTTTTCTTCGCGACCGTCGCGCGACGGGCTTCCTTCGGTGGGCTCGCGTCGTCGCCGCCGTTCAGCTGACCGAGCCACGACAGCGCGTCCACATACGACAGAAAGTGCTGCAAATACGCGGGCGACTGCTCGCGCATCAGCGCCAGCGCGCGATGCACGAGGCTGCTCGAATTCAGCGGCCCCGCGTTCGTCGGCACCTGCTCGCGCGACTGGCGCAGCTGGATGTCGGTGCTCAGGCGCGACCATGTTTTTCTGAAGTCGTCGAGCATCGGTAACTCGGGCCACGCCGCGCGGTGCGGCGCCTGCGCGTGGCGCGCGATGTGCCCGGTGAGCGCGGCGAGCGCGCTCGACTGTGCTTCGCCGGGACGGCCGCTTGCGCGAGCCCGGGCATCGCCGGCGGCGGCCGCCTGAACCCGCTCGACATCCGCCGCATACGCGGCGATCAGCACCGCAAGCCGCTCGTCGAGCACGCGTCGCGCGGGGCCTTCGTGGCGCGCCGCGCGCCGCGCGAGCGCATCGAGCATCGAAAACCGCATCGGATCGACGCGATCCGCGCCGCTCGCCTGCCACGCGTCGAGCCACGCGCGCGCGTCGCGCCGCTCACCGGTCATGGCGCTCACCGTCCGCGACCGACGACTTCGGCACCGCCGCGATCTCGACGCGCCGGTTCTTCGCGCGGCCGGCGTCGTCCGCGTTCGAGCTGATCGGCTGTTCAGAGCCGAACGCGGCCGCGAATACCGACGCGGCCGGCACGCCCGCGTCGATGAACGCGCGCGTGACCGTCAGCGCGCGCTCGGCCGACAGTTCCCAGTTGTCCGCGAAGCGGCGGTTGCCGGCGCGCACCTGGCGGTCGTCGGCGAAGCCGCTGATCATCAGCGCCTCGTCATGCGTCTTCAGATACGCGGTGAGCGGCTCCGCGAGACTTTTCAGCAACTCGCGGCCCTCGGGCTGCAGCTGGTCCGAATTGAGCGCGAACAGCACGCTGCCGTTGATGCCGATCCGTCCGTTCACGAGCGTCACGCGCCCGGCCGCGAGCGGGCCGGCGAGCGCCTGTTCGAGCGTCTTGCGGCGCTGCGTCTCCCGTTGCCGCTCCTTGACCGCGTTGTCGAGCTGCGACGACAGCTCGATCTGCATCCCGATCACGCCGACGAGGATCAGCAAGAACGTGCCGAGCAGCACCGACATCAGGTCGCCGAATGCGGCCCACACCGGCGTCGCCGATTCGACGCCGTCGCCGTCGATCTCTTCGCTCATGCGACGGCGCCTCCGGCGCTCGCGCGCTGATCGGCGACCCGTTGCAGGTCTTCGATGATCTGCTTTTGCGACAGCACGCTGAGATCGACGACCTCTCGCGCCTGCGCGACGTAATACGCGAGTTGCTCGTCGCTGCGCGCGAGCGACTTGTCGAGCGCGGCTTCGATGCGCTGCAGGTGAGCGACCAACTGATCGTTCGATTCGCCGAAGCGCTGCACCGCTGCGCCGAACGCGTCGCCGAGGCTCGCGACCTCGACCGCGCTGCCGGCGATCTGCGCGGCGACGCCGTCGAGCGTGCGCGCGCCTTGTTCGATCCGGTCGCCGAAGCGGCTGCCGACGCGTTCGAGCAGATCGGCCGACGTCGCGACGAGCGCGTCGATCGCCGCGCGCTGGTCGGCGGACGCGTGATTGACCGCATCGAGCAGCGTGCCGAGCGTGTCGAGCAGACGGTTGCGCTCTTCCTGCATCGCGGTGTCGCGGACCATGCTGTCGGAGAGCTTCGCGCGCAGCTCGGCGATCACGTCGGCGGCGGCCTTCGGCGCGACGGACGCCGCGTCGACGAGCCGGCCGATCTCGGCAATCGTTTCGCTTGCGTGCGCACGGGTTTGCGCGGTGATGTTTTCGGCGGCGCCGGCGAGCGTGTCGCAGATCGCCTGTTGGCGCGCGGCGGCCTGTTCGCTCGTCTGTTGCCAGTCGTGGCGCAATGCGTCGGCTATCGTTGCGAGCGCATCGGTCCACGCGGCGAGCCGTTGCTGATCGCGCGACGCGAGTTCCGTTTGCAGCGCCGCGTGCGACTGATCGATCGAGCGGACGAGCGACGTCGCGTGCGCTTCGAGCGTTGCGGCGGCCGCTTCGAGCGCGACGCGGTTGTCGGTCGCGAGTCGTTCGCCCGACTGACGCTGCAGCGACAGCGCGTCGTCCCACGCATTCGACAGCCTGTCCGCAGCCGTCTCCACACGCGACGACACGCGCGCGACCAGCTCGTCCGAGCGCCGTCCGAACGTGTCGGCGAACTGATCGAGCGACGCACGCAGATGCTGGACCAGCGCGTCGTCCGCGTGGCGGTGCTGGTCGAGCGCGTCGCGCCACGTGTCGGCGACGGTGTTCGTCGTCGCCGCGAAGCCGCTCGACAGGCCGTCCAAATGCCGCTCCACGGACCGCGTGAGCGCGTCGTGCAGCGCGGCGCTCGCGTGGCGCGCGCTCTGCGCGACGCTGTCCTTGAGCGACAGTCCGACCGATGACGCGAGCCGCGCGTATTCCGTTTGCGCGTGCGCGAGAAACGCCTGCTGGCTCGCGAAGAGCCGCTCGTTCGCGGCAAAGCTTTGCTGTTCGAGCGCCGCGATCATCGCGTGCATCCGGTCGGCGAGCGCGGGCATCGCGTCGGCCTGACGCTGCATCAGGCGAAACGTCTCTTCGCGCTGATGCGCGTGCGACCAGGTTTTGAGCGTCGTAGCGATCGCCGCGTCGAGCGACAGCGCGGCGAGCGAGCGCTCGCGGCGATACAGCGCCGACACGAGCCCGAGCGCGGCGGACGTCGCCACGCCCGCGATCGACGTGCCGAACGCGAAGCCGAGCCCCTTGACCGGCGCGGCGAGCGACGCGCGCATCGTCGCCGGATCGACGGCGCTCTCCAGCGCGGCGCCGGTGCCGCGCAGCGTCACGAGCATTCCGAGCAGCGTGCCGAACATCCCGAGCAGCACGAGCAGGCCGACGAGGTACGGCGTCATGAGCGGCCCCGGCAGCGCGGCGCGCGTGCCTTCGATGCGCGTGCGCACCGGGCTCGCGAGGCTCGGATGCAGCTGATCGAGCCAGTCGGCGAGACGCGCGGGCGGCGTGGCGAGGTTCGCGAGCGCGCGCGACAGCGTCGACGTGGCGTCCCGATAGTGACGGAGTTCGAGCGCGCCGGCGACGTAGCACGCGCCGATCAGCAGCGTGACGGCCGACGCGAGCGGATTCGCGACGAGGTTGGCGAGCGCGACCCAGCCCACCACGGCGAGGCCGGCGACGAAAACGGGAAGATCAATGCGAAGTCTGGACATGACACCTTGGTTAGCGGGCGCGAAGGGCGGCGAGCAGCCCTTCGACCGGTTGAAACCGAACTTCGAGTTCGGCGAGCAGAACGCTCTCCATATCGTTGACGAACGTGCGCAGCCATGCGCCGGACGGCGCTGCGGCGGCGGCGGTGGTCGCGTCATCGTCGTCGGCCGTCGGTTGCGCGGCGCGGCGCAGACGCTCGAAGTGCGCACCGAGCAGCGTCGGGACGGACGCGAGGAGGCTCCGCTCGTGTGCGCCGAGCGAGCGCTCCATCACCGCGTCGACGGTCGCGAGCCGCGCCATGCCGGGCGAGGCGGCCGCGAGCATCACCCGCAGCCGCTGCCGCAGGTCGGCGATGTCGCTGTCCATCGTCTGCTGCATCGACTGATAGCGCTGACGGAAGTCCGCGTAGTCGGGCGGCGGCTCGGCGGGCGTCGCGTGGTGACGCGTCCGCGCGGCGGGGCCGCGCGTCGTCAGCGCGATCGAGCGCGCGAGCGACGCGCGCACGCGTTCGCCGAGCGCGTCGGCGTCGTTCGCGACGTTCGGGCTCGCGCCGCGTGCGCCGGCGTGCGGCGCGCTCGCGCTGTTTTTCAGCGCGGACGATAGCGTGATCGCATCGGTCCAGCCGAGCCAGTCGGCCAGCCGGTCGGACAGCGACTGGCGCGGCTCGGCAACTTCTGCCTGCGCGAGGCGCGCGAGCAGGCGAACCAGCGTCGGACCGCCCGCCGCCGTGCGCTGCGGGGTTTGCACCATACCTCAATCGACGAAAAAGGCAGGAGTTTACACTCCCGACGCCGGTCGGCCGCGTTGGGGCGCGCTGGCCGACGCGGATCGGCCCGCATGCGCAGCGAGAAATGATCGGGACTCCGACAGGAGAGGAAGCGGCTGCGACGACTGGCAGGGCGGGTGCTGCAAACGGTTGTGCGACGGAAGAGCCAGCAGAGATACGGCGACAGAACAGTCGTCCGTGCGGGTATCGAGAGGTGAGCGCTTACTGGCTCGGGCTGCGACTGCGGATCCGGCCGGTGACCGGATGCACCCGCCTCGCGAAGCCGAACAGCGCCGCGATTCCGAAGGGACAGATGATGAAGAGGGCGGTCAACATGATACAAAACGTAACCAAATGTATCGCGAGTGTACCGCGCCAATGCACAGCGAATATTAGGAGAAACGTCAACAAACTCTGTTCAATTTTGACGTTGGTCCATTCGTGTGAAGTTATTTAAGGGGAACGAAGAAACAAAACGTCGGCCCCCAATCCTCAGATGCAGTCGAAAACGACTTCGACGGATTGACGGGTCACACCCCGTAGTCCCGCGCTGTGCACGGTGACTTCGTGCATTTGCTTGTGGTAGCTGCTGCAATAGGATTGCGCCTTCTTCACGCTGGTCTTCCGGATGTGATTCCAGGAAACGAGGCTCCAGCGGGACGAGCAGGTGACAGCGAGATGACCGTCTTCGGTCGGCGTCACGCCCGTGATGGCCGTACACGCACTGAGCGAACCCATTGCGCCCGCTGCGCCGATCACCAGCAACACGATACGTCGTTTCATAACCCTCCCCCGGTTGCGGCATTGTCAGGGCAACGCGTACGGGTGACAACCGGAAAGAATTCGGGCGCCGTGAAGGAACGGTAGAACAACGCGGTGAAAATCCGCGAGACGGACCGCGTGGACAGGATCGACCAGGAAGGCGCGCGGGGCCGGGGCCGGGGCCGGGCGGCGCGGATCGCCGGGCGGCAGGGCCGTGCCGGAAAGAGGGGAAAACGAGCCGCGAAGTCTAGTCGTGCGCGACGATGTCGCCGAACGAAGCGGAGCCCGACACGAGGCACGCCGACAGGAAGTTCTCGCCCTGGCTGCGCGCGCCGATCTCGGTGAAGCCCCGGACGAGCGCTTGCGCAGCGACGAGTTTCGAGCCCTGCGAACAGGTGAGCGAGCCGGATTCGTGAGCCTGAATGCGAGTCATCGCCCGGTTCGCAAGAAGAAGCGCGAGAACGACGACAACTGCAATGTTGAATGCCTGTCTCATGATTAACGTCTCCTTGTGCAACGAGACTATCCGACCGCTCCCCGGCGCAGAAAGCCAGGAGTTTCCCGGCGATGCAGCGCAGCAGATTCGCGCCGCGAAAATGCGCGTCGATGCGGACTGCGTCAGGTTTTCGCGCACCGATACTTCGGAATCCAAGCGGTCGGCCTTGCACCGAATGGACCGCGAACCGGGGAGGCGCGGCCGGCGCCGAAGGTTGCGCCGCAGCATCGGCGAGCCGCCGCGCGCGCAAACGTCAACAAACGAATCTGGCGGGGAGCGCGCCTGGCGCGAGCGGCGCATCGACGCGTGCGTTTCCCGCGTCGAACGCGCGGCCGTGCAGGCGCGTTTTCATCCGGTCATTCGCTCGCTTCCGGCAGCGCCTTGCAGGTCGCCGGTCGATCCGGCACTATCGACGGTCCGTTCGCTCATCAATCCCGTTCCCGAGGTGACGCAATGCAGCTGATTGGCATGATGGATTCCCCGTACGTCCGCCGCGTCGCGGTTTCGCTGCATCTGCTCGGGATCCCGTTCGAGCATCGCAGCGTGTCGGTCTTCCGGCATTTCGACGAGTTCGCGAACATCAATCCGGTCGTCAAGGCGCCGACGTTCGTCGACGACGACGGCGCGCTGCTGATCGATTCGTCGCTGATCCTCGACTACGCCGATCGCAAGGTGCCGCCCGAACAGCGGCTCTTGCCCGAAGAACCGGACGCGCGCCGGTTCGCGCTGTCGGTGGCGGGCTTCGCGCTCGCCGCGTGCGAAAAGACCGTGCAGCAGGTGTACGAACGCCAGTTGCGTCCGGCCGAGCGTCAGCACGAGCCGTGGTTCGAGCGCGTGCGCGCGCAGATGCACGCCGCGTACGGCGTCGTCGAGCAGTCGATCGCCGCGCGCGGCGACGGCTGGCTGTGCGCCGGCCGGATCACGCAGGCGGAAATCACGACGGCGGTCGCCTGGCGCTTCACGCAGTACATGCTGCCGGGCGAGGTCGACGCGGCGCGCTATCCGGCGATCGCCGCGCTGTCCGCGCGCGCGGAGGCGCTGCCGGCGTTCGTCGCGACGCCGCTCGACTAGCGGCGCCTGTACGCGGCGGCCGGCGCGTTGCGACGCAACCCCGGCCGCAACCCGGCCGCAACCCGGACACAGCGATCGTTCGCGCCGTCATCCGTTCGCGCGGCCATTGTTCAGTTATCGCGACAACTGACTTCGTCCGCGGCCTGTTTATCCGCCGCGGCGGTCTCCCTACAATCCCACCATCGAATTGCGGCGACGGCCCGTTTCCTGGCCGGTGCGACGCAAGCCACCGGATCGGGAGCCGCCATGAAAGCCTTCATCGAACGCCAGCTGTTTCAGCCTGCCGTCGTTCTGCCGATGGTGGACCTGATGCAGTTGATGGTGTCGCACGACTTCAACCTGAGCCAGGTGAGCCTGATGGTCGCGACGCGCGGCGCGCGCGCCGCGTTCGACCACTCGCGCCGCCTGCTGCACACCGCGCACTGCTGCGCTTCGCACTGAGCGCGCTACCGGGTGCCCCCCGACGCATGATGGCGCGCCCATGTGCCTTCGTGTCGTCACCCTTTAAAGCCGCCTGCGAGGCGGCTTCTTTTTTGCTGGTCGAGGATCGTCCGACGCGGTTGATAATCCGCCTTGCGGCGTAAGATGGCGCGGCGCGATGCATTCTCACGTCGATCCGAAGGAGAGGCGACATGGCACAGCAATTCGATGCAATCGTAATCGGCACCGGGCAAGGCGGCCCGCCGCTCGCGGTGCGGCTCGGCGCGAGCGGCCGCAAGACCGCCGTGATCGAGCGGGCGGCGTTCGGCGGCACCTGCGTGAATGTCGGCTGCACGCCGACGAAGGCGTATGTCGCGTGCGCGCGCGTCGCGCATCTCGCGCGGCGCGCGGCGGACTTCGGCGTGCATCTGGGCGACGGCGCGGCCGCCGTCAACGTCGATCTCGCGCAGGTCAAGGCGCGCAAGGACGAGATCATCGGCGCGTCGCGCGGCGGCGTCGAAAAGTGGCTGCGCGATGCGGACAACGTGACCGTCTTCAACGGCCACGCGCGCTTTACCGGTCCGCGCGCGGTCTCGATCGACGCGGACGGCGGCGAGCGGCACGAGCTGCAGGCGCCGGAGATCTTCATCAATACCGGCACGCGCGCGGTGGTGCCCGACGTGCCCGGCATCGAGCGCGTGCGCTACGAGACGAACTCGACGCTGCTCGAACTCGACACGCTGCCGTCGCATCTGGCGATCGTCGGCGGCAGCTACGTGGCGCTCGAATTCGCGCAGATGTTTCGCCGCTTCGGCAGCCGCGTGACGGTGCTCGTGCGCGGCACGCGCGTGCTGGCGCGCGAGGACGACGACTTCGCGCAGGCGGTGCAGAAGGTGCTCGCGCGCGACGGCGTCGTATTCCGCTTCGGCGTCGAGCCGCGCCGCGTGGATCCGCTCGATGGCGGCGGCGTGCGCATCGCGCTCGACGACGACACGCTCGACGCATCGCATCTGCTGTTCGCGACCGGCCGGCAGCCGAACACCGACGACCTCGGACTGCAGGCGGCCGGCATCGACGCCGACCGGCACGGGATCATTCCGGTCGACGGCCAGTTGCGCACGAACGTGTCCGGCGTCTGGGCGATCGGCGACGTGAACGGCCGCGGCGCGTTCACGCATACGTCGTACGACGACTACCGGATCGTCGCGGCGAATCTGCTCGACGGCGCGAATCGCAGCGTCGATACGCGCATTTCCGCGTATGCGGTGTTCGTCGATCCGCCGCTCGCGCGCGTGGGGCTCACCGAGCGCGACGTGCGCGAGCGCGGACAGCCCGCGCTGATCGCGACGATGCCGATGTCGCGGGTGGGCCGCGCGCGCGAGCGCGGCGAGACGGACGGCTTCATGAAGGCGCTCGTCGACGCGAGCAGCAAGCGGATACTCGGCGCGACGATCTTCGGCATCGACGGCGACGAGGCGATCCACACGTTCATCGACACGATGACCGCCGACGCGCCATACACGACGCTGCAGCGCGCGATGCACATTCATCCGACCATCAGCGAGCTGGTGCCGACGTTGCTCGACGGACTGAAGCCGCTCGCATGAACACGTCGCGCGTCACCGTCGGCGGAAACCTCTACGCGAACCTGGCGCCCGATGCGGCCGCCGAACGCTTCGAACGACTGATCGACCGGCAAGGCGTGACGATCGAGCGGATCGTGTCGATGGGGCAGGCGAGTCCGGACGGGTTCTGGTACGACGATCCGCGCGACGAATGGGTCGTGTTGCTGACAGGCGCCGCCGCGCTGCAGTTTGAAGGCGCGGCCGGCGAGCGGCGTCTCGCGCCGGGCGACTACGTGCATATTCCCGCGCATTGCCGGCATCGCGTCGCGTGGACCGACGCCGAGGCGCCGACCGTGTGGCTCGCGGTCTACCTGCCGGCTGCCGCTGACCGATAACGCGCAGACCGATCGCCGATGTCCTCGAAATCCGCCGCCGTCGCAATGCGCATCGCACTCGTGTCCGATACGCACAATCTCGTGCGGCCCGAGCTGCTGCGCTTCGTCGACGGCAGCGATGCGATCGTTCACGCGGGCGATATCTGCGACGCGGCGGTGCTCGACACGCTCGCGCGCATTGCGCCGCTGACCGCCGTGCGCGGCAACAACGATCGCGGTGCATGGGCCGACGCGCTGCCCGTGCAGACGACGCTCGACGCGAGCGGCGTGCGGCTCGCGATCGTGCACGAACTGCCGGACCTGCGCGGCGATCCGCGCGCGGACGGCGTCGCGGTGGTGGTGAGCGGGCATTCGCACAAGCCGTCGCTCGATACGCGCGACGGCGTGCTGTATGTGAATCCGGGCAGCGCGGGGCCGCGCCGCTTCCGTTTGCCGGTCACCGCCGCGATGCTGACGATCGACGCGAACGGGGCGCTTGCGATCGAGCACGCGCGGCTCGTCGAATGAACGAAAGCGGCCGGCGCGCGGCGGGCCTCACGATCGCAAGCGACAGCGACGTCGGCCGTCAGACGCGCAATGCGACGCCCGCATACTCGTCGTCGAATTCGCGCTCGGCCTGCGCGCGATGCAGCACCGCGCGCGCTTCCGCCTTCGTGCCGACGCACGGCGCGGACCCCGGCAGCGGCCGGCGCGCGGTCTCGCTCGCGGCGAGCACCGTGAACAGGCCGATCGCGGCGGCGCCCATCAGGTAGTACGCGGGCATCATCAGGTCGTGCGTCGTGTTGACGAGCCACGCGGCGACGAGCGGCGTCGTGCCGCCGAACAGCGATACCGACACGTTAAAGCCGATCGCGAGCGCGCCGTAGCGGATCGGCGTTGGAAAGAGCGCGGGCAGCGCGGACGGCATCGCGCCGGTGAAGCACGACAGCAGCGTGCCGAGCATCAGCATCCCGAAGAACACCGGCACGAGCGACGCGGTCTGGATCAGGATCAGCGCGGGCACCGACAGCGCGAACAGGCCGACGCAGCCGATCATCATCACCGGCTTGCGGCCGACCAGGTCCGACAGGTGACCGAACGCGAGCGTCATCGGCATCATCAGCACCATCACGACGAGCACGAGAAAGAGGCCGCGCGTCTCGTCGAAGTGCAGCGTCGCGGACAGATAGCTCGGCAGATACGACAGCGCCATGTAGTCGGTCACGTTGAAGATCAGCACGAGCCCGACGCACAGCAGCAGCGGCCGCAACTGCTGCGACAGCAGCGCGCGCAGCGTCGGCTTCGGGCGCGCGTGTTCGGCCGCGTCGCGCGCCTCTGCTTCGCGCCGGAACGCGGGCGTTTCTTCGAGCTTCATCCGGATGAAGAGCCCGACGAGACCGAGCGGCCCCGCGACGAAAAACGGCACGCGCCAGCCCCAGTCGAGGAGCGCGTGCTGCGACAGCGTCGCGCTCAGGAGCGCGACCGAGCCCGCGCCGAGCACATAGCCGATCAGCGTGCCGAATTCGAGGAAGCTGCCGAGGAAGCCGCGCCGCCGGTCGGTCGCGAACTCGGCGATGAAGGTCGCCGCGCCGCCATACTCGCCGCCCGTCGAGAAGCCCTGCACGAGCCGCGCCGCGAGCAGCAGGAGCGGTGCGGCGACGCCGATCGACGCGTACGACGGAATCAGCCCGATCGCGAACGTGCCGCACGCCATCAGGATCGTCGTCATCGCGAGCACGCGCTGGCGGCCGATGCGGTCGCCGAGCGGGCCGAACACCATGCCGCCGATCGGCCGCACGACGAACGCCGCGGCGAACGTGCCGAACGTCGCGATCAGTTGCGCGGACGGGCTGCTCGACGGAAAGAACACGCGGCCGAGCGTGACGGCGAGGTAGCTGTACACGCCGAAGTCGAACCACTCCATCGCATTGCCGAGCGCCATCGCGCCGACGGCGCGTTTGAGCAGGTCGCGATCGACGATCGTGATGTCGTCGAGCTTTAGCGGGGCGGACGGGGAGCCGGTGGGAATTGCGCTCAAGTGTTGAGTCTCCAGTGACGGTGCGGCGCGCGCCATGGCGCGAATCCGCTTCGTTGCCGGAGCGTGTGTTTTCGCGAAAAGCCGGCAGCCGCAGGCTCGAAGGAGCGCGCGAATGGCAGACCGGGGCGTCGCGAAACGACACGCGGTAACGATGCTGAGGTTGCACCTGCGTGGCCGGGGGCGGGGGGCAGGATGCAGAAAGACGCTGCGGCGGCATGCGATGCCGCCTGCGCCATTGAAAGACTCGTCGACCGGCGCTTCAGGCAGCTCTGGGTGAGCTGAGCGGGCGACCGGCAAGCCTCAAGGAAACGCCCGGCCTGCCACGCGAAGAGCGGCGCCCGCCGAACGTAATTGATGGTTAATCAATGTTGAACGAGGCAACATGCTAGCACGATGACCGACGATCGTGCAAACCCGGTCCCGCCGACGGAGCCGGCGACGCGGCTCCTTCCCCGTGGGGCGGGGCTTTGCGGGGAACAGGCGGGCGCGGCGAACCGGCGTTCGGCCGCGCACCGATGCGGAACAAAAAGGCAAAAAAATCCGCGCCGGAGCGCGGATTTCTTCGATGGGCGATGGACGGGCCTCGATCAACCCTCGGTCGGCGGCACGTAGCCCGATGCCTGGTCCGCGCCTTCGCCGAAAAAGAACTTTTCGGTCTGCTTCATCAGATACTGGCGTGCACGCGGATCGGCCATGTTCAGCCGGTTCTCGTTGATCAGCATCGTCTGCTGCTTGAGCCACAGCTGCCATGCCTCCTTCGACACGCTTTCGTAGATGCGCTTGCCGAGTTCGCCCGGCAGCGGCGGAAAGTCGAGACCTTCGGCTTCCTTGCCGAGCTTCGCGCATTGAATCATTCGGGACATGCTGTGCTTCTCCTGTAGTCGTATGGGGCGCGGCGCGCCGTTGCGTGGGCGGCGATGCTCAAAGCTGCTTCATCAGCACGAGCGACTTGCGCTGCCAGTTGTAGAGGCGGCGACGGTCTTCGGGCAGGTCGTCGACCGTTGCCTTCACGAAGCCGCGCTTCAAGAACCAGTGTTCGGTGCGGGTGGTCAGCACGAAAATGCGCGTGAGGCCGCGGGCGCGCGCGCGTTGCTCGATCCGGCGCAACAGGCGTTCCCCGTCGCCGGAGCCTTGTGCTTCGGGCGCGACGGTCAGACACGCCATTTCGCCGATGCGCTCCTGCGAATACGCGTACAGCGCGGCGCAGCCGAACAGCACGCCGTCGTGCTCGATAACCGAGAAGTGGTCGATGTCGCGTTCGATCTGATGGCGTCCGCGGCGCACGAGCGTGCCGTCGGACTCCAGCGGCTCGATCAGCGTGAGGATGCCGCCGACGTCGTCCGGCGTCGCTTCGCGCAGGCTCTCGAGGTTCTCGTACGAGATCATCGTGCCGACGCCGTCGTGCAGGAACAGTTCGAGCAGGATGCTGCCGTCGAGCGCGTACGGAATGATGTGCGCCCGCGCGACGCCGCCGCGGCACGCGCGAATCGAATGCTTCAGATAGAAACCGGCGTCGCCGAGCACGTGGCCGCTTTCCTGCAGCTTGTACGCGTCGTCGAGCGACATTTCGCGGATCAGCTCGCCGTCCTCGGCCATCAGGCCCGGCGTTTCGGTCAGGAAGACGATCTTGTCCGCGCGCAGCGCGATCGCGGCGGCCGACGCGACGTCTTCCATCGACAGGTTGAACGCCTCGCCGGTGGGCGAGAAACCGAGCGGCGACAGCAGCACGAGCTTGCGGCTCGCGAGCGAATGGCGGATCGAATCGGCGTCGATCTTGCGCACGACGCCGGTGTGCTGGAAGTCGACGCCGTCGAGAATGCCGACTGGCCGCGCGGTCACGAAGTTGCCCGACACGACGCTGATGTGCGCGTGCGCCATCGGCGTGTTCGGCAGACCCTGGCTGATCGCGGCCTCGATGTCGAGACGCACTTCGCCGGCCGCTTCCTTTGCGGATTCGAGCGCGCGGGCATCCGTGATGCGCATGCCGTGCGAGAACTCGGACTCGACGCCGTGCAGGCTCATCTGCTCTTCGACCTGCGGACGCGAGCCGTGCACGAGCACGATCTGGATGCCCATCGCCTGCAGCAGCGCGATGTCGGACACGAGCGCGTTGAGCAGGTTCTGATGCACGACCTCGCCGCCGAATCCGACCACGAAGGTCTTGTTGTTGAACGCGTGGATGTAGGGCGCGACCGATCGCATCCAGTCGACGAACTGCGCGTGCTGCGTGACGGATGCCGCGGCGCCGGACGATGACGGCGAGCCTGCGGGCGCGGGGGCGAGGTCGGTTTGGGAATTCATGCCCGGGATTATAATGCGCCCCCATGTCGAATGTACCCAAAAGTCCTGCGTCCCCGCAGGGCGGCAACAAGCGCGGCGAAGGCCGTGACGAAGCCCGCGCGGCGGGCGCCGCGCGACGCGAACGCCGCGTGCCGCGCGCGAGCGTCGAGCCGAGTCCCGTTCCGACTGTTACGTTCCCCGAAGCGCTGCCGGTGTCCGGCCGTCGCGAGGAGATCGCGCGCGCGATCGCGTCGAACCAGGTCGTGATCGTGAGCGGCGAGACCGGCTCGGGCAAGACGACCCAGTTGCCGAAGATCTGTCTGTCGCTCGGCCGCGGACGCGGCGCGGGCGGCACCGGCCTGATCGGCCATACGCAGCCGCGCCGGATCGCGGCGTCGGCGACCGCGCGGCGCATCGCCGACGAACTCGGCACGCCGTTCGGCGACGTGGTCGGCTACAAGGTCCGCTTCACCGACAACCTCGCGCCCGGCGCGTCGGTCAAGCTGATGACCGACGGCATTCTGCTCGCGGAGACGCAGACCGATCCGCTCCTGACGGCGTACGACACGCTGATCATCGACGAGGCGCACGAGCGCAGCCTGAACATCGACTTCCTGCTCGGCTATCTGAGGGAGATCCTGCCGAAGCGTCCGGATCTGAAACTGATCGTCACGTCCGCGACGATCGACGCCGATCGTTTCGCACGCCATTTCGGCAGCGACGAGAAGCCGGCGCCGGTGATCGAGGTGAGCGGGCGGCTCTATCCGGTCGAGGTCCGGTATCGGCCGGTAATGGAAGACAGCCCCGCGGTGAAGGCCGCGCAGGGGACGACGGGGCGTGAACGCGGCGAACGCGGAAGATCCCAGCGCGACAGCGACCGCGACCTGATGGAAGCGATCGTCGACGCGGTGGACGAGCTGTGCCGCGAAGGCTCGGGCGACGTGCTCGTGTTCCTGCCCGGCGAGCGCGAAATCCGCGACGCGGCCGAGGCGCTGCGCAAGCATCATCCGCCGCATACGGAGATCCTGCCGCTGTTCGCGCGGCTGTCCGCGCAGGAGCAGGAGCGCGTGTTCCGGCCGTCGAACGCGCGCCGCATCGTGCTCGCGACGAACGTCGCCGAGACGTCGCTGACGGTGCCCGGCATCCGCTACGTCGTCGATACGGGCCTCGCGCGCGTAAAGCGCTACTCGTATCGCAACAAGGTCGAGCAGCTGCAGATCGAGCCGGTGTCGCAGGCCGCCGCGAACCAGCGCGCGGGCCGCTGCGGGCGCGTCGCCGACGGCATCTGCATCCGCCTTTATGAAGAGTCGGACTTCGTCGCGCGGCCGCGCTTCCCGGATCCGGAGATCCTGCGCTCGTCGCTCGCGTCGGTGATCCTGCGGATGAAGTCGCTGCACCTGACCGCCATCGAGACGTTCCCGTTCATCGAGCCGCCGCCCGGCCGCGCGATCGCGGACGGCTATCAGCTGCTGAACGAACTCGGCGCGGTCGACGACGACAACGCGCTGACGCCGCTCGGCCGCGAACTGTCGCGGCTGCCGCTCGATCCGCGCGTCGGCCGGATGATCCTCGGCGCGCGCGACGAACAGGCGCTGCGCGAAGTGCTGATCATCGCGAGCGCGCTGTCCGTGCAGGACCCGCGCGACCGGCCGATCGAGGCGCAGGAGCAGGCCGACCAGGCGCATCGGCGCTTCGCGGACGAGCGCTCCGAATTCCTGCAGTGGCTGAAGATCTGGGCGTGGTTCGAAGAGGCGGTCGCGCACAAGAAGTCGAACCGGCAACTGCTCGATGCGTGCCGCGCGAATTTCCTGTCGCATCTGCGTCTGCGCGAATGGCGCGACGTGCACTCGCAACTGCTGACCGTCGTGCGCGAGCACGGCTGGCGTGTGAACGAGGCCGACGCGACGTACGAGCAGATCCATCACGCGCTGCTGACGGGCCTGCTCGGCAACATCGGTCTGAAGGCCGACGACGAACCGTACTATCTCGGCGCGCGCGGGATCAAGTTTCATCTGTGGCCGGGCTCGGCGCTCGTGAAGAAGGCGGGGCGCTGGGTGGTCGCGGCGGAACTCGTCGAGACGAGTCGGCTCTACGCGCGCTGCATCGCGAAGATCGAGCCCGAGTGGCTGGAGAAGGTCGGCGCGCATCTGTTGAAGAAGTCGCTGTCCGAGCCGCACTGGGAGAAGCGTCCGGCGCAGGTCAGCGCGTTCGAGCGCGCGGTGCTGTACGGATTGACGGTTTATCAGCGGCGGCGCGTGGCCTTCGGCCGGCAGGACCCGGCGCGCGCGCGGGAGTTGTTTATTCGCGGCGCGCTCGTCGAGGGCGAGTTCGACACGAAGCTCGCGTTCTTCGCACACAACCGGCGACTGCTCGCGGACATCGAGCAGCTCGAACACAAGTCGCGCCGCCAGGACGTGCTCGTCGACGACGAACTGATCTACGCGTTCTACGATCAGGCGATTCCGAAGGGGATCTATACCGGCGCCGCGTTCGAGCGCTGGTACCGCGACGAGGTGAAGAAGAGCGGCCAGCCGGAAGACAAGCTGCGCCTCCTGTACTTGTCGCGCGACGACCTGATGCGCCACGAGGCGGCCGGCGTGACGACCGACCTGTTCCCGAAGCGGATCACGATGGCCGGCGTCGCGATGGCGCTCACGTATCACTTCGAGCCGGGTTCGCCGCGCGACGGCGTCACGCTCGCGGTGCCGCTCTATGCGCTGAACCAGGTCGACGCGCGCCGCGCCGAATGGCTCGTGCCGGGGATGCTGAAGGAGAAGGCGCAACTGCTGCTGAAGTCGCTGCCGCAAAAGCTGCGGCGTCACTGCGTGCCGCTGCCCGATTATGCGGCCGGTTTCGTCGAGCGTCATTCGGCTGAGCGGTTCGGCGCGCCCGCGTTGATCGACGCGCTGATCGCCGACGTGCGCGAGCAGAAACAGATCGCGTTGAAGCAGTCCGACTTCAAGCTCGAAACGCTGCCCGCGCACCTCTTCATGAACTTCAAGGTGATCGACGAGCACGGACGGCAGCTCGCGATGGGCCGCAATCTCGCGCAGCTGCGCGCCGAACTCGGCGCGCAGGCGCAGCAGCAGTTCCAGCGGCTCGCGGCGAGTGCGGGCGTCGCGGCGGCGCCAGGCGCGCCAGGGCCGGACGCCGCCGCGCCGGCGGCTGGTGCGAAAGACGTTGTGAAAGACAGCACTGCAGCGGGCGCGGGTGCGCGTCAGCGTGGACCGCAGACCGCCGTCGCGCGGCAGCCGTCGTCCGCACCCCAAACAGCCGCCGCGAACGCAGCGCCGGGAACCACCGCGCTGTACGAGAACCTGACGACGTGGAACTTCGGCAAGCTCCCCGAGTTGCTCGAAATCCGTCGCGGCGGCCAGACGCTGTTCGGCTACCCGGCGCTCGTCGATCGCACCACGCATTGCGACGTCGAAGTGTTCGATTCGCCGGAGGAAGCCGCGCGGATTCACCGGCTCGGGCTGCGCTGCCTGTTCGCGCTGCAATTGCGCGAACCCGTGAAGTATCTGGAGAAGAACCTGCCGGGGCTGCGCGAGATGGCGATGCAGTTCATGGCGCGCGCGACGCAGGAGGAACTGCGCGACCAGCTGATCGAACTGACGCTCGATCGCGCGTGCCTGCAGGACCCGCTGCCCGACGACGACGCGAGTTTCCACGCGCGCCGCGACGAGGGCCGCGCGCGCCTGTCGCTGCTCGCGCAGGAGATCGCGCGCCTCGTCGGCCAGATCCTGACCGAGTACGCGTCGGTCACGAAGAAGCTCATGCAGGCAAAGGGCTTCGCGCAGGCCGCCGCGGACATCCAGGCGCAACTGGACGCGCTGATCGGCAAGCGTTTTATCGTCGATACGCCGTATGCGCAGCTCACGCACTTCCCGCGCTACCTGAAGGCGATCGCGCTGCGCATCGACAAGCTGCGCGCCGATCCGGCCCGCGATACGCGCCAGTTCGCGGAACTGCAGCCGTTGCTGCAGCAATACCAGCGCGCGGTGTCGCAGCGGGGCGGCGTGTTCGATCCGGGGCTGCGCGAGTTCCGCTGGCTGCTCGAAGAGTTGCGCGTGTCGCTCTTCGCGCAGGAGCTGCGCACGCCGATGCCGGTGTCGGTCAAGCGTCTCCACAAGGTCTGGGAGTCGATGCAGCGGTAGGCAAGAAGGTCTGCGTCGCAAATCGCTGAGTTATCTCAAAATATTGAGCGGGCGCTAACCTTTCAACACGGTGAACGATCTACAATCGCGCATCCCCCTTAGGCAAATTCTTATGCGCAGATCTTTCCTTCGCCGCACGGCCGCGCGCGTCGCGCTGCCGGCGATGCTCGCGCTCGCCGCGACGCTGCCTGCCGCGGCGAGCGCCGCCGCCAACAACATCATCGTGCTGAACTCGGCGGACGCGACGCTCACGCTGATCGACGAAGCCACGCAGCAGGTCGTCGGCACCGTGCCGACCGGCAAGGAGCCGCACCACCTGTTCCCGACGCCGGACAACGCGTCGCTGATCGTCGCGAATTCGGTGTCGAACAGCCTGATGTTCGTCGATCCGAAAACGGGCAAGACGCAACGCTGGCAGCAGGACATCGAAGACCCGTATCAGCTCGGCTTCTCGCCGGACCGCAAGTGGTTCGTGACGACCGGCCTGCGGCTCGACCGCCTCGACGTCTATCGCTACGACGGCCCGCAGATGACGCTCGCGAAGCGCCTGCCGCTCGCCACGATGCCGAGCCACATGGCGTTCACGAACGACAGCCGCACGGTGTTCGTGTCGCTGCAGGTGTCCGGCGAGGTGGCGGCGGTCGACCTGCCGACGCAGACCGTCAAGTGGAAGATGAAGGTCGGCCCGACGCCGGCCGGCCTGTGGCTCACGCCGGGCGACAAGTATCTGCTCGTCGGGATGACGGGCGCGGACTACGTCGCGGTCGTCGACTGGCGCAACCAGAAAGTCGTCAAGCAGATTCCGGCGGGCAAGGGCACACACAATTTCCGCTCGCTCGTGGACGGCCGCCACGTGCTGGTGTCCAATCGCGTCGCGAGCACGATCAGCATCATCGACGAGGAAACGTTGACGAACGTCGGCGACATCACCGGCCTGATGCCGGGCCCGGACGACATGGAGCTGTCCGCCGATCGCCGTTACCTGTGGGTCACGTTCCGCTTCGCGAAGCACATCGGCGTGATCGACATGACGACGCACAAGCTCGTCAAGGTGATCGCGGTGGGGCGCTCGCCGCACGGCATCTATTTCTACGATCGCGCGCCGGTGACGGCGCCCAACGGCGCATAACCTTCGCACCGCCCTTTCTTCGGCCCCGCTGCGCGGGCGCGCCCGCGCGAAAGGCGCGGTGCGCCCGCCGTCTCGTCCTCCAAAGCGTTCATACCCGGCGACCGCGCGCTGGTTTATGCTGTCGGCTGTGCCGCAACCGTGCGGCAGTCAACGTTTTCCGCCCGTCACTTTTTTGCCGTCATCCCGCTCGCATGAATGATCTCCTGCGCTCGTTCGGACGCGCGCTATCGAGCGTGTTCCATCCGGTGATGCTGTTCCTCACGTTCGTGCCGTTCGCGGTCGCGGCGCTCGTGTGGGGCGGCCTGCTGTACGTGTTCTGGCAACCGCTGCTCGATGCGACGCGCGTGTGGCTCGAGCACTGGCAGTTCACCGCGACGCTGTATCACCTGTTCGACTGGCTCGGCTTCGGCGCGCTGCGCGCGGTGGTCGCGCCGTTCGTCGTGATCGCGATGGCGATCCCGCTGATCGTGCTGACCGTGCTGCTGCTGATCGTCACGATGTCGATGCCGCGCGTGATCCGCCATCTGTCGACGCGGCCGCAGTTCAGGTCGCTCGAAATGCGGCACGGCGGCACGTTCTTCGGCAGCCTCGCGAACTCGGTGTGGACGACGACGCTGTGCATCGGCCTGCTCGTCGTGACGCTGCCGCTGTGGCTGATCCCGCCGTTCTTCGCGCTGATCCCGCCGCTTTTGTGGGGCTGGCTCACGTACCGGGTGATGTCGTACGACGCGCTCGCGCTGCACGCGAGCGCCGACGAGCGGCGCACGCTCGTGCGGCGGCACCGGCTGCCACTCCTTGCGATCGGCGTGGTGAGCGGTCTGCTCGGCTCGCTGCCGACGTTCATCTGGGCGTCGTCGGCGTGGCTCGTCGTGTTCTTCCCGGTGATGACGGCGGTGACCATCTGGATCTATGCGTTCATTCTCGTGTTCACGGCGTTGTGGTTCGGCTATTACTGTCTGCGCGCGTTGCAGCGCATGCGCGAGCAGGCCCCGCACGACGTCGCGGCACTGACCTGAACCGCAACCCGGCCGCAACCCGGCTTTTTCGATTTTCCGCGAGGCGATAAAAATGGCATTTGGCGTCATCATCATCGGCGACGAGATCCTGTCCGGACGTCGCAGCGACAAGCATCTTCCGAAAGTGATCGAACTGCTCGGCGCGCGCGGGCTGTCGCTCGACTGGGCCGAGTACATCGGCGACGACCCCGGGCGGATCACCGCCACGCTGCGGCGCACGCTCGCATCGGGCGACATGGTGTTCTCGACGGGCGGCATCGGCGCGACGCCGGACGACCACACGCGCCAGTGCGCGGCGAAGGCGCTCGGCGTGCCGCTCGCGCTGCATCCCGAGGCGGAAGCCGCGATCCGCGAGCGGATCCACGACATGCACACCGGGTCCGCGCCGATCGACTTCGGCTCGGCGGAAAACCAGCATCGCTTTCAGATGGGCACGTTCCCGCAGGGCGCGGAGATCATTCCGAACGGATACAACAAGATTCCGGGCTTTTCGGTGCGCGACCATCATTTCGTGCCGGGCTTCCCGGTGATGGCGTGGCCGATGATCGAATGGGTGCTGGATACGAAGTACGCGCATCTGCACCATCTCACGCCGCGCGCGGAGAAATCCCTGCTCGTGTTCGAACTGCCCGAATCGACGCTGACGCCGCTGATGGAGCGCATCGAAAGCGACTTTCCGGGCGTGCGCGTGTTCAGCCTGCCGAGCGTCGGCGATACCGAGCGCGGCGGCATCTACGCGCGGCGTCACATCGATCTCGGCGTGAAAGGCGAGCCGGAAGCCGTCGCGGCAGCGTTCGTCAAGCTGCGCGAAGGGGTGCACCTGCTGGGCGGCGACGTGGTCGAGCCGGTTCAGGCGCCGGCGGATGTGGGCGAGCGCGACCAGCGCGCGGAGCGCTGAGGACCGGCGGCGCGGCCCGCGTGCCCCATCATCGGGTTGTCATGTCGAACCAGGATGATGGGGCAGGGCCGCGTCGGACTCGCGCGGATCAGGCCCCGATCCACGGCAGGCCGCGGAAGCACCAGCCGGACACGGTCTTGCGATGACCGAGCGTGTCCTTGTCGCCTTCGAAGCCTTCCAGCAGGTCGAACGCGCGCGTGTAGCCGACTTTCGCGGCTTCGAGCGCGGCGAGCTTCGAGCGGGCGGCGCTGCGGCACAGGAACAGCACCGGCGCGTCCGGCGTCGCGACGGCGCGCAGCTGGTCGAGGAATTCGGCGTTCGGTACGGCGCCCGGGTAGCGGGTCCATTCGACGTGCGCATACTGGCCGTCGCCGATCACCGGCCGGCCGACCCAGTCGAGTTCCGCGCGGGTGCGAACGTCGACGAGCCGCGCCTGCGGGTCGAGCTGCAGAAGCTCGAACGCCTCGGCGGGCGACAACGCGCCCGCGTAGGGCAGCTGATTCTCGTTGCGGCGCTTTTCGGCCTGGGCGTACAACTGTTCGAGCGTGCTCATGACAGCGGATCTCCTTTGTGCGGTGGACCAAAAGACCATTCTAGCGCCGGCGTCCGCCGCGAATGAACCGGTACCGAACAGACTGAGCGCATCGCTGGCCGTTCGGCTGTACTCTTTCGGTGCATTTTCCGGAGAATGCACCACAATAATGCTTTTGCCGCACGCCAAATGCGGGACTGCACGAAAACGGTGCGCAACACGCCAAGAGGGGCGGAAGACCGGCGCGCGAGGCGGCGATAACATCTGCGTAAATGCGTGTCGATGCAGGAACTTGCGCCAGGTGGGCGCGCTGATGGCACAATAGATGCTTAGCTTGTCGCGATCGATTCGCGAGCCGGCAAGAGCCGTGCAAAGCGGCGCGCCGTCAGGCGACGAAGCGCAATCACAAGAATTGGGACGGCGGGCAGCTCGCCGATTTCGTTAATCAGGAGAATAGGTTATGACTAAATCCGTGGCCGACGTCATGCAACTCGTCAAGGACGAAGACGTCAAGTTTGTCGATTTCCGTTTCACGGATACGCGCGGCAAGGAGCAGCACGTGTCGGTGCCGGTGTCGGCATTCGGCGAGGACAAGTTCGAAAGCGGCCATGCGTTTGACGGTTCGTCGATTGCCGGCTGGAAGGGCATCGAGGCGTCGGACATGCTGCTCGTCCCGGACGCGGACACCGCGTACATCGACCCGTTCTATGAAGAGTCGACGCTCGTGATGACCTGCGACGTCGTCGAACCGGCGGACGGCAAGGGCTACGAGCGCGACCCGCGCTCGCTCGCGAAGCGCGCGGAAGCGTATCTGAAGAGCTCGGGCCTCGGCGACACCGCGTACTTCGGTCCGGAACCGGAATTCTTCATTTTCGACTCGGTCCAGTGGAACGTGGACATGTCGGGCTGCTTCGTGAAGATCGGCTCGGATGAAGCGCCGTGGTCGTCGGGCAAGGAACTCGAAGGCGGCAACCCGGGTCACCGTCCGGGCGTGAAGGGCGGCTACTTCCCGGTCGCGCCGGTCGACAGTTTCCAGGACATGCGCTCTGAAATGTGTCTGCTGCTCGAGCAGATCGGCATTCCGGTCGAAGTGCACCACCACGAAGTGGCGGGCCAGGGCCAGAACGAAATCGGCACGAAGTTCTCGACGCTGGTTCAGCGCGCGGACTGGACGCAGCAGTTGAAGTACATCGTCCAGAACGTTGCGCACTCGTACGGCAAGACGGCGACGTTCATGCCGAAGCCGGTCGTCGGCGACAACGGTTCGGGCATGCACGTTCACCAGTCGATCTGGAAGGACGGCCAGAACCTGTTCGCGGGTAACGGCTACGCGGGCCTGTCGGAATTCGCGCTGTTCTACATCGGCGGCATCATCAAGCACGCTCGCGCGCTGAACGCGATCACGAACCCGACGACGAACTCGTACAAGCGTCTCGTGCCGCACTTCGAAGCACCGGTGAAGCTCGCGTACTCGGCGCGCAACCGCTCGGCTTCGATCCGCATTCCGCACGTGAGCAACCCGAAGGGTCGCCGTATCGAAACGCGCTTCCCGGATCCGATGGCGAACCCGTACCTGTGCTTCTCGGCGCTGATGATGGCGGGTCTCGACGGCGTGCAGAACAAGATCCACCCGGGCGAAGCCGCCGACAAGAACCTGTACGACCTGCCGCCGGAAGAGGATGCAAAGATCCCGACCGTCTGCGAAGGCCTCGACCGTGCACTGGAATCGCTCGACAAGGATCGCGAGTTCCTGACGCGCGGCGGCGTGTTCACCGACGCGATGATCGACGCGTACCTCGCACTGAAGGAAAGCGAACTGCAGCGCGTGCGCATGACGACGCACCCGGTGGAGTTCGAACTGTACTACTCGCTGTAAAGACGGCGATGGCGCCCACGCCTGCGTCGGTTTCGATGCGGGCGTGACGCTCTCCCGACGTACGCGATCGGTCACGAAGGGACGGCGGCGCCGTCCCTTTTTCGTTGCGCGTCCTGGCCGGACGAAGGCGGTTTTTCGCGCACGGCCGCGCGGCGATCTGGGTACTCCTCCGACACGGCCGGCGCGCCTCACGGCGCCCGGTATGCGACATGGTGCTGAAGAATCTGATCAAGGCGAAAAAAGGCCACGCCGATGCCCTATCTGACGACGCACAGCTCGTCGCATCGGGTCTCTTGCCTGGCCTCGAAGCGTTGCCGACCGTCGTGCTCGTGCTCGAGAAGCGCACGTTGCGCGTCGCGTTCGCGAATCCGTCCGCGGAGGCGATGCTCGAACTGTCGCGCCGTCAATTGCAGCAGATGGCGTGGCCCGATCTCTTTTCGAACGCGGACGAGCTTATCGAGACGATCGCCGCGATCGCCGAGCATCGCTTTCACGCGACGCGGCTCGACGCGACGCTCGAACGCGTCGCGCGCGAGCCGTTGCACGCGCATGCGATCGTCGGTTTTCTCGAAAGCGCGCCGGACTATGTGCTGCTGGAGCTGTTCGAGAACGAGCGGCATCTGCGCAGCGACCGCGAAGAGCGCATTCACGACCTGACGACCGCGAACAAGCAGCTGATCCGCAATCTCGCACACGAAATCAAGAATCCGCTCGGCGGCATACGCGGCGCCGCGCAACTGCTCGAATTCGAACTGGGCGCGCTGCATCGCGACGAGTTGCGCGAATACACGCAGGTCGTGATCAAGGAGTCGGACCGGCTGCAGACGCTCGTCGACCGGCTGCTCGAACCGCACCGTCATCCGCACATCGTCGGCGACGTGAACATTCACGAAGTGTGCGAGCGCGTGCGCGCGGTGATACTCGCGGAGTTTCCGCGCGGGCTCACGATCGAGCGCGACTACGACGTCAGCGTGCCCGACCTGCGCGGCGACAAGGAACAACTGATCCAGGCGGTCCTCAACATCGTGCGCAACGCGGCGCAGGCGCTGCGCGAACGTATCTCGCAGGGCGATGCGCGCATCGAATTCCGCACGCGCGTCGCACGCAAGGTGACGATCGCGAAACGGCTGTGCAAGCTGGCACTGGACTTGCATATCATCGATAACGGACCGGGCATTCCCGATGAGATCCGCGACCGCATTTTCTATCCGCTCGTGTCGGGGCGCGAGGACGGCAGCGGTCTCGGCCTCACGCTCGCGCAGACGTTCATCCAGCAACACGACGGTCTGATCGAAGTGGAAAGCCGGCCCGGACATACCGAGTTTCAGATTTTGCTGCCGCTCGACTGACCGCTGAAACGCCGAAAAGCTGACAGCTGCAAGCCACCAGGACTTCCGACGACCTTATGAAGCCGATCTGGATAGTAGACGACGACCAGTCGATCCGCTGGGTGCTCGAAAAAGCACTCGCCCGCGAAAGCTTCGCCACCCGCAGCTTTTCGAACGTGCGCGAGGCCGTTGCCGCGCTCGACCACGACAGCCCGCAGGTGCTCGTATCCGACATCCGCATGCCCGGCGGCTCCGGGCTCGAACTGCTGCAGACCGTGCGCGAGCGCGTGCCCGGCCTGCCGGTCATCATCATGACCGCGTTCTCCGATCTCGATAGCGCCGTTGCCGCGTTTCAGGGCGGCGCGTTCGAATATCTCGCGAAACCGTTCGACGTCGACAAGGCGGTCGAACTCATTCGCCGCGCCGTCGACGAGAGCGTGCGCGGCGAGCATCCGTCGGACGAGCGTCCGATGGAGACGCCCGAAATGCTCGGCCAGGCGAGCGCGATGCAGGACATGTTCCGCGCGATCGGGCGGCTGTCGCATTCGGCCGCGACCGTGCTGATCACCGGCGAGTCGGGCACCGGCAAGGAGCTGGTCGCGCGTGCGCTGCACCGGCATAGCCCGCGTGCGAACGGGCCGTTCATCGCGTTGAACACCGCGGCGATTCCGAAGGATCTTCTGGAATCCGAACTGTTCGGCCACGAGCGCGGCGCCTTCACGGGCGCGCAGGCGATGCGGCAAGGCCGCTTCGAACAGGCGGAGAACGGCACGCTGTTTCTCGACGAAATCGGCGACATGCCGTTCGATCTGCAGACGCGCCTGCTGCGCGTGCTGTCGGACGGGCAGTTCTATCGCGTCGGCGGGCACAATCCGCTGCGCGCGAACGTGCGCGTGATTGCGGCGACTCACCAGAACCTCGAAACGCGCGTGCGACAAGGCTTGTTCCGCGAGGACCTGTTTCACCGGCTGAACGTGATCCGGCTGCGTCTGCCGCCGCTGCGCGAGCGTAGCGACGACATTCCGCTGCTCACGCGCCACTTCCTGCAAAAGAGCGCGCGCGAACTCGGCGTCGAGCCGAAGCGCGTGTCCGACGAGGCGCTCGCTTATCTGTCGTCGCTGCCGTTTCCGGGCAACGTGCGACAACTCGAAAACCTCGCGAACTGGCTCACCGTGATGGCGCCCGCGCAGACCATCGAGATCAAGGACCTGCCGCCCGATCTCGTGCCCGCGCATGGCAACGGCGCATCGGTCGAAACGGCGGCGATCATGCCCGGCAGCGACGCGGGCGCTGCGATCGTGGCGACGGCGGCCGGCGTCAATGCGCCCGCCGTCGGCGGTGCGATGGGCGGTGCGATGAGCGGCATGCCGGGCGTGTTGCCGGGGCTCGGCGCCGTTGCCGGCGGCGCGGGCGTAACGCTCGCAACGCCGGCCGGCGTGTGGGAGAGCGGGCTGCGCACCGAGGTAGCGCGTCTCTTGCGCGAAAACAGTGCGGATGTGATGGACGAGCTGTCGCGCCGCTTCGAGGCGGCGGTGATTCGCGAGGCGCTCGACTTCACGCGCGGCCGCAAGGTCGAGGCCGCCGAGCGGCTCGGCATCGGCCGCAACACGATCACGCGCAAGATCCAGGAACTGAATCTGGAGTGATGCGCGACGCCCGCTCGCGTTCTTCGCGCGAGCGGGCGGTCGTTCATTCGGGCGATGAGGCGCGCCCGCTGCCGCATGCCCCGGCAAGGCATAATCGACGCTGTTTCCAGCCGGTCTCTGATCATGCCCGTCAAATCCCCCTGGCCTCGCGAGGCCGACCCGTTCCTGTCTCTCGAATCGCTCGATGACCCCGCCGTAGATGCGTGGGTCGACGAGCAGAACGCGCGCACGCGCGCCGCCTGGCATGGCGGCGAGCGTTTCGACGCGCTCGCGAAGCGACTGGCCGAGGCCTACCTGCCGCGCGAGCGGCCGGTGATCCCGAGCCGCTGGAGGCAGTGGGCATACGACTTCTGGGAAGACGAAGACAATCCGAAGGGCCTGTGGCGGCGCACGCCGTGGGCCGACTGGCGTGCGCGTCGCGCGGCGTGGCAGCCGCTGATCGACTTCGATGCGCTCGGCGCGGCCGAGGACCGGCCGTGGGTCTGCGCGGGCATCGACATCCTGTATCCGGATGGCGACCGCGCGCTGATCCAGCTGTCGGACGGCGGCGCCGATGCGACCGTCGTCCGCGAATTCGACATCGAGCGGCGCGAGTTCGTGACAGGCGGATTCGAGATCGCGAAGGCCGGCAAGCACGCGATTTCGTGGGTCGACCGCGACACCGTGTACGTCGGTTGGGACAACGGCGCGAAGACGCTCACGCGCTCGGGCTATCCGCGCGAAGTGCGGCGCTGGGCGCGCGGCACGCGGCTCGCCGATGCGCCGGTCGTGTTCCGCGGCGAGTACGACGATATCAGCGTCGAGGCCGACTACGATCCCGTCGAGGATCGGCACGACGTCGTGCGCAGCGTCGATTTCTTCGATTCGCATTCGTACCGGCTGAGCGACGCGGGCGACTGGGTGCGCTACGACGCGCCGTCGCATGTGGAGGTCGGCGCGTGGCGCGGCTGGCTGCTGCTGGAGCCGCGGCTCGACTGGGTCTGCGCGGGCGTCACGTATCCGGGCGGGTCGCTGCTCGCGATCCGCGAGGACGCATTCGTCGCCGGCGAGCGCGTCGGCACCGTGCTGTTCACGCCGACGCCGGTCACGTCCGCGTGCGACTGGACGCATACGCGCAACGTGCTCGTCGTGTCGTGGCTCGACGACGTACAAAGCCGCACGATGTTGTGGGAGCCGACGCAGGACGACGACGGCGATGGCAACGCGTGGTCGTGGCGCTCGCGCGCGTTTCCGGCGAGAGCCAGCTCGCAGGTCGACGTGTCGGCAATTGAGGAGACGCTCGACGACGAAGTGTTCGTCGACGTCGACGACTATCTGCAGCCGCCCGAATACTGGCTCGCCGATCTCGCGAAGCCGGATCTTCAGGACTGGGAACTGATCGACCGCTGGCCGACGCAGTTCGACGCGTCGTCGCTGACGGTGATCCGCTCGCATGCGCAATCGGCCGACGGCACGCTCGTGCCGTTCACGGTGATCGGTTCGCGCGATGCGCTCGAAGGCGAATCGCGCGGGCCCCGTCCGTGCGCGCTGACCGGCTACGGCGGCTTCGCGATCGCGCTGACGCCGCAGTATCTGGTCGGCTCCGGCATCGGCTGGCTCGAGGAGGGCGGGGTCGTCGCGATCGCGCACATTCGCGGCGGCGGCGAGTACGGCACCGCGTGGCACGTGAACGCGCAGCGCGAGCATCGGCAGCGCTCGTTCGACGACTTCATCGCGGTCGCGCAACAACTCGTCGCCGATGGCGTGACGACATCCGCGCAACTCGGGATCAAGGGGGGCAGCAACGGCGGGCTGCTGGTCGCCGCGTGCATGGTGCAGCGGCCCGAACTGTTCGGCGCGGTCGTCTGCGAGGTGCCGCTGCTCGACATGCAACGCTACCCGCTGCTGCATGCGGGCGCGTCGTGGCTCGACGAATACGGCGATCCCGACGATCCGGACGAAGCGCGCGCGCTGGCCGCGTATTCGCCGTATCAGCGGGTGGCGGCGTCGGGCGTGTATCCGCCGGTGCTGTTCACGACGTCGACCAGCGACGACCGCGTGCATCCGGGCCACGCGCGCAAGATGGTCGCGCGCATGCAGCAGCAGGGGCACGACAACGTCTGGTATCTGGAGAACACGGACGGCGGTCACGGGCCGGGCAGCGACGCACTCGAACGCGCGCAGTACGACGCGCTCGTGGACCGCTTCCTGTGGACGACGCTCGCCGGCAAGTGGTGAAGATGACGCGCGCCGCGAGGCCGGCGCGCTGGCGCGCTTACGCCGCCGGTGCGAGTTCCGCGACGACCGGCGCGTGATCGGACGGCTGTTCCAGCTTGCGGGGCGCCTTGTCGACCGTGCATGACGTGCACTGCGGCACGAGCGTCGGCGACAGCAGGATGTGGTCGATCCGCAGCCCCGCATTGCGCCGGAACGCGAACATCCGGTAGTCCCACCACGTGAAGGTTTTGTCGGGCTGCTCGAACCGGCGGAACGCGTCGACGAGACCCAGCTCGACGAGCCGCGCGAACTGCGCGCGTTCTTGCGGCGACACGAGGTTCTGGCCTTCCCACGCCTTCGGGTCGTGCACGTCGCGATCTTCGGGCGCGATGTTGTAGTCGCCGAGCAGCGCGAGCTTCGGATAGCGCGCCATCTCCGCGCCGAGCCAGTCGTGCAGCGCGTCGAGCCAGGAGAGTTTGTACGCGAACTTCTCGGTGCCGGGTGCCTGGCCGTTCGGAAAATACGCGCTGATGATGCGCACGCCGTCGACCGTCAGCGCGATCAGCCGCTGCTGCGGGTCGTCGAACGCGGGGATGTTGCGCACGACGGTCGCCTCGTCGACGAACACGTTCTCGCGCACGAGTATGCCGACGCCGTTGTATGTCTTTTGTCCGGCGAACCAGCTGCGATAGCCGCAGGCGGCGAGTTCGTCGCGCGGAAACTTTTCGTCGGGGAGCTTCAGTTCCTGCAGGCACAGCACGTCGACCTGGCTTTGCGCGAGCCAGTCGCACACGTGCTGCAGACGGACCTTCAGGGAGTTGACGTTCCAGGTGGCGATTTTCATGTTTCTCTAAGACGGTTGTAAATCAGTCATTTATCGTTCGATGCTGCACGATTCCAGGCGCTGGCTACCCGATATCGGGCCGGCGGCGCGGGCTTGCCGGCCGTTGCATTTCCGCCATCGTATCAGTGCTCACCGCTTCATTTCGCCGGCCAGCAATCATGGCTTCGATGCTGGCTACGGTGATGCCGCTCGATCTTCACGAGTTCCAGCTCCCCAAGGGAGAACAGTAACGGAAACGGTCGTTTTCTTTACAAGATCAGATCGCGACCTGCGCGGACAGCTACGCCGCGCGCATCCTGCAAGGACTCTTGATGTTTGCTTTCGATGAGCTTTCGTACTTTCCACGTGGGATAATGCGTGCGGCGTCCAACTAACGGAGACTGCGTAGTGCAATCCATCGTATTTTGTACGAGCTTCATCAAGAACGAAAAAGCATGGAACGAACGTTATTTGCGGTGGCTGAACTACTACAACCAGTCGCCCGTTGCAGATGCAATGAAATTCATGATTGACGATGGATCACCCTTCACGCCCTCTAGTGCGACTATCGAAACCGTCTCTCATACAGATCCGATTCGATACTCGGCAGGCAGCAACGTTTTAGTTCGATTTCCGAACAATCTAGGCCGGCAGGGTGTGGCGGAGTATCCGGGTTGGTGGAGAAGCTTTCTCCATTCCATCGAAATTGCCCGTGCCGTTGGCGTGCAAAAGATCATTCACATCGAATCGGACGCCTACATTCTGAGCGAGAGATTGTTCGATTTCGTCAACGAGGTCGAGTCCGGTTGGCATGTTCTTTGGGCTCAACGCTACGGCATGCCGGAAACGGCGATACAGGTCATTTGTCACGACCGGTTTGACGCCTTCGCCAGCTTCAAGGCGCAGGCAGCGGAAACGCCCGTTTCCGATATCGCGGAAAGAGTCCTGCCGTTCTCCGCTATCGACAAAAGATTCAAGGGCGATCGATACAGCGAATTCAAGCGCAATCGGGGGATGCTTTTCAAGTCACGAAAATTCAACGCTATCCCGCTATTCCAGAGCCAGTTCTTTTGGGAGCCGATACCCGATGATGCCGACTTTGCAACGCAGGTTGTCATGAGGCAGCACATTGCGCCGATTCAGGCGCGTTGGCAGGTCGGCGTCTCCGCTTGATGTAGTCAAGCGGCGAGGCCGTTGGTTGACGGCATCGGCGCAATTTCATCACTTACCGGGCTTCCCGAAGTTCGAGCGGTGCCGGGCGCTCGTCGGATCGTCGCGCACTTCGAGGGCGACTTCGCACGTATAGCGGCCGTCTGTCAGCTCGTGCCGCACCTTTTTCACGAGCCATGATTCGTTGTCGATATCGGGCTTGAAGCCGTTGAGATAGACGGGCACTTCGGGGTAGAGGTCGGGCGACCGAGCGCAAGCGCGTAACTTACGGTCGCCTGGCTTCGCTGCGTGCGGTCGAGCTCGTCGAGTTTCACTTCGATCTTGCGTTGTATCGACGCGATGGACTTCAGGCGTCGCCTATCGATTGCCAGCTTGGCAAGCATCAGCTTGCAGGCATTTCCGACCGGGGTTCTCTCTTGGTCGGCAGATGCCGCAGCCGGCTACGTGGATATGCGCTGGAAATGACGTTGCGCGGGGCTAGTCATCACACCCCCGTTGCGACAGATTTCGATCTGTTCGGCCATCGCGGCACGACCGAGTTCTTCGACAACGTACGCTTCGCTCGACGATTCGTGGTTTTCGATTCTGTGGCGCTTCGCGTTGTCGAAGATCGAGCGACGTCGGCCGCCGTCCTGGTCGTACAGCGATAGCAGATTTTCCTATCGGCGTTCAATCGGGGAAGGGTGAAGGCGGATCAGCGCGCAGGAATACACGAATCTGTTGATGTGCCAGTTTATCCACGACACGGCGTCGATATTTCCGCTCGGCGAGCTGCAGCGCTGCATGGTCGACTCGTGGGAAGCACGGACCGACGATTTCAAGCCGCTCGTATCGAGGCCGTTCGGCTATCGCCCCGTATGGGTCGGCTACGCCCCAACGCTTTCTGGCGACTCGGCGGGCCTCGTCGTTGTCGCGCCGCCGGCGGTGCCCAGTGGGAAGTTCCGTGCGCTCGAAAAGCGCCAGTTCCGCGGCTTGTTTTTTGCCTGGCGTTTCCCCCCGTGGCGGATGCGAAGTGCAGGGGCCTGAATCGCTCTAGCTACCCATCTTTCGCGCGAGGTAGTGAAACATCGTGACACGGCATGAAACGCGAGAACGAGGTGTGGCGGGGCCTTCGGAAGGGTGATGAGACGTACTGGAACGTCCTGACACGTCATGGAAAATCGCAGGTGGCGATTTTCATGTGAGGCTCGGATGGGCGCGCGCCGCGCAACACTATGAACTGCTTCGTGTTGTGGGCGTTGGGGCGCTCACTGCAGGCGCTCACTGCGCCCCGCGCACCACGTCGGCGTTCGCGAGCCCGAGCCTCGCGCGTGCGGCGTCGTACTCGCGCGCGAGCCGCGCGATCAGTTCCGCGGCAGGCATCACGGCCTTCACCGCGCCGATGCCCTGGCCCGAGCCCCAGATGTCCTTCCACACTTTCGCACGCGTGCTGCTGCCCGAGCCGAAGTTCATCGTGGTCGGATCGGATTGCGGCAGCGCGTCCGGATCGAGCCCGCTCGCAGCGATGCTCTGACGCAGGTAGTTGCCGTGCACGCCGGTGAACAGGTTCGAATAGACGATGTCGTTCGACGTGCCTTCGACGATCATCCGCTTGTATGCGTCGGCGGCGTTCGCTTCGCTGGTCGCGATGAACGCGGAGCCGACATACGCGAGATCGGCGCCGGCGGCCTGCGCGGCGAGAATTGCGTTGCCCGTCGCGATCGCGCCGGACAGCAGCAGCGGGCCGTCGAACCACTCGCGAATCTCCTGCAGCAGCGCGAACGGCGACAACGTGCCCGCGTGGCCGCCCGCGCCGGCCGCGACGGCGATCAGCCCGTCCGCGCCTTTCTGGATCGCCTTCTTCGCGAACGCGTTGTTGATCACGTCGTGCAGCACGATGCCGCCCCACGCGTGGACGGCCGCGTTGACCTCTTCGCGGGCGCCGAGCGACGTGATCACGATCGGCACCCTGTAGCGCGCGCAGACCTCGAGATCGTGCTGCAGCCGGTCGTTCGACTTGTGCACGATCTGGTTCACCGCGAACGGCGCGGCGGGGCGCTCGGGATGCTTCGCGTCGTGTTCGGCAAGCTCGGTCGTGATGCGATCGAGCCACTCGCCGAGCACGTGTTCCGGCCGCGCGTTCAGCGCGGGAAACGCGCCGATCACGCCCGCCTTGCACTGCGCGATCACGAGATCGGGATTCGAAATGATGAAGAGCGGCGAACCGACGACCGGAATCGACAGCCCGCGACGCAGCACGGCAGGAACGGACATGGAATCTCCCTGGATCGGCGGCGCGTGGTTCGTCGCGCGTCGCCCGGGTTGGACGGGACGGCGCCGTGGCGGCGAGCATCGGCCGTCGCGGTGCGGTAACGGCAAACATAGCAAACGCGTTCTCACTATGCAACCAGTTGCATAGTGAGCGGGCTCGATGGTTTAGAATCGCCGCATGTCGACGCCTCATGCCATTCTGATTGCGCTGATCGAAAAGCCTTCGTCCGGCTACGATCTTGCGCGCCGCTTCGATCGTGCGATCGGTTATTTCTGGCGCGCGACGCATCAGCAGATCTACCGCGAGCTCGGCCGCATGATCGACACGGGGTGGGTGGCGGTCGTCGACGACGATGCATCCGCGACGACACGCAAGAAGACTTATCGCGTGTTGCGCGCGGGGCGCGAAGAGGTCGCACGCTGGGTACGCGAGACGCCGCTCGGCATCGAGGACCGCAATGCGTTCCTGCTGAAGCTGCGCGCGGACGCGGCGATCGGACCCCTCGGTCTATCCGGCGAACTGCAGCGACTGACCGACGAGCATCGCGCACGCCTCGCGACCTACCGCGAGATCGAACAGCGCGACTTCGCCGAACGCACGCTGACGAACGCTCGGCAACTGCAGTATGCAATCTTGCGCGCGGGCATCCTGCAGGAAGAGATGTGGCTCGAATGGGCGATGGAGGTGGCGCCGCTGCTAAGCGCGCAGCACGCTCGGCACCGCGGCGCCATTTAATTCGGGATCCCGAATGATCGGGCCGAAACCCGCATTCCTCGCGGATCTCGCGTGTCCCACCGCGGGCAAAGTTTGAAAACGATTTGACGCGATGTAGGGATTCGCGTACAATGCTTTTCATTCGACGGACGCGGGGTGGAGCAGTCTGGCAGCTCGTCGGGCTCATAACCCGAAGGTCACAGGTTCAAATCCTGTCCCCGCAACCAACCTCTCTGAAGGTTTCCATTCGTCGCTTCATCAAACCCGCTTAAGTCACTCGCTTAGGCGGGTTTTTTGTTTTTCGTCTGTCCTTTTCCCTGTTCTTTCCCCGCGCGAGACCTCCTCGACGACGCATGCTCGCGTCGTTGACTGCCGTCAACTCATACTTCCAGTGCCGTCGTTCGCGCAAAGATTTGCGCGAAGGGGCGCAGGTATGATCGGGCCTCCCCAAGCAAACAAGCGACAAAGGTCAGTGCCAGTCGGCTCGTCTTCGATCGGCGCTTCTGACCGTTCCGGTTACGGGCACCGTCCCGCCATCAAAGGAGACAGGCAATGAGCATCGCTAACGAAGTAAAAAAGTATCCGAACCCCGCGCCACTCGGGCTCGCCGGGTTTGCGTTGACGACCTGGTTGCTCAGCATGATCAACGCCGGATGGTTCTCCGGCGATGCGCTGAATCTGGTGCTCGCGAGCGCGCTCGCATTCGGCGGCACCGCGCAGATGATCGCGGGCATCATGGAATTGCCGCGCGGCAACACGTTCGGTGCAACGGCGTTCATCAGCTATGGCGCGTTCTGGTGGTCGTTCGCGCTCTTCGTGCTGTTCCTGCACGACAAGGTGCCCGTGGCGTTCGTCGGCTGGTGGCTGTTCCTGTGGGGCGTGTTCAGCTTCTATATGTGGCTCGGCACGTTCCGTTCGCCGAAGGTGCTTCAGGCGATCTTCTTCGCGCTGTGGGTCACGTTCGTTCTGCTCGCTGCCGGGGACTGGACCGGCTCCGCTTCGCTGCACGCAGCGGGCGGCTATCTGGGCCTCGTCACGGCGGCGCTCGCGTTCTATCTTTCCGCAGCGGAAATCGTCAACGACGCGTATGGGCGCGAAGTGTTGCCCGTCGGGCAGCATCGGCCCCAGTTCCGCGAACGCGAAGCGGTCTGACGCAACAGCGGGCGTCAGCGGATATCGTCTGCTTCGATCGCCCATTCGACGGCCGCCTGCGCATGCAGCGCGGTCGTGTCGAACACCGGCAGCGACGAATCGTCGGCGCCGATCAACAGCGTAATCTCCGTGCAGCCGAGTACCACGGCCTGCGCACCCGCAGCGGCCAGCCTCTCGATCACGCGACGGTATACGCCGCGTGATCCGTCATCGACGACGCCGTGGCAAAGCTCTTCATAGATGATCCGGTGAACGTCCGCGCGGTCGTGTTCGTCGGGCACGATTGCGTCGATCGCATGCTGCTCGCGCAGACGTCCGACGTAGAAGTCCTGTTCCATCGTGTAGCGGGTGCCCAGCAGCCCGGCGCGTTCGACGCCTGCCGCGCGCAGCGTCGTGCCGGTCGGGTCGGCGATGTGCAGGAACGGGATCGAGACCGCCGCCTCGATCGACGCCGCCACGCGATGCATCGTGTTCGTCGCGAGCAATACGATGTCGGCGCCGCCGCGTTCGAGTTGCTGCGCGGCGTGCGCCATCAGCGTGCCGAGCGTGGCCCAGTCGCCGGCGCGCTGCAGCGCTTCGATTTGTGCGAAATCCACCGTCGCCATCAGGCTTCGCGCGTTGTGATGGCCGCCGAGTCGGGCCTTCGCATGCCGGTTCAACAGCCGGTAATACTCGGCGGACGATTCCCAGCTCATTCCGCCGATCACGCCGATCGTTTTCATCGCCTCTCTCCGCGCATTACGGTTCACGCAGTATAGGGGCCGGCTGTCGCCGCGCCGCAGTACAGTCAGGCGAGCGCGGGCCGGTACGGCGCGGGGCGGCGTCCGGCGTTTCCTGGCGGGGCTTTTCTGGCGTCGCTAGAATCGACGCAAACGAGGAGCCCGCCATGGACCTGATCATTCGCCGCGCCACGCTTGCACACCCACCTCTGCAATCGGCGAAGCAGCCGAAGCCGCAGCCGGACACGTTCGATATCGGCATCGACGCGGGGCGCATCGTGGCCGTCGAGCCGCGCATCGACGCGATCGCGCGCGAGGAAATCGACGCGAACGGCTCGCTCGTCACGCCGCCTTTCGTCGACGCGCATTTCCACATGGACGCGACGTTGTCGTACGGCCTGCCGCGCGTGAACGAGTCGGGCACGCTGCTCGAAGGCATCGCGCTGTGGGGCGAGTTGAAGCCGCATCTGACGCAGGAGGCGCTCGTCGAGCGCGCGATGCAGTATTGCGACTGGGCGGTCGCGCGCGGGCTGCTCGCGATCCGCAGTCACGTCGATGTCTGCGATGCGCGCCTTCTCGCCGTCGAGGCGCTGCTCGACGTGCGCCGCCGCGTCGCGCCTTATCTCGATCTGCAACTGGTCGCGTTTCCGCAGGACGGTCTGCTGCGCAGTCCCGGCGCGTTCGACAACCTGAAGCGCGCGATCGCGATGGGCGTGGACGTGGTGGGCGGCATTCCGCATTTCGAGCGGACGATGGCCGACGGCGCGGAATCGGTGCGTCTGTTGTGCGAATTCGCGGCGGAAAAGGGCTTGCGCGTCGACATGCACTGCGACGAGTCCGATGATCCGCTGTCGCGGCACATCGAAACGCTCGCTGCGCACACGCATCGGCTCGGGCTGCACGGACGCGTCGCGGGCTCGCATCTGACGTCGATGCACTCGATGGACAACTACTACGTGAGCAAGCTGCTGCCGCTGATGCGCGAAGCGGGCGTCGCGGCGATCGCGAACCCGCTGATCAACATCACGCTGCAGGGTCGATCGGATACTTATCCGAAGCGGCGCGGGATGACGCGCGTGCCGGAGCTGATGGCGGCCGGCATCGACGTGGCGTTCGGCCACGACTGCGTGATGGACCCGTGGTACGGCTTCGGTTCCGGCGACATGCTGGAGGTCGCGCACATGGGCCTGCACGTCGCGCAGATGACGGGCGTGGCCGCGACGCGCGCGTGCTTCGACGCGGTCACGGTCAATCCGGCGAAGATTCTGGGCCTCGAAGGCTACGGCATCGCGCCGGGCTGCGTGGCGAACTGCGTGGTGCTCGACGCGCGCGACCCGGCCGACGCAATCCGGCTGCGCGCCGCGCGGCTCGCGGTGGTGAGCCGCGGCCGGGTGGTCAGCCGCTCGCCGGCCGCTAGCGCGACGCTCGCGCTGGAAGGACGGCCGACGCACGTCGACTTCCGCTTGCAGCGATAAAAAATCGCGACGCCGTCTGAAGCGGCGTCGCGATTGGCGAGGCGTGCGGACGGGCGTCGACGGGCGCGCCCGCTTGATCAGTGCTGCGCGGCCGGCGGCTCGGTCATCCCGTTGTGGCGCAGCAGCGCGTCGATGTTCGGCTCGCGGCCGCGGAACGCCTTGAACGATTCCATCGCCGGACGGCTGCCGCCGACTTCGAGAATTTCGCGGCGATAGCGGGTGCCAGTCGCCACGTCGAGCACGCTCGTGTTCGCGAGCTTCGCGGCTTCCTCGAATGCGGCGTACGCATCCGCGGACAGCACTTCCGCCCACTTGTAGCTGTAGTAGCCGGCCGCATAGCCGCCCGCGAAGATGTGGCTGAACGTATCCGGCCAGCGCGAGAACGGCGCCTGCGGCACGACGTGATAGCGCTCGTTGATCTCGCGTGCGAGGTCGTTTGCGGACTTGCCCTGCGACGCATCGAAGTCCACGTGCAGCGCCATGTCGAACATCGAGAACACGATCTGCCGCAGCGTGCCGAGGCCGCTCTGGAAGTTCTTCGCGGCGAGCATCTTGTCGAACAGCGCGCGCGGCAGCGGCTTTGCGGTGTCCACTTGCGACGTCATGCCGGACAGCACGTCCCACTCCCAGCAGAAGTTCTCCATGAATTGCGACGGCAGCTCGACTGCATCCCATTCGACGCCGTTGATGCCCGACACGCCGAGTTCGTCGACGCGCGTCAGCATGTGATGCAGTCCGTGGCCGAATTCGTGGAAGAGGGTGATCACTTCGTCGTGCGTGAAGCACGCCGGCTTGCCGCCGACCGGCGCCGAGAAGTTGCAGGTCAGATACGCGACGGGGGTTTGCACGCCGCTCGTGTCGAGCTTGCGGCGCGAGCGCGCGTCGTCCATCCACGCGCCGCCGCGCTTGCCCTCGCGCGCATACAGGTCGAGATAGAACTGCGCGACGAGCGTGCCGTCGAGATTCTCGACGCGGAAGAAGCGCACGTCCGGATGCCACACGGGCGCGCTGTCGTCGCGGATGCGCACGCCGAACAGCGTCTCGGTCACCTTGAAGAGACCCTGCAGCACGAAGTCTTCGGGGAAGTACTGCTTCACTTCGTTCTCGGAGAACGAATAGCGCTTCTGGCGCAGACGCTCGGCGGCGAATGCCATGTCCCACGGCTGCAGGTCGGCGAGGCCGAGTTCGCCCGCCGCGAATTCGCGCAGCTCCTGCCAGTCCTTTTCCGCATGCGGACGGGCCCGCGTCGCGAGGTCGTCGAGGAAGCTCATCACCTGTTGCGGCGATTCGGCCATCTTCGGCGTCAGCGACACCTCGGCGAAGTTGTTGTAGCCGAGCATCTTCGCTTCTTCGGCGCGCAGCGCCAGTTGCTCCGCGATGATGTCGGTGTTGTCCCAGTCGGGCTTGCCGTTGCCGTACGTCGGGCCGAGTTCCGACGCGCGCGTCACGTACGCGCGATACATCGCCTCGCGCATCGCGCGGTTCTCGGAGTACTGCATCACCGGGAAATACGACGGGAAGTGCAGCGTGAACTTCCAGCCCGGTTTGTCTTCGCGCTCGGCGGCCTCGCGGGCGGCCGCGATCACGTCGTCGGGCAGGCCGGCGAGTTCGGTCTCGTCGGTCGCGAAGTACGCATACGCGTTCGTCGCATCGAGCACGTGATCGGAAAACGCCTTCGACAACGCGGCCTGGCGTTCCTGCAATTGCGCGAAGCGCGGCTTCTGGTCTTCGGGCAGCTCGGCGCCGGACAGACGGAAGTCGCGCAGCGAGTTGTCGAGGATCTTCCTGCGCTCGCCCGACAGCAGGCCGAACGCGTCGCTGCCCGCGATCGCCTTGTATTTCTCGTACAGCGCAAGATTCTGGCCGACGCTCGCCCAGAACTCGGTCACGCGCGGCAGATTTTCGGCGTGCGCGGCGCGCAGTTCCGGCGTATCGGCGACCGCATTCAGATGGCCGATCACGCCCCACGCGCGCGACAGCGGCTCGCTCGCCCGCTCGACCGGCTCGACGACATCGCTCCACTGCGCGGGCGTCGACGGCTGTGCGGCGCGTTCGACGGCGGCTTTCGCATCGGCGAGCAGCACGTCGAGCGCGGGGGTCACATGTTCAGGGCGGATCTCGCCGAAACGCGGCAGGCCGGTGAAATCGAGCAGCGGATTATCGGAGGGAGTAGTAGCCATGATGCGTCCTGTTCCTGTCTGTCGCGGTTGAGGAGGGGCGGGCGCGGTGCGCCCGGTTATCCCGTTATGGGGGCGGGGCGCGCGGTTTCCAACCGGGGGCGGGCGCCGCGTGTCGCGTTTTTGCATGTCGCGGCGTGCATACGGACACGCCGCACTGCCTGCGATGCTACTGCAAGGGCATCGGTCACGCACGGACGAACACGCGTCGGCCGGGCGAACTGCGTCGGCCGACGGAAACCGGACAGGAGGGATTGACCGTGCCGCGGGAAACGGCAGGCGGCACGCGCCGCGCGACTTACGCGGCGTCGGCCGAGCGCTCGGCCGCTTCGATCGTGTTGACGAGCAGCATCGTGATCGTCATCGGACCGACGCCGCCGGGTACCGGCGTGATGTGGCCGGCCACTTCCCTCACGCCCGCGAAGTCGACGTCGCCGCACAGCTTGCCCGCGTCGTCGCGGTTCATGCCGACGTCGATCACCGTCGCGCCGGGCTTCACCATGTCGGCGGTCAGGATGTTGCGCTTGCCGACCGCCGCGACGACGACATCCGCATCGCGCGTATGGGCGGCGAGGTCGCGCGTCTTGCTGTGGCAGATCGTGACCGTCGCGCCCGCGTCGAGCAGCAGCATCGCCATCGGCTTGCCGACGATGTTCGAGCGGCCGATCACGACCGCGTTCGCGCCGGTCAGCGGGATGTTGTACGCGTCGAACATCTTCATCACGCCATACGGCGTGCACGGGCGAAAGAGCGGCTGGCCCGTCATCAGCGCGCCGGCATTGGCGATGTGAAAGCCGTCGACGTCCTTCTCGGGCGCGATCGCCTCGATCACCTTGTGGCTGTCGATGTGCTTCGGCAGCGGCAGTTGAACGAGGATGCCGTGAATCTTCGGATCGCGGTTCAGTTCGTCGATGCGCTTGAGCAGATCCGCTTCGGACAGCGTCGCCGGATAGCGGTCATACGACGAGTAGAGGCCGTTGTCCTCGCACGCCTTCACCTTGTTGCGCACGTACACTTCGCTCGCCGGATTGTCGCCGACCAGCACGACCGCGAGGCCCGGCTGATGCCCGCGGGCGGTGAGCGCGGCGGCGCGCTTCGCGACGTCGGTGCGCAGTTGCTTGGAAAGGGCGAGGCCGTCGATCAGGGTGGCTGTCATGGTCGGTCGGGAGGAGCGGTTCGGAGAGCGGGTCGGAGTGCAGAATACAGGCGCACGACGTTGCGTCGTGCGCCGCTGCGAAGTCCGACATTATACCGTCGCGAAGGAGGGCGCTTCCGGCCTCGGAGAATCCGGCGAAAGCGCCTGCCGACCGGGGTGCCGCGTTACTGATGCGCCTGCGGCTTGTTGGAGAGCGCAAGACGCAGCAGGTCGGCGACCGTGTTCACGTTCAGCTTCTCCATGATGTTCGCGCGGTGCGCCTCGACGGTCTTGATGCTGATGCCGAGGTCGTCGGCGATCTGCTTGTTCAGCCGGCCGGCGATGATCCGTTCGAGCACCTGATGCTCGCGTGCGGTCAGCTTCGACAGACGCTCGGCCGCCGCGCGCTGCTGCTGCACGTTCGTGCTTTCGCTGCGCGCGCGGTCGAGCATGCGCTCGACGAGCTTGCGCAGTTCGGCTTCGTCGAACGGCTTCTCGATGAAATCCATCGCGCCTTTCTTCATCGTCGACACGGCCATCGGCACGTCGCCGTGGCCCGTCACGAAGATGATCGGCAGCGACGCGTTTTCCGCGATCAGGCGCTCCTGCAACTCGAGGCCGCTCATGCCCGACATCCGCACGTCCAGAATCAGGCACGCGATCTGTCCGGGCTGCGCGGGCTGATACGCTTCGAGAAACTCTTCCGCGCTCATGAAGCACTGCACGCGATAACCATTCGCTTCGAGCAGCCAGCGTAGAGAGTCTCGTACGGCCTCGTCGTCGTCAACGACAAACACGGTTTCCTGGGTGGTGACTGGGCTGTTCATGGCTCTCCCGTAACGGTTTGTGGGGTCGGCTCGTCGGCGCGGCTGCGGTGCTGCGAGCCGTCCGCCTCGCCAATCGGCAAATTACAGTGGAACGTGGCGCCGCTGATGTGGCCGTCCATTTCGACGTTGTTGACCACCCAAAGACGCCCGCGGTGCGATTCGATGATCGAGCGGCAAATATTGAGCCCCATGCCCATGCCGTCGGACTTGGTGCTGTAGAACGGTTCGAACAGACGCTCGGCGGTGGCCTCGTCGACCCCCGGACCCTGGTCGACGACGCTGATGCACACATAGCCGCCGTCGCGCTCGACGACCACGCGAATCACCGGATCGACCGCGTTCGGGTGCGCGTCGGCCATCGCCTCGGCGGCGTTCTTCAACAGGTTCACGAGCACCTGCTCGATCAGCACCGGATCGACGTAGATCACGGGCAGGCGCGAGCGCAGATCGGTGACGATCCGGATGCGCCGCTTGCGCGCCTCGAGTTCCGCGAGACCGACCGCGTCGGCGACGATGTCCGACACGCGCGTGGCCTGGCGTTTCGGCTCGCTGCGCTTCACGAATTCGCGGATGCGCTTGATGATCATGCCCGCGCGCACCGCTTGCTGCGCGGTCTTTTCGAGCACCGGCAGCAGATTGTCGGGCGCCGCGCGGCCGTTCTTCACGAGCGCGACGGCGCCCGACGCATAGTTGTTGATGGCGGCGAGCGGCTGGTTCAGCTCGTGCGCGAGCGACGACGCCATTTCGCCCATCGTCATCAGGCGGCTTGTGAACTGCAGCTTTTCGTCCTGTTGACGAGCGAGTTCCTGGGCCTGCTTGCGCGTCGTGATGTCGGTTGCGATCTGCATCTGCGCGAGGTGGCCGTCCACCCACTGGATGTACTGGCGCCGCACCTCGAACCACTTCTGGATGCTCTCGACGTAGACTTCCTGCGCATCGGCGGCGCTATCGGTCAGCGCGGTGGCCGGCAGGCCCGCGAACGCGTCGACCATGTCGATCGAATCGGACGACGCCTGCGCGCTGTCGAAGCCGCCGCCGCCCGCGAGTTCGAGATGGCCGTCCGGACGAATGCCGAACAGGTGACGGTAATAGCGGTTCGCAAACAGCAGTTCCGCTTCGTCGGCGGCGAGCACGGACACCGCCGCGTCGAGACTTTCGAGCACCGTCGTGAAACGCTCGTGCGCGGCCGCGAGTTCCTCGCGCGCGCGGCGCGGCTCGGTGATGTCGGTCATCGACGACATCCAGCCGGTCTGGCGTCCGGAACTGTCGATCAGCGGCGACACATAGAGGCGCGCGTGGAACGTCGAGCCGTCCTTGCGCCGCACGCGCAGCTCGAAGCCCGACGACGGCGCCTTGCCGCGCAGCGTCATGTCGAGCTGGCGCTGCATTTCCGGATACGCGTCGCGCGGCCAGTACGGGAACGGCGCGGTCTTGTTCACGAGATCGCTCTCGTCCCAGCCGGTCATGCGGCAGAACGCCGGATTCACGTGCGTGATGCGGCCGTGCATGTCGAGCACGCGCATGCCGATCAGCACGGAGTTTTCCATCGCGCGGCGAAAGAACGCTTCCGCGTACAGCGCCTGCTGCGCCTCGAATCGCTGCCGCGTGTGCTTCCACAGGCTCCACAGGCTCCACAGCACGAAGCACGACAGCCCGGCGACCAGCCACACGAGCGTGTTGTTCGTGAAGTTGGTCATCTGAGGATACGAATACACGCGCACCGACAGGCCCTGGCCCGGCGGATCGAGCGGCAGGTCGTAGAACACGTCGCGCGGCAGGCGGGGGCGCGTCGACGTGGTCGCAAGCTCGCGATTGTTCCCGTCGATAATCGAGATCTTGTATTTCGCGGACAGCTCAGGCGGGATGTCGCGCTTTAACATCCCCTCGACCGAGAACACCGCCGCGATCGAGCCGAGAAAATCGCGGTCGCGGTATACAGGGGTTTGCAGCGTGATGTAACCGTTGCGATAGTCGTCGTAGATCAGCTGCGAATACACCTGGCGGCGCGTCGTCCGCGCTTCGTTGAATGCCGCCTTCACCGCTTCGTCCATCTGCGCGTCGGTCGGCTTCGCAAGGCGCTGGCCGAGCATCGGCAGCGCGGTGGCCGGCCAGCGCGGCTGATGCTGGCTCGTGTACCAGTTCAGATAAAGGATTTCGGGATGCGCCTGCATGATGTCGTTTGCAGACACCTGAAACGACTGCGGGTCGCCGTGGCCCGTCGCGAGGTCGCGCGCGAGCGCCTGAAGCTGTTCCTGGGCGGACGTCATCGACAGCCGGATCTGCTGCTGCGCCCAGGCGACGTTTCGATATAGCGTGTCTTCTTGCTGCTGCTGTTCGCGCCGGTTCAGACTCCACAGAATCAGGCTCATGACGACCAGAAACACGAGAATCGACAGGAGCGGCGTGAGCAGATAGGAATTGGACCACCACGGTCCGTGGTGCCAGCGGGACGGCGCCGACGAGCCCGGCTGTGCCGGCTTCCGGGCCGAGCGTGCGAAAAGCCGTTCGGTCAACATGGCAAGGATTGTAGCGCAGCGTAAGACACGCAAATGACGGGAAAAAAGCGGTAAATCGCCGAAAAACGGGCTCAAACTAGTCGATATGAACGGCGGCGCACCCAACGATCCAGCGTGCATCGCAGCAATTTTTCATATTACAAAATCGCATCTCGCAATTCGAAAATTTTGTTGCTGTCGAAGGGGAGCGTCATTACAATCGGCCCGAAAGTTGCCACGGCCGGCCACGCCTCTCATCGTTACCGTCCCGCATGGTCCGTTTAACAGCGTTCCCCGAAATCCAGGAGACGAGCATGTCCGCTGTACCCGATGAAGTTCTCAAGTATGTCGCGACCGAAAAGGACGAAGATCCGCAGGAAACCGCCGAATGGCTCGAAGCGCTGGATGGCGTGCTCTCGAGCGTCGGCCCCGGCCGTGCGCATTACCTGATCGAAAAGCAGATCGAGTTCGCCCGTGTGCATGGCGAGCATCTGCCGTTCTCGGCGAATACGCCGTACATCAACACGATTCCCGTTGCCGGCCAGGCGAAGAATCCCGGCGACCAGGACCTCGAACACCGCATCCGCTCGTACACCCGCTGGAACGCGATGGCCATGGTGCTGCGCGCGGGCAAGGACACGAATGTCGGCGGCCACATCGCATCGTTCGCGTCGGCCGCGACGCTGTATGACGTCGGCTACAACCATTTCTGGCACGCGCCGTCCGCCGAGCACGGCGGCGACCTCGTGTTCGTGCAGGGCCACTCGTCGCCGGGCGTCTACTCGCGCGCGTTCCTGCTCGGCCGCCTGAGCGCAAACCAGCTCGACAACTTCCGCCAGGAAGTCGGCGGCGAGGGCATCTCGTCGTATCCGCACCCGTGGCTGATGCCGGACTTCTGGCAGTTCCCGACCGTGTCGATGGGTCTCGGCCCGATCATGGCGATCTACCAGGCGCGCTTCATGAAGTATCTGCAGGCGCGCGGCGTCGCGAAGACCGAAGGCCGCAAGGTCTGGGCGTTCCTCGGCGACGGCGAGACCGACGAGCCGGAATCGCTCGGCGCGATCGGCATGGCTGGCCGCGAGCGTCTCGACAACCTCGTGTTCGTCATCAACTGCAACCTGCAGCGTCTCGACGGCCCGGTGCGCGGCAACGGCAAGATCATCCAGGAACTCGAAAGCGAGTTCCGCGGCGCCGGCTGGAACGTGATCAAGGTGATCTGGGGCAGCCGCTGGGACGCGCTCTTCGCGCGCGACAAGTCCGGCGCACTGATGCGCCGCATGATGGAAGTCGTCGACGGTGAATATCAGACGTACAAGTCGGAGTCGGGCGCGTTCGTGCGCGAGCACTTCTTCAACACGCCGGAACTGAAGGCGCTCGTCGCCGACTGGTCCGATGACGACATCTGGAACCTGAACCGCGGCGGCCACGATCCGCACAAGATCTACGCGGCGTTCCACGCGGCGCAGCACGCGAACGGCCAGCCGACGGTGATCCTCGCGAAGACGATCAAGGGCTACGGCATGGGCGAAGCCGGCCAGGCGATGAACATCACCCACCAGCAGAAGAAGATGCAGGTGGATCAGCTGAAGAAGTTCCGCGACCAGTTCCGTCTGCCGATCACCGACGAACAGATCGTCGACGTGCCGTACCTGACGTTCGAGGAAGGCTCGAAGGAACTCGAATACATGCGCCAGCGCCGCATGGATCTCGGTGGCTACCTGCCGCAGCGCCGCCAGAAGGCGGAGTCGCTGCCGGTGCCGGCGCTCGACGCGTTCGAGCCGCTGCTGAAGGGCACGGGCGAAGGCCGCGAGATCTCGACGACGATGGCGTTCGTGCGGATCCTGAACATCCTGCTGAAGGACAAGGCGCTCGGCAAGCGTGTCGTGCCGATCGTCCCGGACGAGTCGCGTACGTTCGGCATGGAAGGCCTGTTCCGCCAGATCGGCATCTGGAATCAGGACGGCCAGAAGTACGTGCCGGAAGATTCCGACCAGCTGATGTTCTACAAGGAATCGACGACCGGCCAGATCCTGCAGGAAGGGATCAACGAAGCCGGCGGGATGGCCGACTGGATTGCAGCCGCGACGTCGTACTCGACGCACGGCGAAATCATGGTGCCGTTCTACATCTTCTATTCGATGTTCGGCTTCCAGCGGATCGGCGACCTGGCATGGGCGGCGGGCGACATGCGCTCGCGCGGCTTCCTGCTCGGCGGCACCGCGGGCCGCACGACGCTGAACGGCGAAGGGCTGCAGCACGAAGACGGCCACTCGCTGATGTGGGCGGCATCGGTGCCGAACTGCATCAGCTATGACCCGACGTTCGGCTACGAACTGGCGGTGATCATCCAGGACGGTCTGCGCCGGATGGTGCAGGAGCAGGAGGACGTGTACTACTACGTCACCGTGATGAACGAGAACTACGAGCACCCGGCGATTCCGCAGGGCGAGCACGTGGCGGCCGACATCATCAAGGGCATGTATTCGTTCCGCAAGGCCGAGGCGGACAAGAAGGCGCCGCGCGTGCAACTGCTCGGCGCGGGCACGATCTTCAACGAAGTGATCGCCGCCGCCGACCTGCTGAAGAAGGACTGGGGCGTCGCCGCCGACCTGTGGAGCGTGCCGAGCTTCACCGAACTCGCGCGCGAAGGCCACGACGTCGAGCGCTGGAACCTGCTGCATCCGACCGAGCCGCGCCGCGAAGCGCACGTGACAAAGTTGCTGAAGGGCGCCGAAGGTCCGGTGATCGCGTCGACCGACTACATTCGCGCACTGGTCGACCAGATCCGCGGCCTCGTGCCGAACCGCTTTGTCGTGCTCGGCACCGACGGCTACGGCCGCTCGGATACCCGCGAGAAGCTGCGTCACTTCTTCGAAGTCGATCGCTACTGGGTGACCGTCGCAGCGCTGAATGCGCTCGCCGACGAAGGCAAGATCGAGCGCAAGGTCGTCGCCGATGCACTGGCGAAGTACGAGCTCGATCCGTCGAAGCCCAACCCGATGACCGTCTAACGCCCCACACCCCGAGTGGCCCGCCGGCCGCCTCCCCGAAGCGGGGAGGCGGCCGTGCGTGACCCTGGAGAATAAACAATGAGTCAAGCGATTGAAGTCAAGGTGCCGGATATCGGCGATTACAAGGACGTGCCTGTAATCGAGATCCTGGTGAAAGCGGGCGATGCCGTCGAAAAAGAGCAGTCGCTCGTCACGCTCGAATCCGACAAGGCGACGATGGACGTGCCGAGCCCGGCGTCGGGCACGGTGAAGGAAGTGAAGGTCAAGGTCGGCGATGCGGTGTCGGAAGGCGCGCTGATCGTGATTCTGGAAGGCGAAGGCGCGGGTGCCGCGCCTGCTGCCGCCGCCAGCGGCGCGGCTGCGCCCGCGAAGGCCGCTGCTGCTGCGCCGGCACCGGCTGCGGCCGCCGCGCCGGCGCCCGCTGCGGCGGCTTCGGGCGGCGCGCAGTCGGTCAAGGTTCCCGACATCGGCGACTACAAGGACGTGCCGGTGATCGAAGTCGCCGTGAAGGTCGGCGACCGCGTCGAGAAGGAGCAGTCGCTCGTCACGCTCGAATCGGACAAGGCGACGATGGACGTGCCGAGCCCGGTGGCCGGCGTCGTGAAGGAAGTGAAGGTCAAGGTCGGCGATGCGGTGTCCGAAGGCGTCGAGATTCTCGTCGTCGAAGCGGATGCCGCCGCAGGCGCGGCGCCGGCCGCGCCCGCCGCGAAGCCCGCGCCGGTCGAGCAGCCGTCGGATGCGCCGTCGGCGCCGGCGAAGCCGGCACCCGCGCAGCCGTCCGCGCTCGCGCAGGCGCCGCTGATTCCGGCGGGCGAAGGCGGCGCGCGCCGTCCGAGCCACGCGTCGCCGTCGGTGCGCAAGTTCGCGCGCGAACTGGGCGTCGATGTCGGCCGTGTCGTCGGCACGGGTCCGAAGGGCCGTATTACGCAGGAAGACGTCACCGCGTTCGTGAAGGGCGTGATGACGGGCCAGCAGGCCGCGCCCGCTGCAGCCGGCGCGCCGGCCGGCGGCGGCGAGCTGAACCTGCTGCCGTGGCCGAAGATCGATTTCACGAAGTTCGGCCCGGTCGATCCGAAGCCGCTCACGCGCATCAAGAAGATCTCGGGCGCGAATCTGCACCGCAACTGGGTGATGATCCCGCACGTCACGAACAACGACGAAGCGGACATCACCGATCTCGAAGCGCTGCGCGTGCAGCTGAACAAGGAAAACGAGAAGGCGGGCGTGAAGTTCACGATGCTCGCGTTCGTGATCAAGGCCTGCGTCGCGGCGCTCAAGAAGTTCCCGACGTTCAACGCGAGCCTCGACGGCGACAATCTCGTCTTCAAGCAGTACTACCACGTCGGCTTTGCCGCCGACACGCCGAACGGTCTCGTCGTCCCGGTGATCCGCGACGCGGACAAGAAGGGCCTCGTCGACATCGCGAAGGAAATGGCCGAGCTGTCGAAGCTCGCCCGCGAAGGCAAGCTGAAGCCGGACCAGATGCAAGGCGGCTGCTTCTCGATCTCGTCGCTCGGCGGCATCGGCGGCACGCATTTCACGCCGATCATCAATGCGCCGGAAGTCGCGATTCTCGGTCTGTCGCGCAGTGCGATGAAGCCGGTGTGGGACGGCAAGCAGTTCGTGCCGCGTCTCACGCTGCCGCTGTCGCTGTCGTATGACCATCGCGTGATCGACGGCGCGGAAGCGGCGCGTTTCAACGCGTACCTCGCGTCGATCCTCGGCGATTTCCGTCGCGTGATTCTGTAAATCCCGCTTTGCTGACCGGCTCCTCGCGAGCCGGTCGCTCCAATTTCATGCATGGGACCCGCGAGACGCGCGAAGAGCGCTGAACGCGGGTCGACACAAGGGGACACCATGAGTCTCGTCGAAGTGAAAGTGCCGGATATCGGCGACTTCAAGGGCGTCGACGTCATCGAAGTGAACGTCAAGCCCGGCGACACGATCGAGAAAGAACAGTCGCTGTTGACGCTCGAGTCGGACAAGGCGTCGATGGAAGTGCCGAGCGAGGTCGCCGGCACCGTGAAGGAAGTGAAGATCAAGGCCGGCGACAAGGTGTCCGAAGGCACCGTGATCGCGCTCGTCGAAACGTCGGGCGCCGGCGCCGAGGCGCCGAAGGCGCAAGCGCCCGCTCAGGCTGCGGCTCCCGCGCCTGCTGCTCCCGCCCCCGCACCCGCGCAAAAAGCCGCCGCGCCGCAAGCGGCGAGCTTCGGCGGCAGCGCGGACATCGAATGCGACATGCTCGTGCTCGGCGCGGGCCCCGGCGGCTATTCGGCGGCGTTTCGCTCGGCCGACCTGGGGATGAAGACGGTGCTCGTCGAGCGTTATTCGACGCTCGGCGGCGTGTGTCTGAACGTCGGCTGCATCCCGTCGAAGGCGCTCCTGCACACCGCGCTCGTGATCGACGAAGCCGAGGCGCTCGCGTCGCACGGCATCTCGTTCGGCAAGCCGCAGGTCGATCTCGACAAGCTGCGCGACTTCAAGTCCGGCGTCGTGAAGAAGCTGACCGGCGGTCTCGCCGGCATGGCGAAGGCGCGCAAGGTCGAAGTGGTGACGGGCGTCGGCACGTTCGTCGATCCGCATCACATGGAAGTGACGGGCGACGGCGGCAAGAAGATCGTCAGATTCAAGCAGGCGATCATCGCGGCCGGTTCGCAGGCGGTGAAGCTGCCGTTCATGCCGGAAGATCCGCGCGTCGTCGATTCGACTGGCGCGCTCGAACTGCGCCAGATCCCGCAGCGCATGCTCGTGATCGGCGGCGGCATCATCGGCCTCGAAATGGCGACCGTGTACGCGACGCTCGGCGCGCAGATCGACGTCGTCGAAATGCTCGACGGCCTGATGGCCGGCGCGGACCGCGATCTCGTGAAGGTGTGGGAGAAGTACAACGCGAAGCGTTTCGCGAACGTGATGCTGAAGACGAAGACCACGAAGGCCGAGGCGAAGAGCGACGGCATCTACGTGAGCTTCGAGGGCGAGAAGGCGCCGGACGGCGCGCAGCGCTACGACCTCGTGCTGGTCGCGGTCGGCCGCTCGCCGAACGGCAAGAAGATCGGTGCGGACAAGGCGGGCGTCGCGGTGACGGATCGCGGCTTCATCGACGTCGACAAGCAGATGCGCACGAACGTGCCGCACATCTTCGCGATCGGCGACGTCGTCGGCCAGCCGATGCTCGCGCACAAGGCGGTGCACGAAGGCCACGTGGCGGCGGAAGCGGCGCACGGCGAGAAGGCGTACTTCGACGCGCTGCAGATTCCGTCGGTGGCTTACACCGATCCGGAAGTGGCGTGGGCCGGCAAGACCGAAGACCAGTGCAAGGCCGAAGGCATCAAGTACGGCAAGGCGGTGTTCCCGTGGGCCGCGTCGGGCCGCGCGATCGCGAACGGCCGCGACGAGGGCTTCACGAAGCTGATCTTCGACGAGGAGACGCATCGCGTGATCGGCGGCGGGATCGTCGGCCTGAATGCGGGCGATCTGATCAGCGAGGTGTGTCTCGCGGTCGAGATGGGCGCGGATGCGACCGACATCGGCCGCACGATCCATCCGCATCCGACGCTCGGCGAGTCGATCGGCATGGCGGCCGAGCTGTATGAAGGCGTCTGCACGGACCTGCCGCCGCAAAAGAAGAAGTAAGCCGCTCGCGCGATTGTCGTTCGCGCAATGAAAACGGCGCACTCCGCGAGGGGTGCGCCGTTTGTGCTTTCCGGCTTCCGGTTTCGGACGCGTCCAAAAAAATCCCGGCCTGCTGCGACCGGGCAAGACGGTACGCCTCTCGACGTACCGGAGCGTCCGTCCGGATGTGCCGCGCGATCTGGCCCGCGGCGCCGGCTTCGCAGTGCGTGCGCCTAGACGGCCTTCTTCGCCGACGCAGCAGCGGCAGCCGAGCGCGATGCCTGCGCGGCGGCCTTGCTCGCGGCAGCCGTCGCCGCGTTGAAGTTGCTTTCGGCGATTTCGACAGCCTGCTTCGTCGCCTTGTGAACCGTTTCGTACGTGGTGTTCGCCGCGTTGATCGCCGACTTGATCACGGCAACCGCGGTTTCCGAACCGGCCGGCGCGTTCTTCGCGACGTTGTCGACGAGCGACTGCACCTTGCGGTTCTGGTCTTCATAGTGCGCTTCGGCGACGCGCGCGAACTCGGCTTGCGTGGCGGCGGCGATTTCGTACACGTGACGGCCGTACGACAGCAGCTTCTCGGCGGCCGGTTGCGCGTAGCCGGCATTCAGCGCGAGCACTTCCTGCGCATCCTTCGCGGACAGCAGGCGCTGCGCGTGTTCCTGGCCTTCGGAAATGTTCGAGCGAACCGCCTGAAGGTTGAGCTCGACGAGCTTTTCGACACCCTCGAACGCTTTGCCGGTCAGGCCGAAGAGGGTTTCGAGGTTGGCCTTCTGGGCAGCGACGAATTGCTCGGGGGTCAGCAGACTCATGGTTACGCTCCTGATGAATGGTTGGACCGTCTGGCGCAGTCCAAGTGGGCGGGTGCTAGACGTTCGGGAAATCTGCGCGTGCATTTTGTGCGTCGCAACATTGATCCTGATTTTAGGTCGACTGGCTCGAATGTCAAGAACTTTTTGTGCGTCGCACAACCCCATTAAACTCTTATTAAACAAATGGTTATGCCCGTCGCATCCGGTGCCCGCCGGGGGCCGGGATGCGCAGCGGGAAGCCCGTCGCCGGCGGGCTCCGGCCGCGCGCGACGACCGCGTCTGACATGCCAGCGTCACTTCTGGCAAGATGCATCCGTTGGACGCCGGCAGACCTTCATTCCTCGCGCATCGCCGCTGTCGCGCAATCGTTGGCGAACGCGTCCACCGAATCCCGATGCTGTCCGTTAAGGGCCTATCCGGATAACCGCCGCCGCAGCGCTTCTCGCGCGTCGTCGCGGTGTAGCAGTCAACCCGCAGTCAACGTTTTCCCCGATTTGGAACGGAGCCGCGTCTGTCGTCATGAGAGACATGGCCTCGGCTTTTTTTGGTGCGTTGCGCCGGCGCGTCGGACCCGATGCGTCGCTCCCAACGACCGTTTTTTGGCGCGCTCCTGCAATCCGAACTTACATTTCGGTTTAAGGAGCGACGATAAGTGCTTAAATTTGCGAAAATTTCATGGTTTTACTACACTTGGCGAACGATCATGCCGCCCCATCAAGAACACCAATGAAATCCGACAAGCTCCCGTCGTTCAAAGCGATCCACGGTGCGGTAATCGGCACCGTGCTGTCGGTTGCCGTTACCGTGGCCCTTTCCGCGACGCTGGCGTTGCCCGTGGATGCATTCGCCGCGTCGGCCACTGCCGCCCATCCCGCCCACGCCAAAAAGAAGGCGGCTGCCGCCAGGGTTTCCAGCAAGGAAAAGTCCCGCGAAGCTGCATCGACCAAGGTCGCCCGCGCGAAGACCGGCGCCGCCGCGCGTGACGACGAGCGGCCCGTCGTCCGGCACCGCCGCGTGACGGTCACGTTGAACGGCCACCATCGCAACGTGCGCCGCGTCGCATTCGAGCCGCGCCAGTCGGTCGGCGGCGAAGCGTTCGGCTTGCACGAAGCGTCCGGCGCGCTGATGCTGCGTTCGAGCGTCGCGTTCGTGGTCGACCAGAACTCGCTCGAGCCGCTGTTCGACAAGAACTCGCGTTCCGTCGTGCCCATCGCGTCGATCTCGAAGCTGATGACGGCGATGGTCGTGCTCGATTCGAAGGCGCCGCTCGACGAGCCGATCACCGTCAGCGACGAAGACCGCGACTTCGACAAGAACACCGGCTCGCGGCTGTCCGTCGGCTCGGTGCTGTCGCGCGAGGACATGCTGCACATCGCGCTGATGGCGTCGGAGAACCGCGCCGCCGCCGCGCTGTCGCGCTATTACCCGGGAGGCCGTCCGGCGTTCATCGCGGCGATGAACGCGAAGGCGAAGCAGCTCGGCATGACCGACACGCATTTCGAGAACTCGACGGGCCTGTCGAGCCAGAACGTGTCGACCGCGCGCGACCTCGTGAAGATGGTGAACGCCGCGTATCAGTACCCGCTGATCCGCAAATTTTCGACCGATCGCAGCTATGACGTGTTCACCGGCAAGCGCAATCTCGCGTACAACAGCACGAATGCGCTGATCCGCAACCCGTCGTGGGACATCGGCCTGCAGAAGACCGGCTTCATCAACGAGGCGGGCGAGTGCCTCGTGATGCAGACGACGATCCACGGCCGGCCGGTGATCATGGTGCTGCTCGATTCGACCGGCAAGTATTCGCGCTTCGCGGACGCGAACCGCATGCGCGCGTATCTCGACACGCTCGGCGACCAGCCGCGCATCACCAGCGCGGATGCGGGCGGCGCCGGTACCTGAGCGCGCCGATTCGGTCGTCTGAAACGACAACGCCCCGCGGTGACATGAACCGCGGGGCGTTTGGTTTTTTGCGGTGCGCCGAACCCAGCAGCCGGCGCAGCGTGGCTTACGCCGATTGCTGCGCGGGCTGTGCGGTGGCGTCGGCAGCCTGAGGGTGGAAGCCGAGCGATTCCGAGATGGTTAGCGCGGTCTTGCTCAACTGGTTGAGCCACGAGTCCTGCAGCCGGTCGGCCGGCGCGGACAGCGACAGCCCGGCGACCAGCTTGCCGGTATCGTCGTAGATGCCTGCTGCAATGCAGCGCACGCCGAGTTCCAGTTCCTCGTTGTCGCGCGCACACGCTTGCTGGCGCACGTGCGCGAGTTCGCGTTCGAGCCGGCTCAGGTCGGTGATGCTGTTGCGCGTGTGGCCGGAGAGCCCGGTACGGGTCGCGTACGCGCGCACGCGGTTCGCTTCGTCGGCGGCGAGGAACAGCTTGCCGACCGACGTCAGATGCAGCGGCGCCCGCCCGCCGATCGCGCGGACCACCTGCATGCCCGAGCGTTCCGAATAAGCGCGTTCGATATAGACGATCTCGTCGCCCTGACGGACCGACAGATTCACGGTCTGACCGGTCAGCCGGTGCAGTTCGCGCATCGGCATCAGCGCCGCGTCGCGCACCGACAGGCGCGCCTTCACGAGATTGCCGAGTTCGAGCAGCCGCATGCCGAGCCGGTAGGTGCCAGGGTCGGAGCGATCGACCAGCCGGCAGCTGACCATGTCGTTCAGGATGCGGTGAGCGGTGGACGGGTGCAGTTCGGTGCGCTGCGCAAGTTCCTTCAGGCTGACCGGGTCGCTGTGCGCGGCGAGCGCATCCAGCAGACGCATCATGCGCTCGATCACCTGAATGGAGGTCTTCTGATCCGGATGGGAATCGCTCATGGGGCCAGTTGTCGATTGACGCATCAGACGCCGGAAAGCTGATTGTATCTCGTATCGTGAAAAAACACAGGTCGCCAGGAGATTTTTGGTTGCGGCGCATCATGGACTTTTCTGTATGAGCGGCGGCGCCCACGCGTTGGTAACGTCCGTCAAACAGCGGATAATCGGGAGCGATTTTCGAAAAGGAGCCCCCATGCGAGTCGGATTGTTCGTCACCTGCCTGATCGACACGATGCGTCCCGAGATCGGCTTTTCCGCGATCAAGCTGATCGAGGCGGCCGGTTACGAGGTGATGGTGCCGCCCGCGCAGACCTGCTGCGGACAGCCGGCGTACAACTCGGGCGACCGCTCGCTCGCGCGCGATCTCGCCGAAAAGACGCTGCGCGAGTTCGAGCAGTTCGACTACGTGGTCGTGCCGTCCGGTTCGTGCGGCGGGATGATCCGCGTGCATTACGGCGATCTCTTTCGCGACGATCCCGAACTGATGGCGCGTTATGGACGTCTGCGCGGCCGCGTGTACGAACTGACCGACTTCCTCGTGAACGTCGCGAAGGTGCAACTGCCGCCCGGCGCGTTCCACGGGCCGGTCGCCTATCACGACGCGTGCTCAGGACTGCGCGAGCTCGGCGTGAAGACGCAGCCGCGCGCGCTGCTCGCGCAGCGCGGCGTCGACGTGACCGAGATGAAGGACTGCGAGCACTGCTGCGGCTTCGGCGGCACGTTCGCGGTGAAGTACGGCGACATCTCGACGGCGATCGTCGACGAGAAGTGCGCGAACGTGCGCGCGAGCGGCGCGCCGGCCGTCGTGGCCGGCGACCTCGGGTGCCTGCTGAACATCGAAGGCCGGTTGCGCCGCACCGGCGACACGGCGACCCGCGTGCTGCACATCGCACAGGTGCTGGCCGGCGATGTCTGACGCGCAGCTCGCGCGTCGCGCAAACGTTCTTCCGACTCACCCATCCGGATCGACACCCGCCATGCAGGCCCAATCGATGCAATTCAAGGCGCGCGCCGGCGAAAAGCTCGCCGATCAGCGCCTGCAGCAGAACCTCACGAAGCTGTCGACGAAGTTCGTGTCCGCGCGGGCGGAAGCGATCACCGCGATCGACTTCGCGGCGACCCGCGCCGCGCTGAAAGAGCGTCGCGACCGCGCGCTCGACAACCTCGACGTCTGGCTCGAACAGTTCGAGGCAGAGGCGACGCGCCGCGGCGTGACGGTGCTGTATGCGGAGACCGCGCGCGACGCCGCGCGGCTCGTCGCCGACATCGCGAAGCGCCATGACGTGCGCAAGGTGATCAAGACGAAATCGATGGTGTCCGAGGAGATGCGCGTCAACACCGTGCTCGCGGAGATGGGCGTCCAGTCGATCGAGACGGATCTCGGCGAGTACATCCTGCAGATCAACGGCGCCGAGCCGCCGAGCCACATCATTGCGCCGGTCGTCCACAAGGACAAGGACGAGATCGCCGACCTGTTTGCGAAGACGCACGGCAAGCCGCGTCTGACGGAGATCCCGGACATGACGCGCGAGGCGCGCGACGTGCTGCGGCCGCACTTCCTGTCGGCGGACATGGGCGTGACGGGCGGCAATTTTCTGGTCGCCGAGACGGGTTCCGTCGTGCTCGTCACCAACGAGGGCAACGAGGGCATGTGCACGGTGATGCCGCGCGTGCACGTCGCGGTGACGGGCATCGAGAAGGTGCTGCCGACGCTCGAAGACCTCGCGACCGCGATGCGTCTGCTGCCGCGCTCGGCCACGGGGCAGGCGACGTCGAACTATTTCTCGCTTCTGACGGGCCCGCGCGGCCCGGCCGACAAGGACGGCCCCGAGCACATGTACGTGGTGCTCGTCGACGGCGGCCGCACCGGACTCATCGGCGGCGATTTCCAGGAGATGCTGCGTTGCATCCGCTGCGGCGCGTGCATGAACCACTGTCCGGTGTATCAGAAGGTCGGCGGGCATACGTACGGCTGGGTGTATCCGGGGCCGATGGGATCGGTGCTCACGCCGAGCTACGTCGGCGTCGACAAGGCGCTCGACCTGCCGCAGGCGGCGACGCTGTGCGGCGAGTGCAACAGCGTCTGTCCGGTCGGCATTCCGCTGTCGGACCTGCTGCGCAAGCTGCGCGAGACGCAGATGAACCGGCGCCTGCGGCCGTGGCGCGAGCGCGCGGCGCTCGCGGTGTGGGGCTGGTTCGCGCTGCATCCCGGCGCGTATTCAGCGCTGACGCGGCTCGGCGTGCGCGTGCTGGAGCAGATGGGCGGCCGCGAGCGGCTGATCCGCAAGTTGCCCCTCGCGCGCGGCTGGACGAACGGCCGCGACCTGCCGGCGCCGGTCGGCCGGACGTTTCGCGAGTTGTACGCGGCGCAACGCAGCCATCAGGACAGCCACTGAACGGATCACTGTTCATCGGCGAGCAACAGTGTGTTCAATTCCGTCCCGTTTTTCATGATTGCGGAAATCTATATTATTCCGACTGGCGATAGTGCGATCCGGCACGTCATCGCTGTCGAGAGAGAGTCGCATCATGAAAAAGACAATATCGGTGTACTGGCCCATCGCGCTCATCGTGCCGCTCGCCGTCGTCGCGTGGGCGCACGCAGGGAAGATGGCGGCGCAGCAGATGCCGCTCGCCGCCGAGCAGGTGAGCGCCGAACTGGCGCGCGCGGTGTCGTACGGGCTCGTCGGCGCGGATCGCGCGTCGGCCCTGAAGACGATGCCCGCGTCGGCGGGCGAGCCGGCGTCACGCGCGATCTGACGAGCGTCGGTGGGGCCGGGCGCGGTGCCGCCCGGCTTTGTATAATTACCGATTGTGCGCAATACGTCCCTTTTATAAACGCTTCATGAACACCGTTTCCGTCTGCTTCGTGTGCCTCGGCAACATCTGCCGCTCGCCGACCGCCGAAGGCGTGATGCGGCGACTGGTGGCGGACGCCGGGCTTGACGCGCGCATCCGCGTGGATTCGGCCGGAACGGGCGACTGGCACGTCGGCGAGGCGCCGGACGAGCGCGCGCGCGACGCGGCAGGGAGGCGCGGCTACGATCTGTCGGCGCTGCGGGCGAGGCAGATCGCCGTCGACGACTTCCGGCGCTTCGATCTGGTCGTCGCGATGGACGACGCGAACGTGACCGCGCTGCAGCAGGTCTGCCCGCCGGCGCAGCGCGCCAAGATCCGCCTGTTGATGGAATTCGCGCCGCAGGCCGGCCGTGTGGTCGTCGATCCGTACTTCGGCGGCGCGGCCGGTTTCGAGGCGGTGCTGGACCAGTGCGAGGCGGCCTGCGCGGGCCTGCTGGATACGTTGCGTGCGCGACTGGCGGCGTGATCCGGCGGCGTGACTGACGGCGACGAGAGGCTGCGCTGTCAGATTCCGGCCAAATTCGCGTAATTCTTTACCTGCTTACGACCAAAAACCTGCCCTGGATACTTGACTAAACTAGTCATGTATTTATACTTGACGAAAATTGTCGAGAATTGTGGTTCCCCATACATCATGAGACTCACCACCAAAGGCCGTTTCGCCGTCACGGCGATGATCGACCTGGCGCTGCGCCAGGAGCAGGGCCCGGTGACGCTTGCGGGTATCAGTCAGCGCCAGCACATCTCGCTGTCCTACCTCGAACAGTTGTTCGGCAAGCTGCGCCGCCATGAAATCGTCGAATCGGTCCGCGGGCCGGGTGGCGGGTACAACCTCGCGCGCCGCGCGGAGGACGTCACGGTCGCCGACATCATCATCGCGGTGGACGAGCCGCTCGATGCGACGCAGTGCGGCGGCAAGGGCGCCTGCGAAGGCACGAAGCAGCACGACGGCCACTGCATGACGCACGAACTGTGGTCGACGCTCAACCAGAAGATGGTCGAGTACCTCGATTCGGTGTCGCTGAAGGATCTCGTCGATCAGCAACGCTCGCGCGAAGGCGCGGCGCCGGCGGTGCTGCGCGATCGCCGTGCGCAGGCGCCGGCAGTCGAGCCCGCGCGCGCGGCGCCCAAAGGTCCGAATTCCATTTTCAACATGGCGAGTTCCTGAGCGCTTGATGCGCGAGTGCGCGAACGAACCGTGGCAGAGACAGAGCCAGCAGAGCAGCCAGCAACACACAGATTCCCGGAGCGATAGATGAATAACGACATTCCCCACCTGCCCATCTACATGGACTACAGCGCGACGACGCCGATCGACCCGCGCGTGGTGGACAAGATGATTCCGTATCTGCGCGAGCAGTTCGGCAATCCGGCGTCGCGCAGCCACGCGTATGGCTGGGCGGCGGAGCGCGCGGTCGAGGAAGCGCGCGAGGAAGTCGCGAAGCTCGTGAACGCCGATCCGCGCGAGATCATCTGGACCTCGGGCGCGACCGAGTCGGACAACCTCGCGATCAAGGGCGCCGCGCACTTCTACAAGAGCAAGGGCAAGCACGTCATCACCGTGAAGACCGAGCACAAGGCCGTGCTCGACACGTGCCGCGAACTGGAGCGCGAAGGCTTCGAGCTCACGTATCTGGATGTGAAGGACGACGGTCTCGTCGACCTCGACGTGTTCAAGGCCGCGCTGCGCCCGGACACGATCCTCGTCTCGGTGATGCACGTGAACAACGAGATCGGCGTGATTCAGGACATCGAGACGATCGGCGAGATCTGCCGCGCGAAGGGCATCATCTTCCACGTCGACGCCGCGCAGTCCACCGGCAAGGCGCCGATCGACCTGCAGAAGCTGAAAGTCGACCTGATGTCGTTCTCGGCGCACAAGACCTACGGTCCGAAGGGCATCGGCGCGTTGTACGTGCGCCGCAAGCCGCGCGTGCGCATCGAGGCGCAGATGCACGGCGGCGGCCACGAGCGCGGCATGCGCTCGGGCACGCTCGCGACCCACCAGATCGTCGGCATGGGCGAGGCGTTCCGTCTCGCGCGCGAAGAGATGGGGACCGAGAACGAGCGCATCCGCATGCTGCGCGACCGTCTGCTGCGTGGCCTCTCCGAGATCGAAGAGGTCTACGTGAACGGCGACATGGAAAAGCGTGTGCCGCACAACCTGAACATCAGCTTCAACTTCGTCGAAGGCGAGTCGCTGATCATGGCGGTGAAGGACGTCGCGGTGTCGTCGGGGTCGGCGTGCACGTCGGCGTCGCTCGAGCCGTCGTACGTGCTGCGCGCGCTCGGCCGCAACGACGAACTCGCGCACAGCTCGATCCGCTTCACGGTCGGCCGCTTCACGACCGAGCAGGAAGTCGACTACGTGGTGAACCTGCTGAAGACGAAGATCGCGAAGCTGCGCGAACTGTCGCCGCTGTGGGAGATGCACAAGGACGGCATCGATCTGTCGACGATCCAGTGGGCGGCGCACTAGGCGCGGTTCAACGACAAACCGGCCCGGCCGCAGCGCATCGGTTGCCGCGCGGCGGGCCAACGAATCAAGGAGTGTGATCATGGCATATAGCGACAAGGTTCTGGACCACTACGAAAACCCGCGCAACGTCGGCTCGTTCGCGAAGGACGACGACGCGGTGGGCACCGGCATGGTCGGCGCGCCGGCGTGCGGCGACGTGATGAAGCTGCAGATCCGCGTGGGCGCGGACGGCGTGATCGAAGACGCGAAGTTCAAGACGTACGGCTGCGGCTCGGCGATCGCATCGAGTTCGCTCGTCACCGAATGGGTGAAGGGCAAGACGCTCGACGAAGCCATGTCGATCAAGAACACGCAGATCGCGGAAGAACTCGCGCTGCCGCCGGTGAAGATCCACTGCTCGATCCTCGCGGAAGACGCGATCAAGGCGGCGGTCGCCGACTACCGCGCACGTCACGACGCGGCGGCGCCCGCAGTGGCGCCGGCAACGGCCGACACGCAGGCGAGCGCCTGAAGGGAAGCTGAGGACAGCGTTATGGCGATTACGTTGACGGAAAAAGCGGCGCAGCACGTGCAGAAGTACCTGGTGCGCCGCGGCAAGGGCGTCGGGTTGCGGCTCGGCGTGCGTACCACGGGCTGCTCGGGGCTCGCGTACAAGCTCGAGTACGTCGACGATCTCGCGCCCGAGGACGAGGTGTACGAGAGCCACGGCGTGAAGGTCGTCGTGGACCCGAAGAGTCTCGCGTACATCGACGGCACCGAGCTCGACTTCGTGCGCGAAGGGCTGAACGAAGGATTCCGCTTCAACAATCCGAACGTGAAGGACGAGTGCGGCTGCGGCGAGTCCTTCCGTGTTTGAGCCCGCGTTACGCGGTGAAAAGGCGGCCTGTGCCGCCTTTTTGATTTTGTTGGGGCGCGACGCGCCCGCACTACCGGCAACCGGTTTCTCGAATGGCATCGCTTCCGTCGTTATCCGATAGTCACTTCGCGCTGTTCGATCTGCGCGAGCAGTTCGCGCTCGACGCCGACGCGCTCGACCACGCGTATCGCACCGTGCAGGCGCAGGTGCACCCGGACCGCTTCGCGGCGGCCGGCGACGCGCAAAAGCGCATCGCGATGCAATGGGCGACGCGCGCGAACGAGGCGTACCGCACGCTGCGCGATCCGCTGAAGCGCGCGATCTACCTGCTGCATCTGCGCGGCATCGACGTCGGCGCGGAGAACAACACGGCGATGGAGCCCGCGTTCCTGATGCAGCAGATGGAATGGCGCGAGGCGATCGAGGACGCGGTCGGCGCGAAGAACGTCGATGCGCTCGATGCGCTCGCAAGCGAATTGCGCGACGATGCGCGCGCGCGCTTCGCGAAGCTCGCGGCGCTCGTCGACAGCGGCTCGAACCAGGCGGCGGCCGAAGCGGTGCGGCAGTTGATGTTCATCGAGCGCGTCGGCGGCGAGATCGACGCGCAGATCGAGCGTCTCGAAGGCTGATAAAACAGGTATAGGGCCGTCAAGGCCCGGAACAGATCACAGATGGCTTTACTGCAAATCTCCGAACCCGGGATGGCGCCGGCGCCGCACCAGCGGCGCCTCGCGGTCGGCATCGACCTCGGCACGACGAACTCGCTCGTCGCCGCGGTGCGCAGCGGCGTGCCCGACGTGCTGCCCGACGAGCACGGCAATCTGCTGCTGCCGTCGGTCGTCCGCTATCTGGCGGGCGGCGGCCGGCGCATCGGCCACACGGCGAAGGCCGAGGCGGCGACCGATCCGCGCAACACGATCGTGTCGGTCAAGCGTTTCATGGGCCGCGGCAAGACCGACGTCGAGGGCGCGCAGAACGCGCCGTACGACTTCGTCGACGCGCCCGGCATGGTGCAGATCCGCACGGTCGACGGCGTGAAGAGCCCGGTGGAAGTGTCCGCGGAAATCCTCGCGACGCTGCGCTATCGCGCGGAAGACACGCTCGGCGACGAGCTGGTCGGCGCGGTGATCACCGTGCCCGCGTACTTCGACGACGCACAGCGCCAGGCGACGAAGGACGCCGCGCGTCTTGCCGGGCTGAACGTGCTGCGTCTCTTGAACGAGCCGACCGCGGCGGCGATCGCGTACGGTCTCGACAACGGCTCGGAAGGGCTGTACGCGGTCTACGACCTCGGCGGCGGCACGTTCGACCTGTCGATCCTGAAGCTCACGAAGGGCGTGTTCGAAGTGCTCGCGGCGGGCGGCGACTCGGCGCTCGGCGGCGACGACTTCGACCATGCGCTGTATCGGTACGCGCTCGAGCAGAGCGGCCTCGACGCGGCGACGCTCGCGCCCGAAGACATGCGTCTGCTGCTCGACCGCGTGCGCGATGCGAAGGAAGCGTTGTCGTCGGCGCCTCAGGCGTCGCTCGACGTGACGCTGTCGAACGGCACGCACATTGCGCTCACGATCGACGAGCCGCGCTTCGAAGCGCTGACGCAAGACCTCGTGCAGCGCACGCTGACGCCGACGAGGAAGGCGCTGCGCGATGCGAAGGTCACGCCCGCGGACGTGAAGGGCGTCGTGCTGGTCGGCGGCGCGACGCGCATGCCGGTGATCCGTCGCGCGGTCGAGGCGTTCTTCGGCCTGCCGCCGCTGACGAATCTCGATCCGGACCAGGTCGTCGCGCTCGGCGCGGCGATCCAGGCGGACCTGCTCGCGGGCAACCGCGGCGGCGACGACGACTGGCTGCTGCTCGACGTGATTCCGCTGTCGCTCGGCGTCGAGACGATGGGCGGTCTCGTCGAGAAGATCATTCCGCGCAATTCGACGATTCCGGTCGCGCGCGCGCAGGACTTCACGACGTTCAAGGACGGCCAGACGGCGATGGCGATTCACGTCGTGCAGGGCGAGCGCGAACTCGTGTCGGACTGCCGCTCGCTCGCGCGCTTCGAGCTGCGCGGCATTCCGCCGATGGCGGCGGGCGCGGCGCGCATCCGCGTCACGTATCAGGTCGACGCGGACGGGCTGCTGTCGGTGTTCGCGCGCGAGCAGCAGTCGGGCGTCGAGGCGTCGGTGGTCGTGAAGCCGTCGTACGGTCTCGCCGACGACGACATCGCGAAGATGCTCGAAGACAGCTTCAAGACGGCCGAAGTCGACATGCGCGCGCGCGCACTGCGCGAGGCGCAGGTCGAAGCGGAGCGGCTGATCGAGGCGACGCACGCGGCGCTCGCGGCGGACGGCGATCTGCTCGACGCGGCCGAGCGCGCGCAACTCGACACGCTGATCGCCGCGCTCGCGACGATCGCGAAGGGCGACGACACCGCCGCGATCGACGACGCGACGAAGGCGTTGTCCGCGGGCACCGACGAGTTCGCCGCGCGCCGGATGGACAAGGGCATTCGCCGTGCGCTCGCGGGCCGCAAGCTCGACGAGATCGGCTGAGCGGCCGGCAGGGAAGGGACCGACGCGCCGCGCGTTCGCTGCCCGTGAAACGGCGCAACGCGCGACGCCAGTAGAATGGGATGCAGGTCGAAGCCTGACGACGGCGTGCACCCGCCAAGCAGTTATCTGATACGGAATAGACAATGTCTCAAATCGTGGTGCTGCCTCACGTCGAACTGTGCCCCGAAGGCGCGGTGATCGAAGCGACGCCGGGCAAGAGCGTGTGCGCGACGCTGCTGGAAAACGGGATCGAAATCGAACACGCGTGCGAGTTGTCGTGCGCATGCACGACCTGTCACGTGATCGTGCGCGAAGGATTCGACGAACTGGAACCGTCGGAGGAAAACGAGGACGATCTGCTCGACAAGGCGTGGGGGCTCGAGCCGACGTCGCGTCTGTCATGCCAGGCGATCGTGCCGGAAGACGCGGACCTCGTGATCGAGATTCCGCGCTACTCGATCAACCATGCGAAAGAAAACCACTGAACCGGGCCACTGAGCCACGACACTGAGCCACGAAAGAGGAGCGTGCCAGCCATGAAATGGACCGATACGCAGGACATCGCGATGGCGTTGACCGACAAGCATCCGGACGTCGATCCGCAGTATGTGCGGTTCACCGATCTGCACCGCTGGGTGACCGAACTGGAAGGCTTCGACGACGATCCCGAACGCTCGAACGAGAAGATCCTCGAAGCGATCCAGGCCGCGTGGATCGAGGACGCGGATTACTGATCGCCGTGCGCGTCGCGACATCGACGACGCGCGAAGAGAAAGGCGATTCGCCGTTGCCGGCGAATCGCCTTTTTTATTGGACTCGCGTTTGTTTGCGTCGTGCTGCGCCGCGACGAGTCAGCCCGCGACCAGCGCGCCGTTCTCGATGTGCACGCGCTCGCCGCGCTGGAACGGCGGCACGTCGCGGTACGTGAAATAGCGGGTCCGGCCGTTCGCCATTCGCACGCGCACCGAATAGCTGGTCGTGCTGCGCAGATGCTTTTCAACCGCGTTGCCGCCGAGGCCGCCGCCGAGTGCGCCGAGCAGCGTCATCGCGGTGCGTCCGCCGCCGCTGCCGAACTGATTGCCGACCACGCCGCCGGCTACCGCGCCGCCGACCGCACCGATGCCGGTGCCGTGGCCTTCATGGCGCACGGCAGAGATCGCCTCGACGGTGCCGCACGTCGCGCATGACGCGGGAGCGGCCGGCGGTTGTTGCGCGGATTGCGCGTACTGGTCGGGTGGCGCGGCGGGCTGCGGCTGGCCGGACTGCGCGGATTGCGCGTATTGCGCGGATTGCGGCGCCGGCGCGGCGGCAGGCGTCGCCGCTTGCGTCGGTGGTTGCGATTGCATCGCGGCGGCCGGCGCGGACGGTGACGTCGTGCCGCCTTCCGGCGCTGGCTGCGTGGCGATGGCGGCCGTCTGGGTCTGCGGGTTGTCGGCGCCCGTGCTCTGCGCCTTCGGAAATACCCCGGTTATCGCCGCGGTCGCCGCCAGACTCGCGACGATCACAGCGGCCGCCGCGGTCGCAACCAGCGGATGCATGCGGCGGTTCGGTGAGGGGTTCGGATCGGGATGATTCATCAGCGCCTCCGTCTTCAGCAGAGTGCAGGGTGGTTCGCAACCTGCGATCCAGTTTCGGCCAAGCCGCGCCCGGAGGGTTTTTCCATTTGTAACCAGGTGTCACTGACGACTCGCACGGCCCGCGCGCACCGCCAAAACGATCGGGGCGCATACGGACCGTTCCGTATGCGCCCCGATCGCGTCGTGCGCAAAAAACGCCGAGCGTGCGTCAGTCCTCGCGGCGCAGATGCGGGAACAGAATCACGTCGCGAATGCTCGGGCTGTCGGTCAGCAGCATCACGAGACGGTCGATGCCGATCCCGCAACCGCCGGTCGGCGGCATCCCGTATTCGAGCGCGCGGATGTAGTCGGCGTCGTAGAACATCGCTTCCTCGTCGCCGGCATCCTTCTGCTCGACCTGCTTCTTGAAGCGCGCGGCCTGGTCTTCCGGATCGTTCAGCTCCGAGAAGCCGTTCGCGATCTCGCGGCCCGTGATGAACAGCTCGAAGCGCTCGGTGATGGCCGGCTCGCTATCGGACGCGCGCGCGAGCGGCGACACCTCGACCGGGTAATCGATGATGTACGTCGGCTCCCACAGCTGCGACTCGGCCGTCTCCTCGAACAGCGCGAGCTGCAGCGCGCCGACGCCCGCATTGAGGAACGCCGGCTGCGTCGCGTCGACGCCGAACTTCTTCAGCTCGGCGCGCAGGAACGCGGCGTCGGCGAGCTGCGCGTCGGTGTACTGCGGCGCGTACTTCTGGATCGCCTGCGTGATCGTCAGCCGGTGGAACGGCTTCGACAGATCCAGCTCGCGGCCCTGATAGGTGACGGTGGCGGTGCCGAGCGCATCGATCGCCGCCTGGCGGATCAGCTCTTCGGTGAAGTCCATCAGCCACGTGTAGTCGGTGTACGCGGCGTAGAACTCCATCATCGTGAATTCCGGGTTGTGTCGCGGCGACACGCCTTCGTTGCGGAAATTCCGGTTGATCTCGAACACCCGCTCGAAGCCGCCGACGATCAGCCGCTTCAGATAAAGCTCCGGAGCGATCCGCATGAACATCTGCATGTCGAGCGCGTTGTGATGCGTGACGAACGGCTTCGCGGCCGCGCCGCCCGGAATCGGGTGCAGCATCGGCGTTTCGACCTCCATGAAGCCCGCATCGGACATGAAGCGGCGGATCGACGAAATCGCCCTCGTGCGCGCGACGAACGTGTTGCGCGCTTCGGGCGTCACGATCAGGTCGACGTAGCGCTGGCGATAGCGCGTTTCCTGGTCGGCGAGGCCGTGGAACTTGTCCGGCAGCGGACGCAGCGCCTTCGACAGGAGACGCAGTTCCGTGCAGCGCACCGACAGCTCGCCCTTGTTCGTGCGGAACAGCACGCCGCGCGCGGCGACGATGTCGCCGAGATCCCACTTCTTGAACGCTTCGTACGTGGCTTCGCCGACGTCGGCCGGCGTGATGAAGAACTGGATCTGGCCCGAGCCGTCGCGCACGGTCGCGAAGCTCGCCTTGCCCATCACGCGCTTGAGCATCATCCGGCCCGCGACCGACACTTCCAGCGCGCGCGCTTCGAGGGCGTCCTTGTCGGCGTCGGCGTAGTCGGCCTGCAGGCTGGCCGCGCGGTGAGTGGGGCGGAAGTCGTTCGGATAGGCGACGCCGGCCTCGCGCAGCGCGCGCAGCTTCTCGCGGCGCTCGGCGATGATCTGGTTGTCGTCCAGGTCGGTGACGGGGGCGACGGGGACGTTCGCCTCTTTCGGTTCGGTCATGATGGCTCGGTGTTCTGATGATTCGGATTGCGGTGGCGGCGCGCGACGCGCGCTTTGCCGCCACGCGACGGCGGCTTACACGCCCTGTTTCAGGCTCGCGCTGATGAAGTCGTCGAGGTCGCCGTCGAGCACGGCCTTCGTGTTGCTGATTTCGACGTTCGTGCGCAGATCCTTGATGCGGCTGTTGTCGAGCACGTACGAGCGGATCTGATGACCCCAGCCCACGTCCGACTTGCCCGCTTCGAGCTTGTCCTGCTCGGACTGGCGCTTGCGCATCTCGGCTTCGTACAGGCGCGACTTCAGCATCGCCATCGCTTCCGCGCGGTTGCGGTGCTGCGAGCGGTCGTTCTGGCACTGCACGACGATCCCCGACGGCAGGTGCGTGATCCGCACCGCCGAGTCGGTCTTGTTGATGTGCTGACCGCCCGCGCCGGACGCGCGGAACGTGTCGATCCGCAGATCGGCCGGATTGATGTCGATTTCGAACGAATCGTCGATCTCCGGGTACACGAACACCGACGAGAACGACGTATGACGGCCGCCCGACGAATCGAACGGCGACTTGCGCACGAGCCGGTGAATGCCGGTCTCGGTGCGCAGGAAGCCGTATGCGTATTCGCCTTCGACCTTGATCGTCGCGCTCTTGATGCCCGCGACGTCGCCTTCCGATTCTTCGAGCACTTCGGTCTTGAAGCCCTTGCGCTCGCAGTAGCGCAGGTACTGGCGCAGCAGCATCGACGCCCAGTCGCACGCCTCGGTGCCGCCCGCGCCGGCCTGGATGTCGATGAACGCGTTGTTCGGGTCGGCCGGATTCGCGAACATCCGGCGGAATTCGACGTCGGCGACGCGCTTCTCGATTTCGGCGGCGTCCGCCTCGCACGCGACGAGCGTGTCGTCGTCGTTTTCCTCGCGGGCCATGTCGAACAGGTCCTGCGTGTCACGCACGTCGTTGTCGATCGACGACAGCACGTCGACCACGCCTTCGAGCAGCTTCTTTTCCTTGCCGAGCGCCTGCGCGTGCTTCGAATCGTTCCAGACGTTCGGGTCTTCGAGCTCGCGGTTGACTTCGACTAGACGCGTGGCCTTCGCGTCGTAGTCAAAGATACCCCCGTAGCTCGCCCGCGCGACGGCGCAGGTCGGCCAGAGAGGCTTCGATGGCATTGAGGCGTTCGGCTTCCATGAGTGTCTTCATCCGGGGCGTAAAACACGAAATTATAGCCGATCGGCCGAGGGGCAACCGCCGGCCGGAACGGCGCGGGTCGTGGCGCGGGTCGTGGCGCGGGTCGTGGATTACGCGGCGAAATAGAGGGCGGGAGCGCGGGTTCTAGCCGAGCGCATGCTCGACCACCAGCTGCACGCGCGACACGCCGTTCCACGTATCGCTCGTGAGCCGGTACGCGAGCGTCGTGCGCGCGGGCAGCGGATCGGTGTGGTTGAACCAGATCGCGTTGAAGCGCTGGCGGCCGCGCACGAGTTGCAGCTTCAGATGCTTGTCCTTCACGAGCGCCTGCGACGCGACGTCGAACTCGCCCGCGAATACGGGCGCCGGGAAGCCCTGGCCCCAGACGGCCGCGTCGAGCATCTCGACGAATTGCGGCGTGAAGTACGCGTCTTCGAGGTCGCCGTCGGTTTCGACGGTGCGCGCGAGTGCGTCGTCGGTCAGCCATTCGCGGCCGACCTGCTCGAACGCGGCCGCAAAGCGCGGCACGTCGGCGGCCGCGAGCGTCATGCCGGCCGCCATCGCATGGCCGCCGAAGCGCACGATCAGCCCCGGCTCGCGTTTCGACACGAGATCGAGCGCGTCGCGCAGATGAAAGCCCGCAATCGAGCGGCCCGAGCCCTTGACGAGGGCGCCGTCGTCGTCGGCCGGCGCGAACGTGAACGACGGCCGGTGAAACCGCTCCTTCAGCCGCCCGGCGACGATGCCGATCACGCCCTGGTGCCAGCTCTCGTTGAACAGCGTGATCGTCGCGCAGCCGCCCGGATCGACGCTCGCCAGATCCGCGAGCGCCTGCTGCTGCATGCCGGCCTCGATTTCGCGGCGTTCGCGGTTCATCGCGTCGAGCTGCTGCGCGAGCGTCCACGCGCGGCCGATGTCGTCGGTCGTCAGACATTCGATGCCGAGCGACATGTCCGACAGCCGTCCCGCCGCGTTCAGGCGCGGGCCGAGCGCGAAGCCGAGGTCGAAGCCCGACGCGCTCCTCGCGTCGCGCCCGGCCGCGCGAAAGAGCGCGGCGATGCCCGGCTGCATGCGGCCGTTGCGGATCCGCTGCAGCCCCTGCGCGACGAGCACGCGGTTGTTGCCGTCGAGCTTCACGACGTCGGCGACGGTGCCGAGCGCGACGAGGTCGAGCAGCCCGTCGAGCCGCGGCTCGGGCCGCGCGTCGCCGAATGCGCCGCGCCGACGCAGTTCCGCGCGTAGCGCGAGCAGCACGTAGAACATCACGCCGACGCCCGCGATGCATTTGCTCGGGAACGTGCAGCCCGGCTGGTTCGGATTCACGATCGCGCGCGCGGCGGGCAGCGTGTCGCCGGGCAGGTGATGGTCGGTCACGAGCACGTCGATGCCGAGCGCGTTCGCCGCATCGACGCCTTCGACGCTCGCAATCCCGTTGTCGACGGTGATCAGCAGATCGGGTTTGCCGCCCGGCTGCTTCGCGGCGAGCGCGACGATTTCCGGCGTGAGGCCGTAGCCGTATTCGAAGCGGTTCGGCACCAGATAGTCGATCTGCGCGCCGAACATCCGCAGCCCGCGCACGGCGACCGCGCATGCGGTCGCGCCGTCGCAGTCGTAATCGGCGACCACGAGCAGGCGGCGGCGCGCGTCGAGCGCGTCGGCGAGCAGCGCGGCCGCGTCGTCGATGCCTTTCAGGCCGGCCGGCGGCACGAGGCGCGCGAGCGCCGTCTCGACTTCGTCGGGATGGCAGACGCCGCGCGACGCATAAAGCCGCGCGAGCACCGGATGCAGGCCGTGACGGATCAGCGCCTGTGCATCGGCGGGCGCGCACGCGCGGGTAACGATTCGGGTCATGGTCGGCGGGTTACGTCAGATGAGGCGAGGCGGCGAGGGATCATTCGATGAAAAGCGACGCGAACAGACGTCGTCGCCAGAACTTGCGCAGGTCGCCGCGCGTGACCGCGAGCGTCACCGAACCGGTGTCGCCGCATAGCGTGAGGCCCAGTTCGCCGAGCGCCCCGCTTTGCAGCGCGGCGAGCGCGGGCGCGAACCAGTCGCGCTCCAGCGCGGCGAACGCGGCGTTCCAGCGCGCCCAGTCCTGCTCGATGAACGGGCCGGAGAACGGATCGAGTTCGACGAGCGTCGCGCCGTCCGCCGGCGCCTCGCCGCGCAGGTCGGCGAACGTCGCGGGCGCAGCGGCGTGCGCGGTGTTCGATGCGAGCGCGAGGCCGCGGGTCGCGACCGCGTCCGTCAGCACCCGCGAAAACGGGCTCGACACCGCGCGCATCGCGCCCTGCGCGTGAAACCAGATCGAGTTCACGGTCGGCAGCCCGCGCGATTCGCGCGCCTGATTGACCGGATGCTCGAACCACGCCATCTGCACTTCGTTCTGCAGTTTCATCCACGCGCGCGAGCGCTCGCCGCTGTGCGCTTCGTGCGGCAGCCAGATCTCGATGTTGCGGCCGCTCGCGCGCAGCGGCGACGCGCCGGCGAGCGTGCCGAACGCGTCGCTCGACAGATACCAGCGGCGCGGCGTCGGCGCTTCGACGCGCACGCCGAGTTCCTCGATCAGCGGCTTCGCGACGGCGAAGAGCGTCGCGGCTTCGCCGTCGGTCAGCGCGAGCGACGACGGGTCGATCAGCACCAGATGGTCATGCGCGATCCGCACGTGGACGGGCTGCACGCAGGCCCAGGTCGCGTCGCCGGGCGTGCCGCCGTCGGCGAGCAGCATGTAGGGCGCGAGCGGCGCTTCGTCGTCCGCGGCGGACGCGTTCGCGCCGAGCGCGCCGAACTGTCTCGCGACCCAGCGTTCGTGCGGCAGCGTGCGCTGGAAGTCCTCGCCGATCACCTGTTCGCCGAGCGTCGCATGGGCGACGAGCTTCGCGAGCGCCGGCGTGTCGAGGCCCGATAGCGCGGTCGAGGCGAGCGCCGCTGCGGGCAGCGCGAACGGAATCAGCAGATGGAGTCGGTCGGCGGGCATGATGGTGCGCATTGTACTTCGGTGGTCCCGCGATCGGAGGCCGGGATCGGGTGCGGTTTCTGGCCGGCGCTTTCGCGAAAAAGGGCCCGGCACGTTGCCTCCCCATATAAATCAGCCACTTGGGCGCAATATTGACGAGCGCCTGCGACCGGCACGCGAACGATGCGCCGAGGCGCTTTCGTCGGAGAGCGGCGCGACTGTGGCAAACTTCGCGGTTCACGTGCGAGCCGGGTCCGTTGACGGCGCGCGCGGGCGAGTGAGGTACAACGCGACGCACAATGGGCGCACGGCCCGCGTGCGCCATACAGGGCGGGCCCGAGAGGGCGCCCGGAAGGATTCGCTTGAAAGTTCCGTATGAATGGCAGATAGGCTGGCGCTACACGCGCGCCGGCAAGCGCACGACCGGCAACGGCTTCATTTCGTTCATCGCGCTCGTGTCGATGTCGGGCATCGCGCTCGGCGTCGCGGCGCTGATCGTCGTGCTATCGGTGATGAACGGTTTTCAGCGCGACGTGCGCGACCGGATGCTGTCGGTGCTCGCGCACATCGAGATTTTCTCGCCGACCGGCACGATGCCCGACTGGCAGCTGACCGCGCGCGAGGCGAAGCACAACCCCGAGGTGATCGGCGCGGCGCCGTATGTCGACGCGCAGGCGCTGCTCACGCGCGGCGACACGGTGAGCGGCGTCGCGCTGCGCGGCGTCGAGCCGTCCGAGGAGCCGCAGGTGTCGGACATTTCCCGCGAGATGAAGGCGGGCAGCCTCAATAACCTGACGCCGGGCAGCTTCGGCATCGTGCTCGGCACGGACCTCGCGGCGAACCTCGGCGTGCAGCTCGGCGACAAGGTCACGCTCGTCGCGCCCGAGGGCTCGATGACGCCGGCCGGCCTGTTGCCGCGCCTGAAGCAGTTCACGGTGGTCGGCGTGTTCGAGTCCGGCCACTACGAGTACGACAGTTCGCTCGCGCTCGTGAACATCCGGGATGCAGAGGCGCTGTACCGGCTCGATGCGCCAAGCGGCGTGCGCTTGCGACTGAAGGACATGCAGCGCGCGCCGGCGGTCGCGCGGCAACTGACGCACACGCTATCAGGCGACCTCTATATCCGCGACTGGACGCAGCAGAACAAGACGTGGTTCTCCGCCGTGCAGATCGAAAAGCGGATGATGTTCATCATCCTCACGCTGATCATCGCGGTCGCGGCGTTCAATCTCGTGTCGTCGCTCGTGATGACCGTGACGAACAAGCAGGCCGACATCGCGATCCTGCGCACGCTCGGCGCGCAGCCGTCGTCGATCATGAAGATCTTCCTCGTGCAGGGGATCACGATCGGCTTCGTCGGCACGGGGATCGGCGTCGCGCTCGGCTGCCTGATCGCGTGGAGCATTCCGTGGCTCGTGCCGATGATCGAGCATCTGCTCGGTGTGCAGTTCCTGCCGCCGTCGGTGTACTTCATCAGCGAGCTGCCGTCCGAACTGGTCGCATCCGACGTGATCCGCATCGGCCTCATTGCATTCGTGTTGTCCGCGCTCGCGACGCTCTATCCGAGCTGGCGCGCGGCCAAGGTCCGCCCGGCGGAGGCGCTGCGCTATGAATGAACTCCGCATTCCGCCGGCCGCGGCCGGCGACCATCCGTACGTGCTCGAAGCGCACAGCATCTCGAAGACCTTCGGCCAGGGCGGGCTGTCCGTGCAGGTGCTGAAGAACGCGGAACTGCAGGTGCGGCGCGGCGAGAAGCTCGCGATCGTCGGCGCGTCCGGGTCCGGCAAGAGCACGCTGCTGCACGTGCTCGGCGGACTCGACGAGCCGGGCACCGGCCACGTGTCGCTGCTCGGCAAGCCGTTCACGCAGCTGTCCGAGCGCGAGCGCAACGAACTGCGCAATCGGGCGCTCGGCTTCGTCTATCAGTTTCACCATTTGCTGCCGGAGTTCTCGGCGCTCGACAACGTCGCGATGCCGCTGCGCATTCGCCGGATGCCGGTCGAGGACGCGCGCCGCGAAGCGCTCGCGACGCTCGAACGCGTCGGGCTCGCGCATCGCGCGCGGCATCGTCCGGGCGAGCTGTCGGGCGGCGAGCGCCAGCGCGTCGCGATTGCGCGCGCGCTGGTCACGAAGCCCGCGTGCGTGCTCGCCGACGAGCCGACCGGCAACCTCGACGGCAGCACCGCGGACACCGTGTTCGACCTGATGCTCGAACTGTCCGACGTGTATCAGACGAGCTTCGTGATCGTCACGCACGATCCGGACCTCGCCGCCCGTTGCGACCGCATCGTGCGGCTGAAGGACGGCACGCTGCACGAGGAGCCGGTCGTGCCGGTGTGATCGGGCGCGCCGCGTGCTGGATCCCGTCGACTGACAGCATAGGGACATCGCCATGTGGATCGACACGCATTGCCACCTCGACGCAGCGGAGTTCGACGCGGACCGCGACGCGGTGGCCGCCGCCGCGCGCGAGTCGGGCGTCGCGCGGGTCGTGATCCCGGCGGTCGGGCGCGGGAACTTCGAGACGGTGCGCAGGCTCGCGCATCGTTTCGACGGCGCGGTGTACGCGCTCGGCATTCATCCGCTCTTCACGCCGCACGCGAGCGACGACGACCTCGACGCGCTGCGCCGCGAGATCGACGCGAGTCTTGCCGATCCGCGTTTCGTCGGAGTCGGCGAGATCGGGCTCGACTACTTCGTGCCGGGCCTCGACGCCGACCGTCAGCGCTATTTCTACGACGCGCAACTGAAGCTCGCGCGCGACTTCGACTTGCCCGCGATCTGCCATGTGCGCAAGTCGCAGGATCAGGTGCTGAAGGGGCTCCGGACGCACGGCGTGCGGCGCGGCATCGCGCATGCGTTCAACGGCAGCTTCCAGCAGGCGCAGGCTTATATCGACCACGGTATTCATCTGGGGTTCGGCGGCAACCTGACGTTCGAGCGCGCGAGGCAGATCCGGCGTCTCGCGCAGCAATTGCCGCTCGAAGCGATCGTGATGGAAACCGACGCGCCGGATATCGCGCCGGCCTGGCGGTATCACGAGCGCAATTCGCCGGACCAGGTGCCGCGCATCGGCGACGTGCTCGCGCAACTGCGCGGCATCTCGCGCGAAGCGCTTGCCCTCTGCACAACGGCTAACGCTCACGCCGCGCTGCCGCGGCTCGCGCTTTCGTCGGCATAATCGTTCGCATACGGTCAGGCGGTCGCCGAACGCGCGCTCTTTCGGCGGCGCGCGGGGCATGCCGCGCGGAGGTCGGATGCGGGTGGTGTGGGGCGGTTTCGCGCTGGGTGTGATCGCGTTGCAGCAGCAGGCGGCGCTGCCGTCGCTTCTCTCTCGCGTCGGGGTGTTGCTGCTGGCGTTGGCGGCCTGTGCGTGGGCTCTTTTTGCGCTCGGTGATTCGGGATCCTTGCTATTTCGGCGAGTCGGATTGCGCGCGGCCGACGGCCGCTGGCGGCGGGCGAGCGGCTGGGCCGCCGTGGGGATCGCTGCTGCGGGCGTGGGCTTCGACTATGCGGCGTTGCGTGCCGATCTGCGGCTGTCGCGGACACTGCCGGCCGCGTGGGAGTCGCGCGAGCTGAGCGTCAGCGGATATGTCGCGAGTCTGCCGGAGTACGGCGAGGACGGAGCGCGCTTTCGGTTCGCGGTCGAAGCGTGGCCTGCGACCGATGCGGCTGATGGCGCGCGATCGATGCAGTTGCCGTCGACCATCCGTCTGACATGGTCGAATCGCGACGCGCCGGTGCCCGTGCTCGAACCGGGCTCGCGATGGCAACTGCCGGTGCGGCTCAAACAGCCGCATGCGAGCGGCAATTTCGGTTTGCGCGACGGCGAGGTCGCGCTTCTTGCGCGCGGCGTGCGCGCGACGGGTTACGTCTCCTCGCCACAGCGCGCGTTGCGTAACCCTCAGGATGCGCGCGGTCTGGGTGTCGCGATCGAGCGTCTGCGCTGGCGCGTGCATGCGCGGATCGACGCGGTGCTCGCGGGCGCGCCGCATCGCGGCATTGTCGTCGCGCTGGCGACGGGCGCGCAGGACGCCGTGAGCGAGGCCGACTGGCGGCTGATGCGTCGCTCCGGCACGTCGCATCTGGTCGCGATCTCCGGGCTGCATCTCGCGTTCGTCGCGGCGCTCGCGGGCGGTCTCGCGTCGGCGGTGTGGCGCCGCATCGGCTGGCGCGGACGGTCGGCGCCGCTCGCGATGCCGGCGCCGACCGTCGCGTTGCTGTGCGCGCTGCCGGCGGCGGCCGCGTATGCGGCGCTCGCCGGATTCAACGTGCCGGTGCAACGCGCGTTGTGGATGCTCGTCGCAGGCGCGTCCGCCGTTGTATGCGGGCGCAACGTCGCGCGGTCGCAGTCGTTCGCGTGGGCGCTCGGCGCGGTGCTGATCGTCGATCCGTGGGCGGTCGTGTCGGCGGGATTCTGGCTGTCGTTCTGCGCGGTCGCGGCGATCCTGTTTGCGCTCGCGGCGCAATCGCGCGATCGCCGTATCGACGATTCCGTTTCGATCGACGGCGATCCGCGGCACGCGAAGTCGCGCATCGGCGCGACGCTCGCTCGCGTCATGCTCGCGGTCGTCATCAAGATACGCAGCAGCGCGCGCGTGCAATTCGCCGTGACGCTCGCGCTCGCGCCGCTCACGCTGTACCGGTTCGCGCAGATGCCGCTGATCGGTCCGCTCGCGAATGCGTTCGCGATTCCATGGGTCAGCGTGCTCGTGACGCCGATCGTGCTCGCCGGCGTCTTGCTGCCCGCACCGCTCGATGCGGCGGCGCTGCGCGTCGCGCATCGGCTGTTCGAACTGCTCGCGACGTCGCTCGATGCGATATCCCGATCGTCGTGGGCAGTGCTGCACGTCGCGCAGCCGGGGGCATGGGCGCTTTTCTGCGCGGCGCTCGGCGTCGCGTGGTGTCTCGCGCCGCGCGGCTGGCCGCTGCGCTGGGCCGCGCCGTTCACGTGGTTGCCGTTGTTGTTGCCCGCGCCGTCGGGACCGCCGCACGGCGCATTTCGGATCACCGCGCTCGATGTCGGGCAGGGCACGTCCGTGCTCGTCGAAACGGCGCGGCACACGCTGCTGTTCGATGCGGGCACCGGCCCGGAAGCGACGCGCGCGGGCGAGCGGATCGTCGTGCCGTATCTGCAGGCGCGGGGGGTATCGCGCATCGACACGCTGATGATCAGCCACGACGATTCCGATCACGCGGGCGGTGCGGCGGCCGTGCTCGACGAGATCGGCGTCAAGACGTTCGTCGGCGCTCTCGCGCCCGCGCATCCGCTGTGGTCGGCGGCCCGTTCGGCCGGCGTGAACACGCTGACGTGCGCGGCCGGCCAGCACTGGCAGTGGGACGGCGTCGACTTCGACGTGCTGTGGCCCGACGCCGGCGCGCTGTCGGGCCGCACGAACGAGCACTGTTGCGTGCTGCGCATGTCGGTGCCCGCGGGTTCGCCGTCGCACGAGCACACGGCCGCGCTGCTTGCGGCCGACATCGAGGCCGCGACCGAGCGCACGTTGCTCGCGCGCGATCCGCTCGCGCTGCGCGCGTCGCTGTTCGTCGTGCCGCACCACGGCAGCCGCACTTCGTCTACCGAGCCGTTCCTCGACGCCGTGCGGCCGCTCGTCGCGGTATTTCAGGTAGGCTATCTGAACCGGTTTCGCCATCCCCATCCGGGCGTCTACGCGCGCTACGTCGCCCGCGGCATCGTGCTCGCGCGCAGCGATCGTGACGGCGCGGTGCGTGTCGACGTGCGCGACGGCGCGCTGGACGTCGAGCGCTATCGCGATACGCAGCGCCGCTACTGGATGACGCCGGCCGACGAACCACGGCAAGCGGCACGACAGCCGCTCACGAAAGACCACGACCGGAGACCACGACGCGTTGAAGAACATCCTCCACTTTTCGCATGCGAACGGCTTTCCGGCCTCGACGTACCGGACGCTCTTCGCCGAACTCGGCGACCGCTACGACGTGCGCGCGATCGAGCGCATCGGTCACGATCCGCGCTTTCCGGTCACGCAGGACTGGCCGCACCTCGTCGATCAGCTGCTCGACGACATCGAGCGACGCTACGAAGAGCCGGTCTGGCTGATGGGCCATTCGCTCGGCGGCTATCTGTCGTTGCTCGCCGCGCTGCGGCGTCCGCAGTGGGTGAGAGGGGTCGTGATGCTCGACTCGCCGGTGATCGCGGGCTGGCGCAGCAGCCTGTTGCGCGTGTCGCAGTGGACGGGCCTCGACGAGCGCCTGTCGCCGGCGGCCGCCACACGCAAGCGCCGCACCATGTGGCCGGACCGCGAAGCGGCATGGCGACATTTCCATCAGAAGCCGGCATTCGCACGCTGGGACGAACGCGTGCTGTCCGACTATGTGGACTTCGGCATTCCTCAGACCGCGGCGGACGGCACGCGCTCGCTCGCGTTCGATCGGCGGATCGAATATCTGATCTACCGGACGCTGCCGCACACGCTCGGTGCGCGACTCGTGCACGGCGTGCAGGTGCCGGTGGCGTTCGTCGCCGGAGAAGCGTCGCGCGAGGTGCGTCAGGTCGGGCTCGCTGCGACGCGTCGTATCTGCGGCAATCGCTTCGAATGGATCGGAGGCAGTCATCTGTTTCCGATGGAGCGGCCGATCGAAACGGCGCGCGCCGTGCAGCGGCTATTGTTCGCGATGGAGAGCGCCGCATAGCAACGGCAGCGCGTCGCCGCGCGCGACGGCGGCCTGTCGATACGAACGGTCGATACGAACACCAGGCACGAAAAAAGGGCGGAGTGCGACGCGCGGGAGGAGGGCGTGGCCGGCCGCAAATTGCCGGGTCCGCCCCCTGCTTTACGGTATAATCCGTTTTTCCCGCGAGCATTCAGCGATGACCAAATATGTTTTCGTCACCGGCGGCGTAGTTTCATCCCTCGGCAAGGGTATTGCCGCCGCCTCCCTCGCCGCGATCCTCGAATCGCGCGGTCTCAAAGTCACCCTCCTCAAGCTCGATCCCTACATCAACGTCGACCCCGGCACGATGAGCCCGTTTCAGCACGGCGAAGTGTTCGTGACGGAAGACGGAGCGGAAACCGACCTCGACCTCGGCCACTATGAGCGCTTCATCAGCACGAAGATGCGCCGCGCCAACAATTTCACGACGGGTCAGATCTATGAGTCGGTGATTCGCAATGAACGCCGTGGCGAGTATCTCGGCAAGACCGTGCAGGTCATTCCGCACATCACGAACGAAATCCAGGCGTTCATCGAGCGCGGCGCGGCGTCCGCGACGTGCGGCTCGCCGGATGTCGCGATCGTCGAGATCGGCGGCACGGTCGGCGACATCGAATCGCTGCCGTTCCTCGAAGCGGCGCGGCAGATGAGCCTGCGCCTCGGCCGCAACAGCGCGTGCTTCGTGCACCTGACGCTCGTGCCGTTCATCGCGACGGCCGGCGAACTGAAGACGAAGCCGACGCAGCACAGCGTGCAAAAGCTGCGCGAAATCGGCATCTATCCGAACGTGCTGCTGTGCCGCGCGGACCGCCCCATTCCGGACGACGAGCGCCAGAAGATCTCGTTGTTCTCGAACGTGCCGCAAGACGCTGTGATCTCCGTGTGGGACGTCGACAGCATCTACAAGATTCCGCAGATGCTGCACGACCAGGGGCTCGACGCGATCGTCTGCGAGGAGCTGAAGCTCTCGCCGAAGGCGGCCGATCTCGCCGTGTGGGCCGAGATGGTCGACAAGCTGGAACATCCGTTGCATGAAGTGACGATCGGCATGGTCGGCAAGTACGTCGACCTGACCGAGTCGTACAAGTCGCTGATCGAGGCGCTGCGTCATGCGTCGATCAAGACGTCGACGAAGGTCAACATCGAATACCTCGACTCCGAGCAGATCGACGCGGAAGGCGTCGACAGCCTCAGGCATCTCGATGCGATTCTCGTGCCGGGCGGCTTCGGCCGCCGCGGCACCGAAGGCAAGATCAAGGCGATCCGCTATGCGCGCGAGGCGATGGTGCCGTATCTCGGCATCTGTCTCGGCATGCAGCTCGCGGTCATCGAATTCGCGCGCGACGTCGTCGGCCTGCCGAATGCGAACAGCACCGAGTTCGATCCGGACACGCCGGATCGCGTGGTCGCGCTGATCACCGAATGGCTCGACCGCGACGGCAAGCTCGAAAAGCGCGACACGCAATCGGACCTCGGCGGCACGATGCGCCTCGGCTCGCAGCGCTGCCCGATCAAGCCGGGCACGCTCGCGTCGGAGATCTACGGCAAGGACGTGAACGAGCGCCACCGTCACCGCTACGAGGTGAACAATCATTACGTGCCGCGACTCGAAACGGGCGGGCTCGTGATCAGCGCGCGCACGCCGAGCGAGGATCTGCCCGAAATGATGGAGCTGCCGCGCGCGATGCACCCGTGGTTCGTCGGCGTGCAGTTCCACCCGGAATTCACGTCCACGCCGCGCGACGGCCATCCGCTGTTCAAGGCGTTCGTCGAGGCCGCGCTGGCGCACCAACTGTCGCGCGTTGAGGAGAAAGCATGAAGCTGTGCGGGTTCGATGTCGGTCTCGACAAGCGCTTCTTCCTGATCGCCGGCACCTGTGTCGTCGAGTCCGAGCAGATGACGATCGACACGGCGGGGCGCCTGAAGGAAATCTGCGCGAAGCTCGGCATTCCCTTCATCTACAAATCGTCGTACGACAAGGCGAACCGTTCGAGCGGCAAGTCGTTCCGCGGGCTCGGGATGGACGAGGGCTTGCGCATCCTGTCTGAAGTGAAACGTCAGCTCGGCCTGCCGGTGCTGACCGACGTGCACAGCGAGGAAGAAATCGCGCCCGTCGCGGCGGTGGTCGACGTGCTGCAGACGCCCGCGTTCCTGTGCCGTCAGACCGACTTCATCCACGCGTGCGCGCGTTCGGGCAAACCGGTCAACATCAAGAAAGGCCAGTTCCTCGCGCCGCACGACATGAAGAACGTGATCGACAAGGCGCGCGACGCGGCGCGCGAGGCGGGGCTCTCCGAAGACCGCTTCCTCGCCTGCGAGCGCGGCGTTTCTTTTGGTTACAACAATCTCGTGTCGGACATGCGATCCCTTGCGATCATGAGAGAGACCGGTGCGCCGGTCGTGTTCGACGCGACGCACTCGGTGCAGCTGCCAGGCGGGCAGGGCACGAGCTCGGGCGGCCAACGCGAGTTCGTGCCGGTGCTTGCGCGCGCGGCCGTCGCGACCGGCGTCGCGGGTCTCTTCATGGAGACGCATCCGCGGCCTGCCGAGGCGAAGTCCGACGGTCCGAACGCGGTGCCGCTCAACCGCATGGCAGATCTGCTGGAAACGCTCGTGACGCTCGACGAAGCCGTCAAGCGCACACCGTTTCTCGAAAGCGATTTCAACTGATTCAATGCGCGCCGCCACGCGCCTCGTGCTTCGAGGCGCTCGCGCGGCGCGATGGAGGGGCACCCGCCTGCGCAATGTCAGCGGCGGCATCTGGCGCCGGCATTCGTCGCGGCGGGCACGCAAAACGAACTAACGTCATTTCCTTGAGGAAACCATGAGTGCAATCGTAGATATCATCGGTCGCGAGATTCTGGATTCGCGCGGCAATCCGACCGTCGAATGCGACGTGCTGCTCGAGTCGGGCACGATGGGCCGTGCGGCGGTGCCGTCGGGCGCATCCACCGGCTCGCGCGAGGCAATCGAGCTGCGCGACGGCGAAGCGGGCCGTTACGGCGGCAAGGGCGTGCTGAAGGCAGTCGAGCACATCAATACCGAAATCTCCGAGGCGATCATGGGCCTCGACGCGTCGGAGCAGGCGTTCCTCGACAAGACGCTGCTCGAGCTCGACGGCACCGACAACAAATCGCGTCTCGGCGCGAACGCGATGCTCGCCGTGTCGATGGCGGTCGCGAAGGCCGCGGCCGAAGAGGCGGGCCTGCCGCTGTACCGCTACTTCGGCGGCTCGGGCGCGATGCAATTGCCGGTGCCGATGATGAACATCGTCAACGGCGGCGCGCACGCGAACAACAGCCTCGACATCCAGGAATTCATGATCGTCCCGGTGAGCCAGCCGACGTTCCGTGAAGCGCTGCGCTGCGGCGCCGAGGTGTTCCACGCGCTGAAGAAGATCCTGTCGGATCGCGGGATGAGCACCGCGGTCGGTGACGAAGGCGGTTTCGCGCCGAACTTCGGCAGCAACGACGAATGCCTGTCGACGATCCTGCAGGCGATCGAGAAGGCCGGCTATCGCGCGGGCGAAGACGTGCTGCTCGCGCTCGACTGCGCGGCGAGCGAGTTCTACCACGACGGCAAGTACCAGCTCGCGGGCGAAGGGCTGCAACTGTCGTCGGCGGAATTCACCGACTACCTCGCGACGCTTGCCGACAAGTTCCCGATCGTGTCGATCGAAGACGGCATGCACGAAGGCGACTGGGCCGGCTGGAAGCTCTTGACCGACAAGCTCGGCGGCAAGATCCAGCTCGTGGGCGACGACCTGTTCGTGACGAACACGCGCATCCTGAAGGAAGGCATCGAGAAGGGCATCGCGAACTCGATCCTCATCAAGATCAACCAGATCGGCACGCTGACCGAAACGTTCGCCGCGATCGAGATGGCCAAGCGCGCGGGCTACACGGCCGTGATCTCGCACCGCTCGGGCGAGACCGAAGACTCGACGATCGCGGACATCGCGGTCGGCCTGAACGCCGGCCAGATCAAGACCGGTTCGCTGTCGCGCAGCGACCGCATCTCGAAGTACAACCAGTTGCTGCGCATCGAGGAAGATCTCGGCGACATCGCGAGCTATCCGGGCAAGTCGGCGTTCTACAATCTGCGCTGATCTGGCGTGGACGGCCGGTTGCCGTCATACTTCGTTCGATTCCATCCGCCGCCCTGCGCCTGACGCAGGGCGGCGCGCATTTATCCGACACCTTTCATGCGGCTTGTAACTGTCGTCCTGATCGTTCTGCTGGTTCTGATCCAGTATCCGCTCTGGTGGGGCCACGGCGGATGGCTGAGTGTTCACGAACTGCAGCAGCAGCTCGCGGACCAGTTGCAGCGCAACGCGGACACGAAACTGCGCAACGAGCGGATTGCCGGCGAAGTGCAGGGTCTGCAGGACGGGACGTCTGCCGTCGAGGAGCGCGCGCGCTACGAGATGGGCATGGTGAAGGACGGCGAAGTGTTCGTGCAGTTCGTGTCGCCGAACTCGGCCGCGCCGGTGCCGAACAACGTGCCGGCGAATACGTCGACGCGCGGCGAGGTGTCGGCGGCGCCCGTCATGGTCGTGCCGAATCCGGTGTCGCGCGTGCCCGATCGCAGGCACGGACGCGTGAAGGACGCGAAGGAAACGAAGGAATCCAGAACGGCGAAGGAAACGAAGGAAGCCAGGAAAAAGGCGGGGTGATTGGCCGCCGCGGCCGCGTCCGTTCGTCAGCGGCCCGACGAAAGCAAAAGGCGCGGGTTTTCGACCGCGCTTTTTTCATGGGCGGGCGTGTTCACCAGCCCCAGCCCATCCCCCATCCCATGCTGCCGCCGCCCCATCCCCAGCCGGAAAAGCCGCTGCTGACACCCCAGCCCGGACCTCGCCAGCCGGGGCGGCCCCAGCCTGGACGGTTCCAGCCTGGACCCCATCCCGGACCCCAGCCCGCGTTGCCGAACCCGACGCTCCACGCCGGGCCGCGCCAGCCACCGCCGAAGTAGCCGCCGTACAGCGTGACCGGCGGCGTGTACGCACGCGCCCATGCTTCTGCGGCCGCTTCGCGCGCGAGCGCCTGCTCCTAATCTGCGAGGACCTGGCGATTGATCGCTTCGTAGTGCGCGCGTGCTTCGGGGGTCAGCGGCTGGGCGGTGGCCGCGATGCCGGACTGATCTGCGGGAAGGCGGCTGATCGGCGTCGGGCCTTGCGGCTCCAGCGCGCATCCGCCGAGCGCCAATGCGACCGCGCCGATCACGGCCCGCGGATCGCGCTTCCCGTATGAATGGCACTTTTGGGTCGACATGTTCGTTGTCCTTCTATCGGATCCCGAAGCGATGCCAAAGAAGCGGGTGCCGGACCCGCCGCTTCGCGTCAGTGCCGCTGTCCGGCTGCCGGGGCGACGCCTTCTGATAGCCCGCTGACGACGAAAAGTTGCTCGACGTCGACCGGGTCGAACTCGTAGCGCTGATTGCAGAAGTCGCAGTGAATCTCGACGTGGCCGCGTTCCTCGATCACGCTGTCGACTTCTTCTCGGCCGAGCATCCGCAGCATCGCGCCGACTTTCTCGCGCGAGCACGAGCACTGGAAGCGCGCGCCGGCCGGCTCGAAGTGATGGACGTTCTCCTGCCAGAAGAGCCGGCGAAACAGCGTCTCCGGTTCCTGTTCGAGCAGCTCTTCGCGCGACAGCGTGCCGCCGAGCGTGCACACGCGCTCCCAGGTGTCGGCGTCGAGTTCGCCCGGATGCGGAACGATGCCGCCGTCGCCGGGCAGCTTCTGCAGCAGCATGCCGACCGCGCGCGTGTCGTTCGCGGCGAGCCACAGCCGCGTGTCGAGCTGCTCCGAGTGATGCATGTAGTGTTCGAGGACGGACGCGACCGACGGCAGCGGACCGTCTTCGCCATTGAGCGGCACGATGCCCTGATACGGCTGCTGACCCGGCTGCTTGCTCTCCGGATCGAGCGTGATCACGCAGCGGCCGTGGCCGCCCACGTTCACGAGGTCGGCTAGCGACAGGCCGGCGTCGTCAAGCGTCGCTGCCGCGTCGTCGGACAGGCGCGCGGTCGCGCGCATCGACAGATCGGACGTGCACTGCACGACCAGCATCTTCACGGGCCCGTCGCCGAAAATCTGCATGATCAGCGTGCCGTCGAACTTCAGGTTCGCGGACAGCAGCGCGCACGCGGCCATCATCTCGCCGAGCACCGTGCGCACCGGCGCCGGGTACTGACGACGCGTCAGCACGTCCTGCCACGTATTGGCGAGCGAGACGATTTCGCCGCGCACCGGAGCAGTACTGAACATGAATTTCTGCAACTGGTCGTTCACCATCTTTTCCTTCATCGAATCTTCCGGCGCGCACGTCCCGCGCTGCGCCGGCGGCCGCCCGACGGCCGGCGTCAGCCGATCCGCACGAGTTGAGCCTTGAAATAGTCGCGGCGCTCCGCGTAGCCGTTCGCGATGCGCTGCAGGTTGGCGGCGTCCGCTTCGGTCAGCTCGCGCACGACCTTCGCCGGCGCGCCGAGGATCAGCGAATTGTCGGGGAACACCTTGCCTTCCGTGACCACCGCGCCCGCGCCGACCAGACAGTTGCGGCCGATCACCGCGCCATTCAAGACCACCGCCTGAATTCCGATCAACGCGCCTTCTTTGATCGTACAGCCGTGCAGCATCGCCTGATGGCCGATCGTAACGTTCGACTCGACCGTCAGCGGATAGCCGGGGTCGGTGTGCAGCACCGCGTTTTCCTGCACGTTGCTGCCGACGCCGATCGTGATCGGCTCGTTGTCGCCGCGCAGCGTCGCGCCGAACCACACGCTCGCGTTTTCCTCGAGCGTCACGTTGCCGATGATGTTCGCCGAATCCGCGACGAACACGCTTTCATGAATGATCGGAGCGGCTTCGCCCAGCTTGTAAATCGTCACAATGTCTCCTTGTTGGTCGGAGCCAGGCCTTGGGTGACTCCGATCCCGTGCACGATGGGTGTCTGATCGATTGCCCCACATGGGCAGGGCGGCGTGCGCCCGGCGCGGTGCGAGGTTGGCGGTCCTGGGTCGCCAACTGACAGGCGTGCCCGAAAGCGCGCCGGGTGGTCGAATCGGGTATTGTAAACGGTTGTGTGTTTGAGTCGCTCGGCCGTTCGCGTGCGAGTCGGGCACCGTCTGTTCGTCGCCTTCACCGCTTCCATCGACTATCCGTTTGTCATGACGTCCGCCGCTTCGCCCGTTTCCATCGCTTCTCCCGCATCGAACTCTCGCGACATGCCGCGGTGCGCGCGCCGCGCCGCGCTCGCCGCGTTGCGCGAGCGGGAACCGGCCGCGAAGGCCGCGGCGGCCCGCGAACTATACGCTGCGGTACTCGACGGCCGCGCGCTCTGTGATGCCGGCCTCGATCTCGCCGAGCCCGCGGGCCTGCCGGGCCGCCCCGAACGGCCGGGACTGGTCGAACCGCGCCAACTCGGCCGACGCAGCATGCAGTCACCGCAGGGCCGTGCGGTGCTGCTCCACGCGCTCGCGCATATCGAGTTCAACGCGATCAATCTGGCGCTCGACGCCGTATGGCGTTTCGCCCGCATGCCCGCCGGGTTCTATACCGACTGGCTCAAGGTCGCTGCCGAAGAGGCGTATCACTACTCGCTGCTCGCCGCGCGTCTTGCCGAATACGGCCACGCGTACGGCGATTTCCCGGCGCACGGTGGCCTGTGGGACATGTGCGAGCGTACCCGCGGCGACGTGCTCGCGCGCATGGCGCTCGTGCCGCGTACGCTCGAAGCGCGCGGCCTCGACGCGTCGCCGCCGATCCGCGCGCGTCTGCAGCAGGCCGGCGATCATGCGTCGGCGGAGATTCTCGACGTGATCCTGCGCGATGAAATCGGCCATGTGCTGATCGGCAACCGCTGGTTTCGTCACCTGTGCGACGCGGATCGCCTCGATCCGCACCACACGTATCTGCGTCTCGCCGACCAGTATCACGCGCCGAAACTGCGTGGCCCGTTCAATTTCGAAGCGCGCCGCGACGCTGGTTTCGACGACGCCGAACTCGCCGCGCTCGCATGCCAGGAGGCGCAGCAAGCCACGCAGGCAACGGACGACCGAGCATCGCGTCAATAACCCGTTACCACTCTTGCGCCGCTGTCCCTATAATCGAACGATCATTCTTTTTCAGGCGCCATTCATGAATACATCCCGCTCTGAGTTCGTTGCCGCGCATGGCGTCCGGCTGCACGTGCGGCGCTGGGGCCATCCCGATGCGCCGATGCTGTTCATGCTGCACGGCTGGATGGACGTCGGCGCGTCGTTCCAGTTCGTCGTCGATGCGCTCGGCGGCGACTGGCAGGTGATCGCGCCCGATTTGCGCGGCTTCGGCCTGTCCGACTGGCCGGTCGCCGAGCGTGGCGGCGGCAGCTACTGGGTGCAGGACTATCTCGGCGATCTCGACGCGTTGATCGACCACTACGCGCCGGGCGGCGAGGTGAACCTTGTTGGTCACAGTCTGGGAGCGAACGTCGTTTGCCTGTACGCTGGCGTGCGGCCCCAGCGGGTGCGGCGCGTGGTCGACCTGGAGGGCTTCGGGCTCGCGCCATCGCATCCGGCGCAGTCGCCGAAGCGCCTGCTCAACTGGCTCGACGAATTGCGCGATCCACCGCAGCTGAAGCGCTACGCGTCGCTCGACGACGTCGCCGCGCGCCTGATCAAAACCAATCCGCGCCTCGATCCGCGGCGTGCGCAGTTTCTCGCGCAGCACTGGTCGAAGCCGGACGGCGAAGGGCGCTTTATGCTGCTCGCCGATCCGGCGCACAAGGTCCGCGGCCCGACGTTGTATCGCCTCGATGAGGTGATGGCGGTGTGGCGCAAGGTCAGCGCGAAGGTGCTGCACGTCGAGGCCGCCGACTCGCTGACGCTCGCGCGGATCGCCGGCGACAATCCGCTCGACGAATTCAAGGCGCGTTTCCATGCGTTTCCCGATTGGCGCGAGAAGCTCATCGACGGCGCGGGGCACATGGTGCATCACGACCAGCCCGAGCAGATCGCCGCGTTGATCGAGGGGTTCTGCGCCTGACGCCGCGACTGAAGCTATGTTCGAAACGGCGCTCGTGCGTCGCCCGGACGTCGACCTCAGCGTTGACCCGGTCCTGACCTCGCGGCGCGCGGGCAAGCGGAGCCGGCGTCGCGAGA
>DATJJN010000078.1:0-16743 GCA_035492135.1 Paraburkholderia sp. | reverse complement strand
CACTCGGACCACTCGGACCACTCGGACCACTCGGACCACTCGGACCACTCGGACCACTCGGACCACTCGGACCACTCGGACCACTCGGACCACTCGGACCACTCGGACCACTCGGACCACTCGGACCACTCGGACCGCTCGGACCACTCGGACCACTCGGACCACTAGAGCCGCTAGACGCATTCCCAGGCCCCGGGCCGCCACTCGACGCGCCGCCGCTGCCGCTCGCCCCACCGCCACCCCTCGCGCCAGCGCCCCCGCCGCAGTTCCCGATCCGGCCCGGACACGGCTCAGCGACGAACACCGTCGCGAGGTCGCTCGCGACGACGTCGGCCGACCCGACCGTATCGGCCGCGGCGATCGTCATCGTCGGATTGTCGCTGTCGATCTGCGAGCGCGCCGCGTCGACGACCCACCTGGGGATGACGTCGCCGCCATTCCCGGCATGGGCCGCGATGCCGGCCGTCATCGTGCCGATGGCGACGACGAGCACGGCCGCGCGCCGTCTCGATCGATGGCAATGGCCATCGACGTCCCCGTCATTCATTTCGTTCCCCAGAGAGATGCCGGCATGGCGACGCCGCTTTCTCTCGTGCTCCTCGTGCGTGCGCCGCGCCGTCGCCGGGCGTGTACGCCGCTCCCCGTTTCCCGGTCCGCGTCGTGCCGCCGCGCGCTGCCTCCGTTGCGGACGAGCGGCGCGGGCCTCTCGCGCGATCGGGGGCATCCGGCGTCGAGACGTCCGCCCGGCACGCACGGCACGGCGCGCTTCGCGACAGCGCCCGGTGCGAACGGGCGACGCGAATGCGTGGTGTCTCGCGGCCGGCGTGACGGGCGTCGGCGCGATCACCCGCCGGGATCGCGCCGTCCGTTGTCGAGCCGGATGCTTGCCGCGTGAATAGCGAGTTCCGTGCCATCGGTGCCGGGCGCTGTCGCGCGCGGCGTTCGCGGCGAGCCTGCCGGCAAAGCCCGGCGAGAACGGCCAGAAAACGTTTCGATGCTGAAACGACATGGCCGGCGGCATCGCCCGACGGCGCGCCGACTGCCGGTCGATCCGGAACACGCCGTCAATCGTCAACGCGTTTCGTCGTTGACCGACTGCAGTGCGCGCAGGTCCGTCGCCGGAATGTGGCATCGAATGAAGTGACCGTGGCCGGCATCGTCGAAAGGCGGGGCCACGTCGTCGCAGATCGCGCCGAGCCGGCGCGGACATCGTGCGCGGAACACGCATCCGCGCGGCGAGGTGTCGTCCGACGCAGAGGGCCGCTGCGATCCGCGGCGCGCGGCGTCGCCACGATCCGTTCGCGCGTCGCGCGCTGCCGCGAGCAGCGTCTCGGTGTACGGATGCGACGGCCCGTCGAACACCGCGTCGGCGGGGCCGCTTTCGACGATCTGCCCGGCGAACAGCACCGCGACGCGATCCGCGAGATAGCGGACCACGTCGAGGTCGTGCGAGATGAACAGATAGCTGACCGCCCGCTCGCGCTGCAGCCGCACGAGCAGATTCAGGATCGATGCCTGCACGGAGACGTCGAGCGCCGACGTCGGCTCGTCGCAGATCACCACGCGCGGCTCGCCGGCGAACGCCTGCGCGATCGCCACCCGCTGCTTGAGCCCGCCCGACAGTTGCCGCGCGCGCGCCGCCAGATAGCGCGCCGGCACGCGCACCGCATCGAGCAGCGTGGCGACGTGCGATTCAAGCGCTGCGCGCGAAGCGCCGCGAGCCGACGTCCGCGCATCGGCCGGCAGCGCGCGAGCGACCAGTTGCCTGACTGCGAGCGCCCGGTTCAGCGACGCGTCCGGATTCTGAAACACGAGCCGCAGCGCCTTCAACTGGCCCGCATCGCGTCGCGACACGCGCGGCGCGAGCGGCTCGCCGCCGAGTTCGATGCGGCCGCCGGCATCGGGCGCGATCAGCCCGAGCAGCAGCTTCGCGAGCGTCGTCTTGCCGCTGCCCGACTCGCCGACGAGCCCGAGCGTCTCACCGGCGCGCAGTTCGAGCGACACGCGATCGACCGCGCGCACGGCCCGCGCGCCGCGGCCGAACGTGCGGTTCAGATCGACCGCGCGCAGCACGACGGGCGCGGCGTCGGCGCGCGGTTCATCGCGAACCGGCGCGGCGTCGCCGCGCTCGAACGGCAACTCGATCGCACGCTCGTGATAGTGGCAACGCGCCATCTGCTCGCCGTGCGGCGCGCCCATCCGATGCGGCGGCGGCGCGACGCGCGTGCAGCGCTCGTCGGCGAGCCGGCAGCGCGGCGCGTACACGCACGCGGGCGGCATCGCGTCCGGCGACGGCAGCTCGCCCGGAATCGTGTCGAGCGGACCCGCGGCCTTGCTGCGCGTCGGCAGACAGCGCAGCAGCCCGACCGTGTACGGATGACGCGGCCGCGCGAACACATCGCGCGTCGCGCCTTCCTCGACGAGCCGCCCCGCGTACAGCACGCCGACGTGCTCGCACAGCCGCCCGATCACCGCGAGATCGTGGCTGATCATCAGCACCGCCATCCCGAGTTCCGCGCGCAGCGATTCGATCAGCGCGAGGATCTCCGCCTCGACGGTCGCGTCGAGCCCGGTGGTCGGCTCGTCGAGGATCAGCAGCGTCGGATTCGACGCAAGCGCCATCGCGATCACCACGCGCTGCTGCATGCCGCCCGACAGCTGGTGCGGATAGCACGCCATCACGCGCGCCGGGTCCGCGATCCGCACGCGTTCGAGCTGCGCCGGCGTGCGCGCCAGCGCATCTGCTGCGCCGATGCCGGTCGCCTCGAACGCCTCGCTCACCTGACGCGCGATCGTCAGCGACGGATTCAGCGCGCTCGCCGGGTCCTGATACACCATCGACACCGCGTTCGCGCGCAGCGTCCGCAGCCCTTGCGCGTCGAGCGACAGCACGTCGACGCCGTCCACCGCGAGCCGCGCGGCGCGCACGCGGCCGTTGCGCGGCAGGTAGCGCAGCGCCGCGAGCGCGACCGTCGACTTGCCGCAGCCCGACTCGCCGACGAGCCCGTACGTTTCGCCGTGACGGATGCGCAGCGACACGTCGGTCAGCACGTCGCGCTCGCGTCCGCGCGTCCGGTACGACACGGTGAGGCCGACGAGCGTCAGCGCATCGGCCTCGCCGCCGGCAGGCGCGACGAAGGTCGGGAACCGGGAGACGGTCGCGGAACGGGGCGCGCTCATGCGTCGAACACCTCGCGCACCCCGTCCGCGATGAAATTGACGCCGACGACGAGCGACGCGATCGCGGCCGCATCGAACGCGACGGTCCACCACGCGCCGCCCGCGAGCAGCGTGTACGACTCGGACAGCGCGAGCCCCCAGTCGGCCGACGGCGGCTCGATGCCGAAGCCGAGGAACGACAGCGTCGCCACCGCGAAGATCGCATAGCCGAGCCGCACGGTCGCCTCGACGACGATCGGCGGCCACACGTTCGGCAGGATCTCCGCGAACATCACCGACGGCGCGCGCGCGCCGCGCAGCTTCGCGGCCGCGACATAGTCGAGATCGCGCTCCGCGAGCACCGCGGCACGCACGGTGCGCGCGACGAGCGGCGCGAACGTGATGCCGATCACGAGCACGACCGCGAGCGTCGATCCGCCGATGGCCGCGAGCACGAACAGCGCGACGATCACGAGCGGCAACGCGAGCACCGCATCGAGCGCGCGCGCGACGAGCGTGCCGAAAAAGCCCGCGAAATAGCCGGTCACGAGCCCGAGCGCGGTGCCGGCGAGCGTGCCGGTCAGCGTCGCGAGCGGCGCGACGGTGAGGATGTCGCGCGCGCCGACGATCACGCGCGAGCAGATGTCGCGGCCGATCCCGTCGGTGCCGCACCAGTGGCCCGGGCCGGGCGGCAGCAGCGAGTGCAGCGGATCGGACGCATACGGGTCGTGCGGCGCGAACCACGGCCCGGCGATCGCGCAGACGATCCACCACCCGACGATCAGCGCGCCGACGACGAACGACGGCGAGCGCAGCAGCGCGCGGAGCGCGGCCACGGAGGGCGGCGGCGCAGCCGGCGCCGTGTCGGAGGAAGCCTCGGGCGATGTCGTGCTCATGTGTCCTCTTTCGCGAGCCGCAGACGCGGATCGAGCAGCAGATGCAGCGCATCGGCGCCGAGCGTCGCGAGCGTATAGACCGCGCCGACCGCGAGCACGCCCGCTTCGAGCAGCGGAAAGTCTCTCGTCTGCGCGGCGTGGTAGATCAGCGAGCCGATGCCCGGATAGCGAAACAGCGTCTCGACGACGACGAGCCCGCCGATCAGATAGCCGAGCTGCGTCGCCGCGACGGTGACGGTCGGCAGCAGCGCGTTGCGCAGCACGTGCCGCACGATCACGACGCGGCGCGGCAGCCCCTTCAGCACGGCGGTGCGCGTGTAGTCGGCGTCGAGCGCGTCGATGACGCCGGCGCGCGTCATCCGCGCGAGATAGCCGAAGAACACGAACACGAGCGGCAGCACCGGCAGCACGAGCCGCCTCAGTTGCTCGCCGACGCCGGCGCCGGGCGGCGCGTTCGCATCGATCGGCAGCCAGCGCAGCCACACGCCGAACACGAGAATCAGCACGATCGACGACACGAACTCCGGCACCGCGCTCGCGCACAGCCCGCTCGTGCTGATCACGCGATCGGGCCAGCGCTCCGCATACAGCGCGGCAAGTACGCCGCCCGCGATCCCGAGCGGCACGACCACGACGAACGCGAGCAGGCCGAGCTTCGCGGACTGCAGCAGCGCATCGCCGACGAACGGCGCGACCGGCTGGCGATATGTCCACGACGTGCCGAAGTCGCCGCGCAGCGCGTGCGTGAACCATGCGACGTACTGGTCGACGAGCGGGCGGTCCGCGCCGAGCTGATGATTGAGCGCGGCGACCGCGCGCGCGTCGGCGAGCGGGCCGAGCACCGCGCGGCCGATGTCGCCGGGCAGCCACTGGCCGCCGGCGAACACGAGCACCGACAAGAGCCACAGCGTGAACAGCGCCCAGGCGACGCGCACGCCGATGAAGCGCGCGACGCGCAGCGCGTGCGTGCGGCGCGATGGCGGCGCGCTACGCGGCAGCGACGAGGAGGAGGGCGCAGTGCTCGACATCGGACTCCCGGTTCGCGGTGCGCGAACGAAACGTGGCGGGCGTGCGGTGCGGCGGCGTCACGCCGCGAGCACCGCACGGTCGAAATACAACTGCGCGAGCGCGGTGAAGCGCACGCCTTGCAGCGCCGCGCGCTGCGCAACCAGCTGATCGTAGAAGTACGGAATGATCACGGGCGTTTCGTCGAGCAGCAGCGTCTGGATCTGCGCGGCGATCCGCTTCTGCTGGCCGATGTCGAGCGCCGCGACGAACTGCGCGACGAGCCGGTCGTACCGGGGGTTGCGAAAGTGCGCGGCGTTCCACGTGCCGTCGCGCGTCAGCGGCGCGTTCAGGAACACGTTCGGCACGCCGCGATGGCCGTAGTCCGTGATGCCGAGCGGCGCGTCGAGCCAGTCCGAGCGGCCGTAGCTGCCCGCGCCGTAATACTGCGACTGGCTTTCGACGCGCAGCGCGACGCGAACGCCGATCGCCTTCGCGGCGTTCTGCACGATCACCGCGAGGTCGGGAATCTCCATGTACTTCTCGGTCGTCAGCGTCACGTCGAAGCCGTGCGGCACGCCCGCTTCGGCGAGCAGCCGCCGTGCCGTCGCGAGATCGGGCGCGCGCTGCGGCACGTCGTTCGCCGTCGATGCGAACACCGGCGCGAAAGGACTGTCGTTGCCGACCGACGCGCGACCCCGGAAGAGGCCGCGCGCGAGCACGTCGCGATCGATTGCGAGAGCGAGCGCCTGACGCACGCGCCTGTCGCGGAACATCGGCGCGTCGTTGCGCAGGTGAATCTGCCGGTGCGCGCTCGAACGCACGCCGAGCACGTTGAACTGCGGATCGTTCAGCACGCCGATGCCGCCCTGCACGGTGAACGTGCCCATCGCGTCCGCGTCGTGTCCGATGAGCGCGAGCAGTTGCGCCTGCTCGTCGGCGTAAAACGTGAACTGCACGCGCTGCGGCAGCGCCGCATCGCCCCAATAGTCGGGATCACGAACGAAGCTCGCGCCGCGCCGCGCCGCATAGTGTTCGAGCCGGAACGGGCCGGTGCCGATGAAGGTTTTTTCGTAATCGCCGGCGTAGCTCGCGGGCAGCATTACCGCGTTGTAGTTGTCCGACGACACGTAGTACGGAAAGTTGCCGTTCGGCGCGTCGAGATGGAACGCGACGGTGTGCGCGTCGACGGCGCGCGCGCCGCCCTTCGACAGCACGCCCTTTAACACCGACAGTGCGGCGGAGCCCGTCGCCGGGTCCGCGAGCCGGTCGAACGTCGCGACGACGTCGCGCGCGCCGAACGGCTGGCCGTCGTGGAATTTCACGTCGGCGCGCAGCCGGAACGTCCAGACATCCGCTTTCGCGTTCGGCTGCCACGCCAGCGCGAGCGCCGGCTGAAGCTGGCCGTTCGCGTCGTCGTTCAGCAAGTATTCGCCGGTCTGGTTCAACAGACACAGGCCGCCCGCGTCGGTGACGGTCAGCGGATCGATCGCGCCGGCGGGCATCAGGTGCGCGACGCGAATCGTCTGACCGGTCGGCGGCGGCTGCGCGTGCGCGGCGCGCGACGCGGCGAGCCCGCCCGTCGCGAACGCGAGCCCGAGCACGCTCGCGTGCCGCAACAGTTCGCGCCGCGTGAGGCGGCCGGCGACGAACTCGTCGATTGCGTGATTGCCGGGCGCGCCGGCACGCGCGCGCCACGAGTCGACGCGGCGCGGATCGTAGTCGAAATCGGACGGCGGACGTTTCATCGAGCGCGGATTCCGGGCGGTTCCGTGTAAGTTGCGCGCCGCCGGGCAGGGATACTGCGGAACGGCGAGGGCGCGTGACGGCGACGGTCGGTACGGCAGGCGACGAATGCGGGATTCAGTCTACGCGAAGAGCGCGCGCGGGCGAAGCCGGGAAAGTCGGTAGCAGGCGCGTCGCGGCTCGACGAACGGGTAGCGCCCGCGCTTCACGCTCGCCAGGTTGGCAACGCCCGCTCAGCGCGCAGCCGCACGCGGCCGGCGCCAGCGATGGAACAGCACCGAGCCGATCCAGCACGCGATGAGCACCGTGACGATCCCGTACCCGAGTTCGCCGAAGCGATCGTTCAGGCCGGCGACGACGTCCCACGCGCCGCCGCCGAGACCGAGCTTGTCGGCTAGCAAGCCGAGTGCCTCGACGCCGCCGATCGCAATCGCGACGAGCGCCGACACGAACGTGATGCTCGCGTTGTAGACCAGCTTGCGTTTCGGGTCGTCCATCGCCCAGCCGTACGCGTGGACCATCAGCACGTTGTCGGTCGAATCGACGAGGGTCATGCCGGCGGTGAAGAGCGCCGGAAACACGAGGATCGAGTAGAGCGGCAAGCCCTTGCCGGCTTCCGACGCGGCGATCGCGAGCAGGCCGATTTCGGTGGCGGTGTCGAAGCCGAGGCCGAACAGCACGCCGACCGGATACAGATGCCAGCTCTTCGTGACGAACCCGAACAGCGGCCGCAGCGCACGCGAGAGCAATCCGGCCGGCGCGATCGCGTTGATTTGCGCGTCGTCGCTGCGTTGCGCCGCGCGATAGCGCCGCCACACGTCGCGCAGGATCGCGAGATTCACGCCCGCGAGCACGAGCAGAAAGCCGGACGACACGAGCGTGCCGATCGTCGAGCCGACCTCGCGGAACGGCGCGAAGCGGCCGTGCAGCGACAGCGCGGTGAGCGCGATGCCGAGCGTCGCCACGATCACGACCGTCGAGTGCCCGAGCGAGAACGCGAGCCCGACGCCGAGCGGTTGCTTGCCTTGCTGCATCAGCTTGCGGGTGACGGCGTCGATCGCGGCGATGTGGTCCGCGTCGACGGCATGGCGCAGCCCGAAGCCATACGCGAGCAACGCAGTGCCGATCAGCAGCGGATAGTGGCGGAACACGATCAACGCGACGGCCCACGCGGCGACGTTCGCGGCGAAAAGGCCCGCATACAGCACGGCGATGCGCGAGCGAAGCGAAGCTGCGGGTGTCATGCCCGGCGGGATCTGCGCGGAGGGCAATTCAATGATCGTCAGGATGACGATGGATCGGATCGACCCAGTACACCGTCTCCGGTTTCTCGACCGCGTCGATGTTCAGGTTCACGACGACCGCTTCGTTGTCGCTGCGCACGAGCACGCATTCGAGCGGATCGTCGGTGCTCGCGTTGATCTCCTGATGCGGCACGTACGGCGGCACGAAGATGAAGTCGCCGGGACCCGCTTCGGCGGTGAATTCGAGGTGCTCGCCCCAGCGCATCCGCGCGTGGCCGCGCACCACGTAGATCACGCTCTCGAGCGCGCCGTGATGATGCGCGCCCGTCTTCGCGTTCGGATGGATCGTCACGGTGCCGGCCCACAGCTTCTGCGCGCCGACGCGCGCCGCGTTGATGGCCGCCGCGCGGTTCATGCCGGGCGTCTGCGCGGTGTTCGCGTCGAGCTGGTCGCCGCGGATCACCTTGACGCCGTGCTCGCGCCAGTCGTGCGCAGTGCTGCCGTCGTGCGGGTGGTCGTGGTCATGCTCGTGCGGATGATGGTGGTCGTGGCTCATCGCGTGTCCTCGTGGCATAGCAGGCCGTCGGTCATTGTGGCCTGGTCAAAATTCACGGCCGCGCGCGGTCGACGCGGCGGCAATAAAAATGTGCTTCGCGGATGTCGGGGGGCGGTTGCGGACGGGCAGTAGTCGGCCAGGGAGGGGCGTTCAACTCTTCGTATCGAACGACCGCTTCGGGCTGGCTTCGGTCAACAGTACCACCAGAAGTCGGCCCGAAGCAGCCAGTCGCGACTGTCTGCGTGAGCGTAGTCCGCCGAGGGTAAGCACGCCCCATCCTTCGATGGACTATCGCGAACGTCCAATCCTTGGCCCTGCTCCAAGAGGCCGTGACAGTATGACCGCGCAGCCAGTATGAGCTGTAACGTCGGCCTGGCTGCCCGAATACGAGCTTCCACCGGAAAACATGGGCAAACGCACCGCAGAAATTCCCAGCGTATTCCGATTAATGGACGCGGCGGTCAGTTTGTCGTCGATCAGCATTGTGTTGGTTAACGATATCTCGCGGGTTTTTTTAACACTATTTAAAGTCGCCATTATCTTTCGCGCGCGAAAATCCGCAACGCACCGAAAATCAATTTGCGGCTATCGGTGCGTCGTTTCCCGTCTGCAGCAAATCCCTGAATCCGCGCAATCCGCTTGTGCGTCCGGCTATTGGCGTTCACCAGTACTTTCGATCGGGGCTAACTACGGGTTAGCTGAGCACATTTCCAGAGGCGCCGCTCGGACAAAGTTATTGCGGGATAGCCGCCCCTTTTCAACGTTCTTTTCACGCGCTGCCCTGCTGTGAAATTCGATCCACCGCCCGGCGAGCCTCTACGGATAAAGCAGCGGCGGTTTGCGCGATATAGCGGCGATGTGCTCCAGTTGCGCTGGCTGATAGCGTCGCGACTGTGAACGGTCACGAACCGTTCCGTGACCGGGTGGACGCGCCTTAAGATTGGACCAGCCGATCAACTCCTAGTGGGAGTTATGATGGGCACGCGCTACGTGCACGACGAGCGCGGCAACCGGTGTGCCGGCGGGACTGGGGCGGGCCGACGTGGGTGTACCGCTACGACCTGGCCAACCGGCTGGTGGCGCAGCGCGCGCATGCGCTGAAGGACGCGCAATGGCGCGGGGTGTCGCTGTACCTGCACGAGCCGGACACGTTCGTGCCGCTGGCGCGTCTGGACGAGACGCTGGTGGAACCGGCGTATCTGGCCACGGGCACGGACGGGCGGCTCGTGCAGGTGGCGGCAAAGACGACGCACACGACGCTGTTTTACCTGAACGATCACCTGGGGACGCCGCAGGAACTGATCGACGAGACGGGCAAGGTGAAGTGGATCGGGCGGTATCGGGCGTGGGGGGCCACGACGAAGGTGGCGCGCGCGACGCCCGACCCGATGGAGGTGGCTAACGCGATCCGGTTCCAGGGGCAGTATCATGACGCGGAGACGGGGCTGCATTACAACCGGCATCGGTACTATGATCCGGACACTGGCAGGTTTATAAGTAAGGATCCGGTTGGGCTGGCGGGGGGGATCAATGCGTATCAATACGCGCCGAACCCGATAAGTTGGATCGATCCGCTTGGACTACTAAAGCTCGGCTACGACAAGAGAACAGGCAGTTGGAGTACGCCGAATGGTTTGAGCTATGGTCAGGGTTCAGCTCACGGTAACCGTGTGAAGCACGTTTTGGAGCACGAGTCTCCTAACTCGAGAAAATCAGCTCATTCAGTGTTCTGCGTCTGTAAAAAAGGCGGCTCATTAGATTTGGTGGATGAGGCTTGGGCGAATCGTGGTCGGCCTTTAGCCACTGATCCGGGCGCTTATGTTGTACCGATGGGCAGAGTTGTAGGTACTGCCGGAGAGACAAATATCAAGATTATTACCCGCCCAGGAACGAACGACGTTATTACAGCGTACCCGGTGCATTAGAGGAATAAAAAATGATTTGCCCACGGTGTAAGCAAGATGAGATTGTCGAGGCACGAATCAAGGCGAACGGACGTTTGATTTATATCTGTCCGGAATGCGATGCGACTTGGCTATCGAATCATGAGATCAGTTTCCACAATTTCTTCGACTATGGAACTTACATGCAGTCAATCGGGCTATCTCAACTATGGGATGAGCTAGAGGTAACCAGAAAAATTTAATGAGAGTGCCGTGGACGCAGCCCTTCACGCATTTATATCAGAAGGTCCGATGGGCTGGCCGGTGGCATCAACGTCTATGCGTGCGCGCCGAATCCGGTGCAGTGGATCGATCCGCTTGGGCTGTCAAAGTGCAAATGCCCTTGCGTTGGAAAACCCGTTGATAGCGTTGGCACGCCTTGCGGCCCTGCGTTGCAAAGCAACTCACCAGAAGCTTTGGCGGCAATAAAACAGGCACAAGGTGGAGCCACTTTGTATAGGGCTGGGACAATGGGCAAAAGCCAGGCGGGTGAAGCTCAGTTCTGGTCACTGGAGCATCCGGACAGTCCAGGTTATGCGCAGCGCTATGGAATTCCGCAAGAGAACATTGTAAATGCGAATTTCCTGGGAACAGGTGTTCTTAAATCGGATACTCCTTTTGTGACGCGACCCGCACCACAAGTTGGCAGTAATTCAGGAGGTGGGATTGAGGTTGTTACGCCTGCTCATGGCGTTCGACTCAAAAGTTTTTGTACGCGATAGTCAAAATGAACTTATACGATCATTATTTACAAGCAAGAGAATTAGCCAAAATGCTCGCGCGTGATGGAGCCACAGCTCTTTCAGAAGAAGTGCTTGATGCAATGGTCACTGGTGCAACAGGGACCGAAATATTTATGCTCTTACGAGTGGCGGTAAAGAAATCCTTAGCTCAAGGGAACATATCTGGCGATACCACGCAGCTTGCACGGACACTTCTGGAACATCTGGAAAAAGCGCTGCAATAAGATTTTTCTCTACGCTGACGAACGAAGGGCCGCTGATGATGCGGCCCTTCGTCCGTCTACCCAGCGGTAATGGTAAGCCGCCCGTGTTCAACGCTGATCCTGACGCGCTGTCCAGGTGGGAAGCCGGCGTGTTCGATCCACCGCCCGGCGAGTTTCATCCACGGATAAAGCGGCGGTGGTTTGCGATAGAGGCGAGATGTGCTCCAGTTGCGCTCAAAGCGTCGCGACTGCTGGATGGTCACGAAGCGTTCCGTGACGGGTGAAAAAAAGCCCGTTCGCGCAGGGTGCGAACGGGCTTTTGCGGGGAGAAGGCCTTGCCGACCCACTATTGCCGCTTCGCGTTGATCACCGCTTCGGCGACGTTCTGCGGCGTCTCCGCATAGTGCTTGAACTCCATCGTGTAGGTGGCGCGCCCCTGCGTGAGCGAGCGCAGCGACGTCGAGTAACCGAACATCTCGGACAGCGGCACCTCGGCGCGAACCAGCTTGCCGCCGCCGCCCGCGATGTCCTCCATCCCCTGCACGATGCCGCGGCGGCTCGACAAGTCGCCCATCACGTTGCCCATGAAGTCCTCCGGCGTCTCGACCTCGACGGCCATCATCGGTTCGAGCAGCACCGGCTTCGCCTTGCGCATCGCGTCCTTGAACGCCATCGAGCCCGCCATCCGGAACGCGTTTTCGTTCGAATCGACGTCGTGGTACGAGCCGAACGTCAGCGTCACCTTCACGTCGACGACCGGATAGCCCGCGAGAATGCCCGCCTTCAGCGTCTCCTGGATGCCCTTGTCGACGGCCGGGATGAACTCGCGCGGAATCACGCCGCCCTTGATCGCGTCGACGAACTCATAGCCCTTGCCCGGCGGCTGCGGTTCGAGCGCGATCACCGCGTGACCGTACTGGCCGCGTCCGCCCGACTGCTTGACGAACTTGCCCTCGACGTCCTCGACCTTCGTGCGCACCGTCTCGCGATACGCGACCTGCGGCTTGCCGACCGTCGCTTCGACGCCGAACTCGCGCTTCATCCGGTCGACGAGAATTTCGAGGTGCAGCTCTCCCATCCCGGAGATGATCGTCTGGCCCGATTCCTCGTCGGTCTGCACGCGAAACGACGGGTCTTCCTGAGCGAGACGATTGAGCGCGATGCCCATCTTCTCCTGGTCGGCCTTCGTCTTCGGCTCGACCGCCTGCGAGATCACGGGCTCCGGAAAGATCATCTTCTCGAGGATGATCACATGCGCCGGATCGCACAGCGTGTCGCCCGTCGTCGCTTCCTTCAGGCCGACGGCCGCCGCGATGTCGCCCGCGCGCACCTCCTTGATTTCCTTGCGCTCGTTCGCGTGCATCTGCAGGATGCGGCCGAGCCGTTCCTTCTTGTCCTTGATCGCGTTCAGCACGGTGTCGCCCGACTCGACGACGCCCGAATACACGCGGAAAAAGATCAGCTGCCCGACGAACGGGTCGGTCATGATCTTGAACGCGAGCGCGGAGAACGGCTCGTCGTCGCTCGGATGACGCTCGATCTCCTTGTCGTGCTCGTCGTGGCCGAGGATCGCGGGCACGTCGACCGGCGACGGCAGGTAGTCGATCACCGCGTCGAGCATCGCCTGCACGCCCTTGTTCTTGAACGCGCTGCCGCACAGCATCGGCACGATCTCGTTCGCGATCGTGCGCTTTCTGAGGCCGGCCTTGATCTCGTCTTCGGTCAGGCTCTCGTGGTCTTCCAGATACTTTTCGAGCAGCGTTTCGTCCGCTTCGGCCGCCGCCTCGACCATCTTCTCGCGCCACTCGTGCGCGAGCTCGACGAGGTTCGCCGGGATGTCCTCGTACTCGAACTTCACGCCCTGGCTGTCGTCGTCCCAGACGATCGCCTTCATCTTCACGAGATCGACGACGCCCTGGAAATGATCCTCCGCGCCGACCGGAATCTGGACCGGCACCGCGACGCCTTTCAGGCGCTCGCCGATCTGCCGCTGCACGCGGAAAAAGTCCGCGCCGACGCGGTCCATCTTGTTGACGAACGCGATGCGCGGCACCTTGTACTTGTTCGCCTGGCGCCACACGGTTTCCGATTGCGGCTGCACGCCGCCGACCGAGTCGTAGACCATGCACGCGCCGTCGAGCACGCGCATCGAACGCTCGACCTCGATCGTGAAGTCGACGTGGCCCGGCGTGTCGATGATGTTGATCCGGTGTTCCGGATAGTTGTTCGCCATCCCGCGCCAGAATGCGGTCGTCGCAGCGGACGTGATCGTGATGCCGCGTTCCTGTTCCTGCTCCATCCAGTCCATGGTCGCGGCGCCGTCGTGCACTTCGCCGATCTTGTGATTCACGCCGGTATAGAACAGGATGCGTTCCGTCGTCGTGGTCTTGCCGGCATCGATGTGAGCGCTGATCCCAATATTGCGGTAGCGCTCGATGGGAGTCTTGCGGGGCACGTTGATCTCCTTGGAATGGCGCGCCAGGAATTGGCGCCGGGCAGGCGCGCGGCGCTGCTTTGCGCGCGGCCCGGCGGGATGCGGCGCACGCGGCTCGATGCCGGTGCGCCGCATTCTGCGGCCTCTAGCATAGCTCGGGCGAGAGGCTTTTGCTTGACGCCAGGAAGGCGGTGCGCGAAGCCTGGTCAGACGCAAAAAAGCCGGTGCGCGCGGGGGGCGGCACCGGCTTTTTCGGTGGGGGTGAAGCGGGTTGCAGCGAGCGTTACTGAGCCTGAAGCGGCGGCAGACCCTGGATCTTCATGCCGGGTTTGATGTTCTTCGCGTCGAACCAGCCCTTCGGCATTTCGAGCGCGAACACGCCGTTGTTGCGCGGGCAGTGGTTGTTGGTCGTTTCGGCCTGCATCTCGTCGATGTCGGTGATCGTGCCGTCCGCGCGCATGAAGGCGATCGACAGCGGGATCAGCGTGTTCTTCATCCAGAAGCAGTGCACGGCGTTCTCGCCGAACACGAACAGCATCCCTTCGTTCGGCCCGAGCTGCGAGCGGTACATGAGCCCCTGTTCGCGGTCCGCGTTGTTCGCGGCGACGGCCGCGTCGATCACATACATGCCCGCGGTGAGCTTCAGGCGCGGAAATTCGTTGGGTTGCTTGACGCCTGCCGGCATCTGCTGCGCGTGCGCGGCGCCGGCGGCGAACGTCAGTGCGGCGAGCGGCAGCGCCGCGGCGAGCGCGCAGCGCGCGATGAACGAGCGAAAGGGAAATCGCACGAATGAACTCCTGACTCGGAAAATGAACTCGCGCATGTTACGCGAGTCCGTCGGCGTGGGTCAAAACGGCGGCTCAAAAAACGCTCGGGCAAAACAAAAGGCAGATCGCCTTGCGGTGATCTGCCTTTCATACAACCTTCGAGACACGCCGTGTGCGACGACTGTCGCCGGGTGCCTGCCTCTTACAGAGGGCTTACTCCGAAGCAGCCGAAGCAGCTTCAGCCTTCGCAGGCGCTGCCTTCTTGTGCGACTTCTTGTGAGCCTTCTTGTGCATTGCCTTCGCCGGAGCCGAAGCAGCTTCCGGAGCCGAAGCTTGTGCGAATGCAGCCGTTGCGAACAGGCCAGCGACCAGAGCAGCGATCAGTTTCTTCATGTTGTAAATCCTCAGCTTGAGTTAATTAACCAAGTGACCCGGTTATTGAGTCAGGTCCGTAAACGGTGCCATCCACCTTTCGGTTGACAGACTCAGTCGACAAAAAACGAATGCCGAATGTTTCTGCCAGCGGTCGGTGCCGCGTGCATGCTCGATACGCTTGCGCGGGCGCCGGAAGGCTGAATGCCGGATAGCTTCGGGCGGCATCTGGGTTCGATAACGCATCGTCTCGCGCGGCGGTTGACGCGAAGTTTGCAAATGCACTCGACAAATTCGCGGATCGGCCGGACGTCATCGGCAACGCGAGACCCGCATCGTCGCGAAAACTGCTTTCGCAACAGTCACTTGGTCGTGCGTTGCGGACGGTGCACCGGAGGAGAGGATTTCTGCCATGGTGCATCGGGTGGCAAGTTGACGCATTCGCCCGGCTGCAGCCCGAGCGTGAAGATGTCGACCGCTCCGATTGCCACGCGCACGAGACGCAGCGTAGGAAATCCGACGGCCGCTGTCATACGTCGAACCTGTCGGTTCTTCCCTTCACTGATCGCGATTTCCAGCCACGCTGTCGGAATCGACGCGCGATAGCGAATCGGCGGATCGCGCGGCCACAGCGCATCGGGCGGCGCGATGCGTGTCGCTTTGCACGGCTGCGTGACGAAGTCGCCGAGATCGACACCGCGTTCGAGCGCATCGAGCGCCGCGCGATCCGGTTCGCCTTCCACTTGCGCCCAGTAGCGCTTGACGAGCTTGCGACGCGGCTCCGCAATCCGCGCCTGCAGCGTGCCGTCGTCGGTGAGCAGCAAGAGACCTTCGCTGTCCGAGTCGAGGCGACCGGCCGGATAGACGCCCGGCACCTTCACCCAGTCCGCGAGCGACGCGCGGGTTTCGTGCGGCGAGAACTGGCAGATCGTGCCGTAGGGCTTGTTCAGGGCGAGAAGGCGCATGGAAGACGAAGGAGGGAAGCGATGCGCTGTCGCGCAATGAGCGCCGAATGAGCGCCGGACGAAAACACTCAGCGCGAGCGCGGTGGCGAATGGCGGGATCTTAATGCATAATCCGATTCGGCAAGTCATGTGTCTTATATAAGACATAAGACATCGCTGGCCTGACTGTGCGTTCCGGCAGGTCCGGACGAGCGGCGACGCCGTGCGGGCGTGGGCTAGAATTAGCTCGCAAACCGCGCTGTCGGCGCACCGGAACAGGCCCGGTTTCCCCCCGATCGGGGTCGTCAACCCGCAACTGCTTCCCGAGGCGAAATGCCTTCACTGGAGTCGATCATGGCGTATCAGCACATCCAGGTTCCGACGGGCGGTGACAAGATCACCGTCAATGCGAATTTCTCGCTCAACGTTTCCGACCAGCCGATCATTCCGTATATCGAAGGCGACGGTACCGGTGTCGATATCACGCCGGTGATGATCAAGGTCGTCGATGCGGCGGTCGAGAAGGCGTACGGCGGCAAGAAAAAAATCCACTGGATGGAAGTTTTTGCCGGCGAGAAGGCGACCAAGGTGTACGGGCCCGATGTGTGGCTGCCGGAAGAAACGCTTGCCGTGGTCAAGGAATACGTGGTGTCGATCAAGGGCCCGCTGACGACGCCGGTCGGCGGCGGCATCCGCTCGCTGAACGTCGCGCTGCGCCAGGAACTGGACCT
>DATJJN010000077.1:0-2126 GCA_035492135.1 Paraburkholderia sp. | reverse complement strand
GACAGGCGCGCGCGCCGTTTGACGTTCAGTAAGCTCAGTTTGACGGGCGAGCAGCACGCGTCGACCGCCCGGATGCCGGTGCTCGAAAGTTCGTCGCCGGATAGTTTCAGACGCGAAGGCTGCGCAAGAGGGAACGGAGGCGTGTGCATGAAGGTCTCGAATCCGGTTCGTGTCAGTCGTGGCGAATGCTTGTGCGACGTGCGTCGATGACGCAGCGATCGGCTACGGTGTATTCGGCAAGATATAGCGAGGGGCAAAAAAAAGCGGTCATGGGCGGTGCTCGGGCATCGATGCGTCAGTCGGCAGGGTGCGCGAGCGCGGGCTCCGCGTGCACCGTTGGTAGCTCGGTAAGTACCGTGGTCCCGGTCCTCGCGGTGCGAGGACGGCGCGGGGCGGGCCCGACGCGCACCTTCGCACTGGCGATGAGCGGGCCGGTCGTTTCGCCGCCCGGTGTCGCATGCTGTTCGAGCACATGCGCGACGCACAGCCCGACCATCACCGCGTCGAGCCGGTCGAGTTCGGTAACGACCCGGCGCAACGCAGGCGGGTCGTTGCTGAACGCGTCGGAGAAGATCATGTCGCGCAATGGCTGGGCGAGGCGGGCTTCCTCGATCGTCGTTTTCAGCTCGCGCAGACGGGCGAACGACGCCGTGCGCGCGTGCTCGGCGAGAATCGACAGCAACTGGTTCAGCGAATGAGAGCCTGGCGTGCCGATCGGTTTGAAGCTCAACTGGTCGCCGGCCAGCATCGTGACGAAGCGCTGCACGCTGCCGTACAGTCGCCGATACGCGTCGACGACATCGCGGATCGATTCGGCCCGGCCGCGCTCGGAGGCCGACTTGACGGCGACGATGGCCGACGAAATCTCGTTCGCCGCGCGCTGACCGGCTGCTGACAGGTTGGATCGACTGCGCACCGCTAATGGCTCCTGCTGGTTCATTTCACTACGCCGCGTAAGCGGCAAGGCCCACCGTAATATCCGAGAGGATATAACGAAAGGCCTGGCGCGTGTTGATCTGGAACCTGACGGTCGTGTGTTTTAGGGGCGCCGGCTAGCGCGCCGCGGATCGATTCAGCTCCGGCTTCTCGCCTCGCGCGCGACGCGCAGAAACGCCTTCACGGCCGGCGCCCGCTCGTATTGGCGGAATGCGAGCGCGATTTCCGACGGGATCGGCTGACCGATGACGTCGCGGTACACGACCCCCGGCAGCGTGATGCAATCAGCGAGCGTATGAGGGACGACCGCCACGTTGCCGCCGAGCGACACACACGCGAGGACGGCCGCGAGCGTGCCGGGGCGTGGCCCGAGCCGCGGCGTGAAACGCCCGCGCCGGGCGAGTTCGAAGGTGCCCGATTCCTGTTCGGGCAGCACGAAACATTGATCGCGCAACTGCGCGGGCCGCACGCTGGTCGACGCCGCGAGCGGCGACGCGGCCGGCAACGCGAGCACGAACCGGTCACGGTGCACGGTCGCGGCCTGAATGCCGCTCGCGAGCAGCATCGGCGGGCGGACGTAGGCGGCGTCGAGCTGACCGTCGCCGAGCATCGCGGCGACGGCGTCCATCACCACTTCGCGAATCGATACGTCGACGCCCGGATGCGTGTCGCGAAAGCCGCCAACCGCTGTCTGCAGCACGCCGGCATACACCGCCGACGCGACATAGCCGACCTCGATACGCCCGAGCTCGCCGCGTTCGGCGAGTGTCGCGTGCTGTTCGGCGCGCTCGAGATGATCGAGCGCGGCGAGGGCTTCGCTCAGATACGCGCTGCCCGCCGCGCTCAGCGCGACCGAGCGCTTCGTGCGGTAAAAGAGCCGTACGCCGAGCAGCCGTTCGGCTTCCTGGATCAGCCGCGTCAGCGAGGGCGCGGCGATGCCGAGCTCATCGGCGGCGCGCGCGAAGTGCAGCTGTTGCGCGACGCAAACGAAGGCGCGGATATGGCGTAGTTCAAGGTGCCGCATGATTCTCCAGTATTGCGTGAATCGCTAATTATTCTGTGATTCTATGTCAATGACAGACAATAGACAGATCGCTACGATGGCGTCACTGCCCGATCCGGTTTCCCTCTCTGTCTCCTCATAGCGACCCCTGCGCATGTCATCCCCTGTTAGTCATCGCGCGCGAGCC
>DATJJN010000076.1:0-2978 GCA_035492135.1 Paraburkholderia sp. | reverse complement strand
CCGAACATCGCGACCACGTGCTGGATGCCCATCGCGAACATCTGCGGCCACGCGAGCCGTTCGTCGATGCCGACGATGCTGCCCTCGGCGGCGACAGGCTGGCGGCGCCAGCGGGGGAAATAGGAATCGGCCATCGCGGGGGTTCTCCTCCTGGTGTCGGCGTGTAGGTGGGCGACTCACGCACTATCGCGTGGCGGCCGGCGGGTTACGCGCGAGTTTACGGAGAGCAATAAGGACTGACAAGCGCGGCTGAAACGTGGGGCTGAAACGCGGGGCTCAAAAGCTGGGTTAAAAAGCGCCAGCCAGCACCGGCTACGCACGCGATGCTCAATAAGTGGGTGATAAGTGGGCCGGCAGCCGGCCGATGAGCGGGTCGATCAGCGCGTCAATCGGCGCCGCGCCGGTTGTCATCCGGCGTGACGGCGTCGCCATCGAACTGCGCGGCGTCCGCCGCCGCGAGATAGCTCACCACACGGTTACGTCCCGCGTGCTTCGCGCGATAGAGCGCCTCGTCGGCCGCATCGACGAGCGCGCGATGCGTCGAGATTGCGAGGCCGTACGCGGTCGCCGCGCCCACGCTCACCGTCAGCACATGATGCGCGCTCGCCACATGACGGCACTGCAGCCCCTCGACCGCCGCGCGGATCTTCCCGGCGATGCATAACGCGCCCGCCTCGTTGGTATCCGGCAGCAGCACCGCGAACTCTTCACCGCCATAGCGTGCCGCCGTGTCGCCCGGACGCCGCACGCTCTCGCCTATGCAGCGAGCGACGCCGATCAGCGCCTCGTCGCCCGCGGAGTGACCGTACAGGTCGTTGAAGCCCTTGAAGTAGTCGACGTCGATCAGCAGCAGCGACAGCGGCCAGCGGTTGCGCTGCGCGCGGCGCCACTCTTCGTTCAGGTGCTCCTCGAAACTGCGGCGGTTGTTCAGCCCGGTCAGCCCGTCGGTGCGCGCGAGTTCGCGCAGTTCTTCCTCGGCCTCGCGGCGGGCCCGCAACTGCTGCGAGAACAGGATCGCGAGCGCGATGATCGTCACGTCGAGCGCACCGATCAGCGTGCCGATGATCCATGCGCGCCGCCGCCATTGGACGTAGATGTCGTGCATCGACAGCGCGACGTCGAGGATCAGCGGATAAGTGTCGATATGGCGAAACGCGTACCAGCGCTCGACGTGGTCGATCGCCGCGGTGCCGAAAAAGTCGCCGCTCGGCCGCTGGGTGAAACGTGAGAAGTTCGCGGTGCCGGTCAGATTGATGCCGATCGTTTTCGAGTCGTAAGGACGGCGCATCAGCATCGTGCCGTCGGCGAGCATCAGCGCCATCGAGCCACTGGGGCCGAGCTTCATGCCGTCGAACAGCCGGTGAAAATAGGTGAGACGCAACGTGCCGACCACCACGCCGCCGAAGCTGCCGTCCGGCCGCGAAATGCGCCGGCTCAGCGCGATGCGCAGGTCTTCGTCGCGGCCGCTCGGACTGTACGGATGGCTGATGAAAAGGCCCGCGTCGGGCGAATCGCGGTGTACCTTGAAATAGTCGCGGTTGGCGAGATTGGCCGGCGTGGCCACCAACTCCCGCGAATCGAAGCGCACGTCGCCGTGTTCGTCGAGCACGAACACCGAGCCCATGTCCTTTGCGCTGATCGACCCGTCGAACAGCACCATCTGGCGAATCTTCGGCGGCAACTCGAGTACGCCGGGCTGCTTCAATCCGTCGATCACCGCGCGCATCGACAGATCGTAGATCTCCAGATTGCGCGACACATCCCGCTCGACCAGCAGCGATACGTTGAAGATCGCGTCCTGCGCGCGCCGCAGCGCGTCATCGCGCATCTGCGCGAGCAGCAGCACGGCGATCGCCAGAATCGCGCCCGCTAGCACGATGCTGATCGCAATCACGGCGTTCGGTCGACGCGTCACCATTCGCTGTTCGTTCTGACTTGCGCTACACCACGCGCGTAAAGAAGCAGCTGCGCCTCGGTAATTACCCTGAGTGCACAACCAGTGAACCGCTAGCGTAGCAGACGCCGCCGCCTGGCAAACGGCCGAAACCGACTATTTTGCGGGTTTGCCCCAATGCCGGACGCGCGACCGGCGCGAAATCCGTCCGATCCCCACCGGTCAAGCCAATCCGGCCGTCGCAACACCTCTACGGGCCGGCTGTCCGGCCACCTGGCCAGGCTGGCCAAATTAATCGGATAGCAAATGCCAATTGGTTGGATAGTTCGCGCCGCCGATTGGGTATTCAATCGGGCCCATCGATATTCAAACGATTGGACCAGGAGTGGGATACATCATGAGCGAGAAGGTTAGCGAAAAGCGCAGCGCCTCCGAATGGAGTGAATTTGTCAGTGGCTGTCTGGACTTCCGGCCGGCGGAAGGCGTCTACCGGATTGCCCGCGAGATGTTTACCGAGCCCGAACTGTTCTCGCTCGAGATGGAGCACATCTTCGAGAAAGCGTGGATCTACGCGTGCCACGAAAGCGAAATCGCCAACAAGAACGATTTCGTGACGATGCGCGCGGGCCGCCAGCCGCTGATCATCTCCCGTGACAGCGCCGGCAATCTGAACGCGATGATCAACGCGTGCCAGCACCGCGGGGCGACGCTCACGCGCATGACCAAGGGCAACCAGTCGACCTTCACCTGTCCGTTTCACGCGTGGTGCTACAAGAACGACGGCCGCCTCGTGAAGGTGAAGGCGCCGGGCGAGTACTGTGACGACTTCGACAAATCGGAGCGCGGGCTGAAGAAAGCGCGCATCGCGAGCTACAAGGGCTTCGTGTTCGTGAGCCTCGACGTCGACGGCACCGATACGCTCGAAGAGTACCTGGGCGACGCACGCATCTTCTTCGACATGATGGTCGCGCAATCGCCGACCGGCGAACTCGAAGTGCTGCCGGGCAAGTCGACCTACACGTTCGACGGCAACTGGAAGCTGCAGAACGAAAACGGTCTCGACGGCTATCACGTGAGCACCGTG
>DATJJN010000075.1:0-2412 GCA_035492135.1 Paraburkholderia sp. | reverse complement strand
TGCAGGACGGCAGGCTGGTCGGCATCGTGAGCCGCTCGAACCTGATTCGCGCGCTCGCGACATTCACGCAGGCCGAGGCGGACGTCGGCGCTTATGACGACGCTGCGCTGCGCGATGCGGTCGTCGACGCGCTCGCCGGTTATCGCTGGGCCTTGCCCAAGGGCAGCGTGTTCGTGAAGGACGGCGTCGTGCATCTGTGGGGCGTGATCGAATCGGAGCAGGAGGGACGGGCGATCTGCATCGCGGTGGAAGCCGTGCCCGGGGTCAAGGACGTCGAGAGCCACCTGGCGTTTCCGGTCATCATTCCGGCGCTGTAGAGGTGCGTATGGGCGTCGGCATGCAGATCGTCTACCTCGGCTTTGCCGGCTCGCGTACGCTCGAAGGGGAGGCGGGCGCGCAGCTCGTGCGGCTCGAACGTTACAGCACGATTCTGTCGGCGGTTCGCCTGGCGATCGAAGCGATGGGCATGATCGGTCCGCAGACGATGTACGACGCGCGCCTCGACTTGCTGCTGCTGTCGCGCGCCGACCGGTACCGGCCGGTGGCGCGCTGTTCGCATGCGAATGTGCAGGAGGCGGTACGGCGCGCCTTCGATGTGGCCGAGTGCGAATTGCGGACGATTGCCACGGGCGCGCGGCGTTGACTTCGGCGACTGCCGTTATTCAATCCAATCGTTCGGCTTCAGTAGTTCGACTTCAATGCGACATCAGCACGGGCACGGTCATCGATTCGAGCATCGTGCGCGTCACGCCGCCGAGCACGCGCTCCTGCGCGTGCGGATGACCGAATGCGCCCATCACGAGCAGGTCCGCCTGCAGGTCGGCGACGCGGTTCAGCAGCGTCGCGCCGGTGCTGACGCCGGCGACCGGCGGCGTCGTCAGGAACGAGGCGCGAATGCCGTGGCGTTCGAGGAAGGCGGAAACGTCGATGGCGGCGGGCGCTTTCTCGTGCGGTGCGTTGTGGTTTCCGCGTGATTCGACCGACGCGATCGTCACGAAACGCGCGTGTTTGATCAGCGCGAGCGAATCGGACAGCGCGCGCGCCGCTTCACGGCTGCCGTCCCACGCGATCACGACGTTGTCGCCGACCGTCGCGGTGACTCTGCCCGCATACGGCAGCACGAGCGCGGGGCGGCCGCTTTCCATCAGCAGGTCTTCGATAAAGTGCCGCGCGACGTAGGACGCGGGGTCTTCCGGATCGCGCTGGCCGAGGATCAGCAGGTCCGCATGCCGCGCGTGCAGCGTCGCGGTTTCGATGGCTGGACCCTGCGGCGCACGCCATTCGACGTTGCGGTCGGCACGCTGCGCGGCGTCGAGAAAGGCGGCTTGCGCGCTTGCCTGGCGTTCCACGTGCTGCCGTTCGAGCGTGGACAGATTCAGGCTGTCGTCGAGTTTGAAGAGCGGCTGGAACAGGTCCTGACTGACGATGTAGAGGCCGATCAGATGCGCGTCGAAGCGCTGCGCGAGATCGAGCGCGACGGCAACCCGTACCGCGCTGTGGCGGCTGTCGTCGATATGGACCAGCAAGGTCTTGTAGCTCATGGGAGCTCCTTTTGCGCGGAGTGTGATGCGGCCGCGGTCTGGTCGGCGGCGGGCTGCTGCGCGCTTGATGGAATCAGCAGCACCGCGCACGGCGCGCCACGTACGACACGTTCCGCGACGCTGCCGAGCACGAATCGCCGGAAGCCGCGCCGGCCATGCGTTCCCATTACGATGAGATCGGCATCGCATGCGATCGCCGATAACTGGAGACGCTGCGCGATGTCTTCGCTGAGCGAACTGGTGTCGACGACGCGCGGACTGCCGTTGATGCGCAGTTTCGCCATGCGGTCGCGCGCGTCGGCGATCACGAGTTCGCCTTCGGTGCGCATCGCCTCGCGTATCGGCACGGGATTGAAGCCGGGCGTGCCGAACGCGATGGTGGGCATATCGACGACGTAGACCGGATGCAGCAACGCGTGATTTTCGCGCGCGAGACGCAGCGCGGCTTCGAGTACCTGATGTGAGGTGTCGCTGCCGTCGAGTGCGACGAGGATGCTTTTGTACATGAGTGTGGCTCCCTGGAAGGACGGCGTCTAGCGCGACATCAGCACGGGCATGGTCATCGATTGCAGGATGGTTCGCGTTGCGCCACCCATGACAAGTTCGCGCCATCGTGAGTGCCCGTATGCGCCCATCACGATCATGTCGCAGCCCTGATCGTATGCGGTCGACAGCAGCACGTCGCCGATCGGCGTGTCCTTGCTTGCGTCGACGTCGAGCACGTCGACCGCCGCGTCGTGGCGCGCGAGCGTCAATGCAATGTCAGCGCCGGCGAATCGTTCGCCGGGCGGCTCGCCTTCGGTGCCGCGCACGGTGACGACCGTGCATTTTTTCGCGTGCGAGAGAAAAGGGACTGCGTCGTAGGCGGCGC
>DATJJN010000074.1:0-22816 GCA_035492135.1 Paraburkholderia sp. | reverse complement strand
CGTGCGCCGCATCAACGTGGTGGGCAACACCCGCACGCGCGACGAAGTGGTGCGCCGCGAAATGCGTCAGCTCGAAAGCTCGTGGTTCGATTCGAACCGCCTCGCGCTGTCGAAAGACCGGATCAACCGTCTCGGCTACTTCACCAATGTCGACGTGACGACCGTGCCGGTCGAAGGCACGCCCGACCAGGTCGACATCGACGTGAAGGTTGCCGAAAAACCGACCGGCGCGATCACGCTCGGTGCGGGCTTCTCGTCGACGGACAAGGTCGTGCTGTCCGCAGGCGTCTCGCAGGACAACGTGTTCGGCTCGGGCACGAGCCTGTCGGTGAACGTGAACACCGCGAGCACGTACCGCACGCTGACCGTCACGCAGGTCGACCCGTACTTCACCGTCGACGGCATCAAGCGGATCACCGACGTCTTCTATCGCACGTATCAGCCGCTGTACTACTCGACCGACTCGAGCTTCCGGATCATCACCGCGGGCGCCGACATGAAGTTCGGCATCCCGTTCTCGGAAGTCGACACCGTGTACTTCGGCGCGGGCCTCGAACAGGACCGTCTCGATGTGGACAGCGCGACGCCGCAGAGCTACATCGACTACGTGAACACGTTCGGCCGCATCTCGAACAACGTGCCGCTGACGGTCGGCTGGTCGCGCGATTCGCGCGACAGCGCGCTCGTGCCGAGCAAGGGCTACTACACGCAGGCGAACGCCGAATGGGGCACGCCGATCGGCGGCACCGAGTATTACAAGACGGACTTGCAGGCGCAGTACTATTACTCGTTCGCGCGAGGCTTCGTGCTCGGCCTGAACTTCCAGGGCGGCTACGGCAACGGCCTCGGCGGCAAGCCGTTCCCGATCTTCAAGAACTACTACGCGGGCGGTATCGGCTCGGTCCGCGGCTACGAACCGAGTTCGCTCGGTCCGCGCGACAAGACGACGGGCGACCCGATCGGCGGTTCGAAGATGCTCGTCGGCAACATCGAAATGACGTTCCCGCTGCCGGGCACCGGCTACGACCGGACGTTGCGCGTCTTCACGTTCCTCGATGGTGGTAACGTCTGGGGCACCGAAGGCAACAGCATCGGCGCGAACGGCCTGCGCTACGGCTACGGTCTCGGTCTCGCGTGGATCTCGCCGATCGGTCCGCTCAAGCTGAGCCTCGGCTTCCCGCTCGTCAAGCACACGGGCGACCAGTATCAGAAGTTCCAGTTCCAGATCGGGACGGCATTCTGACGGGCGCGCAGGAACCAACAGATACGAGAGGGTGACTTTGCTAACGGGTATGTTTTCCAGACGGATGATCGGCGCGGTGGCGCTGTCGTGCGCGACGTTCATGTTTGCCGGCACCGGCGTCGCCAATGCGCAGGAGGCGAAGATCGCGGCCGTGAACTCCGACCGGATCCTGCGCGAGTCGGCGCCCGCGAAGGCCGCGCAGACCAAGCTCGAAGCCGAGTTCGCGAAGCGCGACAAGGACCTGCAGGACATGGCGCAGCGGCTGAAGTCGATGTCCGACGCGCTCGACAAGAGCGGCCCTTCGATGTCCGCGACCGACCGCGCACAGAAGCAGCGCGACTTGTCGCAGCTCGACAGCGATTTCCAGCGCAAGCAGCGCGAGTTCCGCGAAGACCTGAACCAGCGTCGCAACGAGGAACTGGCCGCGGTGCTCGACCGTGCGAACAAGGTGATCAAGCAGATCGCCGAACAGCAGCACTATGACCTGATCGTGCAGGAAGCGGTTTACGTGAGCCCGCGCATCGACATCACCGATCAGGTGCTGAAGGCGCTCGCGGCGCCGGCGGCCGCCAACTGAAACGCAGGAGTAGAAAAGCGCATGGCATTCACGCTCGAGGACATCGTCCGGCAGTTCGGCGGCGAAGTGATCGGCGACGCGACGCAGCGCGTCGCATCGCTCGCGCCGCTCGACCAGGCCGGGCCGCAACAGCTTGCGTTCCTCGCCAACCCCAAATATCTGTCGCAGGTCGGGACGACCGGCGCGGGCGCAGTGCTGATCAGTGCGGATGACCTCGCGAAGCTCGCTTCGCGCGACGGTCGCAACTTCATCGTCACGCCGAATCCGTATGCTTATTTCGCGCGCGTCGCGCAGGCGTTCATCGATCTCGCGGCGCCGAAGGCCGTGCCGGGCGTGCACGCGAGCGCGAACGTCGATCCGTCCGCGAAGGTCGCCGCGAGTGCGGTGATCGGTCCGAACGTGACCGTCGAGGCGGGCGCGGTGATCGGCGAGCGCGTGCGGCTCGACGCGAACGTGTTCGTCGGCCGCGGCACGGCGATCGCCGAGGGCTCGCATCTGTATCCGGGTGTCACGGTCTATCACGGTTGCCGCATCGGCGAGCGCGCGATCATTCATTCGGGTGCGGTGATCGGCTCGGACGGCTTCGGGTTCGCACCGGACTTCACCGGCGACGGCGATGCCCGCGCCGGTACGTGGGTCAAGATTCCGCAGGTCGGCGGCGTGTCGATCGGGCCGGACGTCGAGATCGGCGCGAACACGACGATCGACCGTGGCGCGATGGCCGACACGGTGATCGACGAGTGCGTGAAAATCGACAATCTCGTGCAGATCGGCCACAACTGCCGCATCGGCGCGTACACGGTGATCGCGGGCTGCGCGGGCATCGCCGGCAGCACGACGATCGGCCGTCATTGCATGATCGGCGGCGCGGTCGGCATCGCGGGCCACGTGACGCTCGCGGACTATGTGATCGTCACCGCGAAGTCGGGCGTGTCGAAGTCGCTGTTGAAGCCGGGCATGTACACGAGCGCGTTTCCGGCCGTCGATCACGCCGACTGGAACCGCAGTGCCGCGCTGATGCGCAACCTCGACAAGCTGCGCGACCGGATCAAGGCGCTCGAAGCGGCGCTCGGGCAGAAGTCGCAGGGCGAGGCGTAGGCGGCTCGCGAGCCGGCGCCGGCAGTCGTCGCTGCGACGGCCGTGGCCGCGGCACTCGCCGCACATCGGGCCGCGACGCGCACGGCGCCTGCGGCAAAACGGGGAAGCGGTCCGCGTGTGCAGTCCGCCGCGGCGGTCGGCATCGGAAAACGGCAGATTGGCAGGGGTGCGACTTCGCCGGCTTTCACGTGCCGCATCGTGCGCGGGCAGATCCGAGTGCACAGCGTCCGTGCCGGGGCGCATACTTCGCGTCGGCGCGGACCACACCATCCGCAGTCATCTTCGCGCAATCCATGCGTGAGAAGAAACATCATGAACATCGAGAAAATCAACTTCAACATCCACAAGATCCTCACGTTGCTGCCGCATCGCTATCCGTTCCTGATGGTGGACCGGGTCGTCGACCTCGTGCCGCACAAGAGCATCAAGGCGCTGAAGAACGTGACGGTCAACGAGCCGTTCTTCACCGGCCATTTTCCGACGCGGCCCGTGATGCCGGGCGTGATGATCCTCGAAGCGCTTGCGCAGACCGCCGCGCTGCTGACGTTCGCCGAAGAGCCGCACGATCCGGAGAAGACGCTGTACTACTTCGTCGGCATCGATGGCGCGCGCTTCAAGCGCGTCGTCGAGCCGGGCGACCAGCTGATCCTGAACGTGACGTTCGAGCGCTACATGCGCGGCATCTGGAAGTTCAAGGCCCACGCGGAAGTGGACGGCGCGGTGGCGTGCGAGGCCGAGTTGATGTGCACGGTCAAGAACGTCGATCCGGCGGCGTAAGCGAGCGCCGCATGGTGCCGTCGGCCTGCATGCAGCGCGCGACGGCCCGCTACAGATTCGGAAGCGAAAACGAATGACCAGGATTCATCCCACTGCGATCGTCGAAGCCGGCGCGCAGATCGACGACACGGTCGAGATCGGACCGTACGCGGTCGTCGGCGCGCACGTGAGCATCGGCGCGCGCACGACGGTCGGCGCGCACACCGTCGTCGAAGGGTACACGACGATCGGCGAGGACAACCGCATCGGCCATTTCGCGTCGATCGGCGGTCGTCCGCAGGACATGAAGTACAAGGACGAGCCGACCCGGCTCGAGATCGGCAACCGCAACACGATCCGCGAGTTCACGACGCTGCACACCGGCACGATGCAGGACACCGGCGTCACGATCATCGGCGACGACAACTGGATCATGGCGTACGTGCACGTCGGCCACGACTGCCGGCTCGGCAACAACGTGATCATGTCGAGCAACGCGCAGCTCGCGGGCCACGTGATCGTCGAGGACTATGCGGTGGTCGGCGGGATGTCGGGCGTGCATCAGTACGTGCGCATCGGCGCGCACTCGATGCTCGGCGGCGCATCGGCGCTCGTGCAGGACGTGCCGCCGTTCGTGATCGCGGCCGGCAACAAGGCGGTGCCGCACGGGATCAACGTCGAAGGGCTGCGTCGCCGCGGCTTTTCGGCGGATGCGATCTCGGTGCTGCGCTCCGCGTACCGTCTGCTGTACAAGAACGGCCTGTCGCTCGAAGACGCGAAGGCGCAGCTTGCCGAGCTGGCCACGGCCGGCGGCGACGGCGACGAACCGGTGAAGGCGTTGATCGCGTTCGTCGAGCAGTCGCAACGCGGCATCATCCGCTAGGCGATGGTGCTGCCCATTCAACCGCTGCGTCCGCTTCGCCTCGCGATGGTCGCGGGCGAGCCGTCGGGCGATCTGCTCGCGTCGTCGCTGCTCGCGGGCCTCGGGGGCCGTCTGCCCGATACCACGCAGTACTACGGAATCGGCGGTCCGCGCATGAAGGCCGTCGGCTTCGACGCGCACTGGCCGATGGAAAAGCTGACCGTGCGCGGCTACGTCGAGGCGCTGCGGCACATTCCCGAGATTCTCGGCATCCGCAACGAGCTGAAGCGGCAACTGCTCGCGGATCCGCCCGACGCGTTCGTCGGCGTCGACGCGCCGGACTTCAACTTCGGTCTCGAACATCCGCTGCGCGACGCCGGCATTCCGACGATTCACTTCGTGTGCCCGTCGATCTGGGCGTGGCGCGGCGGGCGCATCAAGAAGATCGCGAAGTCCGTCGATCACATGCTGTGCGTGTTTCCGTTCGAGGCGGCGATGCTCGAGAAAGCAGGCGTCGCGGCGTCGTACGTCGGCCATCCGCTCGCCGACGAGATCCCGCTCGTGCCGGACGTCGCCGGTGCGCGGCGCACGCTCGGACTTCCGGAAAGCGGCCCGGTGATCGCGGTGCTGCCGGGCAGCCGTCGCTCGGAGATCCATCTGATCGGTCCGACATTTTTCGCCGCGATGCGCGTGATGCTGCAGCGCGAGCCGGGCGTGCGCTTCGTGATGCCGGCGGCGACGCCGGCGCTGCGCGAGCAGTTGCAGCCGCTCGTCGACGAATATGCGGACCTGCCGCTGACCGTCACCGACGCCGGCGCGCAGGTCGCGATGACGGCCGCCGACGCGATCCTCGTGAAGAGCGGCACGGTCACGCTCGAAGCGGCGCTCCTGAAAAAGCCGATGGTGATCTCGTACAAGGTGCCCTGGCTGACGGGGCAGATCATGCGCCGGCAAGGGTATCTGCCGTACGTCGGGCTGCCGAACATTCTCGCGGGCCGCTTCGTCGTGCCCGAAATCCTGCAGCACTTCGCGACGCCGGAAGCGCTCGCGGACGCCACGCTCACCCAGTTGCGCGACGAAGCGAACCGGCGCACGCTGACCGAAATCTTCACCGGGATGCACCATACGCTGCGGCAGAACACGTCGCAGCGCGCGGCGGAAGTGGTCGCGCAGATCGTCGAAGGCGGCAGGAGGCGAGCATGACCGGCGGTGCGGGCAAGCGCGGCGGGGCCACGAAAGTCACGGAGGCCACTGCGGCGACCAGGGCTGCAAATGCGCCGAAGTCCGCGAAGCGGGCGGCGGCGGCCGGCGTTCAGCCGGGCCTGTCGTTCGACTCGCCGGACGACGTCGTCTGCGGCGTCGACGAGGCGGGGCGCGGGCCGCTCGCCGGTCCGGTCGTCGCGGCCGCGGTGATTCTGGACCCGGCGCGGTCGATCGCCGGCCTCGACGACTCGAAGGCGCTGTCCGCGAAGAAGCGCGACTCGCTGTACGAGCTGATCGTCGAGCGCTCGATCGCTTATTGCGTCGCGTCCGCATCCGTCGACGAGATCGACACGCTGAACATCCTGCACGCGACGATGCTCGCGATGCGGCGCGCGGTCGAAGGCCTCGCGGTGACGCCGACGCTCGCGAAAATCGACGGCAACCGCTGTCCGGTGCTGACGGTGCGAAGCGAGGCGGTGATCGGCGGCGACGCCCTGGTGCCGAGCATTTCCGCCGCGTCGATCCTCGCGAAAGTCACGCGCGACCGGATGCTGCTCGAACTGCATCGCACGTTCCCGGCGTACGGTTTCGACGCGCATGCGGGCTACGGCACGCCGCAGCATCTCGCGGCGTTGCGCGAGCACGGTCCGTGCGAGCATCATCGGCGCTCGTTCGCGCCGGTGCGCGACGCGTACGCGCTGCACGGGTTGCCGCTGCCGGGCTACCTCGCGGCCGCGCCGATCGTGGCGCCAGGTTTCGGCGACGACGACGCGTCGATGCCCGCCTGAGCGCAATATCCTCGTTCCCTGACGTCCCGTAGCGGGCGCCGTTTCCGTTTTTGCCGACATACCGACACTCAGGTCCGCCGCCCGTGAAAGCCATTACTTCGCGCGACAATCCGCTCTACAAGCGTCTGAAGGCGCTGGCCGGCTCGACGCATCAACAGCGGCGCAGCGGACAGGCGCTGCTCGAAGGCTTTCATCTCGCGAGCGCGTGGCTCGACGGCGGCGGGCAGCCGGAATATTGCGTGGTGACCGACGGCGCGCTCGCGCACGATGAGGCGCAGGCGATCGTCGCGCGCATCGACGAGCGGCGCGTGGTCACGCTGCCGGATGCGCTGTTCGGCCAGCTTTCGAACGTCGTGCACGGCGTCGGGATGCTGCTGCTCGTCGACACGCCCGACAGCGCGCCGCCGCAGCAGGTGACCGAGACCTGCGTGATCCTCGACGGCGTGCAGGACGCGGGCAACGTCGGGTCGATCCTGCGCAGCGCGGCGGCGGCCGGCATTCCGTACGTGTTCTGCACGCCGGGCACCGCGTACGTGTGGTCGTCGAAGGTGCTGCGCTCCGCGATGGGCGCGCATTTTCTGCTGAAGGTGTTCGAGAACGTCGAACCCGATGCGTTGCTCGACATCGTGTCGGTGCCGGTCGTGATCACGGATTCGCATGGCGCACAGCCGATCGACGAGTGCGATCTGACTGGCGCCACCGCGTGGGTGTTCGGCAACGAAGGGGCAGGGGTGTCGCCGGTGTGGCGCGACGCGGCCGCGCATCGGGTGACGATTCCGCAGCCAGGCGGGATGGAGTCGCTGAACGTCGCGGCGGCCGCCGCGGTGTGTCTCTTCGAACAGTGCCGGCAGCAGCGTCACGCCCGCCGTTGACGGGCGCGGCGCCGCCGCGCGCCGGCCTGAAGCGCCCGCCGTGTCAGTACGGCGGCTTGTCCATGCGGATTTCCTGCAGGATCGTCGTCGCGATCTCCTCGATCGACTTGTGCGTCGACGACAGCCACTTGATCCCTTCGCGCCGCATCATTGTTTCCGCTTCGTTGATCTCGTAGCGGCAGTTCTCGATCGCCGCGTACTTGCTGCCCGGACGCCGCTCGTTGCGGATCTCGGACAGACGCTGCGCATCGATCGACAGCCCGAACAGCTTCGCGCGATGTTCGACGAGCGGCGTCGGCAGCTTGCCGCGCTCGAAGTCGTCCGGAATCAGCGGATAGTTCGCGGCCTTCACACCGTATTGCATCGCCAGATAGAGGCTTGTCGGCGTCTTGCCGCTGCGCGACACGCCGACGAGGATCACGTCCGCGCCCGCGAGATTGCGATTCGACTGGCCGTCGTCATGCGCGAGCGAGAAGTTGATCGCCTCGATCCGGTTCTTGTATTCCTCGGTGTCGGCGTTCTGGTGCACGCGGCCCATCGCGTGGCTCGACTTGACGTCCAGCTCCTGCTCCAGTGGCTCGACGAAGGTCTGGAACATGTCGAGCACGAGCGCATTGGAACTCTTCACGACTTCGTTCGAGCGGCTGTCGACGAGCGTCGTGAACACGACCGGCCGGCGGCCTTCCTGCAGCGCGGCTTCGTTGATCTTTTGCTGCGTCAGGTACGCCTTGTCCATCGAATCGACGAACGGCACCCGCACGAGGCGGAACTTCTGGTCGAACTGCGACAGGATCGAATGCGCGAAAGTCTCGGCAGTGATCCCGGTACCGTCGGAGACGATGAATACGGTAGGCGGCATCGGTAACGGGGGCGGGATGGTACAGGTCAGAAAAGGTGCGCGTCGGCGTGAGAACGACGAGGCGGCGCAACGCGCTGAGCGCCGGCCTGCGCCCGTTTATGGGGCACGATTCTGACCGGGCTCCGACATTTTCTGTAGTCGGCACGGTAGAATAGCGGCAACCTGTTGGATAAGCAATTGCAGTGACAACCTCGCCGAACCCGCCTCCAACGGGGCGCATTCCGGCGAAAACTCGCAGTGATTCCCTTCAACGTCGGGCAAGCGCGTTCATTCGCGCGCATCTTGCCGCGCGTGCGATTGCTTCTCCAACAGGTTGCGCAAGACACGGATTCGCTTCCAATGAGCGGATCCGCGTTCGAGCCCACTTGCGCAACCGAGTATTTTTTTCACACTTAGGGGCTTGTATGACTAACACCATCGCGAAGGATCAGGCTTATGTAGTGCCGTTCGAGCAGTTGCGGATGACCGACGTCGAGATCGTGGGCGGCAAGAACGCGTCGCTCGGCGAAATGATCAGCCAGTTGGCCGAGGCCGGCGTGCGCGTGCCCACGGGCTTCGCGACGACGGCGCTCGCGTTCCGCGACTTTCTGAAACACAACAACCTGACCGAGCGGATCGCCGCGCGTCTCGAGACGCTCGACGTCGACGACGTGAAGGCGCTCGCCGAAGCGGGCAAGGAAATCCGCCAGTGGATCGTCGATGCGCCGCTTCAGCCGCGCCTCGAACAGGAAATCCGCGCGGGCTTCGAGACGCTGCAGAACGGGTCGCCCGCCGAGCTGTCGTTCGCGGTGCGCTCGTCCGCGACCGCCGAAGACCTGCCCGACGCGTCGTTCGCGGGCCAGCAGGAAAGCTATCTGAACGTGGTCGGCATCGAGGACGTGCTCGATCGCCTGAAGCACGTGTTCGCGTCGCTGTACAACGATCGCGCGATCTCGTATCGCGTGCACAAGGGCTTCACGCACGCGGAAGTCGCGCTGTCGGCGGGCGTCCAGCGGATGGTGCGCTCCGACGTCGGCGCGGCCGGCGTGATGTTCACGCTCGACACCGAGTCGGGCTTCAAGGACGCCGTCTTCATCACGTCGAGCTACGGTCTCGGCGAGACCGTCGTGCAGGGCGCGGTGAATCCGGACGAGTTCTACGTGTTCAAGACGACGCTTGCGCAAGGCAAGGCGCCGGTCATCCGCCGCTCGATCGGCTCGAAGCTGATCAAGATGGAATTCACGAAGCCGGGCGAGCCGGGCCGCGTGAAGACGGTCGACGTGCCCGCCGAGCAGCGCAACCGCTTCTCGATCACCGACGAAGACGTGATCGAGCTGGCGAAGTACGCGGTGATCATCGAGAAGCACTACGAGCGTCCGATGGACATCGAGTGGGGCAAGGACGGCCGCGACGGCAAGATCTTCATCCTGCAGGCGCGCCCGGAAACGGTGAAGAGCCAGGCGCACGGCAAGGTCGAGCAGCGCTTCCGTCTGAAGGGCCAGTCGCAGGTGCTTGCGACCGGTCGCGCCATCGGCCAGAAGATCGGCGCGGGTCGCGTGAAGGTGATTCATGACCCGTCCGAAATGGAACGCGTGCAGCCGGGCGACGTGCTCGTCGCCGACATGACCGACCCGAACTGGGAGCCGGTGATGAAGCGCGCATCGGCGATCGTCACGAACCGCGGCGGCCGTACCTGCCACGCGGCGATCATCGCGCGTGAGCTCGGCGTGCCGGCGGTCGTCGGTTGCGGCGACGCGACCGACGTGCTGAAGGACGGCGCGCTCGTCACCGTGTCGTGCGCGGAAGGCGACGAAGGCCGGATCTACGACGGTCTGCTCGAATCCGAAGTCAGCGAAGTGCAGCGCGGCGAGCTGCCGCCGATTCCGGTGAAGATCATGATGAACGTCGGCAATCCGCAGCTCGCGTTCGACTTCTCGCAGCTGCCGAACGCGGGCGTCGGCCTCGCGCGTCTCGAGTTCATCATCAACAACAACATCGGCGTGCACCCGAAGGCGATCCTCGAGTACCCGAACGTCGATGCCGACCTGAAGAAGGCGGTCGAGAGCGTGGCGCGCGGCCATGCGTCGCCGCGTGCGTTCTACGTCGACAAGCTGACCGAAGGCATCGCGACGATCGCGGCGGCGTTCTATCCGAAGCCCGTGATCGTGCGTCTGTCCGACTTCAAGTCGAACGAGTACAAGAAGCTGATCGGCGGTTCCCGCTACGAGCCGGACGAGGAAAACCCGATGCTCGGCTTCCGCGGCGCGTCGCGTTACATCGCCGACGACTTCGCGCAGGCGTTCGAGATGGAGTGTCTCGCGTTGAAGCGCGTGCGCGAGGACATGGGTCTCGCGAACGTCGAGATCATGGTGCCGTTCGTGCGCACGCTGAAGCAGGCGGAACGCGTGATCGGGCTGCTCGAGAAGTTCGGCCTGAAGCGCGGCGTGAACGGCCTGAAGCTGATCATGATGTGCGAAGTGCCGTCGAACGCGATTCTCGCCGAAGAGTTCCTGCAGTACTTCGACGGCTTCTCGATCGGCTCGAACGACCTCACGCAGCTGACGCTCGGCCTCGATCGCGACTCCGGCATGGAACTGCTGGCGGTCGACTTCGACGAGCGCGACGAAGCGGTCAAGTTCATGCTGAAGCGCGCGATCGAAACGTGCCTGCGTCTGAACAAGTACGTCGGTATCTGCGGGCAGGGGCCGTCCGATCATCCGGACTTCGCGCAGTGGCTTGCGGAGCAGGGCATCGCTTCGATGTCGCTGAACCCGGACACGATCATCGATACGTGGCAGGCGCTCGCGAAGCTGCAGGCGAAGTAAGCTGCCCACGCCGGTAGCCCACGCCGGTAGCCCACGCCGGTCGCCCGCTGCCGCACACCGTCACAGTGCGCGGCGCCGGGTGAAAAAGAGCAACAGCTTCGTGCTATAACACCCCGGTCAAACCGGGGTGTTTTGCTTTGGGAGATCGACGTGGGGCCACACGGGCTGTTCTGGTGGATCGGCGCGGGCGTGCTCGTCATCGCCGAACTGATGACGGGAACGTTCTACCTGCTGATGATCGCGCTCGGCTTCGTCGCCGGGCTGGTCGCCTATGCGTTCGACGTGCCGCTCGACTTTCAACTCGCGATCGCCGCGGCGGTCGCGCTCATCTGTGTGATCGTGCTGCGGCGCGTGCGCTTCACTCGTCGGCGGCGCGGCGGCGAGCTTTCCCGCGATCCGGACGTCAATCTCGACATCGGCTCGACGCTCGCCGTCGCCGGCTGGCGCGACGGTCGTGCGCGTGCGATGTATCGCGGCGCGCAATGGGACGTCGAACTCGCGCCCGGCGAACCCGACGACGCACCGCTCTACGAAATCACCGCATTGCGCGGCAACTGCCTGATCGTCGCGGCGAAAAAGCCGCTGCGCCCGCGCGAAGCGTGACATCGGGCGCGCGTCTTCGCGCGTGCGCCGCATTCCCAGCAAGGAGGCCTCGTTATGCAAGTTCCCGTCGTCGGCGCGATTCTGCTTGTGATCGTCATCGTGCTGGTCATGCAGACCGTGAAGATCGTGCCGCAGCAGCACGCGTGGGTCGTCGAGCGGCTCGGCCGCTATCACGCGACGCTCACGCCCGGCATGTCGATCGTGATGCCGTTCGTCGATCGTGTCGCGTACAAGCACGTGTTGAAGGAGATCCCGCTCGACGTGCCGAGCCAGGTCTGCATCACGCGCGACAACACCCAGTTGCAGGTGGACGGCGTGCTGTACTTTCAGGTCACCGATCCGATGAAGGCGTCGTACGGATCGAGCAACTTCGTGTTTGCGATCACCCAGCTGTCGCAGACGACGCTGCGTTCAGTGATCGGCCGGCTCGAACTCGACAAGACGTTCGAGGAGCGCGATTTCATCAATCACAGCGTCGTGTCGGCGCTCGACGAGGCGGCGTCGAACTGGGGCGTGAAGGTGCTGCGCTACGAGATCAAGGACCTGACGCCGCCGAAGGAGATCCTGCACGCGATGCAGGCGCAGATCACCGCGGAGCGCGAAAAGCGTGCGCTGATCGCCGCGTCGGAAGGGCGCAAGCAGGAGCAGATCAACCTCGCGGCCGGCGCGCGCGAGGCGGCGATCCAGAAGTCCGAGGGCGAGCGTCAGGCGGCGATCAATCAGGCGCAGGGCGAGGCGGCGGCGATTCTCGCCGTGGCCGAGGCGAACGCGGAAGCGATCCGCAAGATCGCGGCGTCGATCCAGTCGGAAGGCGGGATGGATGCGGTCAACCTGAAGGTGGCCGAGCAATATGTGGGCGCGTTCGGCAATCTGGCGAGGCAGGGCAACACGCTGATCGTGCCGGGCGATCTCGCCGACATCGGCGGGATGATCGCGTCCGCGATGACGATCGTGAATCGCGCCGGGCTGCGCGAGCGCGCGGTCAGCGCGCCGCCGCCGCGAGGCGAGAACGCTCGCGGAGCGTGACGGACGCTACGGACGGCCAACGGAAGGCGACGGCATGCGGACTGGCGCGTGCTCGCCGCCCGGTCACCGAAGCCGTCGCCGCCGAACCGTCGCCGCAAACCCGCTGAAAACCCCCGCAGGCCCACCGCAGCGACTAACCCGCATTACGCCGCCGAGCGCATCAGCCGTGCCTTCTCGCGTTCCCAGTCGCGCTTCTTCTCGGTCTCGCGCTTGTCGTGCAGCTTCTTGCCCTTCGCGAGGCCGATCTCGCACTTCACACGACCGCCCTTGTAGTGAAAATTCAGCGGCACGAGCGTATAGCCGCGCTGCTCGACCTTGCCGATCAGCTTGTGGATCTCGTTCTTGTGCAAGAGCAGCTTGCGGGTGCGCACGGGGTCCGGGTGGATGTGCGTCGACGCTTCCGGCAGCGGGCTGATGTGCGCGCCGATCAGGAACAGCTCGCCGTCGCGGATCACCACGTAGCCTTCCTTGATCTGGGCGCGGCCCGCGCGCAATGCCTTGACCTCCCACCCTTCGAGCACGAGCCCCGCCTCATGGCGCTCTTCGATGAAGTAATCGAAGAACGCTTTTCTGTTGTCGATGATGCTCATAGGAAATGGGAAAGGCCCAACTCGTTTAAAATCACGATTTTAGCAAAGCGGGACACCGAAAGCCCGCCGCGCTTCACCTTATGCGTCGTGCAGCTTATGGCGGATGTCCAGAAAACCGTGTTGATTCGCCATTCGGCGGAGCAGATGTTCGACCTCGTCACCGACGTCGCCGACTACCCCAACTTCCTGCCGTGGTGCGGCGGCGTCGAAATCCGCCGTCAGGACGAGACCGGGATGGAGGCGCGGATCGACATCAACTTCAAGGGCATCAAGCAGCACTTCGCGACCCGCAATACGCAGCAGCGCCCGACTCGCATCGACATGGACTTCGCGGACGGCCCGTTTCGCAAGTTTACCGGCTACTGGCGCTTCACGCCGCTGCGCAGCGACGCGTGCAAGATCGAATTCGCGCTGCACTACGAGTTCTCAAACGTGATTCTCGAGAAGATCATCGGCCCGGTGTTCAGCCATATCGCGAACACGTTCGTCGAATCGTTCGTGAAGCGCGCGGACCAGCGCTACGGCAAATGACGATGACGGATACCGCACTTTCCATCGAGGTCTGCTACGCGCTGCCCGACGAACAGACGCTGATCGCGCTCACGCTGCCGGCCGGCGCGACGCTGCGCGACGCGATTTGCGCGAGCGGCGTGCTTGCACGGCATCCGGAGATCGACCTCGCGAAGCACAAGGTCGGCGTGTTCGGGAAGATCCGGCCGCTCGACGACCCGCTTGCCGACCACGATCGCGTCGAGATCTACCGGCCGCTGATCGTCGATCCGAAAACGGCAAGGCAGCGGCGCGTCGACAAGAGCCGCCGCGAAGGCGCGATCGAAGGGCGCAAGTGGCTGCCGAAGGATTCGCGCTAGGCGAAGTGGCGGGCCCGGTGTCGGGCGCCGCCGCGCAGGGTGCGCGGCGCGCTGCGTCGAAAGTCCCGACTCGCTGAAACGGCGACGCTCAGGATCGGCGCCGTGCCGGGGCGCAGCCGGTTCCCCCGGTTCAATCCGCGGCCGGCACGATTCCGTCGCCGTGCGCGGTGCCTTGCGGCTCGCCCGCATGCCGGCGCACCGACCAGCTGACTCCCGCGACCAGCAGCACGATCGCCGCGATTTCGAGCGGCCGCGGCAGCCGGTGGTCGTACACGAAGCCGTAGAGCAGCGCGAACAGCGTCTCGAACACGATCATCTGGCCCGACAGCGTCAGCGGCAGACACTTCGCGGCCGCGTTCCAGAGCCCGTTGCCGAGCCACGACGCGCCGATCGCGAGCACGAGGTTCAGCTGCCAGAACGTCGTCCAGTGAGCGGCGGACACGGTCTGCTGAACCGATCCCGCGGGCAGCAGCAGGATGACGATCCACACCAGCGCGCCGAGCGCTCCGGTGACGACGCCCCACAGCACCGACCATTCATTGCCGCTGAAGTGCTGGTTGCGCTGCAGGTAGCGCGCATTCTCGACCGCGAACCACGACCAGCAGACGAGCGCGCCGACCGCGCAGCCGATGCCGGCGAGCTTCGTCACGGCACTCGCGGCCGTCGCGTTCGCGGTCGCGGTGAACACGTCGACGTTGATGCACGCGATGCCGGCCGCGATCATCGCGAGCGGCAACACGAGCCGCCGCAGCGGCACCGCGCCGTGGTCCCGCCGCCCGAGCAGCGTGACGGTGACCGGCAGCACGCCGACGATCAGCGACGCAGGCGCGATCCCGACGAGGTGAATCGCCGTCGCGAGAAAGAGGTAATAGAGCAGGTTGCCGGCGAGCGCGAGCTTCACGAGCGCGAGCCCGTCGGCGAGCGTCAGCCGCGGCCAGATGCGGCGCGCCATCGGCAGCAGCGCGGCGAGCGAAACGAGCCCGTACATCACGTAGCGGCCCGCGCTCAGCAGAAGCGGCGAGAAATCCGACAACTGGCGGGGCACGACGAACACCGTGCCCCATAACGCTCCGGCGAGAACGCCGTACAACACACCGCGCCGCATGTCCTTCGTACCCCTGAAGCTCATCGAAAGCCGCACAGCTTAATCGGCGCGCGGCGCTTCGTCTTGTTCGATCCTGCATCCGCTGACCGCGTGCGCGCGACCGGACGTTCGCATCGACGCCGGCGCGTGCGGAAATCGGGCGCGATGAACGGGGCTGATTGCAGCGATTGCTGCAGTGCGACGGGCGGTGCTTTCGCCTCCAACCTGTTGTTCGCACACGAGAAACCCAAGAGTCTATCGCGTAATCGCGTATAATCTGCTTTTGCGCCCATAGGATTTGCCATGCGTCTGATCCAGAAAGCACTCACGTTCGATGATGTGCTCCTCGTCCCGGCCTTCTCCGACGTTCTGCCGCGCGACACCAGCCTGAAAACCCGGCTGACCCGCAATATTTCCCTGAATATCCCGCTCGTGTCCGCCGCCATGGACACGGTCACCGAAGGACGCCTCGCGATCGCGATGGCGCAGCAGGGCGGCGTCGGCATCATCCACAAGAATCTCACGCCGGCCGAGCAGGCGCGCGAAGTCGCGAAGGTGAAGCGTTTCGAGTCGGGTGTCGTGCGCGATCCGATTACGGTTCCGCCGCAAATGAAGGTGCGCGACGTGATCGCGCTGTCGCAGCAGCATGGCATTTCCGGGTTCCCGGTCGTCGAAGGCGCGCAACTGATCGGCATCGTGACGAACCGCGACCTGCGTTTCGAAACGCGTCTCGACGAGCCGGTCCGCTCGATCATGACGCCGCGCGAGCGCCTCGTCACCGTGAAGGAAGGCACGCCGCTCTACGAAGCGAAGGCGCTGATGCACAGCCACCGCCTCGAACGCGTGCTGGTCGTCAACGACGCGTTCGAACTGCGCGGCCTGATGACGGTGAAGGACATCACGAAGCAGACCGAGCACCCGGCCGCGTGCAAGGACGAGCACGGCAAGCTGCGCGCGGGCGCAGCGGTCGGCGTCGGTCCGGACAACGAAGAACGCGTCGAGCTGCTGGTGCAGGCGGGCGTCGACGTGATCGTCGTCGATACGGCGCACGGCCACAGCAAGGGCGTGCTCGAACGCGTGCAGTGGGTGAAGAAGAACTTCCCGCACGTCGAAGTGATCGGCGGCAACATCGCGACGGCCGACGCGGCGAAGGCGCTCGTCGAGTACGGCGCGGACGGCGTGAAGGTCGGCATCGGCCCGGGTTCGATCTGCACGACGCGGATCGTCGCCGGCGTGGGTGTGCCGCAGATCAGCGCGATCGCCAACGTGTCGGACGCGCTGCGCGGCACCGGCGTGCCGGTGGTCGCGGACGGCGGCGTGCGCTACTCGGGCGACGTCAGCAAGGCGCTGGCGGCCGGCGCGAACGCAGTGATGATGGGCAGCATGTTCGCCGGCACCGAAGAGTCGCCGGGCGACGTGTTCCTGTTCCAGGGCCGCCAGTACAAGTCGTATCGCGGCATGGGCTCGGTCGGCGCGATGAAGGACGGCGCCGCTGACCGCTACTTCCAGGACAATTCGGCGAACATCGACAAGCTCGTGCCGGAAGGCATCGAGGGGCGCGTCGCGTACAAGGGTTCCGTCAACGCGATCCTGTTCCAGCTGATCGGCGGCGTGCGCGCGAGCATGGGCTACTGCGGCTGCCGCACGATCGACGAGATGCACGACAAGGCATCGTTCGTCGAGATCACGTCGGCGGGGATGCGCGAGTCGCACGTGCACGATGTGCAGATCACGAAGGAAGCGCCGAACTACCACGTGGACTAAGGTCCGATGAAGCCGCTCTTGCGTGTGGTGCTGATTGTCGATGCGTTGCTGCTGTTCGCCTTCGGAGTGCTGTTCCTGCTCACTCCGTGGGCGTCGTTGTACGACGCGCTGCAACTGGTGCGCACGCAGCCCACGCTCGTCGGCCAGGCGTTCGGCTTCGTGCTGATCGGCCTTGCGTGGCTCGCGGCGCATGCGGCGTTCGACGGCGCGCTGACCGCGTCGATCGGCCGGGTGGTCGGCCACGTGAACTGGATCGTCGGCGTGCTGATGCTGGTCTGGTTGATCGGCCTGCATACGCCTGCGATGAGCGGCTTCGGCGAACTCGTCGCCGGTGCGGTGGCCGCGTGGATGATCGTGCTCGGGCTCGGCGGCGTGCGCGTTGCGCGTCTCGTGCGGCGGCGCGACAGGGCACTGGCTCTGGAAGCCGCCGCCGTCGCGAGAGCGCCCGTGTCGCACGAGCCGGTTGGCGTCGCGACGCCGGTCTATGCGACCGAGCCGCGCGTCGGCGAAACGCCCGCGCGACCGCTCACGGAAGTGACGGTCACGCGGGCCGCGGTGTCGCCGCCGCCTGCGGTTTCGGTCGAAGACGCGCGCAACGCGGCCCGCGACGAAGCCGCCGGTTCGACGAAGCCGCCGCTCCATGGTTGAGCGCCGCGTGTCACGTTCGAGCACGCCGAGCGGCTTCACAGGAAAAATCCACGCACTCGATACGCCGAACAACCCGACGCCCATCTTCGAATTCACGCCGCGCGTCACGCGCGGCTTTCTGTATCCGTTCTTTTAATCTGATTCCGTCCGCTGCCATGCACGACAAAATCCTCATCCTCGATTTCGGCTCGCAAGTCACCCAGCTGATCGCGCGTCGCGTGCGCGAAGCGCATGTGTACTCCGAGATTCACCCGTACGACGTCGACGACGCGTTCGTCCGCAACTTCGCGCCGAAGGGCATCATCCTGTCGGGTGGCCCGAATTCGGTGACCGAGACCGACACGCCGCGTGCGCCGCAAGCGGTGTTCGAACTCGGCGTGCCGGTGCTCGGCATTTGCTACGGCATGCAGACGATGGCCGAGCAGCTCGGCGGCAAGGTCGACGGCGGTCATCTGCGCGAGTTCGGCTACGCGGAAGTGCGGGCGCGCAATCATACGAACTTCCTCGAAGGCATCGAGGACTTCCGCACGCCGGAAGGCCACGGAATGCTGAAGGTGTGGATGAGCCACGGCGACAAGGTCACCGACATGCCCGAAGGCTTCAAGCTGATGGCGTCGACCGAGTCGTGCCCGATCGCCGCGATGGCCGACGACACGCGCCACTTCTACGGCCTGCAATGGCACCCGGAAGTCACGCACACGGTGCAGGGCCGCGCGATGCTCGAGCGTTTCGTGCTCGGCATCTGCGGCGCGAAGGCGGACTGGGAGATGGGGCATTACATCGACGAGGCGGTCGAGAACATCCGTCGCCAGGTCGGCAACGAGCATGTGATTCTCGGGTTGTCGGGCGGCGTCGATTCGTCGGTGGCCGCGGCGCTGCTGCATCGCGCGATCGGCGATCAGCTGACGTGCGTGTTCGTCGATCACGGCCTGTTGCGTCTGAACGAAGCCGAGCAGGTGATGGCGACGTTCGCCGATCACCTCGGCGTGAAGGTGATTCACGTCGACGCGAGCGAAGCGTTCCTGTCGAAGCTCGCCGGCGTGACGGACCCCGAAGCCAAGCGCAAGATCATCGGCGCGGAGTTCGTCGAGGTGTTCCAGACCGAAGCCGGGAAGCTGACCGACGCGAAGTGGCTCGCGCAGGGCACGATCTATCCGGACGTGATCGAGTCGGCGGGCAAGGGCAAGAAGGCCGCGCAGACGATCAAGAGCCACCACAACGTCGGCGGTCTGCCGGAGACGTTGAACCTGAAGCTGCTCGAACCGCTGCGCGAACTGTTCAAGGACGAAGTGCGCGAGCTGGGCGTGAAGCTCGGGCTGCCGCATGAGATGGTGTATCGCCATCCGTTCCCGGGGCCGGGGCTCGGCGTGCGGATTCTCGGCGAGGTGAAGCGCGATTTCGCGGACCTGCTGCGCCGCGCGGACGCGATCTTCATCGAGACGCTGCGCAACACGATCGACAAGGAAACCGGCAAGTCGTGGTACGACCTGACGAGCCAGGCGTTCGCGGTGTTCCTGCCGGTGAAGAGCGTCGGCGTGATGGGCGATGGGCGCACGTACGAGTACGTGGTCGCGCTGCGGGCGGTGCAGACGCTCGACTTCATGACCGCGCACTGGGCCCATCTGCCGCATGAACTGCTCGGGCACGTGTCGAACCGGATCATCAACGAAGTGCGGGGGATTAATCGCGTCGTTTATGACATCTCGGGGAAGCCGCCGGCGACGATCGAGTGGGAGTAATTCAGGATCCTCTGCAGTGGTCTGCAGAGGTCCGGCGATTCCCTCGTTTTCCACACAAAAACAAAGGTTCATCGACTATTTTTGGGTGCGCGCTGTGTACAGCAAGGCGGAATATGCCGGGCAGCGAAAGGGATGCTACAGACATGGCTGAGATGCTTGCCCTCGCCCGGGTAGCCGTCTACGGCACCAGAATCGCCTTGCCCCCGTCGGCAGCCTCGAATGCCATGGCCTCTTCGATCTGATCGAAACGGAACACCCTTCCCGCACGTGTCCTGAATACAGGATCGGCAATCACGCTTTCAAGGGCGCTCAGCGCGACCGTCAACTTTTCAGGTTCGCGCACCGTCCGGCTCTCGAAATTACTGAAGCGCTGCATCGACAGATCCTTCATCAGAAAAAGCGGTGCCGACACCGGGAAGGCGCCCGGTCCGCCCATCGTGCCGTAGATATAGATTGCCGAACGTATCGGCAGGTGAGCGGCGATCTGGCTGGTCAATCCACCGCCCACGCCATCGAAGACCGCTGTGGTACCGAGTTCGGCGGACAGTTTGCTGAGCGTGTCGGCAAAATCCTCTTCGGTTGTCACGAGGACGTGCTGGGCTCTCTGACACAGCAGGGCGGCCTGAGTGGCCTGGTTCCGCACCAGAAGAATGACTGGCATACCTCTTTGACGCGCGAGCGCGGCGAGCGCTACCCCGGTGGCCGAGTTTCCTGCCGTGGCGATCACGCCCCGATGCCCGGCCTCGGCTATCGTTTCGAGGAACGCATAAGCCGTCATCACGTTCACGAGCGAGCCGCTATAGTCCAACGCGCCGACGTCTTCTGGAAGGATGAGGCAACTCGTGTAAGGTACCTGCGCTGTTTCGCACCATAGCCCGATATTGTTCGGGCTGCGGTTCAGCGAGCGATAAACGGCGACCCGCTTGCCCGTGTAACGCGCCGGGACGCGCGCGCCGGCCGCCACGACCCTCCCGGCAGCGGAGACGCCCCACACCTCGTGCTGGCTGGCGGCAAGCGCGTTGCCAGCCGCGGCCGGCATGCGCAGGAAGATCTTGTCGCCGTGGTTGATGGCCGACGCCTCAATGTCGATCAACAGGTGGTCAGGCGCAGGCTGATTCGGCGCCGGAATGTCGCGCACGGCGAGCGCGCGTTCGGGGGTGACACAAATGGCTTTCATGACGAGTTCTCCAGAGTGAATGGGGATATCGGGAATGCATTCCTCGTAACTTAAGCAATTCCATTGATTGCCGAAACGCATCCTCGAGGCATACCATCCATTCCACTCAAGAACGAATGGAAGCGTCTCCCATGGACCGCCTGAATGCGATTCGTCTGTTTGTCCGCCTGGTCGAGTGCGGGAGTTTTTCCGCGGTGGGGCGGGAGGAAGGCATCGGGCAACCGGCCGTCAGCAAGCAGATCGCCGTACTGGAACGGCACCTGGGCGCCCAGCTGGTCTTGCGGACCTCGCGTCAGGTGGTCATCACCGAAGCAGGCCAGGCGTTCTACGAATCCGCCAAGACATGGGTGGATGATTTCGATGCACTGGAGTCGTCTGTCGGAGCACGGCAGCTATCGCCGCGAGGACTGGTCAGACTGACGACGGCGCCCGCATACGGCCGTCTGTGTGTGACGCCGCTGCTACCCGAGTTCTTTCGTCGGTATCCCGATGTGACGCTTGAACTGTCAGTATCGGAGCATCAAGTCGATCTGGTCGGGGAAGGGCTGGATCTGGCGATTCGCCACGGGCACCTGGCGGATTCCTCGCTGACCGCGCGAAAATTGTCGGACGCCGAGATGATCATGGTTGCCAGCCCGGCCTACATTGCCGCCCGGGGCAAGCCAACCCGGCTGGCCGACCTCGATGAACATACGGGCATTGTCTTCGCCCGGGACCATGAGCGTAGACCCTGGCGCTTCAAGACGGGCCGGGAAACTGTTTCTTATATGCCTCGCGGCCCATTTCTGTCAGGCGATGCGGAACATGTCCGCGCCGCGGTGCTGCACGGAATCGGCATCGCCCAGGCGCCACGCTGGCTATTCGGAAAGGAAATCGATGCGGGACAGGTCGAGGTCCTGCTAAGAGGACAACAGCCTGAAACACTGGCGATTCATCTTGTTTACCCCGCAGGCCGGCGCATCGCGACGCGCGTCAAGGTAGTGGTCGATTTTCTGATGTCGGCACTTGGCGATGAAACCCGTGCCGGGCGGGCAGCAGGGGCTCGGTGATGCGCTAAATCCGCCGCCAGCGATCGCCGATGGCGCGCGTCGGTGTCTTCGCCGGCCGGGGACATGCCATTCCAGACGAGGCTCCTGTGCCGCGACGTTCTGCGGCGTGCGGTTCTATACGCGCTGCAAGAGCGTCGAGGCCGACACGTCAGGATCAGTGCAGGCACGGCTGTCTTACGATTTCGCCCAAACGGGTGCGCGCTCAAGGGCGCCGGCGGCGAATCCGTCTAACCCGCCGGCGATTCGGCGCTTGACTGTACGCTTGACCGTGCACCCGACCCGCAGCCGCACCCCGCTCCATGCTGATGCGTGTAAACCGCGCGTTCGCTCACCTGACGTTCCGCTCGCACCGTCGACGACATAAATGCCAACGCGGGCATGGCCAGCATGCGCTGCGCGATAGCGCTGCACGTGGGGCAAGCACAGGCCTCGTCGCGTTCAGCGACCCGGCGCATAACGGTGAACGTGCCACAGGTTTCACAACGATAGGGATAAAGCGGCATCGCCTTTCTTTCCTCTTTCTTCGAAATCGATCGTTTTACAAACAGCGTCGTCGGCGACGGCATGTTCGGCAAGCCCGCGCCGACCGGCGCCGGCATCGTCACCAGGAGTCCGGTCTCGATGCCCTGTCGCGGCGCTGGTCGGCCTCGCACGAAATCCACGGCCCAATGCCGTTTTTTCAACGCTTGGGCAAGTACTTCTTGTCGACCTTGCAGATATAGGTGTATTTCGGATTCACCATCTGGGTACAGCGCGCTTCCGCAATCTGGCCGAGCAGCATGTACGCTTCGGCACCAGGGATGCCGTAGCCCTCCTCAAGCCAATAGACCATTTCCTCGAACGCGATGCGCAGCGCGTCGTCGAGCGGCCGCGCGCAGCCAACGGTACAGATATGCGTCGGCGTCTCGATGCGCGGCCAGGTCATGCGGCTCGGCGCGCGAACGAGATCGACCTTGAGCTTCAAGTGACCACGAATTTCGATTGCCCCCATGCCGTTGCATTCGGCGTCGCCCTGCAACGCGTGCACGTCGCCAAAATACAGGTACGCGCCTTCATGGAATACGGGAAACATGATGCGATTGCCATTCGTGACTTCCTGGATGTCCAGGTTGCCACCGTGGGTACCGTTGTCGACGGTGAGCGTGCCGCCCGCCACCGGGGCCACGCCGATCACGCCGATCATCGGCTTGGCTTCCAGCTTGAGC
>DATJJN010000073.1:0-30076 GCA_035492135.1 Paraburkholderia sp. | reverse complement strand
GCCGTCGCGCGTGAGCAGCGTGGCCGCGACGATGTCGTCGGCCAGATCGATGTTCAGCGCCCCTTCCTTCGTGACGATCAGCTTGACGAAATCGAGCAGGTTGCGCGCGTACAGCGACGACGCGTCGGCCGGCACCATCGCCGCGAGATTCGTATAGCCGGCGATCGTCACGCCGTGTCGGGTCACGACCTGGTCGGTCTCGGTAAGCGGACAGTTGCCGCCGCGGCGGCCTTCCGTTTCGGCGCCGCGGCCCGCGGCCAGGTCGATCAGCACCGAGCCCGGCTTCATCGCCGCGACCGTTTCAGCCGAGATCAGCATCGGCGCGGCGCGGCCCGGAATCAGCGCGGTCGTGATCACGATGTCGGCCTGCTTCGCGCGCTCGTGCACCAGCGCCGCCTGGCGCGTCAGCCACGACGGCGGCATCGGCCGCGCGTAGCCGCCAACGCCTTGCGCGGCTTCGCGTTCCTCGTCGGTCTCGTAAGGCACGTCGAGAAATTTGGCGCCCAGCGATTCGATCTGCTCTTTCACTGCCGGACGCACGTCGGAGGCCTCGATCACAGCGCCGAGGCGCCGCGCGGTGGCGATCGCCTGCAGGCCGGCGACACCGGCGCCGAGGATCAGCACGCGCGCGGCTTTCACGGTGCCGGCGGCGGTCATCAGCATCGGCATAAAGCGCGGGTACAGGTCGGCGGCCAGCAGCACCGCCTTGTACCCGGCGATGTTCGCCTGCGACGACAGCACGTCGAGGCTCTGCGCGCGCGTCACGCGCGGCGCGGCTTCGAGCGCGAACGCGGTCACGCCCGCCTCGGCCAGTTGCGCCGCGTTCTGCGCGTTGAACGGATCGAGCATGCCGACCAGCACCGCGCCGCGCTTCAGGAACGGCAGTTCGCTCACCGATGGGGACTGGACCTTCAGCACGAGGTCGGCGCCGAGCGCGGTGGCCGCATCGACGATCTCCGCGCCGACGGCCGTGTACGCGTCGTCCGGGAAGCTCGCCGCGGTGCCCGCGCCGGCCTGGACCGTCACGCGGTGGCCCTGGCTCACGTAACGCTTGACCGTCTCCGGCGTCGCGGCGACGCGGGTTTCGTTCGCCCGCGTCTCGGCGGGCACTCCGATATGCATCGTTGATTCCTCCTCGACATCATGTTTGGTAACAACTTACGAGGGGCTGCTTTTTTCTCATCCAACGGCAAACGGCAACGAAGCAACTTTAACCGAACCCCCGTGCCGGAAGGAAATGGCGAAAACGCGGAAGGATCCTGCCCCAGGCAGCGCCTCGGCCGTCCCGGTAAAATGCCGGTCCATGAAGAAGGAAACCTGGGTTCCACATGTGACCGTGGCCGCGATCGCCGAGCGCGACGGGCGGTTTCTGCTCGTCGAGGAACACACGCGGGCCGGACTGCGGCTCAATCAGCCGGCGGGCCACCTGGAAGCCGGCGAGGCGCTCATCGACGCCGTGATCCGCGAGACGCTCGAAGAAACCGCGCATCCGTTCACGCCCGAGGCGCTCGTCGGCGTGTATATGACGCATTTCGGTCAGCCAGGCGAATCCGGCGACACGTATCTGCGTTTCACGTACTGCGGGCGGGCGGGCGACGCGATCGCGCACCGCGCGCTCGATCCCGACATTGTTCGCGCGCTGTGGCTGACCGTCGACGAATTGCGCGAAGCGAGCGCACGCCACCGCACGCCCCTCGTCATGAAATGCGTGGACGACTATCTGGCCGGCAAGCGGACGCCGCTCGATTTCGTCCACACACACGCAGTCGCACCCGGCTTGCGCGCGGGTCGCCCAGAATCAGGCAGCAATCCATGAGCAAAAAGAAGGTCGTAGTAGGCATGTCAGGCGGCGTCGATTCGTCGGTCACCGCGTGGCTGCTCAAAGAGCAGGGGTTCGACGTCGTCGGCCTCTTCATGAAGAACTGGGAAGACGACGACGACAGCGAATACTGCTCGACGCGCGAGGACTGGATCGACGTGGTGTCGGTCGCGGACCTGATCGGCATCGACGTCGAAGCCGTCAATTTCGCGGCCGAATACAAGGACCGCGTGTTCGCCGAGTTCCTGCGCGAGTATTCGGCGGGCCGCACGCCGAATCCGGACGTGCTGTGCAACGCGGAGATCAAGTTCAAGGCGTTTCTCGATCACGCGATGTCGCTCGGCGCGGAAACGATCGCGACCGGCCACTACGCGCGCGTGCGCGAGCGCGACGGACGTTTCGAATTGCTGAAGGCGACGGACCACACGAAGGATCAGTCGTACTTCCTGCACCGGCTGAATCAGGCGCAACTTTCGCGGACGATGTTCCCGCTCGGCGAGATCCCGAAGACGCGCGTGCGCGCGATCGCCGAGCAGATCGGCCTGCCGAACGCGAAGAAGAAGGACTCGACCGGCATCTGCTTCATCGGCGAGCGGCCGTTCCGCGACTTCCTGAACCGCTATCTGCCGACGAAGCCGGGGCCGATGAAGACGCCCGACGGCAAGGTGATCGGCGAGCATATCGGGCTCGCGTTCTATACGTTCGGCCAGCGCAAGGGCATCGGGCTCGGCGGCAGCAAGGACGGCAGCGGCGAGCCGTGGTTCGTCGCCGGCAAGGACATTCCTTCGAACACGCTGTATGTGGTGCAGGGCCACGATCATCCGTGGCTGCTGTCGCGCGAGCTGCGTGCCGGCAACGTGAGCTGGGTCGCGGGCGAGCCGCCGGCCGACGGCCACGCGTGCGCGGCCAAGACCCGCTACCGGCAGGCGGATGCGCGCTGCACGTTCCGGGCGGCGGGCGAGCACGGCGACGGCCAGTTCGCGCTCGCGTTCGACGACGCGCAGTGGGCGGTGACGCCGGGGCAGTCGGCGGTGCTCTACGACGGCGACGTGTGCCTCGGCGGCGGGATCATCGAGCACGCGGCGACCGCGCAGCCTTTTTCCGCTCAGACGGCGGCACCGCGCGCGCCGCGTCAGGCGGTGTTGCTGGGGGCGAAGGGGTAGAGAGAACAATACCGCGGGCGGCGCGGGTGTTTCGTTGATACCAGGCGCGTAGCGTCAGTACGCGCTCCGCCCGATAACCGACTAGAAGGCCGACCTCTCACGGGTCGGCCTTTTTGGTTAACCGGCGCAGCCGGAAGACGATATCCCAAAAACATAGGAATCCTGCGATCTGCTAGGTTTACGCCGCGCCGGGGTTTGCCTGGTGTCCCAACCCCGTCAGGCGGAGAAGCTTCCATGCAAAAGTGCGATAACCGAAGGTGCCCGATTTGCTACCCCAACTGGAAAGCAGAAGAGGAAACCGAGCGAACCAGAGCGGAGCAGGACAAGCAGGATTGCATGACTTGCTGGCGCAACTTGCAAAAGGAGGCGGAGAAGATCGTTTCGATTCCCGATCCTATTGCGCGCAACCGGCGCATCAATGCTGCTTATGCGCAGTTGTGGCAGGACGACCGCCGTTTTCAGTGGGCGGGGCTTGCCGCGTTTGCGTCGAAGCAAGTCGGATGTGGCCTGCTAAATGCCGCCGAAATGATCAAGACGTCAAACCGTCAGCGGGACGCATATCAGCGGTGGGACAAGAACGCCTCATTGCTCGAGCGGATGTCACCTTATGCATCGCCGCGCATGCCCATTCCCGACCAGGCGATGGGTGGCGTTGCCGAAGCGGTGTATCGAATGATGGCGATGGGAAACACGGCGCTGTTTCTCGAAATCTGGCCGCTGCACAAGTTCTACGAAGCCTTCGGCCTGGCACGGTTCAAGCGTTGCTATCCAGAAAGACAGAACATCGGCGCGTCCACAAACTGGCCTATTAAGAAAATCCCGTTCGGGACTGCCTGGCCTGACGTCGTAGAGGCGTTTTCGGCAATAGATCGAGGCGATATCAAGGGTGGCGTGGAATTCATGGCACGCCACGAGCAACTCAACATCCTTCAGCCTGCGATGTACGACGAGACGACGTTCGCCACGCTGATGCGCACCAATCAGCTTGCGTGGGCGCTGCACTTTCCGACCGGATCGGCACAAGAGATTCAGTTGACGCTGGCAAATACATGCACCGTGACGGGAGCGAACGGACACCAGGAGCTTTTCAGCAGAGAGCCGCTCGCCAATCTTGCCGATTCCGGACAGCGCATGGCGTTCGTCAGACGAGCCGCCGAGCGGTTCGATGAATTGCTGCGCGACCCGTTGCGCAAACATGACGTCGAGAATTCGCTTCATCTGATCGCGCATCCGAGGTGAGCATGCTTGGACGGCTATTCAAAATGCTCGCGGCCATCGCATTGCCGGGTGCAGCAGTGTTGGGGTTGTGCGCGTCGTTACTGCCGGCCGACGAAGTGGTGCTGACGCTAGGCGACTCCTATGAGAAGGTTCGCAATCGGTCCCGAGCGGCGCTGCCTCCACTGGAGAAAAACACGAACTGGGCAGGCGCGGTGTCACGTCCTGCCAGGCTTCGATTCACGGAGCCCGGGAAGAGCTTCGTCACACCGCCTGCAAAATTCCTCGCTGTGACCTACGACGCTCGCGGCCTCGTCGACGGTGTACGTCTGTCGCCGCAGCTCGACGCACTGCCTTTGAACGAAACGCTGGCGATCGTCACCGACTTGCAGGATCAGTTGCGGCAGGCGTGGACACCGTTTCGTTCGAAGCGCTGGCAGCCGATCCAGGACGATGTCGCGACGCGCAACGCGATTCGCCGTTGCGACGATCCGACTGCGCGCTGGAACGGCGGCTCCGAACTGCAGCTGTCGATCGACATTCGTTGCTTGCGCACGGACGCTCGACCGGATGACGAGCGCTTCCTGATTACGCTGGTTCTGAGCCGGCCGTGGGTCGATGACCGCGAATAGCCGGACCGTGACCGGCCCGCGCCCCCCTCAACTCTCCGGCCGCGTATCCACGAACGACTGCCGTTGCGACAGCTTGTCGAAGTACCGCGCGAGGTTCGGATGCTGCTCGCGCCAGTTGACGTCCGGCATCCGGAACTCCAGATAGCCGAGCGCGCAGCCGACCGAGATATCCGCGAGCGTGTAGCGATTGCCCGCGCACCACGCATTGCTGCCGAGGCCTTGCGCCATCGCGACGAGCGCCTCGTCGATCTTCTTGCGCTGGCGCGCGACCCAGCCGTCGCTGCGCTGCTCGGGCGTGCGTTGCGTGTCTTCCAGACGGATCAGCACGGCGGCGTCGAGCACGCCGTCCGCGAGCGCTTCCCAGCAGCGCACCTCGACGCGCTCCCGCCCCGACGGCGGAATCAGCTTGCCCACCGGCGACAGCGTATCGACGTACTCGCAGATCACGCGCGAGTCGAACACCGCTTCGCCGTCTTCCATCACGAGACAGGGCACCTTGCCGAGCGGATTGAACGCGTGAATGGCCGTGTCCTGCGCCCAGACGTTTTCGAGCACGAGCTTGTAGTCGATCTTCTTTTCGGCCAGTACGATCCGCGCCTTGCGGACGTACGGGCTCGCGAGCGAACCGATAAGTTTCATTGCACCTGCCTTTTCTGGAATCCGGCGGAAGTATACGTTGGTTTCCCTTTTTTCCTACGTGGCGACCCCACGTGTCAGACAATACCTGACAGTTAATGTGGATGGAATGCAACAGCGGGTCGACGACGGCGAACGCGCGCGCCGCCCTCCGGCGCCCGTCCGCCGGCGCCGGGCCAACGGCCGCACGCCCTCGGGCGCCGCCGGCCGGCGCTACAATCGCACGATGACCTCGACGAATCCCACGAACTTGTCCACGGCGCCATCCGCCGCGCCCTCCGCCGCGCCCGCGGACGCGCTGCCCGGCCCCGACGGCGGCCGCGACCTGTACCGCGCACGGCGCGAGCGCGTGCTCGCCGCGATGCGCGCGCGCGGCGGCGGCGTCGCGCTGGTGCCGACCGCGTCCGAAGCGCTGCGCAACCGCGACGCCGACTATCCGTACCGCCACGACAGCTATTTTTACTACCTGACCGGCTTCACCGAGCCCGAGTCGATGCTCGTGCTCGACGCGAACGCCGGCGACGGCGAGCCGACGTCGATCCTGTTCTGCCGCGCGAAGAACGCCGAGCGCGAGACCTGGGACGGCTTTCGCCACGGCCCGGACGCGGCCCGCGACACGTTCGGCTTCGATGCCGCGTTCCCGTCCGACGAGCGCGACGCCCGCCTGCCGCAACTGATCGCGAACCGCCCGGCGCTGCACTACGCGCTCGCCGCGTCGAGCGGGTTCGACGAGCAGGTCCGGCGCTGGCTCGACGCGGTGCGCGCGCAGTCGCGCAGCGGCATTACCGCGCCGTCGGCCGCGTACGACCTGCTGCCGGTGCTCGACGAGATGCGCGTCGTGAAGGACGCGCACGAGCTGTCGGTGATGCGCCGCGCCGCGCAGATTTCGGCCCTCGCGCATCGGCGGGCGATGGCCGCGTGCCGCCCCGGCATCCGCGAGTACGAGCTGGAAGCCGAGCTGCTTTATGCGTTTCGCAAGCACGGCGCGCACGGGCCGGCGTACGGCTCGATCGTCGCGGCCGGCGCGAATGCGTGCGTGCTGCACTATCCGGCCGGCAACGCCGTCGCGCGCGACGGCGACCTCGTGCTGATCGACGCCGCCTGCGAGCTGAACGGCTATGCATCGGACATCACGCGCACGTTCCCGGCCAACGGCCGCTTTTCGCCCGCGCAGCGCGAGCTGTACGACATCGTGCTCGCCGCGCAGCAGGCGGCGATCGACGCGACGCGCGCCGGCGTCGATTTCGACACGCCGCATCAGGCGGCGATCCGCGTGCTCGCGCAGGGCCTGCTGGACACCGGGATCGTCGACCGTCAGCGCTTTGCGTCCGTCGACGACGTGATCGCCGAGCGCGCGTACGCGCGCTTTTACATGCATCGCACCGGGCACTGGCTCGGGATGGACGTCCACGACGCCGGCGATTACCGCGAACGCGGCGTGCCGGTCGCCCACGGCGAGGCGCCGCCGTGGCGCACGCTGCGCGAGTCGATGACGCTGACGATCGAGCCGGGCCTGTACATCCGCGCGGCCGACGACGTGCCGCAGCGCTACTGGGACATCGGCATCCGGATCGAGGACGACGCGGTCGTCACCGCGACCGGCTGCGAGCTGATCACGCGCGACGTGCCGGTCGACGCGGCCGACATCGAAGCGCTGATGAAGGACGCGCGCGAGCGCGCCTGACGCATCGATCTGTGCACCCATCCAGCCTCATCTGAACGGAACGCCATGAATGCAGTGACCGACACCGCCGGCGCGAACGCCCACCCGGAATCCAGCCGGCCGTTCGACTACGACGTGACGATCGTCGGCGCGGGGCCGGTCGGCCTCGCGCTCGCCGGCTGGCTCGCGCGGCGCAGCGCGACGCAGTCGCTGTCGGTCGCGCTGATCGACTCGCGCGAGCCCGAAGACAGCGTCGCCGACCCGCGCGCGATCGCCGTGTCGCAAGGCAGCCGCACGCTGCTCGACGCGCTCGCATGGCCGAAGGATGCGACGCCGATCGAGCGCATCCACGTGTCGCAGCGCGGACACTTCGGCCGCACGCTGATCGACCGCGCGGACTACGGGCTGCCGGCGCTCGGCTACGTCGCGCGTTACGGCTCAATCGTGCAGGCGCTCGCGAAGGCGGTGCGCGCGACGCCCGTCCACTGGCTGCACCAGACGCACGCGCTGCCGCCGGTCCACGAACACGACGGCGTCACGCTGCCGATCGAAAGCCGGCACGTCGCGCGCAATCTGCGCACGCGGGTGCTCGTGAACGCCGAGGGCGGCCTGTTCCAGCGGCACGGGGACGCTCGCGAGGTCGCGTCGGCCGGCAAGCGGTCGCGCGACTATGGACAGACGGCGCTCGTCGGCGTCGTCACCGTGTCGGCGCCGCAGCCGCACGTCGCGTGGGAGCGCTTCACGAACGAAGGGCCGATCGCGCTGCTGCCGATGGGCGGCGTGCGCGGCGCGGATTACGCGCTCGTCTGGTGCTCCGCGCCGAGCGAGGGCGAGCGGCGCGCGCAGCTCACCGACGCGCAGTTCCTCGCGGAACTCGAAACCGCGTTCGGCGCGCGGATGGGCCACTTCACGCAGATTCACGGCCGCGCGTCGTTCCCGCTCGGGCTGACGGCCACCGGCGCGCTCGCGAGCGGCCGCATCGCGGTGATCGGCAACGCCGCGCAGACTCTGCATCCGGTCGCGGGCCAGGGGCTGAACCTCGGTCTGCGCGACGCGCACGCGCTCGCCGACGCGCTCGCGCGGCACGGCGCGACGCCGCTCGCGCTCGCGGACTTCGCGCGCCGGCGCACGTTCGACCGGCGCATGACGATCGGCGCGACCGATACGCTCGCGCGCCTGTTTACCGTCGATTTCGCGCCGCTCGCGACGCTGCGCGGGCTCGCGCTGACCGCGCTCGAATTCGTGCCGCCGGTGAAGGCGGCGCTCGCGCGGCAGATGATGTTCGGACAGCGAAGCTAGAAGCCATCGCGCGCAGGGTGGGACTCGCGCCGCGGTTTCGTCCGGCGACGGCGTCTGGGTGTCGGGTGCCTCGCCGGGTGCCGCGCGCCGGATGCCTCGCCGGGTGTCGGGTGCCACGCGCCAGGTAACGAGCGCCGACCACCCCGCCCCCCACCGCCTCTGAACTGCGTCTAAACCGCCCCTAAACCGTCTTCGGCGCCGTCCGTTAACGCTAAAATACGCGTTTCCCCTTTCGTTTCCGCGATCGCGCCCCATCGGCGCGTCGCGCTTTGCCCGCGCCCATGTCCACACTGCGGTTGACGCTCGGCCGTCACGTCCTGCGCAACAACCTGTTCGTCGCCCCGATGGCGGGCGTCACGGACCGCCCGTTCCGCCAGCTCTGCAAGCGCCTCGGCGCCGGTTACGCGGTGTCGGAGATGGTCGCGTCGAACGCGCAGTTGTGGAAGAGCGAGAAAACGATGCGCCGTGCGAACCATCAGGGCGAGGTCGAGCCGATCGCCGTGCAGATCGCCGGCGCCGATCCCGCGATGATGGCCGAGGCCGCCCGCTACAACGTCGCGAACGGCGCGCAGATCATCGACATCAACATGGGCTGCCCGGCGAAGAAAGTCTGCAACGTCGCGGCCGGCTCCGCGCTGCTGCAGGACGAGCCGCTTGTCGCGCGGATCGTGAAGGCGGTCGTCGACGCAGTCGGCGTGGGGGCCGATGCGGTGCCCGTCACGCTGAAAATCCGCACCGGCTGGGACCGCGAGCATCGCAACGCGCTGACGATCGCGCGCATCGCCGAGGATAACGGCATCTCGATGCTGACCGTCCACGGCCGCACGCGCGCGGACCTGTATCACGGCGAGGCCGAATACGACACGATCACCGCGGTGAAGGCCGCCGCGCGCATTCCGGTGGTGGCGAACGGCGATATCGCGTCGCCGCAGAAGGCGCGCGACGTGCTCGCGGCCACCGGCGCCGATGCGATCATGATCGGCCGCGCCGCGCAGGGCCGGCCGTGGCTCTTTCGCGAGATCGAACACTTCCTCGCGACCGGCGAATTGCTGCTGCCGCCGCGCGTCGACGACATCCAGACGATCATGAACGAACATCTGGAGGACCACTACGCGTTTTACGGCGAATTCACCGGGGTACGTACTGCGCGCAAGCACATCGGCTGGTACACTCGCGGCCTTCGCGGCGCCCACGCGTTCAGGCACCGCATGAACACGCTGGACACCACGCGCGAACAGTTGCTCGCGGTCAACCAGTTCTTCGACGAGCAGAAAGCCGTGTCCGAGCGGCTCGTGTACGTCGACGAAGAACCCGGCGAGCAGGAATCCACCGATCGACTGGCAGCATGAGCAAGCACAACATCGAACAATGCGTCCGCGACAGCCTGGACATTTACTTCCAGGATCTCGACGGCTCCAACCCGCACGACGTCTATGAAATGGTGATGTCGTGCGTCGAAAAACCGATGCTCGAGGTGGTGCTCGAGCAGGCCGGCGGCAACCAGTCGCTCGCCGCCGAGTATCTCGGCATCAACCGCAATACGCTGCGCAAGAAGCTGCAGCAGCACGGCCTTCTGTAGTCGGCTGCTGCCCTCGCGCCCCGTCTTCCGACTCTTCTCGTTTTCATCCACCATCATGATCAGGCAAGCGCTCATCTCCGTATCCGACAAGTCGGGCATCGTCGACTTCGCGAAGTCGCTGTCCGGCCTCGGCGTCAAGATCCTGTCGACGGGCGGCACCGCGAAACTGCTCGCCGACGCCGGTCTCCCCGTGACCGAAGTGGCCGACTACACCGGCTTTCCGGAAATGCTCGACGGCCGCGTGAAGACGCTGCATCCGAAAGTGCATGGCGGCATCCTCGCGCGCCGCGACCTGCCCGAGCACATGGCCGCGCTCGAAAAACACGACATCCCGACGATCGACCTGCTCGTCGTGAACCTGTACCCGTTCGTGCAGACCGTCGCGAAGGAAGAGTGCACGCTCGAGGACGCGATCGAGAACATCGACATCGGCGGCCCGACGATGCTGCGCTCGGCCGCGAAGAATCATCGCGACGTGACGGTGGTCGTCGATCCGGCCGACTACGCGACGGTGCTCGACGAAATGCGCGCGAACGGCAACACGGTCGGCTACGCGACGAACTTCCGTCTCGCGACGAAGGTGTTCGCGCACACCGCGCAGTACGACGGCGCGATCACGAACTATCTGACGAGCCTGACCGACGAGCTGCAGCACAAGTCGCGCAACGCGTATCCGGCCGTGCTGAACGTCGCGTTCGACAAGGTGCAGGACCTGCGCTACGGCGAGAACCCGCATCAGAGCGCCGCGTTCTACCGCGACCTGTCGGTGCCGGCCGGCGCGCTCGCGAACTATCGGCAGCTGCAGGGCAAGGAGCTGTCGTACAACAACATCGCCGATTCGGACGCCGCGTGGGAATGCGTGAAGACGTTCGACGTGCCGGCCTGCGTGATCGTCAAGCATGCGAATCCGTGCGGCGTCGCGGTCGCGGACAACGCGCACGACGCGTACGCGAAGGCGTTCAAGACCGATCCGACGTCGGCGTTCGGCGGGATCATCGCGTTCAACCGCGAAGTGGACGAGGCGGCGGCGCAGGCCGTCAGCAAGCAGTTCGTCGAGGTGCTGATCGCGCCGTCGTTCTCGGATGCGGCGAAAGCGTTGTTCGCCGCGAAGCAGAACGTGCGTCTGCTCGAAATCGCGCTCGGCGACGGCCATAACGCGTTCGATTTCAAGCGCGTCGGCGGCGGCCTGCTCGTGCAGTCGCTCGATTCGAAGAACGTGCAGCCGCACGAACTGCGCGTCGTCACGAAGCGTCATCCGACGCCGAAGGAAATGGACGACCTGCTGTTCTCGTGGCGCGTCGCGAAGTTCGTGAAGTCGAACGCGATCGTGTTCTGCGCGGGCGGGATGACGCTCGGCGTCGGCGCGGGCCAGATGAGCCGCGTCGATTCCGCGCGGATCGCGAGCATCAAGGCGCAGAACGCGGGGCTCACGCTCGCGGGATCGGCGGTCGCGTCGGATGCGTTCTTCCCGTTCCGCGACGGCCTCGACGTGGTCGTCGCGGCGGGCGCGATCTGCGTGATCCAGCCGGGCGGCTCGATGCGCGACGACGAAGTGATCGCCGCCGCCGACGAGCACAACATCGCGATGGTGATGACCGGCGTGCGCCACTTCCGGCACTGAGCACCGGGTGCCCGATCGCACGCGGCGCGAGGGCGCCGCGTAAAAAAACCCGCCGCGCGCGTTATTGCGCCGGCGGGTTTTTCTCGGGTCCGAAGAGCCGTTAATTGAAGATGCCGGTCTTCCGCGACACCGCCGACTCGCTCATCGAATAGCGCTTCACGACGTTGTTCGAATCGAACAGCACGACCAGTTCCTTCTTCTGGCCGCTCGCGCTGGAGCCGAACAGGTTCACGACCGGAATGAAATTGACCGCGTCGCCGTGCATCTTGGTCAGAATCGGCGCCAACGCGCGACTCGTCTTTCTATCGGTAAAAACCCAGCAAATCTTTAATGCGCGCGCCGAACGCGCCCCCGGCCGCCTGTCGCACCGGCCGTCGTTCGTTGTACCATCGCAGGCAATTCGACCGCATCGCATCCCATGAGAATTCTCGGCATCGACCCCGGCCTGCGCGTGACCGGCTTCGGCGTGATCGAGCGCCACGGCCATCAGCTCACGTACGTCGCGAGCGGCGTGATCCGGACCGCGAACGCCGACCTGCCCAGCCGCCTCGGCACGATCTTCGAAGGCGTCGCGACGCTGATCCGCGAACACGCGCCCGACCAGGCCGCCATCGAAAAAGTGTTCGTCAACGTGAATCCGCAATCGACGCTGCTGCTCGGCCAGGCGCGCGGCGCGGCGATCTGCGGGCTCGTGTCGGGCGGCGTGCCGGTCGCCGAATACACGGCGCTGCAATTGAAGCAATCCGTGGTCGGCTACGGCCGCGCGACGAAAGAACAGATGCAGCAAATGGTCGTGCGCCTGCTGAATCTTTCCGGCGTGCCCGGCACCGATGCCGCCGACGCGCTCGGCATGGCGATCTGCCACGCGCACGGCGGCGACACGCTCGCGGCGCTCGGCGGCATTGCGCCCGCACTCGCGAAGAAGGGCCTGCGCGTGCGGCGCGGACGGCTCGTCGGCTGACGCGGGCGCAACGGGCGCGCGGATTGGGCGTGCGCACCGGCCGCGCGAATCGGGCGCGCGATCGACGCTCACGCACCCGCCCCCGACGAACCGCTCCCCGCCGCCGCGCCACGCTCCGCTACACTCTCGCTTTCCCCATCACGTGAACCCGCCATGATCGGTCGCATCGCCGGCGTCCTGCTGGAAAAGAATCCGCCGCACCTGCTCGTCGACTGCAACGGCGTCGGCTACGAGGTCGACGTGCCGATGAGCACGTTCTACAACCTGCCCGCCACCGGCGAAAAGGTCGTGCTGCTCACGCAGATGATCGTCCGCGAGGACGCGCACCTGCTGTACGGCTTCGGCACCGCGCAGGAGCGCGCGACGTTCCGCGAGCTGCTGAAGATCAGCGGCATCGGCGCGCGGATGGCGCTCGCGGTGCTCTCCGGCATGAGCGTGCACGAGCTGTCGCAGGCGGTCACGCTGCAGGACGCGGCGCGCCTCACGCGCGTGCCCGGCATCGGCAAGAAGACGGCCGAACGCCTGCTGCTCGAACTGAAGGGCAAGCTCGGCGCGGACCTCGGCGCGATGGCGGGTGCGGTGTCCGCATCCGATCACGCGAACGACATCCTGAACGCGCTGCTCGCGCTCGGCTACTCGGAGAAGGAAGCGCTCGCGGCGATCAAGAACGTGCCGGCGGGCACCGGCGTGTCCGAGGGGATCAAGCTGTCGCTGAAGGCGCTGTCGAAGGCGTAAGCGCGACGGCGCGCAGCCGCGCTCTCGCGGCGCACCGCACGCCGGCCGTCATCGCGCACGCGGCGACACGACGGACGCCGAAGCGCGCCGCCGCGGCCGCTGCGCCGCGACTCCACGGCCGCGGGACGACCGGCGGCTTGACCGGCGTTACAATCGTCGAATGATCGAAACCGACAAACTCGCCGCCGAACGCGTGATCGCCGCCACGCCCGCCTCACCGAACGAGGAGGTGTTCGAGCGCGCACTGCGTCCGCGCCAGCTCGACGAATACGTCGGCCAGGAAAAGGTGCGCGGCCAGCTCGAAATCTTCATCGAGGCCGCGAAACGCCGCGCCGAACCGCTCGACCACGTACTGCTGTTCGGGCCGCCGGGTCTCGGCAAGACGACGCTCGCGCACATCGTCGCGCGCGAAATGGGCGTCAATCTGCGGCAGACATCGGGCCCCGTGCTCGAACGCGCGGGCGACCTCGCCGCGCTCCTGACCAACCTCGAACCGAACGACGTGCTGTTCATCGACGAGATCCACCGGCTGTCGCCGGTCGTCGAGGAGATCCTGTACCCGGCGCTCGAGGACTACCAGATCGACATCATGATCGGCGAAGGGCCGGCCGCGCGCAGCGTGAAGCTCGACTTGCAGCCGTTCACGCTGGTCGGCGCGACGACGCGCGCCGGCATGCTGACGAACCCGCTGCGCGACCGCTTCGGCATCGTCGCGCGGCTCGAGTTCTACAACGCCGACGAACTCGCGAAGATCGTGCGCCGCTCGGCGTCGCTGCTCGGCGCGCAGATCCATCCGGACGGCGCGCTCGAAATCGCGCGCCGCTCGCGCGGCACGCCGCGGATCGCGAACCGTCTGCTGCGACGCGTGCGCGACTACGCGGAAGTGAAGGCGGACGGCAACATCACCGCGCCGGTCGCCGATGCCGCGCTGAAGATGCTCGACGTCGATCCGGTCGGCTTCGACCTGATGGACCGCAAGCTGCTCGAAGCGATCCTGCACAAGTTCGACGGCGGCCCGGTCGGCATCGACAATCTCGCGGCCGCGATCGGCGAGGAGCGCGATACGATCGAAGACGTGCTGGAGCCATATCTGATCCAGCAGGGCTACCTGCAGCGCACGCCGCGTGGTCGCGTCGCGACGCTGCTCACCTGGCGCCACTTCGGGCTTGCCGCGCCGGATGCGACCGGCCCGCGCAACCTGTGGGACGCCGACGCCGGCTGACGCGCAGCGTCTTTTTCCCGCCATGTCCGAACAGCACGCAGGCCGCCGCCACGACGCTCCCGAGCCGCAAGGGCTCGTCGCGCAGGCCGTGCAGCGCCTGCGGATGGCGCTCGCGGAAAGCGTCACGCACCTGACGACCGGCAGCGGCCCGCGGCTCGACTACTCGTCGCCGCCGGGCGACCCGGGCCTCTTCGGCCCCGACGCCGTCTGCTGGAAGGTGCATGCCGACTTCGCGTCGATGATGGCGGGCGGCATCAGCGCGCTGTTGCTGCAGGCGCTGCATCCGCTCGCGCTCGCGGGCGTCTGGGACCATTCGACGTTTCGCGAGGACATCCTCGGGCGGCTGCGCCGCACCGCCACCTTTATCGCCGGCACGACGTACGGCAGCCGCGAAGACGCGCTCGCGCTGATCGAGCGCGTGAAGCGGATTCATGTCGGCGTGACGGGTGTTGCGCCGGACGGCAGGCCGTATCGCGCGGACGATCCCGCGCTGCTGACGTGGGTGCACGTCGCGGAGGTGTCGAGCTTTCTCGCCGCGCATCTGCGCTATGTGAATCCGTCGCTGCCCGCTGCCGCGCAGGATCAGTACTACGCGGAGACCGCGCAAATCGCGAAGCGGCTCGGCGCGACCGACGTGCCCACGTCACGCGCGGAGATCGACGCGTATCTGCTCGCGATGCAGCCCGAACTGCTGGCGAGCGAGCGCACGCGCGAAGTCGTGAGGGTGCTGATGAACGCGCCCGCGCCGCGCCCGGCGATGCGGCCGGCCGGCGCGCTGTTGCGCCAGGCCGGCATCGATCTGCTGCCGCCGTGGGCGCAGCGCATGCTCGGCTTCGATCGGTTTGCCGGCGTGCGTCGGCTCGTCGTGCAGCCGGGCATGCGCACGGTGGCGCCGGTGTTGAGATGGGCGCTCGTCAACGGCGTGTCGAGGCGCGCGAGACGGCGCGCGGCGGCAGCGCCGGATTCGCGCTGATGGGCGCATACAGATGCGCGATTCGTCGCCGCGCGCACGCCGCCATGGTGGCGGCGTCGGCACCGGCGACGCAGGGGCGACCGCAAAAGCCGGTCACCGCTGCACATTGAACGTCACCGCGAAACGTCACGGCTGCGGCACGTGCAACGCCCCATCAGCCGTCGACAGCACCGCTTCCTGTTCGCGTTCCGATTCGCCGCGCGCGTCGCTCGCGCCGTTCGAAAACGGCAGTTCCGGCTTCATCCGGAAGCTCAGCAGCACGCCGCAGACCATCACGCCGACCGACAGCGCGAACGTCAGATTCCAGTTGTGCAGACGATCGGCGATGAAGCCGGCGATCACCGGGCTCACGATGGCCGCGGTGAAACCGTTGCCGCTCATGATCCCGCTCGCCGTGCCGGAGCGGTCGTACGCGATGTCCATCGGAATCGCCCACATCGGGCCGATGTTCATTTCGTTGAAGAACATCGCCGCGGCGAGGAAGATCAGCGAGATCATCGGATCGTGCAACAGGATCACGGGCACGAGCGACAGCCCCGTCAACGCCATGCAGCCGGCCACGAGGTAGCTGCGCGCGAGCTTCACGTTGCCGGTCCTGCGCAGCAGGCGGTCGCTCACCATGCCGCCGGCGAGATCGCCGATCACGCCCGCGACGAACACGCCCGACGTGAACACGACGGCCTTCTTGATGTTCAGATGGAACGTATGCATGAAGTACAGCGGCATCCAGTCGAGCATCAGCCACAGGATCCAGTTGTAGCAGAAGTACACGGCCGAAATCGGCGCCATCCGCTTATAGAGGCGCATCCAGGTGCCGCGCGGATCGACCGGCCGGGTCTTCGGCGGCGGCAGGATGTCGAGTTCGGCGCGCGTGATGCGCGGGTGATCGGCGGGGCGCTCGGTGTAGGTCAGATACCAGACGACCAGCCACACCGCGCTCATCGCGCCCAGCATGAAGAACGAAAAGCGCCAGTTGAACGCGGTCATCAGCGCGAGGACGAGCATCGGCGCGACCGCATTGCCCAACCGCGCGGACGAGTGCGTGATGCCCTGCGCCATCCCGCGCTTGTCGCGGGCGATCCACGAAGCCATCGCGCTCGTCGATGCGGGGAACGTCGCGCCTTCGCCGAGACCGAGCAACAGGCGCGCCGCGATCAGCGAAAAGAAGCCGCCTGCCATGCCGGTCAGCGCGGTGGCCACGGCCCAGATTCCGGCGCACGCCAACAGCGTGCGACGCGCGCCGAAGCGGTCGCTCACCCATCCGCCGATGAACTGGAAGATCACGTACGGATACGCAAACGCCGAGAAGATCACGCCGAGTTCCGTGTTGCTCAGACCCAGTTCGCTCTTGAACTGCCCGGCCGCGGTACTGATGTTGACGCGATCCACATAGGTAATGAAATACATCAGGCACAGCATCACCAGCACGCCGGTGGTGGCCTTCATGGACAGCCGTTTCATGTCGTCTCCGATATCGTTTATGTTCTTGCGCGACGCGTTGCCGTCGCGCATGCAGTCCTGAACGTTCAGCCCTTCGACGTTCCCGCGCCGAACGCCGCGACCGCGTCGCGGAACCGCTGGCTGCCGTACACCGCGTCGACGAGATCGTCGTCTTCGAGGCTCTGCTCGATCACGATCCGCCGCAGGCTTTCCTTCACCGCATGCTGGGTGACGGGCGACAGCGCGACGAGCCGCTCGGCCAGCGCAACGGCCGCAGGGCCGACCTGTTCTTTCGCCGTCACGTCGTACACGTAGCCGCACGCCTGCGCTTCGGCGGCGCCGAGGAAGTCGGACAGCAGCAGCATCTTCTTCACGCGCGGCACGCCGAATGCAGCGACCAGACGCGCGAGGTTGCGCGACGACAGCGTGTTCGACAGCGTCTTCGCGATCGGCGCGCCGAAGCGCGACGCATCCGAGCAGATCCGGAAATCGCACGCGGTGGCGATCGCCAGTCCGCCGCCGACCGCCCAGCCGTCGATCACCGCGACCGTCGGCATCGGAATGCGCTCGACCGCGCTGATCACCTGCTCGACGAGCGCCTCGTATTCGACGCCCTGGCGGCCTTCCGTGAAGTCGCGGAAGTAGTCGATGTCGGTGCCGGATATGAACGACTTGCCGCCCGCGCCGCGCATCACGATGCAACGCACCGAGTCGTCGCCGCAGCACTGTTCGATCAGCGCGAGCAACGTCTCGTACATCGGAATCGACATCGCGTTGTGCCGCTCGGGGCGGTCGATCACGATCTGCGCGACGGCGTGAGTCAGACGTTCCAGCCTGACCTTGTCACCTGACGATTCGCTCATTTCGCGGCCCCGTTGATCTCGGCATACAGCTCGTCGTTGTGCTCGCCGAGCAGCGGCGGATGGCGTCGCACGCGCTGCGGCGTACCGAGCATCTTCACCGGGAAGCCGATGTTCTTCACCTTGCCTTCGATCGGATGGTCGATCTCCATGCACATGCGGCGGTACTGCGCGTGTTCGCTGCCGAACGCTTCGGGGTACGACAGGATCGGACCGGCGGGAATGCCCGCGGCCAGCATCGTGTCGATCCACTCTTCGCAGTCGCGCTGCGCGAACGACGTCTCCAGCAATTCGATCAGCGCTTCGCGGTTTTTCAGGCGCAGCGAAACGGTTTCGTACTCGGGATGCTTCAGCAGATCGGGGCGTTCGAGCAGTTCGCAAAGACGCGTCCACAGCTTCTGGTTCGTCGCACCCATCACGAAGTAGCCGTCGCGCGCCTTCACTGCCTGATACGGCGCGCTCATCTTGTTGCTCGTGCCGAGCGGCGTCGGCTCGACACCGGTCCCCCAGTAGTCCGACATGTCCCAGATCGAAAAGGCCATCGCCGAATCGAACAGCGACGCATCGATGTGCTGCCCTTGCCCGGTCTGCTGCGCGCCGATGTAGGCGGCCAGCACGCCGTACGCCGCGAACAGCGCACAGCCGATGTCGGCGACCGGCACGCCGGCCTTCACCGGCTTGCCGCCCTTGTAGCCGGTCACGCTCATCACGCCGGACATGGCCTGCGCCATCAGGTCGAAGCCCGGACGTTGCGACCACGGACCGCTCTGACCGAAGCCGGAGATGCTCGCGTACACGATCTTCGGATTGATTTCGCGGATCGTCTCGTAGTCGATCCGCAGACGCTGAACGACGCCCGGCCGATAGTTCTCGACGATCACGTCGGCCGTCTTCGCGAGCTTGTAGAAGAACTCGCGCCCTTCGTCGGTCTTCAGGTCCAGCGCGACCGAGCGCTTGTTGCGGTTCATGTTGAGAAAGCCCATGCTGTCCGGGCCTTTCATCTTGAAGCCCATTGCGCCGCGCGTCTGGTCGCCTTCCGGGGGTTCGACCTTGATGACGTCCGCGCCGAGGTCGGCGAGCATCATGCAGGCGAACGGGCCAGCCATCACCTGGCTGACATCGAGCACACGAATGCCTTGCAGCGGCAACGGCCGGCTGTTCGTGTCCGCGTCACTGGACTGGGCTTGTGCGTGGGATTGGGTCATGTCGTCTCCTGTTTTTTGCCGGCGGCGGCGCCGTTCGCGCTGTCCCAGGGGGCTCGCGAACCGCCGCGTCGTGCGAAAGGCGGCCGTCATCGCGGCGCCACGTTACCGTGCGTGAACTGTCGCGCACGCGAGAAGCCTTCGCAAGCATGCGCCGGTCATATCTGGTTTCGCAAACGACGAAGGGGGTATGCGTCCGGTAGAAACGTCGAACGCGAATGGCCGCGCAAGCCGGGCCTCAGTGACCGGTCAGGAGCCGCGGGTCGGTGAGCGCGGCCTCGACGTTGCGCAGCGTTTGCGCCTGCGCGTGCCCTTCGACGCAAGACAGCACGTAGCTGCGCTGATGCCAGTCGCCGTCGAGTTCGGCGACGCTGAGACCGTCTTCGGGACGGAAGCTGCGCAACACGCCGGGCGGCATCAGCCCGACGCCGAGGCCGTGCCGCACGATCGCCAGCATCGTGTCGAAGCCGCTGACCAGATAGTCGTGATCGAAGCGGCGACCGCGGCTTTGAAACGCGCGTTGCACGGCGGCGAGGATCGCCGAGCCCTTGCCGAGACTCACGAGCGGGAGATCGAGCAGCGCGTCGAGCGTGACGGGCTGCGGTCCCAGCTGAAAATGCGCGCGGCTGTACACGAGCACGAGCCGGTCCTCGCGATAGGGTTTTTTCGGCAGATCGAGAAAGCCGCTTTTCTTTTCGTAGATGCCGATGTCGATCACCTTGTCGCGCAGCATCTGCTGCACGATGCGGCTGTTTTCCTCGACGATCTTCAGCGAAATGCCGGGCCACGTGCGCTGGATTGCGGCGATTTCCGCGGCCAGGAATTCGATGATCACGGCTTTCGGCGCACCGATCACGATGCGTCCGTCGAAGCCGCTCACGAGCGCTTGCGCGTCGCTCGTGAGCCGGTCGACGAGCGTGTCCATCTGCTGCAGATAGCCGAGCAGCTTGCTGCCGGATTCGGTCACTTCGACGCCGTGCGGCACGCGCCGGAAGAGCCTCGTGCCGAGCTGCTCTTCGAGGTCCGTCACGCGCCGCGACGCCGCCGCCACGGCAAGCCCGAGCCGGTTTGCCGCGCGCGAGATGCTGCCCTCTTCGACCATCGCGACGACGAGACGAACGGTGGTGGTGTCGACTTTCATGGGGTGTGAATCAGATTCCGCTACAGAGGGTCGACGCGTTCAGCTAGTTGCCGGTCGACCTGTTTTCGCTTCTTCCAGGAGACGTAGATCAGCGCAAGTGCGCCGACCGGCAACATCATGAACATCACGGACAACGTCAATAGCATACCGTCAGTGTTCCTGTTGTCGGTCGTTCGCCGGTCCAGCACCGAGCGAGAGGGATTCGCAGGATCATAGTAGACGGGCACAATGCTGCCGTCGAAGCGCGATTGAGCGCCAAGCATGGCCTCGTCCCAGCTCGGATACCAGTGAGCGTTGAATCCCCCCGGCAGGGCCATGCTCTGGCTCTGATAGGTCTGACCGCCAACAGAGTAGGTGTACGCCCACACGGGTGACCAGCTCTGACCTCCGTTCTTTCGCTGTGTTGATCGCAGCGAGTTCCCTACGATCGTCGCATTCGTCATCAGCCAATGCTGTTCGTCCCGCGCAAGCCGCCGGGAATGAATGACCGTTTGGAAAAGCTGGCCGCCCAGGTACGCGATCCAGATCGACATGCCCAGCGTATAGATCATGCCAACCATGGTTGGCTTCTTTGCTTGTACCCCACCCGGTGTGGCTGTTTCAGTGGACTGGCTGGCCTGCTGCTTTCGGCGTATCGCAAATGCGATCGCCATGAGCGCCGCAAAGGCAAATACGATCTCGAGAATATTAATGCGCCAGTGTTCCCTGAGCGCCAGCCTGACGACGGAGAGCACCAGCGCGAGACAGACAAGTACTACGCGCGGCGCAGACATGTTTCTCAGGGACATTCTTACCCCTTTCTTTTATTTGGTAGATGCGTTGTGTGGTATCGGCCCGTCGCTGTCGTCGGTGGAAACGTTCTTCTTTCGAAAGCGCCGATAGCCCGATTGTCGCCAATCGGAATGTCTCAGTCCAATGACCGGCTGTAGCCGACCATAGCCTGTCCGTCACTTATCCCCGGAAAGATCCGCGAAAGGCAAAAAAAAACGGCCCTTTCGGGCCGTGAACCGCTCCGGTCTTCTGGTCAGACTGCAGCGTTAGTGTTCGGCTTACAGACTGAATGCGAAAATCATGCAAGCCTATCGGGCGTCGATGGCGCTTTTCACGTTCGGATCGAAGTGCTTGCGGTACCAGTTGGCCATTGCCTGCATCTCGCGAGCTCCTGGCGGTCTCTTTCCCCCGCCAATAATTTCGGCGCATGCAGCAGTCACGGCGACGAGAATCCTTGCCGCCTCCGGGACGTACGGACTGTCGATTCCCTCTTCATGCCGTTGCCGGATAACGGTGTAGCGTACGCTCTCGGGCAATGTCCACGCACTCACGAGGAAATCTTGAAGGCTTACTTGCTGCCCATTGACCGCGACGGTGCGTCCACGGTGCTCTTCCGCATAGCCAGCTAATTCCAGCGCCTCGCAGCTATCGATTGCGGCGTTCAGTACGTCGCGTATCAAACTCCAATCGGTTGCCATACGCCCCCTTTCACGAAAAAGTCGTTGCATTAGCCATGTGCTCTTGCCGAGTGCACGCAGGTTGTCGGCGATCGCCGGTTTTCAGTCGAGCCGCGGGCCGGGTCGCAGGCTATCCGCAAACGCCCTATGGAATCCGCGAAGAGAAAAAAAAGCGGCCCTTCCGGGCCGCCCTCACACATCGCGCGAGCAGCAGGCAACAACGAAACGCCCGCCGCCCGCCAGAGCCATCCGCTCCCTTTACATCTTCACCACATCCAGCAGCGTCTTCTTCCCTGCCTTGAAGTCGTACAGCGAGATCACGCCGTGCTGCAGATCGCCGTGCGAATCGAACGTCGTCGTGCCGATCACGCCGTTGTAGCTCGTCGACGGCATCGCCGCGAGCACCTTCGACGGTTCCGTCGAGTTCGCGCGCTTCATCGCGTCGACGACGATGTACACCGCGTCATACGTGAACGGCGCATCGAATTCGATCCCGTGGCCGAAACGCTTCACGTACTTCGCCTGGAACGCCGCCCCGCCCGGCATCTTTTCGAGCGCCATGCCCGCCTGCGAGCACACGACGTTGTCCGCGGCCGCGCCCGCAAGTTGCGGCAGCGTGTCGACGCAGACGCCGTCGCCCGACAGCACCTTCGCACGCAAACCAAGCTGCTTCGCCTGCCTCGCGAACGGGCCGCCGGTGGCGTCCATACCGCCGTACATGATCGCGTCCGGGTTCTCGCCCTTGATCTTCGTGAGAATCGCGCGGAAATCCACGGCCTTGTCGCTCGTCGCGTCATGCGACACGACCTTCAGACCCAGCGACTTTGCAGTCTTCTCGAACTCGTTCGCGAGACCCTGGCCGTACGCGGTCGAATCGTCGACAACGGCGACCGTCTTCACATTCATGCCCTTCGCCGCGTAGTTCGCAAGCGCCGGACCTTGCTGCGCGTCGGTCGCGACGACGCGATACGTCGTCTTGAAGCCCTGCAGCGTGTACGCGGGGTTCGTCGACGACGGCGAGATCTGCACGATGCCCGCATCGCTGTAGATCTTCGACGCCGGAATCGACGCGCCCGAGTTCAGATGGCCGATCACCGCGACGACCTTGTCGTCGACGAGCTTCTGCGCGACCTGCGTCGCCTGGCGCGGGTCGGCGTCGTCGTCCTGCGCGTCGAGCGCGAGCGTGACTTTCTGCCCGTTGATCGTCAGGCCCTTCGCGTTGATCTCTTCGACCGCGAGGCGTGCGCCGTTTTCATTGTCCTTGCCGAGGTGGGCCGAACCGCCCGTCAGCGGCCCGACGTGGCCGATCTTCACGACCTGATCGGCGCTGGCGCCCGTCGACATCGTTGCGAACGCGACGACCGCCGCGCTGACCGGCAACAGCTTGTGAAGCTTGAACATCATCCGAATCTCCTGCATCTGATCTCTATAACGACTTTCGTACCGTACTTTTCGGGGTTTCCCGCGTCGGCGGGCCCAAGATAGTAACAGCATCGAAAGCCGCGGTGTCAGCCGCTGGAAAGATTGGGTGCGCTAACTGAATCGATGCCCGGCGCGAGCGATTCAGCGGCCGGTCGTCGTCAGACGAAGGCCGTCGTCGCTGCTTTCGCCGTCGAGGTGGCTCACGTCGGCCCACGACACGATCTTCGCCTGGGTCACGTAGCCGTCGGTGTCGAAGTCGACCACGTTGACGCTCGCGTTCAGAAGCGGCCATTCGCGCCGCACGTCGAGCGCGAGGCCGTGCGCGAAGCGATAGATGCAGTCGAGCACGCCGCCGTGCGTCACGCACGCGACGCGCCCGTCCGGATACGCGGCGAGCACCGGCTCCACCGCATGCAGCACGCGGTGATAGAACTCGAGATGCGATTCGCCGTCGGGCGGCGCGAACTCGGCGTCGCGTGTCTTCCACTGCGCGTATTCGGCGGGAAACTGCGCGGCGATGCCGTCGGCGTCGAGCCCCTGAAAGCACCCGTAATGGCGCTCGCGAAAGCCCGCTGCCGGCTGCACCGCGAGGCCCAGCGCGTCGGCCATCGGCTGCGCAGTCTGCCGTGCGCGCGCGAGGTCGCTCGACACGATCGCGTCGAGCCGCAGCCCGTCGCGCGCGGCGTCGGCGAAACGCGCGCCGAGCCGTTGCGCCTGCTCGACGCCGGTCGATGCGAGCGGAATGTCGAGATGTCCCTGGATGCGCTTGTCGCGGTTCCAGTCGGTTTCGCCGTGGCGGATGAAGAGGATCTGGGTCGTCATGGACGCGAACAGGAAAAGGTGACAAGACGCGCGGCGCGCAACGCGCCGCGCGGACGGATCGCAAATCAGCTACGCGCCTGCAGCCAGAACGTGACCGGCCCGTCGTTGACGAGCGACACCTGCATTTCGGCGCCGAATTCGCCGGTCTCCACGACCGGATGCTTCGCACGAGCCGCCGCGACGAAATAGTCGAACAGGCGCCGCCCTTCGTCGGGCGGCGCAGCCGGCGTGAAGCTCGGACGCAGGCCGCTGTTCGTGTCGGCGGCGAGCGTGAACTGCGAGACGAGCAGCAGCCCGCCCGCCGTCCCTGCCCCGTCGATGTTCTGCACGGGCAGATTCATCTTGCCCGCCGCATCGCTGAACACGCGGTAGCCGAGCACCTTCGCGAGCAGGCGATCCGCGACTGCGTCGGTGTCGCCGCGTTCCGCGCACACGAGCGCGAGCAGCCCCGCGCCGATCGCACCGGTCACGCGGCCGTCGACGCTCACATCGGCGCGGCGCACGCGCTGGATCAGCGCGATCATCGGGCGGCCTCGCGGGCGACGGCGCTCGCGCGCGCCACCTTCGCTGTCGGCGTCATGAGCATCACGCGCCGAGCGTCACGCGCGCAAAACGGCGTTTGCCGACCTGCACGACGTATTCGCCCGCATCGACCTTCAGGCCCTTATCGGAGATCGTTGTGCCGTCGATCTTCACGCCGCCCTGCTCGACGTTGCGCAACGCCTCGCTCGTCGACGGCGCGAGTCCCGCCTGCTTCAGCAGCTGGCCGATCGCGAGCGGCGCGCCCGCGAGCGTCACCGACGGAATGTCGTCCGGCACGCCGCCCTTCGCGCGATGGTCGAAGTCTTCGAGCGCGCGTTCGGCGTCCGTCTGCGAATGGAAGCGCGCGACGATCTCCTGCGCGAGCATCACCTTGAAGTCGCGCGGATTGCGTCCGCCTTCCGCTTCGCGCCGGAAGCCTTCGATCTCGCTCATCGGCCGGAAAGACAGCAGTTCGAAGTAGCGCCACATCAGCGTGTCCGAAATGCTCATCAGCTTGCCGAACATGTCGGACGGCTTCTCGCTGATGCCGACGTAGTTGTTCTTCGACTTCGACATCTTGTCGACGCCGTCGAGCCCTTCGAGCAGCGGCATCGTCAGGATGCACTGCTGCTCCTGCCCGTACTGCTTCTGCAGTTCGCGGCCGACGAGCAGATTGAACTTCTGGTCGGTGCCGCCGAGTTCAAGGTCGGCGTTCAGCGCGACCGAGTCGTAGCCCTGCATCAGCGGATACAGGAACTCGTGGATCGAGATCGGCACGCCGCCCTGGAAGCGCTTCGTGAAGTCCTCGCGCTCCAGGATGCGCGCGACGGTGTAGCGCGACGCGAGCTTGATCATCCCGTCGGCGCCGAGCGGCATCGACCATTCGCTGTTGTAGCGGATCTCGGTCTTTTCGCGGTCGAGCACGAGCGACGCCTGATCGAAATACGTCTTCGCGTTCGATTCGATCTGCTCGCGCGTGAGCGGCGGACGCGTCGAGTTGCGGCCCGACGGATCGCCGATCAGCGACGTGAAATCGCCGATCAGGAAGATCACCGTGTGGCCGAGGTCCTGCAACTGACGCATCTTGTTCAGCACGACCGTGTGGCCGATGTGGATGTCGGGCGCGGTGGGGTCGAGACCGAGCTTGATGCGCAGCGGCTTGCCGGTGGCCGCGCTGCGCGCGAGCTTCTGCTGGAATTCTTCTTCGATCAGCAGTTCGTCTGCGCCGCGCTTCGCGACTTCGAGCGCGTGACGGACCTCGTCGGTGACCGGAAAGGCCGGCGCGTTCTGGGTGGGGGACTGGGTCTCGTTGCTCATGCTGGGACGTAACGTTTAGGTCAGACCGGGATTTTACGTGATTCGACCACTCACGCCGACTCCTCGCGGCGGCGCGCGGAATTCGCGGATTCGCTTCGGGACCGGCTTGCGCGGGGTGGTGTCGGGGTGGTGTGGGGGGTTGTGTCTTACGCGCGTGCGCCATTGCGCCGATAATCGCCGCTGACGACAACGGCAATACCCCAACGACAGGAGCACACCGTGGCGCCACGCGACGCACAGAACGAGCATCGACACCCGGCCGACGGTGTGTATATCGGCCTGATGTCCGGCACCAGCATGGACGGCGTGGATGGCGTCGCCGTCCGCTTCGCGCACGGCGAAACGCCCGTCGTGCTCGCGGAGGCGTTCGTGCACTTCACCGAGAACCTGCGCGACGCGCTGTTCGCGCTGCAGCAGCCCGGCGACAACGAAATCGAGCGCGCGGCGCTGGCCGCGAACGGACTCGCGGCGCGTTACGCGGTGTGCTGTCACGAGCTGCTGCGCTCGGGGAACCTCGCGGCGGACGAGGTCCGCGCGATCGGCGCGCACGGGCAGACGGTGCGGCATCGGCCGGAAAAGGGCTACACCGTGCAGATCCAGAACGCGGCGCTGCTCGCGGAGATGACGCACATCGACGTGATCGCGGACTTTCGCAGCCGCGACGTCGCGTCGGGCGGCCAGGGCGCGCCGCTCGTGCCGGCCTTCCACGCGACGATCTTCGGCGCGAGCGACGAAACGCGCGTCGTCGTGAACCTCGGTGGCATCAGCAACGTGACGATCCTGCCGGCGCCGGGCGCGGGCGACGTGCGCGGCTTCGACTGCGGCCCGGCGAACGCGCTGCTCGATCTGTGGGCCGGGCGTCATCTCGGCAAGCCATACGACGAAAGCGGCCACTTCGCGGCGAGCGGCACGCTCGATCAGGCGCTGCTCGACGCGCTGCTCGACGAGCCGTACTTCGCGCAGCAGCCGCCGAAGAGCACCGGGCGCGACCTGTTCAACGCGGCGTGGCTCGACGCGCGTCTGCAGGACTTCGAAACGCTGCCGCCCGAGGACGTGCAGGCGACGCTCGTCGCGCTGACCGCGGTGACCGTCGCTCGCGACATCGGCCAACACGCGCCGGACTGCCGCGCGGTGTACGTCTGCGGCGGCGGCGCGCGCAATCCGGTGATCCTCGACGCGCTGCGCGAGGCGCTGAACGCCGGCGGTCTCGGCGGCGTGCCGGTGACGACGACCGATGCGCTCGGCGTGCCGCCGCATCACGTGGAGCCGCTCGCGTTCGCGTGGCTGGCGATGCGTCACGTCGCGAGAGAACCAGGGAATCTGCCGTCGGTGACGGGCGCGGCGGGCGAGCGGGTGTTGGGGACGTGCTATCCGCGCTGAGCGCCAAAAGAAAACCACAAAAAGAAAAACGGGGCATCAAGCCCCGTTTTGCATCCCGCAGAAGCGAACTTCGCGTATCACACCGAGAACGACGAACCGCAGCCGCACGTCGTCGTCGCGTTCGGATTCTTGATCACGAACTGCGCGCCGTTCAGATCGTCCTTGTAGTCGATCTCGGCGCCGACGAGGTACTGGTAGCTCATCGAGTCGATCAGCAGTTGCACGCCGTGCTTGACCATCACGGTGTCGTCTTCGTTGATGGCCTCGTCGAACGTGAAGCCGTACTGGAAGCCCGAGCATCCGCCGCCCTGCACGAACACACGCAGCTTCAGTTCCGGGTTGCCTTCCTCGTCGATCAGTTGCTTGACCTTGTCAGCCGCTGCGTCGGTGAAGACGAAGGGACCGGGCACTTCAGTCACGGGGGTGTCGGTGACAGCGTTCATTCGAACTCTCCAAAAAAGCGTTTGCCGCTATTGTAGGGCTGATCCCAAGATCGTGCTTTAGGCCCACGAAATCAAGGGTTTCCCGTGCAAATCGCGGCACTGGAAAACGGAAAAGCCGCCTCGCGCATCGCGGGAGACGGCTTTTTCGTTTGCCGGCAGCCTCGCGCCCCACCGAAGCGGAGCGCGAAGAAGCGCATTAACGCTTCGAGAACTGCTTGCGGCGGCGTGCCTTATGGAAGCCGACCTTCTTGCGCTCGACTTCACGCGCGTCACGCGTGACGAAGCCGGCGTGCGACAGTGCGGGCTTGAGCGTTGCGTCGTAGTCCATCAGCGCACGGGTGATGCCGTGGCGAACCGCGCCGGCCTGGCCGGTTTCGCCGCCGCCCGTCACGTTGACCTTGATGTCGAACGTGGTGCCGTGGTTCGTGAGTTCCAGCGGCTGGCGCACGATCATCAGCGACGTTTCGCGCGAGAAGTAGTCGGCGATGGGCTTGCCGTTGACGATGATCTCGCCCTTGCCCGCCTTGATGAAGACACGAGCGACGGCGCTCTTGCGGCGGCCCGTACCGTAGTTCCAGTTACCGATCATGTGGGCTCCCCTTAGATCTCGAGCGCCTTCGGCTGTTGCGCCGAATGCGGATGCGTTGCGTCGGCGTAGACCTTCAGCTTCTTGATCATCGCGTAGCCGAGCGGACCCTTCGGAAGCATGCCCTTCACGGCCTTCTCGAGCGCGCGGCCCGGGAAGCGTTCCTGCATCTTGCCGAACGTCGTTTCGTAGATACCGCCCGGGTAGCCCGAGTGACGGTAGTACTTCTTGTCAGTGGTCTTGTTGCCCGTGACCTTCAGCTTGCTCGCGTTGATGATGATGATGAAATCACCAGTATCGACGTGCGGGGTGAACTCAGGCTTGTGCTTGCCGCGAAGACGGCGTGCCACTTCGCTGGCGACACGGCCGAGTACCTTATCCGTCGCGTCAATCACGTACCATTCGCGCGTCACCTCGTGGGCTTTGGCGGAAAACGTCTTCATGATCGATCCAATTGAATTGCCCTGCCCTTAATATTGTTCCTGCTTGTGTGCATGCTCCCGGACCGTGCTCGATACTGCCTTGATACTGCCTTAGAGCGCGGCTTTTACCGTTCTACATGCGGGCCGCGTAGATTCGCGAAGAAGCCGCCGTAGGCAAGCCCCATTGCTTCAAATCTCGCATCAACCTCTTCTGCAGGCTCTCCCTGGTCTTCTTCCGCGGGCATGGATGCGGAAAAGCCCTGAATTATAAAGGAATTCGTTCCAGCGAGTCAAAAAAAAGCCCGAACACGTTGTTCGGGCTGAATCCACCTTTGGAGGAGGGTGGAGGAGACATGCGGAGATTGCCTCAACTGCGACAACCAATGAGCGCATTGTACAGACGCCACGACTCGAGCGCAAGAAAATTTGCATGACGAAATCTCAACTCATAATGTGAAATACATATGCCGAGACGGTGCGCAAGGCGAAATGTCTGATAAACGGGTGCAGCCGGGCAGGCGGGATGAATGCGGCGATGCAGCATCGCCCCGAGGCGAAAATGCCCACCGCGGTAGAATAGGCCCCCAGGATTCAATAAAGAGCGCGGAGCCGTGAATATGGAATGCAAAGTAAGTTGGCTCGGGTCGGACGGCATGGCGTTCGCCGCGGAAACCGGCAGCGGCCATTTGGCCATGATGGACGGCGCCCCCGAGGGCGGCGGCCGCAATCTTGCGCCGCGACCGATGGAGATGGTGCTGGCCGGCACGGGTGGCTGCACGGCCTATGACGTCGTGATGATCCTCAAGAAGAGCCGGCAGGAGATCGCGGGCTGCTCGGTCGCACTGAAGGCGGAGCGTGCGAGCGAAGATCCAAAAGTCTTCACCAAGGTGCACTTCCACTTCACGGTCACGGGCAAGAACCTGAACCCGGCGACGGTCGAGCGGGCGATCAATCTGTCGCATGACAAATACTGCTCCGCCTCGATCATGCTCGCGAAGACAGCCGAGCTGTCGCACTCATTCGAGATCATCGAGACCTGACTCACGGTCGACAGGCCCCAAGCCCCTCGACGACAGCAGCCTCTGCAGCCAATGCAATGGTCGCCCGACAGTGGCCCAAAGAAAAGCCGGCGTCTCGCCGATGCTGACGCCGGCTAGTGATCGATTCGCAAAGCGGCCCGGTAAGCCGGATTCTGTGCGCGCGAGACGCCGCAACCCGTGCGGCGCCGCGTGCGTGGCAGCCATTCCTCTAGGCGCGCCATTGCTGACGCGCTCAAGCTTCCTACCCGCAGGCGAAACGGGGGCCCCGCCCTGCATCCGAGGATGCGTGCCTGCCTACTTGGAATTGCTCCGGGTGGAGGTTACCGTGCCGGACTGCGTCGCCGCAGCCGCGGTGCGCTCTTACCGCACCGTTTCACCCTTACCTGATCCCGGCTCTCGCCGGGCCATCGGCGGTTTGCTTTCTGTTGCCCTGTTCCGCGTGTCGCCACGGATGGCCGTTAGCCATCACCCTGCCCTATGGAGTCCGGACTTTCCTCGCCCGTCGACGGCTTA